>JAURED010000002.1 GCA_030827595.1 Burkholderiales bacterium
AGCAGCTAAACCAGCAGCTGAGAAAAAAGCAGCTAAACCAGCAGCTGAGAAAAAATAAAACATATGAGTTATTTGAAAAAGCCGGTTTTACCGGCTTTTTTTTTAGATTAAAGTTTTGAATATTTGATTAAATAAATCATAATAAAGAACATTATGGACCAAAAAAATAAAGAAAATTTAAGCAAATTACTTCAAGATGTTAATGAGCTTCTAGGAAAAAATAAGATTGTTGAGGATCTTGTAGATAAACAAGAAATGCCTAAGCAAAAATTAATTAAAAATTTAGTCCAGAAGCAAAATTTATCTTCTCTTGGAAAACTACTAAATTCTCTTCATCCAGCCGACGTAGCATTTATCTTAGAGTCTCTTCCTTTGAATGATCGATTGATTGTTTGGGATCTAGTTAGGGCTGATCGAGACGGTGAGATATTGATTGAGGTCTCTGATAGTGTTCGTCAAACTCTAATTGCTGATATGGATAGTACAGAGCTGTTAGCAGCAGCAGAACAACTAGACACAGATGAAATTGCTGATATTGCTGCCGATCTTCCCGAAAATGTTTTACAAGATCTACTTGATAGCTTGGATGCAAATAATAGGGAAAGATTAGAGTCCGCTCTATCTTATCCAGAAGATCAGGTGGGTGCATTAATGGATTTTGATATTGTTACTATCAGAGATGATATTTCTATAGAAGTCGCATTACGGTACTTAAGAAAAATTAAAAAACTTCCAGAATTAACAGATAAATTATTTGTTGTTAGCAGATCACAAAAAATATTGGGCGTTCTGCCTCTTAAGAAAATTGTTGTCAATGAGCCTGAGTTAATGGTGAAGGAAGTTATGTCCAATGAAGCTGTTTTATTTAAAGCAAACGATGATGCTGCAGAAGCAGCAAAGGCTTTTGAAAGATACGATCTTGTTACAGCTCCAGTTGTAAATGAAGATAATAGATTGGTGGGTCGAATAACTGTTGATGCTGTGATGGATTATATACGTGAAGAAAGTGATAGCAATCAGTTATCAATGGTTGGCCTTCGTGAAGATGAAGATATATTTTCATCTATTTGGAAATCAGTTCGTAATAGATGGGCATGGTTAGCAATAAATCTTGTTACTGCATTGATTGCTTCTCGGGTAATCGGGGTATTCGAAGGCTCAATCGAAAAGGTAGTAGCCTTGGCTGCATTAATGCCGATTGTTGCTGGTGTTGGTGGAAATTCAGGTAACCAAACAACAACAATGATTGTTAGAGCAATTGCACTTGGCCAGGTATCTCTCAATCATTTAAGAAAACTATTATTTAAAGAAATAGGCGTTGCAATTCTTAATGGAATTTTATGGGGAGGTGTCCTAGGGTTTATTTCTTTCTTCTTGTACAAAAATTCAAGTTTAGCAATTGTTATGACAACAGCCATGACCTTAAATCTCATTCTTGCAGCCATAATGGGTGTTATGATACCTCTAATTCTTAGCAAATCTGGTCGTGATCCTGCAGTTGGCTCGAGTGTTTTAATTACGGCTATGACTGATAGCGGAGGTTTTTTTATCTTTTTAGGACTAGCAACTTTAGTTCTTATATAATTAACTTATGACTTTCCAACTCTTTGATTACTCAAGTTATTTAAATTTTAATACACTCATAGAGCTTGCAATAGCAGTGTCTTCAATTGCGCTATCTTATTTCTTTGTTGCAGATATATTTAGAAGGTTTATATCAAAAAATTCAAAAGCAAAAAATAAGGTTATTACTGAAGGCATAATCAAAGTTATTTTCCCTATATGTGCAATTGTTATGATTGGATTTGCTCAGACTATTTCAACAATATTTTTTACACATGGACTATTGGTATTGGTTCAAAAACTATTAATAGCTCTTGTAGTTATTAGACTTTCTGTTTATTTGATGAGGTATTTGTCAAAACCAAATTCAATATTAAGAGCATTTGAAAATACTGTTTCAGTTGTGATTTGGGCTGTATTAGCATTGCAAATAACGGGCGTACTGCCCGAGTTTATTAATTCATTAGATGCTGTTACATTTAAAATTGGTTCTCAAAACCTTTCTTTATTAATGATGGTTCAAGCCATTATTGCAATATTTTTGTCTATTTTAATTGCGATGACAATTAGTAAGTTTATTGAAAATAAATTGATGAAAGCTAGCCATCTAGATGCAAATGCTAGAGTAATGATGAATAAAGTTTTTAGAATATTTTTATACTTTATTGCGGTTGTCATCTCTCTTTCATCTATAGGGATTAACCTTACTTTTTTAAGTGTTCTCGGAGGTGCATTTGGTGTAGGACTAGCCTTTGGACTTCAAAAAATTGCTAGTAATTATGTCTGTGGATTTATCATTCTCATGGATAAATCAATTCATATTGGAGATATTTTACTAGTAGGCGAACACTACGGGGTTGTTACATTAATACGATCAAGATATACGGTATTAAGAAAGCTTGATGGCGTTGAGGTAATCATTCCGAATGAAACATTAATCTCTGAGAATATTGTTAATCATTCTTTTTCAGATCGAAAGGCGAGAGTGTCAATTGAAATTCAAATAAGTTATAAATCATCTGTGGATAAAGCCTTCGAGATCATGTTAAAAGCTGCAAAATCAGAAAAAAGAGTTTTAAAAGATCCTGAGCCAAATGTATATCTCACGGGATTTGGGGATAATGGCATAGACATACTATTATCTTTCTACATACTGGATCCTGAAGAGGGATCATTGTCACTTAAATCAGATATAAATCAAAAAATATGGAAACAGTTTAAGGCGGAAGGTATTGATATACCTTACCCATATAGAACAGTTGAGATAATTAATAATAACTAGAGTTTGAACTTAAGAAAAAATTATTTGCTTAATTTTGTTTCTTTATAAATGACGTGTTTTCTAGCCTTTGGATCAAATTTTTTGATTTCCATCTTGTCTGGCGTATTTTTCTTATTTTTTGTCGTTGTGTAAAAGTGACCAGTACCAGCAGTAGATTCTAGTTTGATTTTCTCTCTCATATCTTTTTACCTTCTGCTTTCATTTTAGCTATTACAGTGTCAATACCAAGTTTGTCAATGGTTCTGAGAGCTGCATTTGATATTTTCAGGGAAACCCAACGATTTTCACTTTCAACCCAAAATTTTTTATTTTGTAAGTTTGGCATGAATCTACGTTTTGTTTTATTGTTTGCGTGTGAAACATTATTTCCACTTACAGGCTTTTTACCTGTGACTTGACATTCTTTTGCCATAATAAACTCTTGAATTTGAAAAACGACTATTAAACCACAAAATAGGGGTGTTTTACAAGTGTTTTTTATGTTTTTCCAGTACTTCCAAAGCCACCAGAGCCCCTTTCAGAAGCATTAAAATCATCCACAAAATTAAGTGTTGCTTGAAGAACGGGGATGATGATCATCTGAGCAATTCTATCAAAAGGTTGGATAGGGTAGGCTTTATCAGATCGATTCCAGCAAGACACCATTAATTCACCTTGATAGTCAGAGTCAATCAATCCAATTAAATTGCCTAACACAATACCATGTTTATGACCCAAACCCGACCGAGGAAGTATACAGGCCGCATAATCTGGATTTTTAATATAGATGGCAAGCCCAGTGGGTATGAGTATTGTTTCATTTGGTGGAATAATTAACTCTTCATCAATGCATGCTCTTAAGTCTAATCCTGCGGAGCCAATTGATCCATAAGTTGGCAGATGATGCTTAATTTTTGGATTTAAAATTTTTACATCAATATCAATTTTCATTTTTTTGATAACTCTCTTGAATTTCTAATAATATGTTATTTGCTAATTTGATTTTAGGCATTCTAGGTAGAATTTTCTCTTGAAATTTATCAAGAATAATCACCTCTGCATCATCATGACCCATGGTATTGTTTAGTTCATTGGCAATTACCATATCTAAATTTTTTTCAATCAGTTTTTGTTTAGCATAATGAATTAAATCATTAGTTTCGGCTGCAAAACCCACACAAAATAAGTTAGGAAATTTTTTCTTCGTATTTTTTAAGATATCATTTGTTTTTTCTAATTCCAAGGTTAAAAGTTTTTTATCTTTTTTAATTTTGCCATTAAAAATCTGCTTTGCTTTGTAATCGGAAATAGCAGCAACACTAATAAATATATTATTTTTTTTTGCCTCCTGATAAATAACCTTTTCCATATCATCATGATTTTTAGCTTCTATAATTCTAATGCCAGGATTAATTTCCTGATGGGTTATACCTTTTACTAAGGTTACATCTGCACCTAATTGAAAAGCTTCATTTGCAATGGAGACCCCCATTTTTCCTGAACTAAAATTAGTAATCGCACGAGCAGCATCAATTTTTTCAATGGTTGCACCAGCAGATATCAAAATTTTCAAATTTTTCAATAAAGGTTGTGAAAAATATTTTTCTATTTCACTGAAAATAGAGATTGGTTCACTGAGACGACCTATGCCATTTTCTCCGCATGCTTGGATTCCTAATTCGGGACCGATAAAAAATACACCATTTTTTTTGAGGGAATCAATATTTTTTAAATTTGGGGGATTGTGATACATAAAGCTATTCATAGCTGGACAAACATATAAGTCACAGCTTCTAGCAGCACAAATATTAGTTAATAAATCATCACAGATTCCTGAATTTAGTTTTGCTAGAAAGTTTGCCGATGCGGGAGCAACTAAAATGAGATCAGCGTCTCGTGAAAGGTTAATATGATCCATACCATTCCCAGATTGATTATTCCAAAACTCTTGGTCTGTTAATACGGGATTGTTGGTAACTGCTTGAAAAGTAAGGGGAGTGATAAATTTCATTGCAGCATTTGTCATTACAACGCGGACAATAAAATTATTTTTAATTAATAATCGAGCTAGCTCTACTGCTTTATAAGCAGCAACACCTCCACATACACCAAGTATAATAGTCTTTTTCATTCTTTGATTATACCAAAATGCAATCAATAATAGGCTTAGATGGATGTGCATCAGGTTGGGCGATAGCGTCAAAAAATATTAAAAGTGGTTTGATTCAATATCATTTAATAAGTCAGCTTGATGAATTAAATGATATGTTCAAACAACCTTACTTGATTGCAATCGATATGCCTGTGTATTTAATTAACTTGTATCGATCAGTGGACCAAAAAGCAAGAGTAAAATTAGGTAAAAGAGCGTCTACGGTTTTTAATGCACCCTGCATGAATGCTTTAAAAGAAAATAATTTTCAAACTGCATCATTAATTAACTTTGAGTTAACTGGAAAAAAATTAAGTAAACAAAGCTTTAATTTGTTTAACAAAATAAGGGAAGTTCAGAATTTTAAAAATTCCAATCCAGCTATTAGGATTTATGAGTCACATCCTGAGTTAGCTTTTATGAAGTTAAATGAAAATCATGTAGTTTTAGAAAAGAAGAAAACAAATGAGGGAAAGATTAAGCGCATTAAATTATTGCAAAGTATTTTTGATAGTTTCGATTTTGAAAATTTAAGACAAAAATTTAATAAAAATATGATTAAGGATGATGATATTTTAGATTCTTTTGCAATGCTTTATGTGGCTTTAAAGATATATAATCAATCTGAGGATTGCATAATGGATGATGTTTTTGAAAATGTTTCCATAAGCTTTTAGATATGAAAATTTTTTTTTGGATAATATTAAGTATTGTTGGCGCACTTGCTTTCTCAATAATAGCGCTTTCAAGAAACGAAACAATAAATGCTATCTGGTTTATTGTGGCTTCGGTATGTATCTATTTGATTGCTTATAGATTTTATGCCGCCTGGATTGCTACAAAAGCATTAGTTATAGACTCCAATCAACATACTCCTTCAATTAAGTTCAATGATGGTAAAGATTTTATCCCCACAGATAAATGGATAGTTTTTGGACATCACTTCGCTGCGATTGCTGGCCCAGGGCCTTTGGTAGGTCCAACTCTTGCTGCTCAATTTGGATATCTCCCTGGGACAATTTGGATTTTAGTCGGAGCTGTATTGGGAGGTGCCGTTCAAGATATGTCTGTACTTTTCTTCTCTGTTCGAAAAAATGGTAAAAGTTTGGGACAATTGGCTCGAGATGAATTAGGGACTTTAGCAGGAATTGCATCTCAAATAGGGACTTTTGTTATTATGATTATCCTAATAGCAGTCCTTGGTCTTGTAGTCGTGAATGCAATGAAACATAGCCCTTGGGCAACTTCGACGGTAGTAGCAACAATTCCGATTGCAATATTCATTGGATTTTATTTGCGAAATATAAGACCGGGGAGAGTTTTGGAAGCAACAGCAATTGGAGTATTGCTTCTTTTATTAGCTGTTTATTATGGAGGAGAGATTGATAAGTCCACCTCACTTCGAGTTTTATTTGATCATGACGGTTTGAGCCTTGCCTTCGGAGTAATTATTTATGGGTTTTGTGCAGCAGTTTTACCAGTCTGGATGTTACTTGCACCGCGTGATTATCTTTCAACTTTTGTTAAGTTGGGCACAGTGATCTTTTTAGCAATCTCAATAATTATTATTCGCCCAGAAATACATATGCCTGCTGTAACTCAATTTATAGATGGTACGGGACCAATTTTTGGCGGATCACTTTTCCCATTCGTTTTTATAACCATTGCCTGTGGGGCAATCTCTGGTTTTCATGCTTTAATTTCATCGGGAACGACACCTAAATTAATAACAAATGAAAAATATATTCCAATGATTGGTTATGGAGGAATGTTACTTGAAAGTTTTGTAGCAATTATGGCGATAGTTGCAGCTTGTATTTTGGAGCCTGGAATATACTTTGCAATTAATAGTCCACCAGGAATGGTAGGTTCTTCAGCCGCTGAAACCATACAAACAATTAATAATTGGGGATTTGAAGTTACATTAGAACAGATGAACCAATTAGCTCAAGATGTTGGTGAAAATTCTCTCTTTGCAAGAACAGGTGGAGCACCGTCCCTTGCCGTGGGAATGGCAACAATTTTTGCTAAAGCTTTTGGGCAAAATTTATTAGCCATGTGGTACCACTTTGCCATTATGTTTGAAGCTGTGTTTATATTAACTACATTGGATGCTGGCACTCGTGTTGGTCGATTTATGTTACAAGATATCTTAGGTAATTATTACAAACCCTTAGGTAATCATTCATCATTATTTTCAAATATTATTACAAGCTCAGCCGTTGTTTTTTGTTGGGGATACTTTTTATACATAGGCGTTATTGACCCTAATGGGGGCGTGAATATTTTATGGCCTTTATTTGGTATTGCCAATCAAATGCTAGCAGCAATAGCTCTATGTGTAGTGACAGCTATGCTAATAAAATATCGAAATAAACTTTATGCGATGGTTTCAGCTATTCCTTTATGTTGGCTTTTGATTATAACTACTGTGGCTGCGTATGAAAAAATATTTAGCGATGACAGCAGGGTAGGTTTCCTCGCAGCTGCTAGAAAGATACAAGATCAGATTAGTAATTCAACCTCACTCATTGATATTGATGTGATGCAAAAAATTGCCTTTAATCTTCATTTAAATGTTGTCATTATCTCAATATTGGTATTAATTTTATGGATTGTAGTTATGGACGTCGTTAAATTATTATTTCAGGTCAAAGTGTATGGAAAAAATATTTAAAAAAATTTGGTTTTTTTTGAAAGAATTGTCAGGTGAAAATAATTACCAGAAATATATTATGAATAATAAAAAATGTACTCACATGACTCAAAAAGAATTTTATTTAAAACAACTTAATAAGAAGTGGAATAAGATTAATCGTTGTTGTTAGAACTCATAAGAAAAATACCTACAAAAAGCATAGGTAAAGACAAAATTTGTCCCATTGTAATATATTCTAAAAATAATCCTAAATGCTGATCTGGCTCCCTAAAAAACTCGACAAAAATTCTTGATAAGCTGTACCCAATTAAAAATAGTCCAGATGTTTGACCAATTTTTCTTGGATATCTTGAATACACCCACAATATTATAAATAAAATAATACCTTCAAATAAAAATTGATAAAGCTGAGAAGGATGCCGACTAATATTGTCAACTTTTGGGAAAACCATGCCCCAGGGAAGGTGAGTTGGTCTGCCCCATAATTCTTGATTGATAAAATTTCCGACACGACCCAAACCAAGTCCTAAGGGGACAAGTGGGGCAATAAAATCTGTAACTTCTAACCATTTAATCTTATATTTTCTAGCTATAAATAAAACAGATAATAAAACTCCAATTAATCCACCATGAAAGGACATGCCGCCTTTCCAAATGGCAAAAATCTCCAGTAAATTTGTAAAATAATACTGGGGTTGATAAAATAAGGTGTAACCTATTCTTCCACCGATTATGACGCCAAGTGCGCCATAGAAAAAAAGATCATCAAGGGTTTTCCCGTTAATATTTGTATCGGAGGAGATTTTGATTTTATATTTTCCGAGTTGGATAAAAATAATAAATCCAAAAAAATACATTAATCCATACCAATGAATTTGGAGGATTCCAAAGTCAAGTGCAATTGGATTAATTTCTGGGAAGTTAAACATCAAACATATTATAATGTCTTTTTGAGGAAGCTTAATGCCAAAATATAGATCACATACAACCACGCATGGAAGAAATCAAGCTGGAGCTCGTGCTTTATGGAGAGCTACTGGAATGAAAGATGGTGATTTTGAGAAACCGATTATTGCAGTCGTTAATTCTTTTACTCAGTTTGTTCCAGGACATGTTCATTTAAAAGATCTAGGACAGCTTGTTGCAACTCAAATTGAAAAACATGGCGGCGTAGCCAAGGAGTTTAATACCATTGCTGTTGATGATGGGATTGCGATGGGCCATGATGGAATGTTATATAGTTTACCAAGTAGAGATTTGATTGCAGATTCAGTAGAGTATATGGTAAACGCGCATTGCGCAGATGCCATGGTATGTATATCAAATTGTGACAAAATTACTCCGGGTATGTTGATGGCAGCAATGCGGGTGAATATCCCTACTATATTCGTCTCTGGAGGACCTATGGAGGCTGGTAAGGTCATTTGGGGTGGTCAAGAAGTAAAAGTTGATCTTGTCAGCCCTATGATTGCTTCAGGCGATATCAAGATATCTGATAGTCAACTTGATGATCTTGAAAAATCTTCATGTCCAACATGTGGATCATGTTCTGGAATGTTTACTGCAAATTCAATGAATTGCTTAACAGAAGCTCTTGGTTTAAGTCTTCCAGGAAACGGATCAACGCTAGCGACGCATGAAGCTCGAAAGAAATTATTTCTTGATGCAGGTCAGCAAATTGTTGAAATTACAAAAAAATATTATGAAGAAAATCAGAGTAAGGTATTACCAAGATCAATTGCAACAAAAGAAGCTTTTGAGAATGCCATGAAGTTAGATGTGGCAATGGGTGGATCGACCAATACCGTTCTCCATTTGCTTGCAGCTGCAAAAGAGGCTGAGGTTGATTTTACTATGAAAGACATTGATCAAATTTCAAGGAATACCCCATGCATAGCAAAAGTTGCTCCTGCGAGCCAAAAATATCATATGGAGGATGTTCATAGAGCAGGTGGAGTTTTTGGAATATTAGCAGAGCTTAACCGAGGCAATTTACTTAATAAAAATGTTTCAACTGTGCATTCAGAAACTTTAGAAGATGCTATCTCTAAATATGATATTACTTCAACCAAAGATGAGAGTGTTAAGACCTTTTTTAAGGCGGCTCCTGGAGGTGTTCGAACAACAGAAGCATTTTCACAAAATAAATTATGGCCAACATTAGATAATGATCGTGAAAATGGATGTATCCGTAATATTAAAAATGCGTATTCAGCTGATGGTGGCTTAGCAGTTTTATATGGCAATATTGCTCTTGAAGGATGTATTGTTAAAACTGCGGGGGTAGATGAAGAGATATTAAAATTTAAAGGAAAGGTAAGATTATTTGAGTCGCAAGAAGCTTCAATAAATGCAATTTTAGGTGATGAAATAAAACCTGGCGACATTGTACTTATCACCTATGAGGGACCAAAAGGTGGTCCAGGAATGCAAGAGATGCTGTATCCAACATCCTACTTAAAGTCTAAAGGCTTAGGAAAGGAATGCGCTTTACTTACGGATGGAAGGTTTTCAGGAGGTACATCTGGTTTGAGCATAGGTCATGTATCACCAGAAGCTGCAGAGGGTGGAAATATTGGGTTGGTTCAAGAAGGTGATGAAATTATCATTGATATTCCCAACAGGACTATCAATGTGTCTCTATCTGATGAGGAATTACTAAAGCGAAGAAAAGAAATGGAATCACTAGGGGCTCATGCATGGAAACCCAAGCCTAGGGATAGAAAAGTTTCTAAAGCTCTTCAAGCTTATGCCTTGATGACTACAAGTGCTTCACAAGGTGCGGTAAGAAATCTTGAACAAATTAAATAAATGAATTCTAAGTATCTAAAAATCGAAAATAATAATAATTTGGATTATATAAAGATAGATAATCCATTAGCAGAAGCAACAATTTCTCTTCAGGGCGCACATGTTTCATGGTGGAGACCTAAAAGCTCATCTGAGGATGTGCTTTGGCTATCCTCTAATGCCAGATTTGAAAAGGGAAGATCAATCAGGGGAGGAGTTCCAATTGTGTGGCCATGGTTTGGACAACACCCTACAGATAATAGTTATTGTGTCCATGGTTTTGCTCGGGTAATTCCTTGGGAGCTGATTAAGTCTGAAGATTTAAAAAATGGGGCTACAAAACTGCATCTAAGGATGAAACCAACTCAGGATGTTAAAAAGCAATTATCTTATGAATTTACATTAGAGTTAATTCTTATCATTGGAGAATCTTTAAGTTGCAGCCTCACCACAACTAATCAATCAAGTTTCCCTTTCATTATTTCGGAAGGATTTCATACATATTTTTATATTTCTGATTTACGAAATATAAAAATCAAAGGTCTTGAGAGTGCTGTTTTTTCTGACAAGGTGGGATCATTTAAAAAAGGAATTGAAGGCGAAGAGATTATTATTGGTGAGGGAGAGTTCGATAAAGTTTATATAAATAACAGCAACGATTGTTATATTGAAGATGAAATTTTTAATCGTGTCATCACTGTAAAGAAATCTAATAGTAACTCAACAGTTATTTGGTCACCTGGAAAAGAAAAAGCAGAAAAGATGGCTGATATGGGAAAAAAAGATGAGTGGCGTAGAATGATTTGTGTTGAAACTGTAAATGCATTAGAAAATAATGTTGTTATTTATCCAGGAAAATCTCACACAATTGGAACTGAAATAGCTGTTCAGGAATACTAATACTTCTTTAATTAATCCTCTTTGAACTAAAAATACATGCATTGGACTAACAAGTATGAAAGTATTTTTATTTTTATTTATTTTTATTACGCATTTTGCATTGTCTGATGATATGGGTAAGCAGTTAGCTCAAGATAATGGCTGCCTTGCTTGCCATTCTGTAAAAACAAAAGTTTTAGGTCCTTCTTATCAAGATGTTGCAAAAAAATATAAAAATGATAAAACAGCTAAAACTATGTTGATTAAAAAAATAAAAAATGGCGGCACGGGTAATTGGGGAAATATTCCTATGCCTGGACATCCTAAGATTAAAAATGAAGATCTTGATAAAATAGTTACTTGGATTTTATCGATTTAATCTGCTATTTTTATAACCATAGATAAAATATATAAATAGACCTAAAGCATTCCAAATAATAAATTTTAACCATGTATCAGTGGGTAGAAAAAATACCAAAGCTGTACAGGAAAAAATACCTAAACAAGGAATCAGTGGATGAAATTTATTTTTAAATATTTTTTTTGAAAAATTTAACTTTGATTTTCTGATTTTTAAAACTCCAAAACATACAAAAATAAAAGCAGTTAAAGTACCGATATTTACAATTTCTGCTAAATTACCGAGAGGAATTAATCCCGCAACGACTGAAATGATTATTCCAGTTATTAATATTATTCTTACAGGTGTTTGCGTTTTTTTATTGATCACAGAAAGTTTTTCTGGCAAGAGTTGATCTTGGCTAATAGCTAAGAGAATTCTTGTTAATGCATAAAATAAAACAAGTATGACTGTTGTTAAACCAGAAATTACCCCTGTTGCTACCAAAGCTGATGCACTTTTAAAACCAATTTTGGTTAATGCGAAGGCAACAGGTGATGAAGTTCCCAGTTCTTTATAATTTACAACTCCGGTTAATAATGCGGAAACGAGAATATAAATGAGTGTGCAGAAAATCAAAGAATAAATTATTCCTCTGGGTAAGTCTTTTTGTGGATTAACAGCTTCATCACCTGCAGTTGATACGGCATCAAAGCCGACATAGGCAAAAAAGACAATTGAGGCTCCAGCTAAAATTCCAACCGTACGACCATCTTCCAATTTATCGAACCATCCATAAGGCATAAAAGGCTGCCAATTGCTCACTTCGACATTAAAGATAGCAACTAGAATAAATGTAAAAATTGCTATTAATTTTACTAGTACCATCAAGGCATTAAACTTTACACTTTCTTTTACACCTACAATCAGCAGAATCATAATAGAAATTATTATTAAAGATGCAGGTAGATTTATAATCCCATCTTGATAAGGACCATGAGTTAATGAGTAGGGGATTGAAATACCTATAGAACTTAAAGCATTGTTGAAATAACCAGACCAGCCATTGGCTACAGCTGCAATTGACATTCCATACTCAAGAATAAGAATCCAGCCAATCAGCCAAGCGATTAATTCACCGAAAGTAACATATGCATAACCGTAGGCGCTACCACATCCCCCAACAGAAGATGCAAGTTCAGCATAGGACAAAGCAGCAAATGTACAAGCTAGACCCGAAATAACAAAAGAAAGAACAACTGCTGGCCCAGCCTGATTTGCAGCTGCAATCCCAGTTAAGACAAATATACCAGTTCCAATAATACAGCCAATGCCAAGAAGGGTGAGATCAGTTACTGTTAAACACCTTTTAAGTTTTGTGTTTTCATTATGATAGATCCTTTTTTTTCTAAATAAATTATTTAGCATATGACTTATGATAGCCAGTCTTTGTTAATAAGGAATTTTGTATATAACTCTTCTTCCGCACTACCTTTTTTTGGAGTCCAATCATATGACCAATTTACCATAGGCGGCATAGACATCAAGATGGATTCTGTACGACCTTTTGATTGAATTCCAAATAAAGTCCCACGGTCTTGTAATAAATTAAACTCGACGTAGCGACCTCGTCTATATAGTTGGAATTTTTTTTGTTCATCTGTGTACTCATTATTTTTTCTTTTTTGAACAATTGGCATGTATGCATTTAAAAAGAGGTCTCCAATACTAAAAACTAAATTAGAGGTTTTGATAAACCCAAATTTATTCAGGTCATCAAAAAATATTCCACCAATACCTCTAGGTTCATTACGATGCTTTAAGTAAAAATATTCATCACATTGTTTTTTATAATCGGGGTATAGCTTTTCATCAAATTGATCAAGCCCATCTTTAAGTGTTTGATGGAAATGAATGACATCTTCTTCAAATGGATAATAAGGGGTTAAATCCATACCACCTCCAAACCACCATACATCATCTGCATTATCTTGAGTCGCAACAAAAAATCGCACATTCATATGAACTGTTGGAATAAACGGATTGTGAGGATGAAATACAAGAGAAACACCCATTGCCTCCCACTTACGATTCTCTATTTCTGGGTGAGCATCGGTTGCTGATTTTGGAAGTTGTGATCCATATACATGAGAAAAACCAATACCAGCACGTTCAAATATTCTTCCATTTTCAAGAATACAAGTATTGCCTCCACCACCTTCTGGACGTTGCCATGAGTCGTGAAGAAAAGTTTTTGTCTCTACCATTTCAATAGTTTCAATAATTCTATTTTGCAGTGATTGAAATCTACTATTTACCAAGTCTTTATTTACCAAGTTATTTCCTTATAACTTTATTAGTATCAAAATCAATAATTTGTGAAGGTTTAGAGTAATTACCAATCTGATCTTTTATAATAATACAAGAGTTACTATGAAATAAACGGCAACAATCTCTCCACATTTTCAAATTTTTTTTCCCTGACAAATTAGCACTAGTGGATGTGATAGGAAACATAAAATTTTTAAGAATAGATTTAATTTTTTTATGATCTGGTATTCTGCAACCAATTTTCATTTGTTTCGGAGCAAGTAAGAAATTTTTTGGTATGAATTTTTTTTTAAAAAGGAGAGAGGTATGTGGCTTCCAATTTTTAAAGGAATTAGATTTATAATAATCATTATTAATGTATTGCTTAAATTTTTGTGCATCATCTGAAATTAAAAGAAAAGATTTATTTTTTGCCCTTTGTTTCAAGAGAAGTATTTTTTTGAGACTTTTTATTTTTTTTGGATGGCAACCAATCCCAAAGCAAGATTCTGTTGGGTGTATTAATATTTTACCAATTAGTAGTTTTCTATTTAATCTCGGTCTTTGCAAATTAATTTAATGCCTTCTTACCAATGTCTCTTCTAAACTGACATCCATCAAACGATATAAGATCGGTCATTTTATAAGCTTCATTGAATGCAAGCTGGAGATTTTTACCTTTTCCTGTTAAGCCTAAAACTCTTCCCCCATTTGTTAAAATTTTTTCATTTTCTTTTTTTGTTCCAGCATGAAAAACATATTGTGTGAGACTTTTATAGTTAGAATTTATTACTTCTTTTCCTTTTTCTGGAGAGTTGGGATAATTTTTTGCAGCCATCACCACAGTAAGAGCAAAGTCGTCATCCCAAAGGGGTTGATGTTTGCTAAGTTTATGATCACAAGCATCATAAATTAACTCAAAAAGATCATTTTTCATTCTAAAAAGTATGGGCTGTGTTTCAGGGTCACCCATACGACAATTAAATTCTAAAACTTTTATGTTGTCATCTTTAATCATTAAGCCGGCATATAAAAAACCTTTGAATATTATTCCATCTTTTTTTAATCCTTGAATTGACGGCTCTATAACAGTTTTCATAATTTGATCATGAATCTCTGGAGTTACAATGGGTGCTGGAGAGTAAGCTCCCATTCCCCCAGTATTTGGACCTTGGTCGTTATCTAAAAGTCTTTTGTGGTCTTGGCTTGAGGCCATTGGAAAAATATTTTCCCCATCGCACATGACAATAAAGCTAGCCTCTTCGCCATCCAAAAACTCCTCTATTACAATTTCAGAACCTGCATTCCCAAATTGATTCTCTTCAAGCATGAAATTAATCGCTGTGTGAGCATCTTCTTTTGTAAGCGCGATGATCACTCCCTTTCCTGCAGCGAGTCCATCTGCTTTAATCACAATTGGCATTTTTTGGTCATCTATATAGGAATGTGCTAATTTAGCGTCATTAAAGGATTTATAAAAAGCTGTTGGTATTTGATGTCTAATCATAAATTCTTTGGCATATTTTTTTGACGACTCTAGCTTAGCAGCCTGTTTTGATGGGCCAAAAATTCTAAGATGTCTTTCCTCAAATTTATCAACAATACCCTCTGAAAGAGGTTGCTCAGGACCTACAACTGTAAGATCGATTTTATTTTCGACTGCAAAATCAATTAATTGTTGGTGATCGGTAATATTAATATTTTTAATTTTTGGTTCAGAATCACTGCCACCATTACCAGGTGCGATAAAAACTTCCTTAACATGTTCGCTTTGAGAAATTTTCCATGCAAGCGCATGTTCTCTTCCGCCACTTCCAATTATTAATGTTTTCATAATTATTTAATGTTTAAAATGTCTTGTATTGGTGAATAGCATAATTAAATTATGCTCATTTGCTGCATCAATAACTTCATCATCCCTAATACTACCTCCAGGTTGAATGACACATTTTGCTCCATAACTTGCTAATACATCAATACCATCTCTAAATGGAAAAAAAGCATCTGAAGCTACGACACTATCAGATAAATTAAGGTTAGCATTTTCAGCCTTAATGGCCGCGATTCTTGTACTATCTACTCGGCTCATTTGACCAGCTCCAACACCTAGAGTACATTGATCTTTACAAAAAATGATAGCATTTGATTTTACATATTTGGCAATATGCCATGCAAAGGTCATGTCTAAAAGCTGAGTATTATTAGGTTTAAGTTTACTGACTATTAAACAATCTTGTATATTGAAATCAATGCGATCTGGAGTCTGAATAAGCATACCTCCGCCAATTTTTTTTATATCAAAATTATCATTTCCTTTTTCATTAGGTATCTTTAACAGTCTTAAATTCTTTTTAGCTTTAAAAATTTTAAGTGCCTCATCAGAAAAATCTGGGGCGATAATGAGTTCTGCAAATTGCTTTTCAATTTCAAGGGCTGTTTCTTGATCAATTATGGTATTAAAAGCAATAATTCCCCCAAATGAAGATGTTGGATCAGTTTGAAAAGCTTTTTGATACGACTCTTTTGCTGAGTTTGCAGAAGCAACACCACATGGATTTGCATGTTTGACAATTACACAGGAGATATTTTCAAGATTTTTTACACATTCCCATGCAGTTTCAGCATCATTAAGGTTATTAAAAGAAAGTTCTTTTCCTTGAATTTGGGTAAAGTTTGATAATGCACCTTTATAATCAGTTTTTTGAGTATAAAATGCTGCACTTTGATGGGGATTTTCGCCATACCTCATATCCATTTTTTTTTCTAAATTTATAGTCATAATTTCAGGAAAAAGATTTTTGCTGAGTGTCTTCTCAGATAGGTAATTAAATATTGCTTGATCATAATTTGAAGTATGATGAAATGCTTTTTTTGCTAATTCTTTTTTTAATTCTTGAGATAGCTCCCCATTATTAGATTCTAATTCTGAAATGATCAAATCGTAATCTTTTGGATCGGTCAATATAGCAACATCATTATGATTTTTTGCAGAGGACCTGATCATTGCTGGGCCTCCGATATCAATATTTTCGATAGCCTCTTCAAATGTTGAGTTAGGATTTTCTATAGTTTTGATGAAAGGATATAAATTTATAACTACTAGATCGATTGGTTCAATAGCATGTTCTTTTAAAGTCTCAATATGATCCTCAAGATCCCTTCGAGCTAAAATACCACCATGAATAATTGGATTTAAAGTTTTGACTCTCCCATCCAGAATCTCTGGGAATCCAGTATGTTCAGATACTTCAGTAACATTAATTTTACTGTCTCTTAAGACTTGTGCACTGCCACCTGTAGATAAAATTTTTATACCCAAGGCTGATAATCTTTGGCCTAACTCCACAAGTCCTGTTTTATCAGAAACACTGATAAGTGCTGTTTTAACTTTTGCCATAAAAAATAGTACTAAAAATTTAAATTATAGAGTTCGAGCTTTTTTCTCAAAGTATTCCTGTTTAAGCCTAAAATTTCTGCGGCTTTTGTTTGATTACCTTGCGCATAATTCATTATATAAATTAATAAGGGTTTCTCTACAGACCTTAAAACCATTTCATACACCGCATTTGGTTTTTCGCCTTCAAGATCTTGAAAGTAGTTTTCAAGAAGATTTTCTATTATGTCAGGTAGGTCTTGTTTCATTTTTAGGCAAATGAAAAACTTTCATTATTATTGACAAAAAGGGAGTCTTCTTTAAGGCTTTGGAAAAATTCCTTAATATAATTAATCTGTTCGGATGTGTTATCAATTGTATTCATTTTTGAACGAAACATTGCTGAGTTTTTAAAACCTTTTGTGTACCAGGATATGTGCTTCCTGGCCACTCTCAAGCCAGACTCTTCTCCATAAAAGTCATATAAATCAATGACATGTTCAAGAGTCGTTTTTTCTACTTCATCTATGGTGGGAGGCATTAAATGATTCCCAGTTTTAATGAAATGATCAATTTCTCTAAAAATCCAGGGTCTTCCTTGGGCTGCACGTCCAATCATTATGCCGTCTGCAGAGGTTTGTTTCAACACCTCAAGAGCTTTTTCTGGGGTGGTAATGTCTCCATTAGCAATAACGGGTATGTTAATTTCATTTTTTACAGCCGCTATCGTTTCATACTCAGCCTCTCCAGTATAGTGACATGCTCTAGTTCTTCCATGAATAGCGAGCGCTTGAATACCTGAGCTTTCAGCAATTTTGGCAATATTTATTGCATTTTTATGTTGTTTATCCCATCCGGTTCTGATTTTAAGGGTCACTGGAACAGGTGAGGCTTTTACGACGGATTCTAAAATCTTTTTAACAAGATCTTCATGCTGAAGTAGTGCCGATCCAGCCATAACATTACAGATTTTCTTTGCTGGACAACCCATATTAATATCTATAATTTGAGCCCCTTTATCTGCATTATACTTAGCAGCTTCAGCCATCATTTTTGGATCTGCTCCTGCAATTTGTACAGATATTGGGTCAACTTCTCCCTCATGATTCGCTCTGCGAATAGTTTTTGAGCTTCCGTATAGTAAAGAGTTGGATGTAACCATTTCACTTACAGCCATGCCTGCGCCATATTTTTTACATAACTGACGGAAAGGTCGATCAGTTACACCTGCCATTGGGGCAACAACAATATTGTTTTTAAGTTTATGTGGACCGATTTGCATTATCTAAATGAGTCAATAAAATAGATTGCCTATTTTATAGGCAATTGACTGGTTTTAAAAGTCATACCCAAGTTCTTTTATATATTTTTTGATTATGCTCATAGATTTTTGAACTTGTATCTTGTCTCCTTTTACACCAAACTCAACTTGGCGGTGAGGAGTAATTTTAGGCAGACTGTACATCTTCACAAGAGGAAATTGAGATTCGATATCGTTCATTAGATCAATCAAAAGGCTTTCAGCAATATTTTTTATAACAATTGATTGATCATCTAAATTTGATTTGATTTTGGGGAGTTTATGATTGAAAATCCATTCCATCATCGGCCATGCCATTTCTGGAAATCCGGGCATGAAGAAATGAATACCAACATAAAAACCTGGAATCTGATTTATTGGGTTAGGAATTATTTCAGCTCCTTCAGGAAAATAGGACATTAATACTCTTTTTGGATAAGCTTCCTTACCAAATTTATTTTCAATTAAAGATAATGCTTCTGGATGAACCACTAGTTTTTTTTGATAAGCTATTGCGGCGCTTTGTCTCGTATGATCATCGGGTGTGGCGCCAATTCCACCAAAGCAGAATAATGTTTTATTTGTATAATTTGCGATAGCCTTTGAGATTTCTTCTGGTTCGTCTGAAACATAAATAACCTGATTAAGTTCATAATGATAGCATTTACATAACTCAAGTATTTTTTTGAAATGCTTATCTTCTCTTTTTCCCGACAGAATCTCATCACCAATTATAATTGCTTGAATCTTATTTTTTTGCATTAATGTGCCTCGTCCCAATTTATCCCTGAACCAATATCAGCAATTAAAGGAACATCAAGTGAGGCAACTTTACTCATAATGCTCGGAACTTCTTTTTTAATAATATCAAGTTCTTCTTTGGGCACTTCCAGAACTAACTCATCATGAACTTGCATAATAATCATTGATTTAAGTTTTTTATTAGCCAGCCAATTTTGTACTTGGTTCATAGCCATTTTAATTAAATCTGCAGCAGTGCCCTGCATGGGGGCATTAATTGATGCTCTTTCAGCCGCTGCCCTTCTCATCGCGTTAGAGCTATTAATTTCTGGTACCCAAAGTTTTCTTCCAAAAATTGTTTCAACATATCCTTGATCTTTTGCTTTTATTTTACTTATATCCATGTAGTTTTTAACACCTGGATATTTTTCAAAATATTGTTCAATAAAGTTTTTTGAGGAATTACGATCAATATTAAGAGTCTGAGCAAGACCAAAAGCGCTCATACCATATATCAGTCCAAAATTAATAACTTTTGCAAATCGCCTTTGTTCTGATGAAATATCTGCAGGACTTATATTAAAAATTTTGGATGCTGTTGCCGTATGAATGTCTTCATTATGTTGAAAAGATTCTATTAATCCAACATCCTGTGATAAGTGAGCCATTATTCTGAGTTCAATTTGTGAATAATCACAAGAAAGAATTAAGGCATCTTGTTTTGCAATAAATGCTTTTCTAACCTTTCTCCCTTCCTCTGTTTTGATTGGAATATTTTGTAAATTAGGCTCAGAACTGGCAAGTCGTCCAGTGATAGCTACAGCTTGATTATAATTGGTATGAATACGGCCTGAGGTTGAATTCACCATTTTAGGTAACTTGTCAGTGTAAGTATTTTTTAGTTTACTTAAACTTCGATGCTCTAAAATTACTTTTGGTAAAGGGTGAATATTTGACAGTTCCTCAAGAACATCTTCACTCGTTGATGGAATTCCCGTTGGTGTTTTTCGAGTGGAGGTAATCCCAATTTTATCAAATAAAATTTCTCTAAGTTGTTTTGGCGATGAGAGGTTGAATGGTTGGCCTGCAATTTTAAAAGCTTGGCTTTCTAAATCAATGATTTTTAAGCCTATTTCTTGACTTTGATTTTGCAGTATTTTTTCAGATATTAATACGCCATTTCGTTCAATTTCAAATAAAGTTTTAAGAGATGGTATTTCGATTTGGTAGTAGATATATTTCGCTTTATCATCGTTTAAAATTTTCTTATGAAATAAATTGTAAAGTTGCAAGGTGACATCAGCGTCTTCTGCTGCATACATAAAAGCATCACTAATATTGATTTGGTCAAAAGTTAATTGGTTTACACCTTTTCCAACAATTGACTCAAAACTTATACATTCATGGTTGAGATGTTTACTTGATAATTTATCCATCCCGTGGGATTCAGTGCTATCAAGCACATAACTCATTAACATTGTATCTTCAATTTCACCAAAAAAATTTAAACCATAGTTTTTCAAAACATGCATATCATATTTAATGTTTTGACCAATTTTCTTAATGGTCTGGTTTTGTGTAATTGTCTTAATTTTCTCTAAAGTGTCTTCAAAAGGCAGTTGATTTATGCTGAGATCTTGATGCTGAAGTGGGATATAGCATGCCTCACCAGCATCCGTGGCCAGTGAGATTCCAACTAATCTTGCAATCATGAAATCAAGGGAATCTGTCTCTGTATCAATAACGCATTGACCCTTTTTCAGGATTTTTTGTATCCATAATTCAAGCTCATCTGGGGTATTAACAATGCTGTAATTTTTTGTAGCTATAAATTCAGTAATAGATTCTTGAATTTTAGGGAGATCACCAGCGGAGTTTGGTTGAAATTCTTTTTTGAGCCAACTATTAAAGTTATACCTTTGATATATCTTTCTAAGCTCCTCTTTATTTTGATTTTTGGGTAAAAATTCCTCTAAATCTAGATTGATATCAACATCTTTCTTTATCGTGATTAACTTTTTTCCAGTCGCTAACCAATTGAGAGAGTCTTTAAGATTTGTTCCAACAGCACCTGTTATTTTTTCATGATTTTGCATAATGCCATCAAGGCTTCCGAATTCATCAAGCCATTTTAAAGCTGTTTTTGGACCCACTTTATCCACACCGGGAACGTTGTCTGATTTATCTCCTATTAAAGTTAGGTAATCAATAATTTTCCCAGGCGGAATTCCAAATTTATTAATAACTCCATTAATATCCAACTTTTCATTAGTCATGGTGTTAATCAAGGTGATTTTTTCATTGACTAATTGAGCCAGATCTTTATCTCCGGTAGAGATAATAACTTGCATATTTTGCTCATCAGCTTTTGTTGCTAAGGTTCCAATAACATCATCAGCTTCAACGCCCTCTATCGATAACATTGGGATACCAAATGCATTTATGGCTTGTTTAAGGGGATCAATTTGTAAAGAAAGATCATCGGGCATTTTTGGTCGATTAGCTTTGTATTCAGAATAGATTTCATTTCGAAAGGTTTTACCTTTCGCATCAAAAACACAAACAATATAATCCGAAGAAAATTCTTCAATGGTTTTTTTAAGCATATTTAAGACACCGTAAATAACCCCAGAAGGCTCGTTATTTTGATTTCTTAAATCTGGAAGTGCATGATATGCTCTATATAAATATGATGACCCATCAATGAGTAATATTTTTTTCATATGAGTTTATTATGGCTGAAACTAAAAAAAATCCTAGTGTTAATCTTCATGACCTACTTATGCAAACCCAGTTGGACAATGAATCATGGCATGCTTTCGAGATTGTATCTGAATACGTAAGCGCTACCCAGTCGTTAGATAAAATAACACCTGCTATTTCTTTTTTCGGTAGTGCTCGATCAAGGCCAAATGATAAAAATTACATTTTAACTGAACAAATAGCTTACAAGTTATCAGAATCTGGTTTTAATATCATTACAGGCGGTGGGCCAGGGCTTATGGAGGCAGCGAGTAAGGGAGCATTCAATGGTAAGTCCAAAAGTATTGGATTAAATATTTTATTACCTCAGGAACAAAGTCCTAATTTATATCAAGATATCAGCATAAATTTTAAATATTTTTTTATGCGCAAAGTTATGTTTGTGAAATATGCTTTTGCTTATGTAGTAACTCCAGGGGGCTTTGGAACATTGGATGAATTAAGCGAGGTTTTAACACTAATACAAACCAAAAAATCAAAAAAAGTACCTGTTGTGCTTGTGGGTAAATTTTTTTGGCAAGGCCTGGTGGACTGGTTACAAAACCAGATTATTAAAGAAAATTTTGCGCACTCGGAAGATCTTCAGATTTTTAAAATATGCGATGACCCTGATGAGATTGTTGATTACATCTTCTCATGTTATTACGATATTAATAATGATCTTTCTTTTGAAACCAATAACCTAAATATTCATTTATAATATTTAAATAAACATTAATTTAAATTATCTATGTATAAATATATATTCACTCTATCCATACTTTTTTTCTTTAATCTTGGATTCTCAGAAAATACGGAAGATATTTCTCCTCCTCCTACTGATTATGAATACGACGCATCTCTTGATCAGCCTGAAATAACTATTCGGGAGGAAAAAGATGAATTTATTGAGGAGTATCGTTTAAACGGTAATCTTTATATGATTAAAGTAACCCCAAAAAATATGCCTTCCTACTATTTAATAAAATATGATCAAAATGGCGATTGGGTGAGAAAAGATATGGAGGGTTCGGCTGTATCAATACCAATGTGGGTAATTGGTGAATTTTAATTAGTTCATGGCGGTTTATACCTCTCTCAACTCAAATGATGTAGAAGATTTTGTTAAAAACTATAACATTGGGAGCTTGATATCTTTTAAAGGAATCTCAGGAGGCGTCACCAATAGTAATTTTTTTATTCAAACTGATCATCAAGAAGTAGTACTAACCATTTTTGAAGAATTAATTGCAAGTGAATTAAATTTTTACTTTGAATTCATGCATCATTTATCACAGCATGGATTTTCTTGTCCCAATCCGATTCAAGACAAAAAAGGAATCATAGTCCACACGTTAAGAAAAAAACCTGCTGCATTACTCACAAAAATATCAGGCAAAGTTCATGAGGAAATTAATGAAAATAAACTGAGGGCTTTAGGATTAGCGCTGGCAAAAATGCATGAGCTCTCAAAAAGTTTTAATGGACATAAAGAGAATAATCGAAATTTATCTTGGATGAAAAAAACATATCAATCAATATCTGATTGCCTTAATGATTCAGTTAAAAATTTGATAAGTGAGGAACTTATTTATTTGCAAGATTTACCCAGTGATCTTCCAAAAGGTATTATCCATGCTGATCTTTTTAGGGATAATGTTTTGTTTGAAGATGACACAATTGGTGGAATTATAGACTTCTATTATGCATGTACAGATCATTTTATTTACGATATTGCAATTGTGATAAACGATTGGTGTACAAATGATGATGGGTCTATTAATCAAACAAGACAAGAAATTTTTCTTGAGGCATATGATAAAAATAGATCCTTAGAGCAAACAGAATACGATGCACTTGGAGGTTATCTAAGACTTGCTGCAATGAGATTTTTATTATCAAGATATCAGGATCAACTCTCTAAAAAACAAGCCGAATTAAATCAACCTAAAGACCCCTTATTTTTTCAAGAAATTTTAAGCTTCAGGAGATTAGGTAAATAATGAATTATTTTAATTTAACAAAATCATGGATAAGTCAGATATTTGATATTCTTAGATGTACTAAAAACAACTCTTTAATAATTGGATATACATATTTATTTATTTTTTTAGTTTTACCATCACTGCCTTTTATTCAATTTTTATCACCAATTGTAATTATTTTATGGCCAATTGCAGTAGTTCAAATTGTTATTTTTTATCACGCATCACAGAATAAAAAAATCAAGTTTTTATCTCTTGATCCAAAAATTAAGAAAAAATTACCTCAGTTAGTTAGAGTGGGATTAGTTACTTTTTTTTATGCATTGGTAATTTCATCAATTCTCTCACCACAGATGCAAGGAATCGTTGAACAAACAAATTTAGCAGATAACGCGGTTGAATTATCTGTATTTATAAAGCTTTTAGTAAAGTTATTTTTACTCATGCTCCCTTTATTTGCAGCAACTTGGTTTTCACCAATGATAATCGTCTTTCAAAATCAAGAGGTTCTGAAGTCCCTTAAATCAAGTGTTGCAGCAATATTAATATACTTGATACCCTTAATAATGACATGGCTATGCTTAGTTATTATTTTTGCCGGTTCGATATATGCAACTCAAAGTATTTTAATGATATTTAATTTTTCACAAAATATCTTCATGGCCATATCAACAATAATTATTTTTAGTTTAACTTCGATCTACGTAGCAGCTTTATTTATTTTTCAGTATCTTGGCTACAAAGAAATTTTTAAATTATAGTTTATCTAATTTAGCAAATTCTAAAGCAAGCCATTTTGTGCCAGCAATTTCAAATTGTACCTGTATCCTCAAGTCATTAATTGAGCCTTCATATGAAATGACAGTGCCTTGCCCAAACTTTTTGTGCACAACCTGCGAGCCAATAGTAAATGGAAAGTTTGAATTAGGTTCATTTTTTGTAAAACCAATAGACTGTTGATGAAGCTGCGGTTTGGATTCAATGGCGATATTAATTTTTTTGATAAGATTTTCAGGTATTTCATCTAAAAATCGTGACGATAAATTATAGTGAGTTTGGCCATACATAAGTCTTGATTGTGCGTAGGTTAGATATAGGTTTTCTCTGGCTCGAGTGACAGCAACATACATTAATCTTCTTTCTTCTTCCAAGCCATCAGCTTCGATTAAGCTTTGTTCATGAGGACACAATCCTTCTTCCAAGCCTGTAATAAAAACAATTTCAAACTCTAGTCCTTTTGCTGAATGAATAGTCATTAACTGAAGAGCATCTTGATTCGCTTTTGCTTGTAACTCTCCGCTCTCAAGAGAGGTATAATTTAAGAATTCAATTAATTCAAGATTTTTATCCACATCATCAAAATTTTCTGAAAATGTAATTGCTGCTGAAACTAATTCTTCAAGGTTTGACACTCTATCTTGACCATCTTTGTCTGATAAATAATGATTCTTTAATCCGCTGAAATTTATTACAACATCAATCGCTTCAGCAAGACTGACGCCTTGTATCTCATCTTCGATTCGCTTAATTAAATCTACAAAAAAAGATATTCCTTTTTCAGCGACAGGCACTTTATAAATTGAAACTGCTGATTCCCAGAGAGATATATTTGTAATTTTTGCTGAATCTTGAAGTTGTTCTATGGTTTTGTTACCAATACCGCGTGTGGGAAAATTAACAATTCTTAAAAAAGCATTATCATCCTGTTTATTGGAAATCAATCTCAGATAAGCAAGTGCATTTTTTACCTCAGCTCGCTCAAAAAATCGCAAACCGCCATAAACACGATACGGAATATTATTTGAGACCATATGATGTTCTAATATTCTTGATTGCGCATTACTTCTGTATAAAATAGCCATTTGTTGATAACGTATACCTTTGCGGTGCCACATTTTTATTTCGTCAAGAATATATTGAGCCTCATCCGCATCCGATAATGCCCGAAAAACTCTAATAGGATCTCCATCACCTGAAGCTGTCCACAAATTTTTACCAAGTCGATTTTCATTATTCTTAATTATAGAATTGGCAGCATTGAGGATATTGTTTTTAGATCGATAATTTTGCTCAAGCTTAATAATATTTTTAATATGAAAATCTCTCTGTAGAGATTTCATATTTCCGACATTCGCTCCTCTAAATGCATAAATTGATTGATCGTCATCACCCACAGCAAAAATAATATTATTATTTCCTGTTAAAAGCTTCAGCCATCGATATTGAAGCTCACTGGTATCTTGAAACTCATCAACTAACACATGGCGAAATCGATTTTGATAATGAGTTCTTAATACTTCATTATTTAATAACAATTCATAGGATTTAAGGAGTAATTCCCCGAAATCGACCACCCCCTCTCTCTGACATTGTTTTTCATATTCAAGATAAATTTCATTAATTCTTTGAGTGTGTGAGTCATAAGTTTTTACATCTTTTGCTCGCATTCCATTTTCTTTTGATCCATTGATATGATATTGAATCTCTTTTGGGCTAAATTTATCTGTATCAATCTGTAATATTTTGCATAACCTTTTTATAGCTGAAAGCTGGTCACTGCTGTCTAGTATTTGAAAGGTTTGAGGAAGATCGGCATCTTTAAAGTGTATTCTTAAAAAACGATTACAAAGTCCATGAAAGGTTCCAACCCACATGCCTCGTGGATTCATCCCCAGCTGGGTTGAAATTCTTGATAACATCTCATTGGCAGCTTTATTAGTAAAAGTTACTGCAATAAGACCGTTGGGGGAAATAATTTGGTTATGTATTAACCAACTAATTCTTGATGTTAAAACTTTTGTTTTACCGCTTCCTGCTCCAGCAAGAATGAGGGCTGATTCATTTTGAAGCTTCACTGCTTCAAGTTGTTTTTCATTTAAATCATTTAAGTAGTTTAATTGCATGGGTCATGATGCTACCTTAATTTTTTAAATTTTAGTATGACTATTCGAACTTTTTTAAATTTTAGTTATCATATAATTAAATCTGGAATTTTTGCATTGTTCCTCCCCAATGCACCAGAAAATAAAAAGGGTCTCATTTGAGACCCTTTTTTTATATCTGAACGATATATGGTTACATCATACCACCCATACCACCCATACCACCCATACCACCCATACCACCCATATCAGGTGCTGCTGGTGCATCTTCCTTAGGCAGTTCGGCAATCATACAATCAGTGGTAAGCATCAGTCCTGCAACAGATGCTGCATTCTGCAATGCAGAGCGAGTGACTTTTGTTGGATCCAAGACACCCATACTGACCATGTCTCCATAGGTGTCAGTAGCTGCGTTATAGCCATTATTACCTTTTTCAGCCTTAACCTTATTAATAATAACGGAAGCTTCTTCTCCAGCATTTGTTACGATTTGACGAAGTGGTTCTTCAATTGCACGAAGAACAATTTGAATACCCGCATCTTGTTCGGCATTTAAGCCCTTTGTTTTTGCTATTGCATCTTGTACTCTGATTAGTGCAACACCACCACCAGGAACGATACCTTCCTCAACAGCAGCTCGAGTAGCATGTAATGCATCTTCCACACGTGCTTTTTTCTCTTTCATTTCGATTTCAGTCGTTGCTCCAACCTTGATGACTGCAACACCGCCAGCAAGTTTAGCAACTCGTTCTTGAAGTTTTTCTTTATCATAATCACTTGTTGATTCAGCAATTTGAGTTTTGATAGTTTCAATTCTAGA
This sequence comes from Burkholderiales bacterium, assembly GCA_030827595.1. Lineage (GTDB taxonomy): Bacteria > Pseudomonadota > Gammaproteobacteria > Burkholderiales > Methylophilaceae > BACL14. The sequence continues at coordinate 27,798 of JAURED010000002.1, forward strand.
TTTAATGCTATCTGCTTTACCTGCACCATCAATGATAATAGTATTTTCTTTGCCAACTTCAATACGTTTAGCTTGGCCAAGATCTTCAAGTTTAATATTTTCTAAAGTTAGTCCAACTTCTTCAGAAATAACTGTACCTCCAGTTAATATGGCAATATCTTCAAGCATTGCTTTTCTTCGGTCACCAAAACCTGGTGCCTTAACTGCAACAGTTTTAATGGTTCCGCGAATATTGTTAACAACCAGAGTTGCAAGTGCTTCACCTTCAATTTCTTCAGCAATAATTAATAAAGGTTTACTTGTTTTTGCAACTTGCTCAAGGGCAGGAAGTAAATCTTTGATGCTTGCGATTTTTTTATCGTGAAGAAGAACATAAGGATCATCTAAAAGAGCAATTTGTCTTTCATTGTTATTTATGAAATAGGGTGACAAGTAACCACGATCAAACTGCATACCCTCAACGACATCTAATTCATTAATTAAACCTGAGCCATCTTCAACGGTAATTACACCTTCTTTACCTACCTTATCCATTGCATCAGCAATGATCTGGCCAACTGATTCATCAGAATTTGCAGAAATAGATCCAACCTGGGCAATTTCTTTGCTGGTATTACAAGGCTTACTTAATTTTTGTAGTTCAGCCACTCCTGTTTCAACTGCTTTGTCGATGCCCCTTTTGAGATCCATTGGGTTCATTCCGGCTGCAACAGCTTTCATTCCCTCACGAACAATTGCTTGAGCTAAAACAGTTGCTGTCGTTGTTCCATCTCCAGCATTATCAGAAGTTTTTGAGGCAACTTCTTTTACCATTTGCGCGCCCATGTTTTCAAATTTATCTTTTAATTCTATTTCTTTTGCTACAGACACACCATCTTTAGTGATTGTTGGTGCACCGAATGATCTTTCAAGAACAACATTTCTTCCTTTTGGACCAAGTGTAACTTTTACTGCATTTGCGAGTATATTTACACCTTTGACCATCTTTTGGCGAACATCATCGCCGAATCTTACGTCTTTTGCTGCCATTATTTTTTCTCCGTATTTACTTAATTAATTATTCAATAATTGCCATGATGTCATCTTCGCGCATTACGAGAAGCTCTTTGCCATCAACTTTAACGGTTTGTCCAGCATATTTACCAAATAGCACTTTATCTCCGACTTTGACATCTAATGCTTTGGTATTGCCGTCTTCTAAAATTTTTCCATTACCAACTGCTTCAATTACGCCTTGGTCTGGTTTTTCTGCTGAAGCACTTTCTGGAATAACAATTCCTGATGCAGTAGTACGTTCTTCTTCAACGCGTTTTACAATCACACGGTCATGTAAAGGACGAATTTTCATTTGTAAGCTCTCCTAATAGTGTATTCTTATTATTATTTGGTTATAAAATTAGCACTCTACAACCAAGAGTGCTAATAATAGGGATGATTGTGCTTTATTTCAAGTGTAAAACTCAAAAAAAAGGTTTTTTATAAGGTTTTTTATGTTTTCTGAACAAGATTATCGTCAATTAAACAATACAGAGCTTAAATTATCTCCAATTACCCTGGGAACAATGACTTTTGGGGATCAAAACTCTAAACAGGATGCATTTGAGCAGCTTGATTTTGCCCTCGAATACGGGATCAATTCGATTGATGTTGCAGAGTTGTACCCGGTTCCACCAAAAGCTGACACCTATACAAAAACTGAAACTATAGTTGGTGAATGGTTGAAGTCTCAAAATAGGGAGAAGATTATACTCTCCAGTAAAATTGCCGGTCCCCGACGAGATTTGAATTGGATCAGGGGTGGTCCAATTGCTTTGGATGAGTCGAATATTATCGCTGCCGTTGATGGCACGTTAAAAAGAATGCAGACAGATTATCTCGACTTACTCTATCTTCATTGGCCTGAAAGAAATGTTCCAATGTTTGGCCAATATCGATTTGACCCTAATGATGAAATAAAAAATGGTAAACAAATTGAATGGATTTCGATTGAAAATCAATTAGAAACACTTTCAAAATTAGTAAATTCTGGAAAAGTGAAGGCGATTGCTTTATCTAATGAGTTTCCATGGGGATTAATGCAGTTTATTAAAATTGCCAAGGAATATGGATATCCATTAATTTGTGCATTGCAAAATAGCTATAGCTTGTTGAATAGGACAATTGAATTTGGAACAACGGAAATTCTGTATCGGGAAAAACTCGGATTTTTAGCATATTCTCCCTTAGCGTTTGGTTATTTAACTGGAAAATACATAAATAATCCCGGGGCAATTGGCCGCGTTACATTATTTCCCGGATATGCCAAACGTTTTGATAAGCCTGGTGTAAATTCTGCTGTGGAAAAATACGCTCAATTGGCACGAAAGTATGAATTGGGGCTAACAGAAATGTCTCTAGCTTTTGTTTTTTCGCAATGGTTTATGACTTCAACAATTATTGGTGCTACGTCTATGGCTCAGCTTAAGCAAAATATTAATGCTTATCGAATTGATCTCTCCGAAGAGTTGCTTAATGAAATTGAATATATCCACTTGTCGTCCATGAATCCGGCACCATAAATTATGAGCATAAAAAACAAGCAATTGATTCAAGATAGTATCGATTATGTTTGGCATCCATATTCAAAAATGAATAGAAGTTATGAACATAATTTAATCGCTATTGAATCTGGACACAAAAGTTGGTTGAAGTCAGTTGATGGAGATCATTATTTTGATGCGATTAGCTCATGGTGGGTCAATTTATTTGGCCATAATAATCCTTTCATTAAAAAAAGTGTGTTGCGTCAACTAAATAAAATTGAACATGTGATGCTTTCAGGAATGACTCATCAGCCTGTTGTTCGTTTATCAAAAAAATTAGTTAATTTAACAAATCTGGATCATTGTTTTTTTTCAAGCGATGGATCAAGTTCAGTTGAAATTGCCTTAAAAATTAGTTTTCATTTTTGGAGAAATAAAGGATTAAAAAAAACAAAGTTTGCTATGTTAGAGAATAGTTACCATGGGGAAACTATAGGCGCAATGTCTGTTACAGATATAGATATTTTTTCTAAGAATTATCATTCCCTGTTAAATAAAAATATCATTCTTCCCAATCCGTCTCTAAAAAATTATGAATCTGAAAAACAATTAAAAGAGTTTGCGCTAGAGAGTTTTAAAAAAGCAGAAGTAATCTTAAATAAACATCATAAAATAATTGCAGGATTGATTATTGAACCAATTCTTCAATGCGCCTCAGGCATGAATTATTACCACCCTATATATTTGAAAAAATTAAGAGCATTATGTTCGAAGCTTGATATTCATTTTATTGCAGATGAGATTGCAGTTGGTTTTGGCCGCACAGGGAAAATGTTTGCATGTCAGCACGCTAATATTACACCAGACATCATGTGCCTATCAAAAGGCTTATCAGGAGGTTATCTTCCTTTAGCAGCCACTCTTGTATCCAAAAAAATATATCATGAGTTTTTAAATCCAGATGTTGAGAAAAACTTTTTGCACTCTCATAGCTTTACTGGTAATCCTCTTGCGTGTTCGGCCGCCATTGCAACTTTAGATTATTTTGATAAAAAAATGAACATTGATGAAGTAAATAAGAAGTCTCAGTTGTTTAACCAAATCATGATGAAATTAACAAAATATAACATTAGAAACTTTTTTAATATTGGAATGATTTGGCGTTTTGATTTACCGGAAAATCAAGAGCCTATGAGCTTTGAATCTTTAGCTCGAGCGGAAGGATTATTAATCAGACCCATTGGTAAGTGTATCTACATTATGCCCCCTTATACAAGTACCTTGTCTGATATTAAATTTGTAGTGAAAGTTTTAGAAAAAATATTTAAAAAACTGCAGATGGATATTAAATGATACGTTTACTTCTAATCATTAGTTTTTTTATCACAACAGCCTATTCTAAAGAGCTCGTCATAAAAAATAAAATTAATCCTCAAGATTTTGCTTATTCTATAAAAAATATCTCAACAGGTGAATCATGGAGTAAGAATGCTGATAAATCATTTAATTTCGCATCAGTAAATAAGTTAATCACTGCCACAATTGCACTCGATGAATTAGGCCCTGATTTTAAATTTCGAACGTCATTCTTCTCTAATAATCAAATAAGAGAGAATAAACTTTTAGGTGACTTAATTATCAAGGGGGAAGGAGATCCAACCTTATCAATTGAGAACTTAAAAGATATTTTTAATAGTTTTAAGGCAAGAGGGATTAACCAAATAACAGGAAATATCTTTTTAGATGATTCATACTTTAAATTTCAACCTAACCCAGAATATATTGATGATTTAAACTACCGAGCCTATAACGTTCAACCTAAGTCTTTATTAATTGAAGCAGGAGCGATTGAGGTTCAATTTTTAAATCAGGATGATAATGTGTATTTATTCAGTAAACCATCCATAAAAGAAATTGAGGTTATTAATAATTTAAAAATAACAAATAAAGTCTGTGAGGACTGGAAGTCCAAGATTCATCCTGATTTAACATTTACGGATGAATTGATACAGGTCATTCTTAATGGATCTTTTAGTAAGAGTTGTAAAAATAAATCTTTATACCTAAATGCATTAAATCAGGATGAATATTTTAAAGTTGCTATTAAAAATATCTTAAACCAGGCAGATATTGAATTTAATGGTGAAATACAAAAGAAAAGCTTTGCTGATGATGAGTTAAATAGCTTTGTGTTGCTTCATGAACATTTTTCGGATCCTTTGAATCAGTTGATGTATCAAATGAATAAGTTCAGCCTTAATTTATTTTCAAGGAATCTTGCCCTGGCTGTAATGAAACAAAAGACAGAATTTGAAGCTGATGAGTTTAATACCGATATTTTTTTTAAAAGCTGGTTTGAAAAAAAAGAAATCAATTTTAATGAATTTTTTATTGAGAATGGGGCAGGGTTATCACGAAGTAGTTATGCCAACACTCTGTTATTTCAGGAAGTGTTAACATTTATTGTAGAATCTGACTGGAAATCAGAAATTATTAGCACACTTCCAATTGCAGGTATTGATGGAACATTGAAGTCAATGTTTAAAGAAAAATCTTTTTCAAATGCAACGCATCTTAAGACAGGCCGTCTTAAAAATGTATTTGCTCTGTCAGGTTTTATGAAGTCAAGCAAGGGCGAGGAATATATAGTAACATTCGTATTAAATGGACCCCAATACCAATCCTTCTTAAAGTTCATTGAACAAAGCCTAGATTATTTATATCAACATTAAAACTAACAAGGATTTATATGAAATATTATTTTTTAATTTTTTTAATCATGACGTCATCAGTTTTTTCAATTGAATTAATAGGAGATAAGGAAAAAAGTATGGAACAAGAATCTGCTAAAGTTTATGACAAGGGGTTACAGCTTATTGATAATGTGGTCGGTGATGGAAGAGAGGCTGAACCTGGCCTTATTGTTAAAGTTCATTACACTGGTTGGCTGTACGATGCAAAGAAAAAAGATAATAAAGGTGTGAAATTTGACAGCTCACTTGATCGAAATGATCCGCTAGAATTTACATTGGGCATAGGACAAGTGATTAAAGGTTGGGACGTTGGTTTACAGGGTATGAAAATTGGTGGCAAAAGAACAATCATTATTCCATCTGATTTGGGATATGGATCAAGGGGTGCAGGAGGGGTCATTCCACCTAATAGTGATTTAATTTTTGATGTTGAATTATTGGGCTTGAATTAAATGGATTTAAAGGTTAAATGGAATAAGGGTGTAAGTTTTATCGCTTCTTCAAAAGCCGGTCATGAAGTTGTTATGGATGGCCCACCAGATTTAGGGGGGGAGAATAAGGGAATGCGTCCCATGGAAGTATTGTTATCTGGGGTGGGGGGCTGCACTTCATTTGATGTGGTGACTATTTTAAAAAAATCTCGCCAAGAAGTCAGCGATTGTGAAGCGCTAATTTCTGCTGAAAGAGCTGAGACAATTCCAAAAGTTTTTACCAAGATACATATTCATTTTAAAGTGCATGGAAAAAATTTAAATCCCAAAACCGTTGAGCGTGCTATCGAGCTGTCCGCAACTAAATATTGTTCAGCCTCAATTATGTTAGGTCAAAGTGTAAAAATCACACATGATTTTGAATTATTTGAATCAGGTAATTAGTTCTCAATAATCTTCATTTGAAGGGTAATGTCTGAATCAATAACATCCAGTAAGCGATCAATATTAGGATGTTTACCAGGATTATCTTGGGCGTCATCTGTATGCTCAGCATATAAATCGATACCCTCCATTGCAGCATCACTATTTATTTCTCCGTATGTCTCATAGAGATAAAAGTATACCTTTAAGGATCCCATTGATCCTGGCTTGCTTTTTATTACTCCATGAAGGTTATCCTCATGATAAAGCTGAATTTCTTTAATATGATCAGCTGAATTTAAAGTTTCTAAAATATCTTTAAAACGTTGCATTTAAACTTATATCCAGTAGGTTGTTTTTGTCATTATTTTTGAACTAAGGCCCATAATTTTTTTAAAAAAACTGGGCAGGCTCTTTGCACCGAGAGAGTTTGCAGTCTTTTGGTGACATTGCTCATCATATTTCATTTGTTTCAAAATAGCATGTGTTTTTTTGTCTTTTTGAGGAATTTTTTCGAGATGATTGTCGAGGTGAGCAGAAACTTGTTTCTCAGTTTCTTCTAAAAATCCCAGATTAAAGCGTGTATCAATTCTGCTTGCAATTGCTCCTAGAGCAAAAGATCCAAAATAAAATAAAGGGTTGAGCTGACTAGTTTGTCCCCTTAGTTCCTTTATTCTTTGATCACACCAATTAAGATGATCGATTTCTTCCAACGAGGCTTGCTTGAGTTTTGTTTCAATGTATGGGTCACTATTAAAAAATAACTGACCTCTGTAGAGAGCTTGAGCACAAATTTCACCCGTATGGTTAATTCTCATTAATCGAGAAATTTCTTTTGCATCTCTTTTACTGAGTTCGTTATCAATAGACTGATAATGTTCTGCGGGGTTATCTCTTTTTCCTTTTGGGGGGACAGACATTAGCTTTAAAGCAAAATCTAATTCAGAGATAACCTTATCCATCATAGTTATTTAATAGTTTTATACATGTCTATACCCTTAAGTATATTAAGAGCTTCTTGAAATTGTTTATCGTCATCAGTACCAAATTCAACAGGTTTGAAATTTTTAAGTGCTTCGGCACCGTTATCGCTTTTAGATGATTCAGACGTATTGTTTTTTTCATCTGTGTTAGATTCTGTTGATTCTGATTTATCTTGTTTGTTTTCTTCGGGGTTACTTAAACGGTTATTTAAATCAGCTTCGCGTGACATTAAACCACTGAACCCATCCTCAACGATAATATCTGGATCAATTCCCTTAGCCTGAATGGACCGCCCTTTAGGTGTAAAGTATCTAGCCGTCGTTAATTTTATCGCAGTTCCATTATTCATTGGAAGGATGCTTTGGACAGAACCTTTACCAAAACTCTTGGTACCAACAATTAAAGCTCTTTTATGATCTTGTAGAGCTCCGGCTACAATCTCAGACGCTGAAGCTGAGCCATTATTGACTAAGACAACCATGGGTGTTTTTTTGATCTCAGGAGGTAGTTTACTGATGTAATTATTGCCTTTAGGGTCTCGGATAAAGTTTTCTGGAATTGCTGTGAGGTGCATTTTTGAATCTTTTGCCCGACCTTCTGTATAAACAACCAGCTCTCCTTCAGGAATAAATGCAGCTGATACAGCAACGGCAGCATTAAGAAGGCCGCCTGGATTATTCCTCATATCTAAAATTATGCCATTAAGGGGTTTTTTATTTTCCGCAAATAATTTATTAATTGATTTTGCAACATCCTCACCAGTTCTTTCTTGGAATTGAGTAACTCTTAAATATCCATAATCCTCTTGAATAAGTTTTGCCTTAACGCTTTGGCTTTTAATTTGTGCTCTGGTAATTTTCACATCAAAAGGAGTATCTTTACCTTTGCGTAAGATTTGAACATTGATTGTCGATCCAGGCTTACCTCTCATTAACTTGACAGCATCATTAAGGGTCATTCCTTTAACAGATTTGTCATCGAGTTTGATAATCAGGTCACCGCTTTGTAAACCTGCTTTAAAAGCTGGGGTATCCTCGATTGGTGATATAACCTTTACAAAACCATCCTCCATTCCTACTTCAATGCCTAAACCTCCAAATTCTCCAGCGGTTCCTTGTTGCATTTCTTTAAAATGATCTTCATCAAGAAAGGTTGAATGTGGATCTAGTCCTGCCAGCATGCCATTCAGGGCTTCCGTTAGTAATTTTTTGTCAGCTACCTCTTCAACATAATCAGCTTTAATTTTTCCAAATACTTCAGCAAATATTCTTAAATCTTCTACAGGAAGTTTTTTAGCCTCCTCTTTTTTGTCAGCAAAAACAGACAAATTGATACTAACCAGTATTCCAAAAATAATTCCAATTGAGATTAAACTAAAATTCTTAAATCTTTTTTTCATAACACACCTTAAATTAAGAAGACGATTAACATGTACAATAATACATCACATCCTTGATGAATATTAAACCACAATGCAAAAAAATAACGTAGAAATAAGGTTCTGCCCAAAATGTAAGTGGCTTTTTAGAGCAACTTGGATTTCTCAAGAATTATTTAGCACTTTCGAATCCGACCTTGACTCAATAAAGTTAGTTCAATCAGACTCTGGTCTATTTGAAGTATATTGTAATAAAAATATAATTTTTTCAAGACAAGTTGAAAAAGGGTTTATTGATATCGCAATTATTAAACAAAGACTCAGAGATATAATAGACCCTGAAAGAGATCTTGGGCACACTGATAATGTCAGATAAAGTTGATTTCTTTGATAATTTTTTCTCTGAAACTGGATCATTATCAAAGGCTGTAGAAAATTATCAAATTCGTGCGGGTCAAGTTGAAATGGCTAAATTTATTGATGAGGCCTTGCTTACAAATCAATCTGTTGCCATCGAAGCTGGGACAGGTATTGGGAAAACTATTGGGTATTTGATGCCTTTAATTAGGCAAAATAAGAAAATTATTATCTCAACAGCAACAAAAAATCTTCAAGAACAAATGTTGAAGAAAGATTTTCCAATTTTGCAAAAAGCACTGGGAATAAATTTTAATGTAACTTTATTAAAAGGTCGGTCTAATTACTTATGCCACCATCGAATCCAAAATAACTCAAATCTATTTTATTCAAAAAAAGAAGTTTTGGCATTTAATGATATTGTGCATTTTTTTAAGTCATCAAAAACTGGAGACATTTCTGAGATTCAAGATCTAGAGCTTTCAGGCAATTTACTACATGCTGTGACTTCAACAAGTGAAAACTGTTTATTTAATGAATGTAAGTTTAGTAAAGATTGTTTTGTGAATAGAGCAAGAAGAAGAGCACACCAAGCTGAAGTGATCATTGTAAATCACCATTTATTTTTTTCAGATTTTTTTAATGATCATGATGAGGCTAATAATTTACTTCCATCTTCTGATGTGATTGTTTTTGATGAGGCCCATAACTTAATTGATTTGGCAACGCTTTATTCAAGTAAAGTATTTTCATCTTTAAAGCTTAATCGTGTTCTTGATGAGTTTATTAGCCATTTAAAAAAATCAGTAGTTTCTCTAGATAAATTTTCTAATATTTTTCAGCAGTATAATTTCTTAATTTCTCAAATGATGGATTATGTCAAAGATGAAAACCGTAGGGTTTCTTTACATAAGTTAATTAAATTAGACTTTTTTAAAGAGGCTAGCGATAAGTTAAGTGACCTGATTAATAATTTAATTGAAACTATGAACGCCTTAGGCTTTATCAATAAAGATATTGACAGTTGTATTAATGAGCTGAAATGTATGCATAATTTATTAAAACAAATAGCTGAGCCCTTGCAAGAAAAAAATGCACTTTGGTTAGAGAAGTTCAGTCAGTCATTTTCAATTCACATCACTCCAATCGATGTTAAAGGAATTTTTAATGATACGTCAAAACTTTCAAACTCCATCCTAGTGTTTACGTCCGCGACAATCACAACGAATGGAACATTTGACTATTTTAAAGAACTGACGGGTTTGTCAGATATAAAAACTAAAATTTTCGAAAGTCCGTTCAATTATAATAAAAATGCAATTCTTCATATTCCCCAAGATCTTCCTGATCCAAATGCTCATGATTTTTTTTCATCTTTAGTTGATTATATTTATCCAGCGATAAAGCTTAATCAGGGAAGAACGTTAATTTTAACGACTTCATTAAAAGGTATCGATGAAATTGCAGAATGCATTGAGTCTATTTTAAAAAAGGACACTAATAATTTAAAAATTTTAAAACAAGGTCTTTATTCAAACCATCAGCTTATTAGCCAGTTCAAAAAAAGCCAGAACACCGTTCTTATTGGATCATATTCTTTTTGGGAAGGCGTTGATTTGATTGGTGATGACTTAACTTTATTGGTGATTGATAAATTACCGTTTAAGTCTCCTGATGATCCTATCGTTGAAGCAAAAATAAGTTTACTAAAAGATAAAAATTTTTTTATGAAAACTCAAATTCCAATGACCACATTAATGATGAAGCAGGGATTAGGTCGGTTGATTCGCGACTTTTCTGATAAAGGAGTAGCTATCATTGGGGATAATAGAATAAGAAAAAAATTTTATGGTAAACAAATTTTAAGCTCACTACCTCCATATAAAATGGTCTCCGACTATAATGAAGTTTTACAATTCATAGAGGACATGTAATTGAAAATTTTGGCAATTGATACATCAACTTCTATTTTCTCTCTGTGTTTAAAGATTAATGATCATGAGGAAATTATAGAATACGAAGCTGGCGTGACTCATTCAAAAATTATACTTCAGGAAATAAAAAGTATTTTAAAAAAATGTGGCTTAGTAATAAGTGATTTAGATGCTATTGCGTTTTCATCTGGTCCGGGTTCTTTTACGGGCATAAGAATTGCTGCTGGTGTTGCATACGGTCTTGCATTTCCGCATAAAATTCCTATTATTCCAGTCAGTTCTCTTGAGGTGATTGCATCAATGGCTAACTCAAAATATATTATGTCTACAATTGATGCGCGTATGGATCAAATTTATTTACAGATCTTTAGAGCTGAGACAAATGGAAAGAATTTTTTCCCTCTGATCAAACCACAAGTTCTTGAGCCATCAGAGCTCCCTCAATTACCGCAGGAAATAAAAAATAATTTAACAATTATCGGGACGGGCTTCGAGCTTTATAGAAAACAGTTTCATGATGCATATCTATGGATCAATTATTTAGCGGTCGATGTACAAAGCGGATTATCCTCATTCCTTGCAAAATTGGCAGCTTGTAATCTTCCAAAAGAATTTTCGCTCAGGGAGATTTCCCCACAATATGTTCGTAATAAGGTCGCCTTCACAATGGAAGAGAGAAAACTAAATGCAAATCACTGAAAGTGATGCAATTGAAAGTGATTTTAAACATATTCTGTTAATAGAGCATCAGAATGAGGTTGCATTATGGTCACTAAAGAATTTTCAAGAATCATTGACTGCAAAAGATTATTTTAAAGTAATGAGATTCAATGATGAGGCTGTTGCTTTTATCATTGCTAAGGTGATGAACTATGAATGTGAAATTCTTAATCTTGGAGTAGAAATATCAATGAGGAAAAAAAAATTAGCATCAAAATTACTTCATAACCTCATTGATTATGTTAAGTCGCGTAATATCAAACAAATTTTTTTAGAAGTAAGGGCGTCAAATATTGCTGCAGTGAATTTATATGATAAATTTAAATTTAATGAGATAGGGTGTCGTCCTAATTACTACATCACAGAAAATGGTAAAGAGGACGCACTTATTATGGGGGTTGATTTGTAAATGACTTTTGATGAAAAAGACCAATTAGAAGAATTAAATTTACTGCCAATTTGGGAGCTGAGAGCTCTTTCTGTGTCTGAGCCAAAAGTATCAAATTGTAGTGATGATTTATTTATTGTGACAACTTTAAATGCGAATGCAAAAAAAATATTTTTTATCTTCGATGTCGATCACGATGATAAACAAAGTCAAAATCTTATAAGTAGTATTAACCAATTTTTAAAATCATTGGGAATTCATGAAGTTAAAAAAGATCAGGTTCTTCTTAATTTAGTTGAACACACTGATGCTATTAAAATTATATTAACTGATAAGAACTATGATGACCCCTCGTTAATAAAACTTCCCTCAGTTCGTTCAATGTGTAAAAATCCTGAGTTAAAGAAAAAATTATGGAACACCATTAAAGAAAATTTAAAATTATGAAAGCTAGCCAGTTTTATTTATCAACTCTCAAAGAAGCCCCTCAAGATGCTGAACTTAAAAGTCATCAATTAATGATTAGAGCCGGGTTTATTAAACGTTTAAGCTCAGGTTTGTACAGTTGGATGCCTGTAGGCCTAAGAGTTTTGAAAAAAGTTGAAAATATAATCCGTGAGGAGATGAATAAAGCAGGAGGTATTGAGCTTCTTATGCCAGCAATACAACCCTCTGACCTGTGGAACGAAACGCAAAGATGGGATTTATTTGGACCGCAGATGCTGAAGATCAAAGATAGGCATGATAATGATTTTTGTTTTGGTCCAACGCATGAGGAAGTGATCACAGATATTGTTAGAAAAGAAATAAAAAGTTACAAGCAGCTTCCTATTAACTTTTATCAGATTCAAACAAAATTTCGAGATGAAATTCGGCCAAGGTTTGGGGTAATGCGGGCACGTGAATTTCTTATGAAGGACTCTTACTCATTTCATGCAAATGAGGAAAGCCTGCAAGAAACTTATAAGGCGATGTTTGAGGCATACAATAAAATTTTTACACAGTTAGGCCTTAATTACCGTTCCGTTGCTGCAGATTCTGGTGCAATTGGTGGGGATTCATCCCATGAATTTCATGTTCTTGCAGATTCAGGAGAGGATTTAATTGCCTTTTCTGATCAGTCAGATTATGCCGCTAATATTGAAAAAGCTACTACCCAAATTCAAGCCAATCCAAAACAAAAAAGTTTACCAACAGCAAAAATTCACACGCCATCAATTTCAACGATTAATAGTTTGGTAGGGTATTTTCAATGTAATTTGGATCAGATATTAAAATCTATTGCATTTGTTGCAGATGGAGAATTAGTCATTTGTTTTTTAGCCGGTAATCGGGAGATAAATTTAATTAAATTACAAAAAATATTAGCAGTTGAGAAGTTGCATATGGCAAAAGATGCAGATCTTGAAAAAAATAATTTGTTTCCAGGCTATATTGGCCCTCAGGGTATTGATCACATTCGACAAATTTTCGATCACTCGGTATTAGCAATGAAAAATATGATCTGTGGTGCGAATGAATTGGACTATCATCTGAAAGATTTTAATTTTCAACAAACACCATCGTGTCATGATATCTCGAATGTGATTGAAGGTGATCTCAGTCCAGATGGTAAAGGCCAATTAAAATTTTGTAGAGGTATTGAGGTTGGACATATTTTTCAGTTGGGAAAAAAATATTCAGAGGCAATGAGTGCAAACTTTTTGGATGAACAGGGAGTTTCACAAACTTTAACCATGGGCTGTTATGGAATTGGTGTTTCTCGAATTGTTGCAGCAGCAGTTGAGCAAAATAACGATGATAACGGTATGATTCTTCCACAATCGATTGCACCTTTTGAAGTTGTAATTATTCCAATTGGAATTAACAAGAGTGATCTAGTAAAAAATGAATGTCTAAAAATTTATCATTCATTAAAAGAAAACAACTTTGATGTATTGTTAGATGATCGAGATTTAAGACCAGGAATCATGTTTGCTGAATCAGATCTGATTGGCATTCCTCATCGAATTGTAGTTGGTGAAAAGAGTCTCAATCTGGGCGAAGTGGAGTATAAGGGAAGAAAAGATCAAGAGGCTTACAATATCAGCCTCAATGATGTTGTTGAAAATTTAAAAAAAGTTACAAAAACTATTTAAAAATTTTATATGCATGATACGTTCCGAAATCACCTTCGGAATCAATGTATACAAAAAATAAACCATTGTTTGTATAACCCAAGCCATTAAAATGATTTTTTGCTCTGATTTTTAATGATTTAGGGAGTTCAGAGGCGCCTTTAAATTTTCCATTTATATCAAAAGCAAGAAATTTTTTATGATCAACATCAAGTAAGACTAATTCAAACCCATTTTGATTTGTAAAAGCAATGTAATGGTCTGTAATATCGTGATGTGCAACCCCCGCTTTTTCTAAATCCAGCATGATTTCATTTTTAATTTCATTCGATGCTGCATCTATAACACGTACAACATTACTCTTTTCTTGTTTTGCAAAATACTGATTATTTTTAGCATCATAGGATGGCATAGTTCCAGCGCTACCAAAGGTCTCAGAGAAACCTGAAATAGTTTTTGATTTGCTGGTCAATAAGCCTTGGTCATCCAACTCTAATTTAAAAATTCCTGTGTTCGGAAAAAATCCAGCCGCACTAGACACGTTGTAAGTGATTGTTTCGAGTGATTTGGTGGTTTCATTAAAATAGATAGAGCGATTATCAAATCCTGGACTGGATGATTTAATGTATTTTCCATCTTCAGAATAAACATGAATCTGGGATTTTGAAAAGGGCTCACCGCCAATAGGTGCGAGGCCTCCATCTGCGATGTAGTATTTTTTCTCAGCAGGGACAAATGCTACAGTCATTGGCCTTGTGCTGGGTTCTTTCGCTAAAGGTATTTTAAAAGCAAGCTCTGCATTAGCAAGGGGCTCGGCGAACACATTAAAAAAAGTAAATACAGCAAATATAATCAAAACTAACTTCATAAAATTTTCTCTATCTATTTATCAACTATCTCTTTGTCATTGGTGCGAGCTCTTTGTTCAATAAACATGGCATCACCATAACTAAAAAAACGATACTCTTCATGCACCGCATGTCTGTAGGCTGCCATTATAAACGAATGTCCAGCAAAAGCAGAAACTAGCATTAATAAAGTACTTTTAGGGAGATGGAAGTTGGTAAACAAGCTATCCACAACTTTAAAACGGTAACCCGGATATATAAAAATATCAGTTTTTTGAAATCCTGTTATTTTCTTCTTGACACTATATGCTGATTCTAAAGCTCTTAAAACAGTTGTACCGATTGCGATTACTCGTCCATTATTTTTTTTTGTTTGCTCTATTTTTTTATATACATTTTCATTGATAAAGAATTCTTCACTGTGCATCTTATGATTTTGAATATTCTCTTGTCTGACTGGTTGAAAAGTGCCTGAACCTACATGCAATGTTATGAAGTCATAATCAATTTCTTTTTGCTTTAGATGATCAAAAAAAACATCATCAAAGTGAAGTCCAGCAGTTGGCGCAGCGATGGCACCTTCATGTTTTGCAAAAATAGTTTGATAACGATCTAAATCCTCTTCATTATTTTTTCTATTTATATAAGGCGGTAGTGGCAATTGACCAAATTGATCAATTAACTGATAAACATCGATGGATATCGATAATAAAAACATATTATCTATTCGGGACTGAACCCTAATTTTTGCCGGCCCAACAAGAATCTCAAGTCCATCTTTAATTTTTTTTGAGGTTCCGATGTGACCTATCACTAAGTGCTCATTAATAATTTTTTCAATCAGAATTTCAACTTTTCCACCCGAATTTTTTTCACCAAACAACCTTGCTTTAATCACCTTGGTATTGTTAAAAATAACCAAATCATTTTGTTTTATTGTGTCAATAAAACTTTTAAACTCTTTATCAACAATTTTATTTTGACTAGGGTTTAAGATTAAGAGACGACTATCTGATCTATCTTTTTTGGGAAACTGTGCAATAAGATGAGGAGGTAAATGATAATTAAATTCTTCAATGTTCATAATAAAAGCTTGCTATAATTTGCATTCTGCCGGGATGGCGGAACTGGTAGACGCACGGGATTCAAAATCCCGCGCTGGCGACAGCGTGCGAGTTCGATTCTCGCTCCCGGCACCAACTAGAGTGTATCAAATTATACATGACATGATTGAAAATAAATTTAACAAACTAAAAGATATTCAGACCATAATTATTCGGCCTAATCCTGCTATGCCTTGGCATATCATTAAAAAGGTATATCTTTTGTTTGGTTGTTTTATTCTTCTAATTGCAATCGCTCTATCTTATGTTAATTTATATTTGGCAATTCCTTTTTACGGCATAGAATTCATCATTCTTGGGTATGCACTTTATATTACTGCTCTAAAAAGTACTTATTATGAAGAGATGATCGTTGGTTCGAATGATATAAAGGTTCGCTTTGTGATGCGTAAAAATGTGAAAGAGTACAATTTAGTCAAAGATTGGACCAATTTTCAATACGAACCCCCGACTAAATTAAAACACTCAATATTATATTTTGTGCATAAAAATAAAAAAATTGTTTTAGGACAAAGAGTTACAGATGAGGAGCGAGAAAAGTTAAAAAATATCATAAAAAACTTTTAGTTTTTGGTTGACAAGATTGTTACAAATTAGTTACATTTACACAGTTAAAATTCTTTTACATTAATTAATTTAAAGCATTTGTGAAGAGAGAGATATGACCAGTATTTTCAAAAAATTAATTCAAGCAGCATTTCTTCTTACATTACCACTCGTGGCTGTTGCTGAGTGGGGACTTAATATGACAGAGGGTATCACCCCGATCAGTCAAAAAGTTTATAACATGCATATGGTCTCACTCACCGTGGTGACCATCATCGGTATTGTTGTCTTTGGCGTAATGTTTTGGTCTATTTTTCATCACAGAAAATCTCGTGGCGTTAAACCTGCACAATTTTCGCACAGCACAACAGTTGAGGTGATTTGGACTGCTATTCCTTTAATTATTATTATAGGTCTCGCTATCCCAGCAACCAAACTGCTTATCGAAATGGACGATACCTCTGATTCAGCCCTTACTGTTAAAGCTGTGGGGTACCAATGGAAATGGAAGTATGAATATCTCGAAGACGATTTAACTATTTACAGTAACTTAGATGAAAAAAGTGTTGAATTAAGCCAACGTGTTGATACAGCGAATCCAATGGAACATGAAAACTATCTTTTAGACGTTGACGAGCCGCTTGTATTACCCACGAATACAAAAATAAGGATTCTAACCACAGCCAATGATGTAATTCATGCATGGTGGGTTCCTGATCTTGGATGGAAACGTGATGCAATTCCTGGATTTATTAATGATAACTGGACAATGATTAACGAGCCTGGAACATACCGAGGCCAGTGTACTGAAATCTGTGGTAAAGGACACGGTTACATGCCAATCGTTGTCAAAGCCGTATCAATGGATGAGTATAAAACCTGGGTAGCGGAAAAGAAAGATTCACAAGAAGCTGCAGCAGCAGCATCCAATAAAGAAATGTCCATGCAAGAATTAATGACAAAAGGTGAGGCAGTGTATAAAGCAAATTGTTTGGCATGTCACCAGGCTAATGGCCAAGGAGTCCAAGGTGTTTTTCCAGCTTTAGCGGGCAGTCAAATAGCTACAAAACCTGAAAATATTAAAACACACATTACCCATATCCTGTATGGTAAGAATTTAATGCCAGCATTTGGTCAGCAATTAAATGACGGCGACATTGCTGCAGTTGCAACCTACGAACGTAATGCTTGGGGTAATGACACCGGCGATATGATTCAGGCGTCTAATGTCAAAGCTGAAAGAAAATAATTTTTTAATTAGTTAAATATTTTATGAGGAAAATATTATGAGTACAGTAGCACATGAACATGATCATCATCATGCTCCATCGGGTCTGAAACGTTGGATTTTTTCAACCAACCATAAAGATATCGGAACCTTATACTTAATTTTTTCACTGATGATGTTTTTTATCGGCGGTGCGATGGCAATGATCATCAGGGCTGAATTGTTTCAGCCTGGTCTACAATTTGTTGATCCACAATTTTATAATTCAATGGTAACCGTTCATGCCCTCATCATGATTTTTGGTGCCGTTATGCCTGCAGGAGTAGGTCTTGCAAACTGGATGATCCCACTTATGATTGGTGCGCCTGACATGGCTCTTCCAAGAATGAATAACATGAGTTTTTGGATTTTGCCTTTTGGTTTTGCTCTCCTGATTAGTACTTTATTCATGAATGGGGGTGGACCAGCTGGTGGATGGACCATGTATCCTCCTCTTGTATTACAACTGGGTGACGCTTTCCCATTTTTAATTTTTACAGTCCACATATTGGGGGTTTCATCCATCATGGGCGCTATCAATATTATCGCGACAGTATTTAATATGAGAGCACCTGGCATGACATTGATGAAAATGCCACTCTTTGTATGGACTTGGGTCATTACTGCATTTTTATTAATTGCATCACTTCCTGTTTTTGCGGGAGCTGTTACAATGCTCTTAACTGATAAGTACTTTGGAACAAGCTTCTTTAGTGCGGCGGGTGGTGGAGATCCCGTGTTGTTCCAACATATTTTCTGGTTCTTTGGACACCCTGAGGTATATATCCTTGCTTTACCAGCGTTTGGGATTATCTCTACAATTATTCCAACCTTCTCAAGAAAACCATTATTTGGTTATGCATCCATGGTTTATGCTACTGCATCGATCGCAATACTTTCATTTTTTGTTTGGGCCCATCACATGTTTACCGTAGGTATGCCAATCAAAGGTGAATTATTCTTTATGTATGCAACAATGTTAATTTCAGTGCCTACTGGAGTAAAGGTATTCAATTGGATAGCTACAATGTGGAAGGGTGCGATGACATTTGAAACACCTATGTTGTTCTCGATTGCTTTTGTAATTTTATTTACTATTGGGGGTTTTTCCGGATTAATGCTCGGTATCACGCCTGTAGATTTTCAGTACCATGATACCTACTTTGTTGTTGCTCACTTTCATTATGTGCTTCTTACAGGCGCAATATTTGCATTAATGGCGGCAGTTTACTATTGGCTACCAAAATGGACAGGCTACATGTATGACGAAAAACTTGGCAAGATCCATTTTTGGTTGTCTACAATTGCAGCAAATGTATTATTCTTCCCACAGCACTTTTTGGGCTTAGCGGGAATGCCAAGAAGAATTCCTGACTACAATATTCAATTTGCTGATTTTAATATGATTTCCAGTATCGGTGGTTTTGCATATGGATTAAGCCAGTTACTGTTTGTCTATATTGTGATTAAGTGTGCCTTAGGCGGTAAGAAAGCTAAATCCCAAGCATGGGAAGGTGCAAAGGGCTTAGAATGGACCGTTCCATCGCCAGCTCCATTCCATACATTTGAAACACCTCCTAAACTTACAAAGGCAATGTTAGAACATTAATATAGATGGCTTTGTCGGAGGATGATAAAAAAAAATTAAGTAAAAAGAATAAGCGCTTAGCGATAATTTTAGGAATAGTTGCTTTTTCTTTTTACTTTTTCTTTGTAATGAGTCATTTATAAAATGTCTACGAAACAAAGAAGTATAAACAAAACTACAACAATTTTATTTATTGTTACAATATTGATGTTTGGTTTTGGTTATGCGATGGTCCCTTTGTATGATGCATTTTGCCAGATTACTGGCTTAAATGGAAAAACACAAAGAGTGACTGAAGGTGCAGGGGAGGCGTCACCAATTTTAGATCGAGAGGTACGTGTACTTTTTGATTCGAATGTGAACGGTGATTTACCATGGAGGCTAAAACCTACCGTGAAATCAATTAAAGTTCAACCAGGAAAGTTTTATGATGCCACATACACTGTAACAAATATGGCGAATGTTCCTGTTGTTGGTCAAGCCATACCAAGTGTATCTCCTCAAATTGCATCTTTATATTTTAAAAAGTCAGAATGTTTTTGTTTTGTTAATCAGCTCTTGGAGCCGGGTGAAACAAAAGACATGTTGGTAAGATTTGAGGTAGATCAAGATTTACCCGTTGATGTGGGAGCGTTAACACTTTCATACACTTTTTTTAGAGCAAAAGGTAATAATTCATAAATTTTATTAGGAAAGATTATGGCAACTAAAGATATTTATTACATTCCTGAGGGAAGCAAATGGCCAATATTTGGCAGCTTTGCTTTATTTTCATTATTTATTGGTGGTGCTTTGCTTTTAAATGGTAGTGCAAATGCAAATACTGTTTTATATATAGGTATTGCCCTGGTTGCTTATATGTTTGTTGGTTGGTTTAATGAAGTTATTGGTGAGAGTCGTTCTGGGAAATATAACCAGCAGGTCGATGTTAGTTTCAGAATGGGAATGGGTTGGTTTATCTTCTCAGAAGTTATGTTCTTTGCAGCATTTTTTGGTGCCTTATATTATGCAAGAATGTTTTCTATTCCATGGTTAGGTGGTCTAGGATCAGGGACAGCAACGCATGAGTTTTTATGGTCCACATTTGAGGCAACTTGGCCATTAAGCGTTACTCCTGATCCAACAAATTTTGACCAACCCAAGGATGTGATTCCAGCATTTGGCGTGCCAGCGATTAATACCCTGATTTTACTAACCAGTGGCGTTACAGTTACCATTGCTCACTGGGCTTTGAAGGCAAATAAAAGAGCTACCCTTATTTTATGGTTAGCGGCTACTGTTATCCTTGGTTTTGTGTTTGTATTCTTTCAAGCTGAAGAGTACGCACACGCATATAGCGACTTAAATTTAAAACTGAGTTCTGGCATATATGGTTCTACCTTTTATATGCTGACTGGTTTCCATGGCTTTCATGTAACAATGGGTGCAGTTATGCTTCTAGTAATTTTACTGAGAAGCTTTAAAGGACACTTTAGTAAAAAAGATCATTTTGCATTTGAGGCTGTTGCCTGGTATTGGCACTTTGTTGATGTGGTCTGGTTAGGATTATTTATTTTTGTCTACTGGGTTTAGATTGATGATTTGAAAAAAAACGCTACCCTAGGTAGCGTTTTTTTTAATAATGATTTGGGACAATAAGTCCAAATTTAAAACCAATCATAATCATTAAAAATAAAATCACAGACAAAGTTACCCTAATTGTTAATGAGGTTACCATTTTTTTTGATTGATCCATATCTTTCATAAGAAAATGGAGTCCGCTGGTTAATGATAAAATAACGACTATTAAAAGAATAATTACGATTGATTTATAAATTGATTGTATATCCATCCAATAATACTATAGGAACATAAGACCCATTGAAAGAAAAAAATAGATCAATTTTTATAACTATATTATTTGTTATTTCTTTCTTCACCTTAATTCGTCTAGGTTTCTGGCAACTGGATCGAGCTGATCAAAAAAATGAAATTAATCAAAATTTTATTGAAAGACAATCGGAAGAGGAAATAACAGACCAAGGCTTAATCAACGAAGAAAATATTTGGAGAAAATTTACCCTCGATGGTGAATTTTTAAAAATCAATTTTTTTCTTGATAACCAAATGTATAGACGGAATGCAGGCTATACAATATTTACACCATTTGTAACATCAAAAGGTATGGTTATTTTGGTTAACCGAGGATGGCATCCATTACCCGAGTTACGTGATGAAATTCCCTTCATAGAAAATATCCTTGGCCCAAAAACAATTACAGGTATTTTGTCTCCAATACCGTCCCATGGAATTATTCTTACGGATCAAAATACAGAGTTAATAGATACTAATTCTATTCGAATACAGCGAATAGATTTGGATGAAATAAAAAATATGATTGAGATGGAAAATCTACAGATTAATCCATTGGTATTAACTTTAGATAAACCTATAGATCAAAATTTAGTAAAACATTTAGTTTTACCAGTTTCTAATTCAGAAAAAAATTATGGGTATGCATTTCAATGGTTTGCATTTGCAGCAACTCTTCTAATTATCTTTATAGTTTTAAGGAAAAAAACAAAATGATATCAAAGGTCACGAAAGCAAGAATTTTTTTAGTAGTAATCATCATATTGTTTACCGCACCCTTTCTTAGTTCTTGGTATTTAGTTTTTTTTACTGATTTCAAAAAAAATGACCTTGGTGTTCAAAATGGAGAATTAATTATTCCAGTCGTTGAAGTTGGTCCAATTGAAACAGTCCTAATTGGGGGAACTGAAAAGGAAGCTTTAATTGGAAAGTGGACTATTTCAGGATTTGTTGACGGAGAATGTGATACCCAATGTCAAAAATTACTCTACAAGATTAGACAAATACGCCTAGCACTTGGAAAAAATTTAGATAAGGTAGGGAGGCTTATTTTTAGTAATCATGAATCAATATTAAATTTTGAAGCTGAGTTTACGGGGCAAAATGTTGTCATTGATGCATTTGAGCTTGAAAGAGTGAACCGGTTATTTTCTGGGATTACTGATTTTGATCAAAATGATATTTTTTTAATTGATCCATATGGTTTTGTAATGATGAGATATAAGCGTGATGCTGAACCTAAAGGTATCATCAAGGATATTGAAAGGCTTATCAAACACTCATCTTAGGTTGCTAATAAGCTTATCTAGACTTTCATAGTTGATTTCACCAATAATTGTATTTTGAATTATGTGGTTTTTATTGGTGATAATAGTGGTTGGAGTTAATCTTACTTTATTAAATTTTTGCAGAATTTTTCCATCCGAATCCAATGCGATTTTGAAGGGAATCTGATTTTTTTCTTTAAAATTAATTACTCTGCTTGGCAGATCATAGGGCATCGCTACCGCAATTAATTCAATGTCATTTTTATATTTATTGTGAATTTGAGTAAGTGTGGGCATTTCTTTGATGCAAGTTGCACAATCAGTTGCCCAAAAGTTAAGGATAACAACTTTATTTTTTAAATCTTTTGTGATCAGCTTTTGATCGCCTAAGATGTTAAATTCTAATTCAGGTAGCGTCTTAGGTGAATTGATAAAAAAAAGACATAAAATAATTGAAAGAATGAAGAAAACTAATAATAATTTTTTTTTATTTTCGCGCATCACTTTAATAAGACTTTGATATAATCAAACGTTCGAATTTTATCAATAATACCAATAATCATAAAGAAATGAATTTTTATAAAAAGCTCACTTTATTTGCCACTTTACTTGCATTAATAGTTGTGTCCTTTGGTGCGTATGTTCGTTTATCAGATGCAGGTTTAGGCTGCCCTGATTGGCCAGGCTGTTATGGAACGCTCACTGTGCCTCAGAGTATAGATGCCATAGAGCAAGCCCAATCTTTTTATCCCGACAGTCCAGTTGAGACTGATAAAGCATGGGTGGAAATGATTCATCGTTATATCGCAGGAATTCTTGGAGCGATAATTTTATTAATTGCTATTTTGTCACATAAATTTAAAAATCAAATAAATTATTCCTTAAAATGGCCATTCTTTTTATTATTGTTGGTAATCTTTCAAGCTGCTCTTGGGATGTGGACTGTAACAATGTTATTAAAACCTGCTGTTGTATCATCCCATTTGATTGGTGGCATGTCAGTTTTAGCTATCTTAACTTATTTGATGCATCGAAATTATGGTACCCATCGAGAAAATTTTGTCACCAATAAGTTTGAAAGAAAAGTCATTCGGTTTTCTTTAGTCTTATTATTTTTGCAGATTGCATTGGGTGGTTGGACAAGTACCAATTATGCAGCTTTAGCTTGCACCGACTACCCGACCTGTCATGGTGAATTAATCCCTGAAATGGATTTTTCCAATGCATTCACTATTTTTAGAGAACTTGGTGTGACTTCATTAGGTGAGCCACTGTCACTTCAAGCATTACACGCGATTCAATGGGTCCATCGTGTGGGCGCTATTGTAATATTGATCTATTTATTATTTGTTGCTTATTTATTAAAAATTAATCAAGGCTTTAATCTTTGGAGAAACGTTTTAATATTAGTGGTTATTTTACAATTCATTATTGGAATTGCTAATTTATTATTACATTTACCCGTTGTTTTGGCCACACTGCATAATCTAGGAGCCGCTCTTCTTGTGGTCATTTTGGTTGGAATTAACTCAAGGATTACCAAGCCATGGCAAAGTTAAACATGATAAATTCACGTTCATTTTTCAGTCATGAAGCCTTTAAAAGTTTTTATGCACTGACAAAGCCAAGGGTATGCGCTCTTATTGTTTTTACTGCAATTATTGGAATGTTTTTGGCAACCCCAGGCATGGTTCCACTGGATATTCTATTTTTTTCATCTATTGGAATTGCATTTGTATCCGGAGCTGCTGCTGCTTTCAATTGTTTAATTGAAGAAAAGATAGATGCAAAGATGGCGAGAACAAGGGGTCGTCCGTTACCACTTGGGCAAGTCTCACAAAAAGAAACTATTGTCTTCTCAGTGCTGCTTGGAGGTTTAGGTCTCCTGATGCTTTATTTTTTTGTAAATTCTTTAACTATGTGGCTTACTTTAGTAACTTTTTTTGCTTATGCAGTCATATACACAATTTTTTTAAAGCCGGCAACGCCCATGAATATTGTGATTGGTGGAGCATCAGGTGCAATGCCTCCAGTACTTGGATGGGCAGCAGTCACCAATCAAGTTACTCCTGAGGCATTAATTTTATTTTTAATTATCTTTTGTTGGACTCCTCCTCATTTTTGGGCACTGGCTTTATATAGACGCAAAGAATATGAGAAAGTAGGGATGCCCATGCTTCCCGTCACTCATGGTGAAAAATATACTCGCCTTCAAATTGTTTTGTATACAATTATTTTAGTGATTGTGACCATGATGCCTTTTAGTGTTGGTATGTCAGGATTGATCTATATTATCTTTGCAACCCTATTAAACGCTTACTTCTTATACTACACAGTGATGCTATATCGCCAATATTCTGATAAACTATCTATGAAAATATTTAGATATTCTATATGGTATCTGGGGCTTATTTTCCTAGCTTTTTTAGTGGATCATTATTTTAAATTTAAATTTATTTAGTAGATTTTTAGATATGAAGGATTGTTATGAGTAAAAACAGTGAATTAAGAAGCGTTATTGAAACCACAGCAGTTGTTATTGGAAGTTTTGTTGCTGCTGTCGTATTAATTGTATTGCTAACAAAAGATTATTCATCAGGAGAAGTTCAAGCCCCAGAAAAGATTGTTGATGCATCAACGACAGAGCCTGTAGCTCAAGTAGCTGTTGCTGATGAAATAGCTTCAGATGAAACAGCTTCCAGTTCCTCTATTGATGCAAAAAAAATTGTAGCCGCAAACTGTGCCATGTGTCATGAGGGGGGATTAATGGGAGCACCAAAAATTGGAAGCTCTGATCAGTGGTCACCTAGAATTGCTCAAGGTAAAGATACTCTAGTTCATAATGCCATTAACGGTATTCGTCAAATGCCTGCTCGCGGAGGTAACGCTAAACTGTCTGATGCGGAAGTAGCTGCAGCAGTTGTTGATATGGCAAATGCTTCAGGCGCAAGTTTTTAGCCTATAAGTAATATTTTAAATGGCAGCCTATGCAATTGGAGATGTGCAAGGTTGTCATTTTTCATTTCTAGATCTACTTAATCGGATCAATTTTAACTCTGACTGTGATCAAATTTTTTTCGTGGGTGATTTAGTAAATCGTGGAAAAAATTCAAAGTTATTCGCAGAATGGTGTTTGAGTCATCAAGCAAATATTAAAACAGTTCTGGGAAATCATGATTTACATTTTATGGCCGTTTATTTCGGACAAAAGAAGAAAAATAAATCCGATACCCTAGATGGATTACTTAACTCAAAAAAAATATCTGCTTTCATAGAGTGGATCTATCAACAGCCCCTCGTGATTGATTATGAAAATTATTTAATTGTTCATGCAGGGATTTACCCTCACTGGACGATAGACCAGTCAATTGACTTATCAAAAAAAGTTCACGAGGATTTAATTGCAGAGCCTGAAAATTTTTTATTAAAAATGTATGGAAATGATCCAGGGTTCTGGAGCGATGATTTAGATAATTTTTTAAAATTAAGAATGACAATAAATATTATGACTCGCATGCGCATGTTAAATAGTGACTTATCTCTAGAATATAACTACAAAGGTGAGATTTCAAAAATAAATAATGATAAATTTCATCCAAAACCTTGGTTTGATTTCAAAAGATTGGATTCAAGTAAAAAGATCATCACCGGCCACTGGTCCGCAATTGATATCTGTCGCCATCAATATGGAATATCTATTGATAGTGGATGTGTATGGGGTAATGCACTTACAGCGTTTTGTCTCGAGACTGAGGAATTATTTCAGGTGCCTGCACACCCTGATGATCTAATCATTTAACTTAAAACCTGTTAAATTTTCAATATCACTAATAGTGGGATTATGATTTTGACCTCCCTTTGACTTCACTTTGAGTGCGGCTAAAGCGGATGCCAATAGCCCTGTTTTATTCCAATCCCAATAATGAATTATGCCATAAGCAATTCCTGCTCGGTAGGCGTCGCCACATCCTGTGGGGTCAATTGGATCCGACACTTTAAAAGCTGGAATATTTAACTCATTGCCATTGGTTATAATTACAGAACCTGATGCACCTTTTGTAATAATCAAAGCATTAACTTGATCACTAATTTCTTGGAATGACAAACCAGAGTTTTTACTAAGCATTTCAGCCTCGTAATCATTGACTGTGATGAAGGAGGCTTTGTTTATAAAATTTAATAATTCATCTTTATTAAACATAGGCAATCCTTGACCAGGATCAAAAATAAAGGGTACTCCACGTTTAAAAGACTGCTCTGCATGTTCAATCATGCCTTCTTTGCCGTCAGGAGATATTAAGACTAGTTGAATATTTTCCTTAATATCCATAATGCTATTTAAATGACTTTTGGACATAGCCCCAGGGTGGAAAGCGGTGATTTGATTATCATCTAAATCGGTTGTAATAAATGCCTGAGCTGTAAAATCATCATTGCAGAGTTTGATAAAATTTGTTGCTATGTGATTTTTTGTTAACCAGGATTGATATGGTTCAAAATCTTTACCCACCGTACTCATAATTTTGAAGTCAGCTTTTATAAGATTTAGGTTATATGCAATATTTCCTGCCGTACCGCCAAAGTTTTTCTCCATATCTGGGACATAGAATGCAACACTTAGCTTATGAATTTGGTCGGGCATAATATGATTCTTAAAATAATCATGAAAAACCATTATTGAATCAAAGGCCATAGAACCACAAACTAATATACTCACTAAAACTCCAAACTAAGGTTTATAAATAACAAGAAATACCGCAGCGATTAGAATAATTACGGGTACTTCATTAAAGATTCGATAAAAAACATGGCTGTGATAGTTTTTATCATATTTAAAAAGATTGAGAAATTTCCAACAATAAAAATGATAAATTATAAGAAAAAAAACTAAAATTAATTTATAGGTGAGCCATTGGCCTTGGTAGGGGTAATTATAAATTAATAATAATCCAAAAAAAATAGTGAGAATTCCCCCTGGTGTCATGATGCCATAAAACAATTTTCTTTCCATAATCTTAAAGCGATCATTACTGATTTTATCTTTTGCCTCAGCATGGTAAACATAAAGACGAGGCAGATAAAATAAACCTGCAAACCAGGTGACCATAAAAATAATATGTAGTGATTTCATCCAAAGCATAATTAGTTACATTTTACATGAATACTGAATAACCCTACTGCTGGTATCGTTGATACATAGACTCTCGCATGGTATTCTTAGGTTTTAAATTTATAAAATTAATGAACGCACCAATTTCAACTGATTTCCTCAAAGCTCAATCAAAATTTTCTAGTAAAATTCGAGAAATTCCATATAACTATACTTCGTTTTCAGACAAAGAAATAGTTTTTCGTTTTCTTGGTGAAGAAATGTGGAACATCATTGAAGACCTTCGAAATGAGCGTAAAACAGGCATGTCAGCAAGAATGCTTTTTGAAGTGCTGGGTGATCTTTGGGTTGTAACAAGAAATCCATACCTTGAAGATGATTTGCTGGAAAATCCAAAGCGACTTAAACAATTAATTGATGCCCTTCATCACCGAATTAACTCCATTGAGTCAAGAAGTTTTGGAAATATAAAAGTTTCTCAACTAGTCATATCATCAAGAAAAGCTGTTGATGATTTTGAATCATCTTTTGCTAATACAAAATTAATACGAAAAAAAGTTCTCAAGCTTTTAGGGAAATATACTCGAAAAGATAATATTCAATTTGATGGTTTAGCTAGAGTGTCTCATGTAACAGATGCTACTGATTGGAGAGTTGAATTTCCATTTGTGGTAATTAATCCTGATACTGAAAATGAAATTCCTTTGTTAGTAAAAAAAATTATAGAACTTGGTCTGACAATTATTCCTCGTGGAGGGGGAACAGGATATACCGGCGGCGCTATTCCATTAACCAAAATGTCTGCGGTCATTAATACTGAAAAACTAGATTCTATTTCTGCAGTTGAAAATATAGATTTGCCCGGTGTTTATTCAAAAGTACCAGT
The DNA here is from genome assembly GCA_030827595.1 of Burkholderiales bacterium. GTDB lineage: Bacteria > Pseudomonadota > Gammaproteobacteria > Burkholderiales > Methylophilaceae > BACL14. The sequence goes on from JAURED010000002.1 coordinate 56,293, forward strand.
TATCCATTGTGGAGCTGGAGCTGTTACAAGAAGAGTCATGGAAGCAGCAAATTTTGCTGGCCTAGAATTTGCTACTGATCCGACATCAGCTGATTCATGTTGCATTGGTGGCAATGTAGCTATGAATGCAGGCGGAAAAAAAGCTGTGTTGTGGGGAACTGCTCTAGATAATTTAGCATCATGGAAAATGGTGGATCCTAATGGAAATTGGGTCATTGTGAATCGACTTGATCATAATTTGGGAAAGATTCATGATATTGATTTAGCAAAGTTTGAGATATCCTTTGTTGATCCGTTAACGTCAAAAGAAATAAAAGCAAAAGAAATTCTTGAGATTCCTGGAAATAGATTTAGGAAAATTGGCCTTGGAAAAGATGTTACAGATAAATTTTTAAGTGGTTTACCTGGTGTTCAAAAAGAAGGTTGTGATGGCTTGATAACTTCAGCAACCTTTATTCTTCATAAGATGCCATCGCATATTCGAACAGTATGCCTAGAGTTTTTTGGACTGGTTGGGGATGCGGTACCATCGATTGTTGAAATTAAAAAATATATTGATGAGACCTACGGTGTGGTTCTCGCAGGTTTGGAGCACTTAGATGATCGTTATATAAAAGCAGTAGGCTATTCCACAAAAGCATCTCGAACAGAAAGACCGAAAATGGTTTTAATTGCAGATATTGCATCTGATAATGAAGATCTTGTTGGAAAAGTTTCATCACATGTTGTTACGATCGCCAATCGAAGATCTGGTGAAGGTTTCGTGGCAGTATCTGCAGAAGCAAGAAAGAAGTTTTGGGCAGATCGAGCACGAACCGCTGCGATTGCTAAACATACCAATGCTTTTAAAATTAATGAGGATGTTGTCATTCCTTTGGAGCGGCTCGGAGAGTACTCAAATGGTATTGAGCGCTTAAATATCGAATTGTCTTTAAATAATAAATTAATGATTCTTGAGGATGTAGTTTATTTTATCCAGAATTTTAAAGCTGGTGTAGATGAGGAAGATTTTAATGAAGAGCTTTTTATTGAGAAAACAAGTGTAGCAATTCAATTAATTGAAAGAGTCCATGCAAAATGGAAATGGTTATTGTCATCATTAGATCTCAGAGGTACAGATTATAGTACTTATTTGAATCATGGATCCAGCTTTCCAGATTTACCCATTATAGAATTAATTCAGACTGCAGAGATAAGGATTTCTTGGAAAAATGAGGTACTTGCTCAATTAAAAGATATTTTCTCTGGCAGGGAATTTGAGAAAATTATTCAAGGAATCGTAAACACTCATCAAAAAAAATTAAAATCTAGAGTATTTATAGCGCTTCATATGCATGCAGGTGATGGAAATGTTCACACCAATATTCCAGTTAACTCAGATGATTATCAAATGATGCATGATGCTCAGATTGCTGTTTCACGCGTCATGAGTTTAGCTAAAAGTCTTGATGGAGTCATTTCTGGCGAACATGGTATCGGAATTACTAAAATGGAGTTCTTGGATCAAGAAACTATTGATGTATTTAAAAAATATAAAGATAAAGTTGATCCAAATGGCCATTTTAATAAGGGAAAATTACTTCCAGGTTCTGGTTTGACTAATGCTTACACTCCAAGTTTTGGATTGCTGGAAGAGGAGTCGATCATTATGGAACAATCTGAAATGGGAGAAATAGCAGATTCTATTAGCTCTTGTTTAAGATGTGGAAAATGTAAGCCTGTTTGTGCCACTCATGTTCCTAGAGCTAATTTAATGTATAGCCCAAGAAATAAAATTCTTGGAACATCATTATTAATTGAAGCATTTTTGTATGAGGAACAAACTCGTCGAGGCATATCAATAAAACATTTCGAAGAGTTTAATGATGTTGCTGATCATTGTACGGTTTGCCATAAGTGCCTTAATCCATGCCCAGTTAATATTGACTATGGCGAAGTCAGCATACAGATGCGAAATTTCTTACGTAAACAGAATAAGAAAAAATTTAATTTAGGTAGTTTTGTGGGCATGACTTATCTGAATTTAAAGGACCCAAGAAGTATTCAGTTAATGCACTCAGTCATGATTAATTTTGGCTATAAAGCTCAAACTTTTGTGCATAAAATGATTAAAAAATTCACATTTGGAAATAGCTTATTCAAGAAAAATCCACCAGCCACGGTTGGAAAAAGCAGGATTGCTTCTCAGGTGATTCACTTTATTAATCGCCCCATGCCAAAAAATGTTCCCACCAAAACTTCAAGAGCAATGCTAGGCATTGAAGATGACAAGATTGTGCCAATTATTCGCAATCACACAAAAGTCACGGATGAGTCTGATGCTGTATTTTATTTTCCGGGTTGTGGATCAGAAAGGTTATTTTCACAGGTTGGTTTAGCAACACAGGCAATGTTATATGAAGTTGGTGCCATTACCGTACTGCCTCCTGGATATTTGTGTTGTGGCTATCCACAAACTTCTTCTGGAGATATTGAAAAAGGGCATGAAATATCTTCAGATAATCGTGTACAGTTTCACAGAATTGCAAACACTCTCAATTATTTAGATATTAAGACTGTAATTGTCTCATGCGGAACATGTATGGATCAGTTATCAAAATACCAATTTGAAAATATTTTTCCTGGGTGCAGACTATTGGATATTCATGAATATTTATTAGAAAAACAAGTAAAAATGAATAATGCTTCAGGTGTAAAGTATATGTACCATGAACCATGCCATAATCCAATGAAAACATATTCATCTGCAAGCGTTACCAGTGGACTTATTGGAACAGATGTACCAAAAAATGACCGTTGCTGTGGTGAATCTGGAACATTTGCTGTGACAAGACCTGATATTGCAACACAAGTCAAAATGAGAAAATCTGAAGAAATTATCAAAGGTAAGCAAATGATTGCTCAGAGTGATAATGATCAAGTCAAAATATTAACATCCTGCCCCTCATGTCTTCAAGGCCTTTCTAGGTATGGAGACGAAACTGGGACGGATGCAGATTATATTGTTGTTGAGATTGCTAAAAGTAATTTAGGAGAAAATTGGTTGCAGGATTATGTTCAAAAAGCTAATAATGGCGGAATCGAAAAAGTACTTCTTTAAAAAAAATTATATAAAAGGTAGAAATATTCTTGTTGAAACACTTTGAACTGCTCTAGTGATGGTTCTTTCTGTTTTTTCTGAAATGGTAAATGCAAAGTAATCCGTCCTTCCAATCATTTTCCCAAATTCTCTTTCAAAACTCAGATTTGACTCATTTTCAGTTAAAGTGTTTGTAATTAAAAAAGGAGTGCCGTTTAAATCTTTTTTTGAAGATAGTTTCCAAACAACCACTTCAATATTGCGAGCAACGTTGTAAATATTTTGAGGGTTCAGACTGTCAAACATATAAAAATCTATTTTATTCCCATGTGCTTGGAGCATCATAGTTTTCAGACCAACAATTAAAGCTAAAACTCTATCCCCCTCGAAACTTTCATCGAAAACTAAATTTAATGCCTCTGTGTCTTTTTTGTTTTGCAGAGATTCAAAATTATCCTCGTGATCGCCGCTAAAAATCCAATTGACCATTTTTTCAGCATCATCCATTGTTGATTTTTTTAGTTGATTCGGATTCCTTTTGTAGAATTTTAACGCTAAAGTTTTTAGACTTTCTATATTTTCTCTTATTTCAAGATCAGCCATTCTGTCGAAGTCAGTCTTACCAAACTGATTGATTGTTCTTTTATCATATTGTGTCTTATGTGACTTAATTGTATTTGTATTACATGCGTAAAGCATAAGGACAACAAAAAAAATGATGGTGTGATGCAATTTCATCTACTTGTAATTCTGTCTTTTGGGAAAATAAGTTTAAATTCTGTTCCTGATTTTCCATCGCTGATAATTTCAATGAATCCATTATGACTATCCATGATATTCTGAACAATGGCTAAACCAAGCCCTGTTCCGCCAGTATTTCTGCTCCGATCAGCATTAACTCGATAAAATCTTTCTGTAACCTTGTTTATATGTTCTTTAGGTATTCCAATCCCGGTATCTTTAACACTTAATATTCCATTAAATTTTTCTTCATACCAGGTCACCTTAATAAAACCTTTTTCAGTATATCTAAACGCATTAGAAACTAAATTTTGTATTGCACTTTTTATTTCATTAATGGAACCAATAAGATTTTTGTTTGATTTTGCCTCACACGAAAAAAATATATTATTATCTTTATTACTATAAATAGATAAATCTTCGTTAATCTGTTTAAATAATTCAGTAATAAATATTTTTTCGTTTCTTAGATTTTTTTTCAATGCATCAATACTACTTAAGGCCATTAAATCCTTAATCAGATAATTCATTCTTTCTGCTTGATTGATTAGCGATTCAATTAATTTATTATCCTCACTGTTTTTTGACTGTCTATCTAATAGTAATTCAGCGTTACCTAGTATCACTGTTAAAGGAGTTTTAAGTTCATGTGAAACGTCGGAAATAAATTGTTTTCTTGTTTCTTCAAGGCGTGTTTCATTCACAATATCACGGCAAATTAATAATTTATTATCAAAGCCAAATTTTATTAAATTTATTTGAAAATGATTTTCATCTAAAATAATATTAATCGAATTGTTATCTAAATCACCTTCAATTAATTTTAAAAATTTTGTATTTCTAACAAAATAATTAATAGGTTTTTTCAGATCTTTTGGTAATTCAATACCAAGCATTTTTTGGATATTTTTATTAGCCCATAATATTTCATTATATTCATTCAGAGAGGCAACGCCGTCAGGTAAAGCTTGCGCACCTGCTACAAATTGATCAAGCGCTTTAGTTAAATCTTTTTTTGTAAGTGTATGATTTTTATATAATTTATAGAGTTTTGAATAAATAGGCTCCCAATAATCATTCCCAATCGGTACTGAGGATAAGGTTGGTTTATTAAGCCAATTTTCTAATTTTATTAATGCATTCAAGTGATTAAAAATAAATAGAGTAGTCAAAATACAAAAAACAATAATCCCAAAAATAATTGAGTAAAAGTTAAATGTAATTAAAGAAATTACAAATGTTATTAAAAAGTAAATGAGGGTTTTAAAGACAATTTTATTCAAAATAACTTTCTTCTGAAATTTTATATCCAGCACCTCTGATTGTCTCTATACTTGAATTAATTCCATGATCTTGAAGCGTAGCCCTTAACCTTTTGATATGAACATCTACAGTTCTAGAGTCAACTTCAGCTTCATTCGTCCATATTTTTTCAACTATTCGTTCACGAGTCATTACCCTTTGCCTATTTGCTAATAATAGGTATAACAATTTAAATTCTGTTGGACCCAGTTTAATTAAAATTTCTTTATATGTTGTTACATGATTTTCAGAATCAATCATTAGATTTCCATATTTAATTTTGTCATCAATCAAATCAGGCGAGTTTCTTCTTAAGACAGCCTTTATTCTGGCAATGAGCTCTTTGGGGCTAAATGGCTTTGATAAATAATCATCTGCACCATGGTCAAGCCCAAGAACTTTATCATTTTCTTGATCCTTTGCAGTGAGCATCATTACCGGAAGCTTCGATGTCTTTGTGGCTATGCGAATTCTTTTTAAAAAATCGATACCACTCATCCCAGGAAGCATCCAATCCAGAATTATTAAATCAATTTTTTGTGTTTTTAGAACTTGTTCGGCAATTTCTGCATTGATCGCTCTGTATGGTTTGAAATTGTTGTGATGTAAGTTTAAAGCAATCATTTCTAAAATTGCTTCTTCATCCTCAACAATTAGTATATTGGGTTTATTCATAGCACATGCAGACACTAATTAAAATTTATACACTATTGTAACTTAAATTAATTCATGATTTTTTTAATAAATACATGAGATAATTGAGTAGACTTTTGATTTTTTTTTAATTTTAAATTAGTCTTTAAAGGCCTTCAATTAATTTAGGATAAATATTATGTTCGGTTTTCTTAATAAAGATAAAATCATTGCTGATGAAAAATTTAATCGTTGGCTTGTTCCTCCTGCAGCGTTATTAATTCACCTATCTATTGGAATGATCTATGGTTTTAGTGTTTTTTGGAAAAGACTGACCCAAGTTGTTGGGGTTGAGTGTGCAGAGGATGTAAGTTTTTTACAAAGAATATTTGTAACTGATTGTGATTGGAAAATGAGTGATTTAGGTTGGACTTTTTCTTTAGCAATTGTTTTTTTAGGAGCCTCAGCTGCTATTTTTGGACATTGGTTAGAGAAAGCAGGCCCAAGAAAAGCAGGGGTTGCTGCTGCATTTGCTTGGGGAGGTGGTTTAATCATTACATCTCTTGGGGTTTACTTACATCAATTATGGATTATATGGCTTGGCACTGGAGTGTTGGGAGGTATTGGTCTTGGATTAGGGTATATATCTCCAGTATCTACCCTGATAAAGTGGTTTCCTGATAGACGAGGTCTTGCTACAGGGATGGCCATTATGGGTTTTGGTGGAGGAGCTATGATTGGAAGCCCTTCGGCAGAGTATTTAATGAATAGTTTTTCAAATATTGATGGTTCAGGTGTTTGGCAGACTTTTCTCATCATGGGCTCTATTTATTTAATTGCAATGATGTTAGGAGCTTTTGGCTATCGAGTACCTGCCGATGGTTGGAAGCCAACGGGTTGGAAGCCACAAGTTAAGACAAACAAGCTCATCACATCTGCACATGTTCATGTAAAAAATGCTCATAAAACAAATCAATTTTGGTTATTGTGGATTGTATTATGTTTAAATGTCTCAGCTGGAATTGGTGTTCTTGGAGTTGCTTCTCCAATGTTTCAAGAGGTGGCAGTAAATATTTTTGAACCAGAAAAAATTGTTGCCATAGCGGCAGGATTTGTTGCCTTGTTATCCCTATCCAATATTATAGGTAGAATTTTTTGGGCTTCATCATCAGATTTTCTTGGAAGAAAAAATACCTATCTAGTATTTTTTGCCCTTGGATTTTTAATGTATGTTTCCTCTCCATGGGCGGGAACGACAGGGAATATTCCATTATTCGCATTAATTTTCTGTATTATTTTGACCATGTATGGCGGAGGTTTTGCAACTATTCCAGCTTACCTTGCAGATATTTTTGGCACGCAACATGTTGGAGCTATCCATGGCAGGCTACTTACAGCTTGGTCAACAGCCGGCATCTTGGGGCCCATGCTAGTTTTTTATTTAAGAGAATATCAAATTAGCCAAGGAGTAGATCCCTCTCAGGCTTACAACTTAAGTATGTATATTCTTGCCGGATTATTAATTATAGGCCTTATTGCTAATATGCTCGTAAGACCAGTCCAATCAAAATATCACATGAGCACTAAAGAATTAGAGAATGAGCGAAAAATTATGACGACAGCCACAAAGATATCAAGAACAAAATCGACAAATATTATATTCCAAAAGATGATTTTACCGATGGCATGGTTGATTGTAGGCGTGCCCTTGGTATTTGCAATTTTAAATACTTTTGATAAGGCATTGGTAATTTTTAAATAGGATGGATATGGAAAACAAAGGTATTTCAAACCTTAAAATAGGAATATGTATTTCAAAATTTAATTATGAATTTGTTAATCAACTTGAGACGTCAATAGTTAATGAATTATTAAAAAAGGGAGTAGATGAAAGAAATATCTTTTTATTCTATGTCCCAGGAGCATTAGAGTTACCTCTTTTACTATCAAGATGTTGTAAGGCAAATAAGTTTGATGCCTTAATTGCAGTTGGTGCAGTAATTAGGGGGGAAACCTATCATTTTGAAATTGTTTCCGATCAGTCTGCCTTAGGAGTAATGAATGTTCAACTGCAAAATGATATTCCAATAATGAATGCAATACTCACGACCAACAATGATGCTGAGACAAAGGTCAGGGTATCCACCAAAGGGGTTGAGGTTGTTAACGGGCTTTTTGAAACCTTAGACACATTAAATAAAATCTAATTATATTCAAATGAAAAAGATAAATAATCGAAGGAAATCAAGAGAATTGGTTATGAAATCAATATATCGAGGACTATTAAATACCTTTGACTTCGCACAAATAAAAAAAGATATTGTTGAAGATCCTGATTTTTGTCGATGTGATGAGTCTCTTTACTATGCTCTTCTTGAAGGGGTAGAGCTTAATTACGATGAAATTATGGCTGATATTGAAAATTTTACTGAAAAAAAAATAAAAGAATTTAATCCTATTGAATTATCTATAATTATAGCGTCATACTACGAATTAAAGTTTAGGATTGATATACCGTTTAAAGTTACAATCAACGAGGCATTGGAGATTACTAAAAGCTTTGGAGGGGAGGAGAGTTATAAATTTATTAATGGAATGTTAGATCAGGTTGCAAAGAAATATAGAGCATTAGAAATTAATTAAAATCACAAAATTTAAATCCTTTGTTTTTTTCCCAGAGCAAATAATTCCCAGACAAATCACTCCAGTCTCCTAGTACATATCTATGAAAATTAAAATCACCAATGACATGTTCATGAATATTTTTTCGATGCGTGTGACCATGAATCACGTGGGGTACAAAATTATATTTTTTTACTGTATCAGCCAATGTATTTAAATTAATATCTACAATATTTTCAGATTTATTAAGATTTAATTTTTTACTTTCCTCTCTAAGATCATTAGCTATCTTTAGTCTTTCACTCAATGATTTTTGTAAAAATTCATCTTGCCAATTTTTTGATCTCACAAGTATTCTAAAATTTTGATAATCAATGTCATCAGAACATAAAGTATCGCCATGCATTAGTAAAATTTTTTCATTATTTACTGATACGATTACTTCATCTTCAAGAATCGTAATATTTGTTCTCTTGAGAAATTTTTCACCAATTAGAAAGTCTCTATTACCAGGGATGAAAAATAGATGTAATTGTTTTGAAAGTTCACAAAGGGCTTGCTCTTCTTTAAAATACATATCACTATCATCTCCAATCCAATAATCAAACAAGTCACCTAAAATAAATAAATACTCTGTATCTTTTGTGATACTTTTTATAAAATTAAAAAATAGTTGATTTTCTTTTTTATGATCAAGGTGTAAGTCTGAAATAAAAGCAACAGACTTACATTCGTTATTCAGTGATAGATTCATTAATAATAATCTGTTCTTTAGGAACATCTTGATGCCCAGAGGGATGATTTCCTGTAGGCACTTTCGCAATATCGTCAACCACATTCATTCCTTCAACAACTTTACCAAAAACACAGTAGCCAGCACCATCTTGCCCTGGATAGTCAAGGAAACTGTTATCGGCAACATTTATAAAGAATTGAGATGTTGCTGAATCAGGAATGCTTGTCCTCGCCATTGCAACCGTATATTTTGTATTTTTTAATCCATTCGCAGCTTCATTTTTTATTGGAGCCATAGTTTCTTTCTGATTCATGGTTTTATCAAAACCACCCCCTTGAATCATAAAACCATCAATGACCCTGTGGAAAATAGTTCCATTAAAAAATTCTGCTTTCACATAGTCTTCAAAGTTTTTTACACTAATAGGTGCCTTATCTGCATAAGTTTCGATGACAATGTCGCCTTTATTTGTTTTTAATCTAATCATTATTCTTCTTTCTTTATTTATTTGATCGGTTTAATTAAGTTTATTAATATTTTTGATTGTAATTGCTCTGATGGGGACATTTTCGTGTCCTTTTTTTGTAGCCGTAGGCACTTTCGCAATATCGTCAACCACATTCATTCCTTCAACAACTTTACCAAAAACACAGTAGCCAGCACCATCTTGCCCTGGATAGTCAAGGAAACTGTTATCGGCAACATTTATAAAGAATTGAGATGTTGCTGAATCAGGAATGCTTGTCCTCGCCATTGCAACCGTATATTTTGTATTTTTTAATCCATTCGCAGCTTCATTTTTTATTGGAGCCATAGTTTCTTTCTGATTCATGGTTTTATCAAAACCACCCCCTTGAATCATAAAACCATCAATGACCCTGTGGAAAATAGTTCCATTAAAAAATTCTGCTTTCACATAGTCTTCAAAGTTTTTTACACTAATAGGTGCCTTATCTGCATAAGTTTCGATGACAATGTCGCCTTTATTTGTTTCGATCTTATAAAGACTTCCTGATAAAGCGGGTAAAGTTATGAAAAGTAAAAATAATATAAAAATATTTTTAACGTGTCGCTTCACTGATAATTTTCCACTCATTATTAAATTTTCTCCATATTTGCTGTTTAATAGATACATTGTTAGTGATATTACTTGTATAAGTTTGTTTAAATTCTACAAACTTTAGATTATCTTTATCATCTGGGTAATCAATTGCTAAAAAATTTTCGACAAAAACATTAATTGCATTAGAGTTTTCAAAAACTTTTAATTTGGTGTCAGTCCAATTTTTGAAATTTTTAAAATTATATTGTGCATTAGAATCATAAAAGGCAAGGTAGCTGTCAAAGTTTTTAGCTTCCCAATTTGTCTTCCATGTGTTGAATGCTGATATAAAGTCACTGTGATTAGACTCATGCGAGGCTTTAAAATAATCTTCATAAGATTCATCAGAAATAATTACTTTAACATTATTATTGTTAATTTGCCTTTCGAAATTAATAAAGTCTTCATTAGCTATAACAACACAACCATCGCTTGACTGAGGGGGTCGACTGTAAGTATTTTTTGGTGTCCCGTGGATCCATATGCCATGTCCTGTCTTGTTTAAAAGTTTATCGAGTGAATTTGGATAATTGATTGGATAGGCTCCTTCACCATAAAAATCACTTAATGGTTGTTTAATTTTTTTTTCTAATGAATAGATCCCGATAGGTGTTTTTTTATCTCCTTCATGATTTTTTCTTGAACCATTCTTTCCAATTGATGCATAGACATCAAAAACTTTATTGAGCATCACCCCGTCTTTTTCAAAAATAAATAATCTTGAATTGCTAGTATCAATATAAATAATTTTTTGTAAATTTTCAGGAAGCGTCGTGCGTATTGTTGAATTTATAGATGAAAATCCAGTTTTTAAATGGCTTTTTATTCTTTGTCGAGCCTCCTCTTTTAAATCATTTAATTTTTCTTTCGATTGATTATCAGGCCCTCCAAATGCATTAATTCCTTCAGCATAAGCTTGATAAATATCACCTTTGATAAGATGAGCCAGTTTGAAATTTGGTTTTTTTTCAATGATGGTATCAATAGTTAAAAGCGCATTATTTAAGTTACCATCTGCTATCTCATAAAGCGATTTTATTAATAGCTCCTCAATATCGTTATTATCATTAGGATCTGTATAGGCGAAAACGTTTCTTATTGAAAAAAGAAATATAAAAAGGAAATACAGGAATAAAATTTTAGGAGATTTCATTAATAATTTTTATCTGATTGTCAACAGTCTCAATAATTAATTTTTTATTCGTTCTTGAATCAATATTTCCTGATTTATATTCTTGAATAAAACTTACCTCAAAGCCATTATTAATTTCGGTGATTTTGATGTTGGTTAATTTAATTTCAATTTTTTCTTTATTTGTTACTCTGGGTTTTCTATAAATTTTCCATTGTTCAAAATTTTGTCCATTATTATTTTTAAATTTTAAAGAATAGCAGTTGATATATGATTCAAAATTTTGTTGCTCCCATGAAGTTTTCCAGCCATCAATGAAGCTTTCGATTTCGGTTAAAGAAATGTTATTGCTCGTATTTTCAATTATATTTTTAGAATCAAGCTCTTGGATTTTAGGAGCTTCAGATTCATTGCTAGCTTTCTTTGTAATTTCTATATTTTTTCGAATAGGCTGAAAATTAAATAATTTTTTTATTAAGGATAGTTTTGTTTTGGCGCTTTTATTTGAACCATCAATTTGTAAAGCTTGGTTATATGATTCACTGGCCATTCTTGTATATAAATCACCTAAATTAATATGTGCGGTCGCATAACTTGGGTGGGTCTTAATTGATTGTTCTAATGCATGTTTTGCTTTTGGAAAATCTCCCTGTTGAGCATATAAAACTGCCAGATTATTATAGGGCTCTGGTAAATTAGGATGTGTTTTTGTTAAGCTCTCAAAAACTTTTATTGCTTCATCAACTTTATTATTTTCTGATAACAAAACACCGTTAATAAATAGCAATTGAGGATTGTCGCTATCAGACTTAAGTAGTGCATTAATTTCAATCTGAGCTTGTTCGTAGTTTTTATCTTCAATAAGTTTATTAATCAGCTTGATATCTGCCTTGCAATGAAAAGAGATTATCATCATCACAGCAGCTATTGCTGTTAAAAATTGTTTGCACATACTATAATTTGACTAAATAAATAAATACAATTTTAGCAAATTACCAATACTCTTACTATTGATATCTATAAATGATAAAAATTTTTAACTCTTACACAGGCAAAAAAGAAATATTTCATTCAATTGTTCCAAAAGAAGTAAGTATGTATGTCTGTGGAATGACTGTATACGATGACTGTCATGTTGGTCATGCAAGGGTAATGATTGTTTTTGACTTGATCTATAGGTGGTTGATGGAATTAGGATATTCAGTTACCTACATTAGAAATATTACCGATATTGATGACAAAATTTTAAATAAAGCTAATACAAGCCAATGTCATTTTTCAGAAATAACGGCTAAGTATATTCAATCTATGATGGATGATGCTGTTGAGCTTAATATTCTCCCGCCATCCCATCAGCCAAAAGCCACCGAATCGATTGATGAAATGATTGAGATGATTAAAGATCTTGAAAGTAAAGGGATTGCTTATGTTGGTAATAATGGGGATGTTTTTTTTGATATTTCAAAATTTCCAGATTATGGAAATCTATCAAAAAAGAATTTGGATGATTTAAATGCTGGTTCAAGAGTTGAATTAGATCAAAATAAGAAAAATCCATTCGATTTTGTATTGTGGAAAAAAACAAAAAAAAATGAACCTTGTTGGCCATCCCCATGGGGCGATGGGAGGCCGGGGTGGCATATTGAGTGTTCTGCAATGAGCACAAAGTATTTAGGAAAAAGTTTTGATATTCATGGCGGAGGGCAAGACTTAATTTTTCCTCATCATGAAAATGAGATAGCACAATCTGAATCATGCCATGACCAAAAAATGGCAAACTACTGGATACATAATGGGTTTGTAAAAGTTGATGATGAAAAAATGTCTAAATCATTAGGTAATTTTTTTACCTTAAAGACGGTGTTGAAAGACTATAACGGAGAGATTTTACGTTTTTTTATTTTAAGGTCACATTATAGAAGTCCTCTCAATTACTCGAATAAAAACCTTGAAGATGCCGAGAGTGCTGTAAAAAAAATATATATCGCTTTGCGAAACTATTCCTGTAAAGAAGTAACATTAGATTGGGAAAAGCCTTATTTAGCAGAATTTAGAAATGCTATGAATGATGACTTTAACTCTCCAAAAGCAATAGCAATTATTTTTGAACTATTAAACACCTTGAATAAAAAAATAGACAATCTTCTCGCTGATGAAATTTATACTCTGTTAAAAAAAATAGGATTAATGTCGATAGCCTCTGATAAATTTCTTATGGACTCATTGGAAATTGATGCAAATCTAGTTGAACAGTTGATAGATGACAGAAATCAAGCAAAGGTTAATAAGGATTATCAAGCAGCCGATTTAATAAGAAAACAAATTGAATCTTATGGTGTGCTGTTAGAAGATACCCCACAAGGAACAGTCTGGAGGAAAAAGTGAGTGTCAATTTAAAAAAACCATTAAAAAAAGACATACTTCCAGTTCCTGGATTTAGCTTCTTAACATTTAACGCAAAAGTAAAAGAAAAATCAAAAAAAAATGATTTTTTAATTTTTGAATTAAATGACAAAGCATCAACGGCAGCTGTTTTCACTAAAAATAAATTTTGTGCAGCACCTGTCATATTAGCTAAACAAAATTTAACAAAAATTAACCCAAGATTACTTGTTATCAATTCCGGTAATGCAAATGCAGGAACCGGAAAGAATGGAATTGTTGATGCAAAAAAAATAAATTTACTACTTTCTAGTAAATTTAATGTCAATCCGAATTCGATATTGCCTTTTTCAACGGGTGTAATTCTTCAGCCTTTACCGATGCAAAGAATTACACAAGCTATAAAAGATAATTGCTCCAAGCAGATCAAATATAATTCTCACTGGATTGAGGCTGCTCAAGCGATAATGACCACCGATACGATTCCCAAAGCTATTAGCCAAAAGTTTTTTTTAGGCAAGCATGAAATATCATGCACTGGTATTGCAAAGGGTTCTGGAATGATTAATCCGAACATGGCAACCATGTTGGGGTTCATCTTTTTAGATGCAAACATAAGTAAAAAAATGTTGAATTGTTTAATACATGAGGTTGTTGAGAGAACTTTTAATCTGATTACGGTGGATGGTGATACATCAACAAATGATTCCTTTTTAATCAGTTGTTCTAATTTAGCAAAAAATAAGCTAATTGAAACAAAAAATTCTTTATACATTCAGTTAAGAAATAATCTAATGGATATTGCTGGACAATTAGCAGAAATGATAATTCGTGATGGTGAGGGGGCAACTAAGTTTATTAGGATTGAAATTAAAAATGCTAAAAATATTGACGAGGTAAAAATTGCTGGAAAAGCCATTGCAAATTCACCCCTCGTAAAAACAGCTTTTTTTGCATCCGATCCTAACTTAGGACGAATTTTGTCGGCTTTAGGGAATATTTCAGCATTCAATATCAACACCAACCTTATCGATATTAAGTTGAATAATAATTTTGTTGTACAAAAAGGAAAAATTGCACCGAGCTATTCTGAATCTAAGGCCTTAAAAGCAATGAAAGCAAAAGAGTTTATGCTCAGCATTAACTTAAAAAGAGGAAAGACATCCGCAACAGTTTTAACCACCGATCTTTCCTACGAATATATAAAAATTAATGCAGAATACAGAACCTAAAAAAATAAGAGTCTCTGCAGGAATCTTGCTCGATCAAAATCACAATGTACTTTTAACAAAAAGATTAGCCTCTCAAACATGGTCTGAGTATTGGGAATTTCCAGGAGGCAAGCTGGAAACGAATGAATCACTTGACCAGTGTTTAAAAAGAGAGTTACTTGAAGAGATTAACATCAGTGTTGTAAGTGCCTCCAGATGGATCACCCGTGAATTTGATCAAGATAATAAAATTTTACAAGTGACTTTTTTTTTAATCCATCAGTGGATTGGAGAAATTCAAAATAAAGATGTTGCCGAACACAAGTGGATAGACCCAAAAAACGTTAAAGATTGGCCCGAGCTGATTCTCCCAAAAAATTTATATATTCTAAGAGCATTATCATTACCCCCCTTATATTTAATTACAGACGCTTATGAAAATCCAGAATTTCACAAAAAAATTGGAAGTAGCAAACGAAAATTCTATATTCAATTAAGAGAGCCTAAGCTAGAGAAAGACGAACTAATCAAACTTGAATTGAACTTAAAAAAAAATAATAGACATATCCTTATCAACTCTAGGCATGTTCATGAATTATCATCAGATTTTGGAATTCACTTTACCGAAAGTGACCTATTCAAACAAACTCAAGTTAATCCTAATAAAATAAACTCTGCTTCTGTTCATAGTTTAGAAAGTATTCAATATGCTCAAAAATTAGGAATTAACTTTGTTGTGTTATCTCAAGTTTATGAAACTAAAAGCCATCCATTAAAAAAAGGGATGGGTTGGAATGCTTTTAGGGCTATTGTAAATCAAGTTGACATCCCTGTTTACGCCTTAGGAGGCATGGGTATGGATGACTTAGACCAAAGTTATAACAATGGGGGAGTGGGTATCGCCTCACAAAGGAAAATCTGGGATTTATTGAACTGAGAATTCAACATCAGAGGATAATTCATCACCATTATCCTTTAAAAAAACAAAATTCAACTTAACTCTTTTTTGTTCATCAAGATTTTCACTAATGTCATAAATCATTAAATGGTTACCACCTTTTTTTAAAATAAATGGTTTATTTTTTAAAATTTTTGGACTATCAATCCTGCGCATTTTCATTACATCATTTTCCATTTCCATCGAATGAATCTCAATTCTTTGGCTAAATTCTGATTTGACTTTTTTAATCGTAAGATCTTCATCCGAGAGAATTTCAATAAAACCAGCTGTTACCTTTTTTCCAAAATTATTTTTAATGACCGCATTATTGAATTTAACTTCAGCATAAACATTCGAAGTAATTATAGAAATTAGAATTAACAAGAATTTATTCATTATTTTTCCTTTTTGGCTTGCTTATAAATGATGAAGTGAGGCAGTAAATTTAATTATTTTCTTTATTTTTTTATCATCTTCCGGATGAGTAAAGTTTATATTAATAGCATATTTGTTCGCTGAAATTGAGGCTTCATATGAAACACTACTTTTAAGAGAGATTGTTAATAAATCAAAGCGAATAAGAGGATTTAGTTTAATTTGCGCCATCATATCATTTGCTATTAGATTTTCCTTAGAGGTTTGTTTTCTGATTATTCTTAGAATAAAATAAATTGCTTCTTTGATTATAAGAAGATCTTTAGATAGATTTTTATAATACATATTTCTACTTCGGGTATTCTGTAATTCATTCCAAATTTTATATTTTGAAAAATCAATATCATTAATACCAATTGGAGATTCTGATCTAACTTTTAACTCCTGCATCATTTTGTTGCTACTTAATGAATAAGATGAGAAAGAATTAATTTTTTCAAGTCTCTTTTTAAGCTTGGTGGCTTCCTCATCTTGATTTTTATATTTATTTACGATTCTTTGTAAGTCATTAATTAGTTCAACTTTAATATCTGCTCTAGCCGCATTAGAATTCAGCTTAAAAATAATATTAAAAATTACATTTGAAATATACTGATTATGTTTTTGCTTTATGAAAAAATCATATTGATTAAATAAATACTCTAGTTTGAGATATTTTCTAAATTTTTCATTAATTGGAAATTCAATTTTTATCATAATTGGTTCTTCAGCATATATTTTTGTGTCTCAAGAGCTAAACTGCTGTCAATCATTAAATCAGGTGTAACAGATTTATAATCTTCTGCTTGAGATTCAATTATTTTTTTAATAACCTCATTACTCAGACCATCTCTTAATTGTACTCGCTTTATAAGCTCATGAGAATTACAAGTTAGCATCACTGTTTTATTAAAAACAATTCTTTTTATAATTTTTTTTACTAAGGGAGCCACAATTATAAACTGATCAAGATTCATAATGATCTTCTGTACTTCTTCATAAATTAATGGATGAAGAATTTTTTCAATTTTTATTTTAAAATTTTTATTAAAAAAGATTTCTTGTTTGAGCATATCTTTTTTTAAAGAATTATCAGGATTAAAATAACTATTTCCAATTTGCTTGAATAATGCCTTATTCCCCAAACCTCCTGGCTCTAGAATATTTTTATTAATCTGGTCTAATTCAATAATTTTAAAATCATTACTTAAAGCATTTGCCAGGGTTGATTTCCCTGATCCAATAAAACCAAATAATAAAATTTTGTTATCCATAATTTAGTATGGCGATTGACTTAAAACTTTCTATTTAATGAGTTTTCAAAAAAAGCAGATATTCTTTTTTTGTATTCATTGTTATCAAAATTATTCAAAGTACCTTCAATTTCATGAATTCGATATTGGATTTGTGCTTGAACAAGCTGAATTGCATTCGTTTTTTTTATAATTTCAAAAATTTTAGTTAGCTGACTAACATCACCTTGATTAATTGCTTTTTTTATAATTTCTTGATCATTTTGTGATGAATTTCGATAAGCAATGAGTAATGGAAGTGTCATTTTTCCATCTTTAAGATCATCCCCTAAATTCTTACCCACAATATTCGCTTCCCCAGAGTAATCTAAAAGATCATCGACCAGTTGGTAAATATGCCCATAAATCCGTCCAATTTGTGCGAGCCCATTTTTTTGATGAGGAGCACATCGATTCCCAATGGATGCCAGTTTGCCACATGCTTCAAACAAAACTCCCGTTTTACTTTGAATGATTTCATTGTATTGATCGTCAGTTAATTCAACATTGTGCTTATTGATCAGCTGGAGAACCTCACCCTCGGCAATTTTATTGGTGGTGTAGGCTAATACATCCATTATTTCAATATTGTTTAATTCAACCATCATTTGAAATGACCGGGAATATATAAAATCACCAACTAAAATACTTGCAGAATTACCAAATCTAACATTAGCGGTTTGTGAATGCCTTCTTTGTTCTGACTCATCCACAACATCATCGTGAAGTAGGGTAGCAGTATGTATGAATTCGATAATGGCTGCCAATTGATAATGAATATCTTTGACCTCACCTACCATACCCGCAAGGTTAATTAAACATTGGGGTCTCATTCTTTTGCCACCGCCTTCAATGATGTGTTTAGATACTTGGTTTATCATTGGGACATCTGAGTTCAGAGATTGCCTGATTACTTCGTTGACTTTAAGAAGTTGGTCGGCTGGGGATAAGACAGTTTTGATTGTATGGTTAAGCAATTATGTAAATTAATTAAATTAAAAAAGAAATATTAACATAACAACTTTAAGCCATTATTGTATTGATTTAAATAAATAATTTTCATATAATACACGGTCTTTATTTAACAAACTGATGTAATTAGGAATTTAAACCATGCATGCTGTAATTAAAACTGGCGGAAAACAATACAAGGTATCTGTTGGAGATACACTCAAGGTAGAAAAGTTAACTGCTAAAGAAGGTGAAACAATTAAGATTGATCACGTTTTGGCACTTGTTGACGGTGAAAACACTACGATAGGAGCTCCTCTAGTTAAAGGTGCAAATGTTGATGTATCTGTGGTAGCGCATGGCAAGCACGATAAGGTAAAGATTTTTAAAATGAAAAGACGTAAACATTATAAAAAATCACAAGGTCATCGGCAAAATTACACAGAACTGAAAATCGAAAAAATAAACGCTAAATAGTTAAGGATTATATATGGCACATAAGAAGGCAGGCGGAAGTTCTAGAAACGGACGTGACTCAAACGCAAAACGATTAGGACTTAAAGTATATGGAGACCAATTAGTTAAAGCGGGAGGTATCATATTAAGACAACGCGGAACTAAAATGCACCCTGGCGAAAATGTGGGTATCGGTAAAGATCACACGCTATTTGCAAAAGCCGACGGTAAAGTGTCTTTTTCAGTTAAGGGACATTTAAAAAGAAAACTTGTTAGTGTAATTACAAACTAGTTTTAACAGATCACATATCGAAAGCCCTATCAACTGATAGGGCTTTTTTGTTTAGGCGCCACTATGAAGTTTATTGATGAAGTAATAATTAAAGTTTTTGCCGGTGATGGAGGAAATGGCATTGCCTCATTTCGTCGAGAAAAATATGAGCCTATGGGGGGGCCGAGTGGAGGTGACGGTGGTAGAGGTGGGTCGGTCTATTTTCAAGCTGATGAAAATTTAAATACCTTGATTGATTATCGGTTTAAAAAAGAGCATCGAGCACAGCGAGGCGAAAATGGGAGAAGCTCAGACCAATACGGAGCATCAGGTGAAGATTTATACCTTAAAGTTCCAGTTGGTACGGTAATCAAGGATAGTTTTTCAGGCCAAATCTTTGGGGATCTAACAAATCATAATGATTCAGTCTTGGTAGCCAAAGGAGGAAAAGGGGGGCTTGGCAATATTCATTTTAAGTCGAGTATAAACCGAGCGCCAAGGCAATGCACCAATGGGGAGCCAGGAGAAGAGTTTGAAATATTCCTTGAGTTAAAACTTATTGCGGATATTGGATTGTTAGGATTACCAAACGCCGGAAAATCATCTTTTATTAGAAAAGTTTCAGCAGCTACCCCAAAAGTTGCTGATTACCCTTTTACAACGTTACAGCCTAATTTGGGTGTAGTTAAATTTGATATTGATAAAAGCTTTGTAATTGCAGATGTTCCAGGATTAATTGAAGGAGCCTCTGATGGAATTGGATTGGGGGATAAATTTTTAAAACATTTATCCAGAACCAAACTGCTTTTACATCTCATTGATGGTATGAGTGAAATAAGTGGCGGCAACCCTATTAAAGATGCAGAAATAATTATTAAAGAATTAGAAAAATATGATTCTAAGCTTTATGAAAAACCAAGGTGGATAGTTTTAAATAAAATTGATTTAAATTATGATGCTGAAGAGTTAATTAAAAAAATAAAATTGAAATTTAATTGGAATGACAAAATTTTTGTTATATCTGCCGTAACTGGATCTGGATGTAAAGAATTGGTTAATGCAATCGCTCAATTTTTGAATGATTTAAAAAATGGATAAAAATTTACTTAAGAAAGTAGTTATTAAAATTGGATCAAGCTCATTGTCTTCAATTGATAAAGGCCTGAATCACAAAAATATCCGTAATTTAGTTAAAGAAATTGCCTGGCTATTAGCGTCGAATATTAAGGTTATTTTGGTTACGAGCGGTGCAATATCCATGGGGCTTCATATTTGTGATAAAACAAGAAGACCTACAAAACTTTCTGAACTTCAATATCTCGCCTCAATTGGTCAAATTGAGTTAATGCAGGCATATAAAAAACAATTTAATAAAGTTCTCCCAGGGTATCATCTTGGACAAATTTTATTAACAAACGAAGACCTTGTTTCTCGAGAACGATATTTAAATGCAAAAAATGCTTTAAATGAGCTATTAAGAAATTCAGCAATACCAGTCGTGAATGAAAATGATACGGTTGCTTATGATGAAATCCAGTTTGGTGATAATGATGTGTTAGCATCAACGGTAGCAAATTTGATTGAAGCAGATTTATTGGTCTTATTTACGGACCAAGATGGGTTGTATGATAAAGATCCAACAAAGTTCAGTAATGCAAAGTTGATTGAGTGTATTAATGTAGATGATGAACAGCTAAAACAATTAGCTGTCAGCTCAAAATCAAGTTCAGGAATTGGATCTGGTGGCATAAAATCTAAAATATTAGCAGCGCAAACGGCATCGAGAAGCGGTGCTTCAACAGTCATTGCTAAGGGCGTGAGTAAAAATTTTTTTCAGAAATTGTTTGATAATCAAATATCATGTACAACCATAGTGGCTCAGAAGAAAAATATAACAGCTCGGCAAAAGTGGATGATAGACAATACTAAGCCAAAAGGGATTTTATACCTTGATTCCGGTGCTGTTAATGCATTAAAAATAAAAAAGAAAAGTTTATTGCCTGTTGGGGTTATCAAGTTAACGGGTAACTTTTTTAGAGGCGATTTGTTATCCTGTCTTGATCAAGATGGGGTTGAGGTAGCTCGTGGGCTTTCAAACTTTTCAAGTGAGGATGCCAAAAAAATTATTGGAAAGAAGGCGAGGACTTTTTCTGATGATCTTGAAAATCGTATTGATGAAAACTTAATACATCGAGATAACTTGGTAATTATTTAATTTGAGGATGACATGAATAGTAAACTAAAAAAAGTAGCAATAATCATGGGTTCAAACAGCGATTGGCCTGTAATGAAACATGCTGCAGATACTCTAGATTTTTTTGGGATCACCTATGAAGCTAAGGTTGTCTCAGCTCACAGGACACCTGATCTAATGTTTGATTTTGCAGAGTCATCCAATAATAATGGTATCAGCTTGATAATTGCAGGTGCTGGGGGTGCGGCACATCTTCCGGGAATGGTTGCCTCAAAATCAAGACTTCCTGTGCTCGGCGTTCCCATTCCTACAAAATATTTAAATGGTCAAGACTCTTTATATTCAATTGTTCAAATGCCAAAAGGAATCCCAGTAGCAACTTTTGCCATTGGGGAAGCAGGAGCGGCTAATGCTGCATTATTTGCAGTATCAATGTTTGCTCAAGATGATAAAGATTTACTAGATAAGCTTAAAAAATTTAGAGCAGATCAAGAAATAAAAGTAAAAGAAATGAAGCTTAAAGAGGACTGATGTTTTGAAGCTCGTACCAAAAAAAATGTTAGCAATGCTTGGAGGCGGTCAGCTCGGCAGATACTTTGTAATGGCTGCCCATAAAATGGGTTATAAAGTAACAGTTTTAGACCCCGATCCTGAAAGCCCAGCTGGAAGAATAGCGGATATTCATCTAAATTATGCCTATGATAATAAGGAGGCATTAGATAAGATCATTCAAACTTGTGAGGCTGTATCCACAGAGTTTGAAAATATACCGGCAGAATCCCTTGATTATTTAAATAAAAAAATTCAAGTTCATCCTAATGCAAATGCCGTTAAGATTGTACAAAATCGAATCAGAGAAAAAACATTTCTACGGGAAAATGCTATCCCTGTTGGGCTTTTTTATGTTATCCAATCAATCGAAGATTTTAATGAAATTAGTCAAGAGTGCTTTCCCGGTATTTTAAAAATTGCTGAGTTTGGTTATGACGGAAAAGGTCAAAAAAGAGTAGATGATATTGAAGGTGCTTTAAAAGCATTTGCTGAATTCAATCACAAACCTTGTGTTTTGGAAAAGCAAATTCAATTAGATAAAGAGGTTTCAGTTATTTTAGCGAGATCTGTTGATGGCGAAATTAAAACTCATCCCGTCGCTGAAAATATTCATGTAAATGGAATACTTGATATAACGATTGCACCAGCAAATATTGATCATTTAACAAAAAAAAATGTCACAGACTTGGCCAAAATGATTGCTCTTAAGCTTAACTATATCGGTGTAATGGCAGTAGAGTTCTTTATATCTGGCAAACAAATTTTTGTAAATGAAATCGCTCCCAGGCCTCATAATTCTGGACATTACACAATTGATGCTTGTTATTCATCGCAGTTTGATCAACAGGTCAGAGCGCTAGTAGAAATGCCATTGGGAAACCCTGATCAACACTCTAATGCAATAATGATTAATTTGCTTGGAGACGTTTGGGAGGAGCCTAAACTCCATGAGCCGAATTGGGAATCAATCTTAAAAGAACCAAATCTTAATTTACATTTATATGGTAAAGAACATCCTAGAAAAGCCAGAAAGATGGGACACATCACCTTTGTTACAAACGAGACATTGACACATGATCATGTTCTGCATTTGCAGAATATAAAAAAAAGGCTATAAAAAAACAGGGGGATACCCTGTTTTTATTAAACAATAATTTAATTTAGTTAAAGAGCTTTGATTGCTGCATTAAGACGGCTTTTATGACGGGCAGCTTTATTTTTGTGAACGATTTTTTTGTCAGCAATACGATCAATAATAGCGACGTTAGAATCGAAAGTTTCTTTAGCAACTTTTTTATCCCCAGATAAAACAGCTTTCATGATTTTTTTAATAGCTGTACGAAACGATGATTTCAAACTCGCATTGTGCGCCCTTTGTTTATCATTTTGTCGCGCTCTTTTTCTTGCTTGTGCTGTATTAGCCATATATATCTCTAATTTAAAAAATAGACCGTTATTCTAGCTAAATCATAAATTATTTTCAAGTTTTAAATAAATAAACTCAGTGATCTGAGATAATATCTGCTAAAGCTATGAAAAATACAAAAATTATTCAAAATTTATTCAATTTTAGTGGACTTACGATTATTTCAAGGGTGCTTGGTTTTGTAAGAGATACGATTATTGCTCGATTCTTTGGGGTAAGTATTGCCACAGATGCTTTTTTTGTAGCATTTAAACTCCCCAATATGTTGAGAAGAATTACAGCAGAGGGCGCCTTTACTCAAGCATTCATTCCTACCGTTTCAGATTATAGAAATAAAACCAAAGAAGAGTTTCACCAATTTTTAAATAAAATTGTCACATTGTTAAGTTTAATTTTATTGGGCATAACAATCCTTGGAATTTTTGCATCTCCTTGGTTAATTTACATTAGTGCTCCAGGATTTGAAAGTGAGTCATATCAATTTAATCTAGCTTCAAATCTTTTGAAAATTACTTTTCCATATATTTTATTTATATCTCTTGTGGCCATGTTTGGAGGTATATTAAACTCATTTGGTAAGTTTGCAGCCCCTGCATTTTCCCCAGTATTTCTTAATCTCTGCTTTATTATTGCCGCACTTTATTTTAGAGATTTATTTAATGAGCCGGTAATCGTTTTGGCATGGGCAGTTTTTTTTGGAGGCGTTATTCAATTAATATTTCAATATCCTTTTATCAGGCAGCTCGGGTGGAATCCAAAATTTGATTTAGATTTAAAAGACCGTGGAGTATGGCAGGTCCTTAAATTAATGGGGCCAGCTATTATTGGTGTTTCAATTACGCAGATATCGTTATTAATCAATACAATATTCGCATCTTTCTTGGAAAGAGGGAGCGTTTCTTGGCTATATTACGCAGATCGTTTGATGGAGTTTCCAGCAGGTGTTTTAGGCGTCGCGTTAAGTACGATTTTTCTTCCAGCCTTATCATTATCATTTGCCAGTAAAAAACATAAAGAATTTACCGGACTCTTAAATTGGAGCATGCGCCTGGGTATTTTCTTGTCAATTCCATCAGCCATAGGAATCGCTGTGCTATCTATTCCTCTTTTGGCAACACTATTTTTGTATGGAAAATTTAATTATCTTGATCTCATGATGACCCACAAAGCCCTAATGGCATATAGCTTTGGATTGATTGGATTAATTATGATTAAAGTATTTGCTCCTATTTTTTATTCTCAAAAAAATATTAAAACACCAGTCAGAATTGCGGTAATGACTTTGTTTGTGACTCAATTAATGAATTTAATTTTGATCCCTCACTTTCAACACGTCGGCCTAGCTTTAGCAATTAGTATTGGAGCAAGCTTTAATGCATTCATGCTTTTTTGGGCACTCAAACAACTCAAAATTTTTCAGGTGCAAAAAGATTTAATACTATTCTTAATCAAAGTAATTATTGCAGCGATCATTATGGGATTTGCTTTATTTTTTTTGAGTCCAAATTTTGAATATTGGCTAAATTCAGGATTTTTTAAACGGTTATACTCACTAGGCATTTTAGCCCTTCTCGGCACAATGATTTATTTGGCTGTTTTGCTATTGCTGGGCGTTAGACCAAGACACTTTCAAAGAACACAACTATGAGAGTATTTCGTTACTTTGAAAAGTCTCTGAAAGAGTGTGTGCTGACCATTGGAAATTATGATGGGATTCATTTAGGCCATCAAACGTTAATAAACCATGTCATATCAGAATCAAGATCACTGCAAGTTGAATCGGCTGTAATTACTTTTGAACCTCACCCAAAAGAATTTTTTTCACCAGAAAAGGCACCACAAAGAGTGATAAGCCTTCGTGAAAAATTAGAATTTTTTCAAGCACATCGAATAGATAGAGTTTATGTCATTAAATTTAATAAAAAATTTTCTAAACTTACGGCATCAGAGTTTGTTGATATTCTTAAATTAAAAGTCAAAGCAATAGGCCTTGTTGTTGGAAGTGATTTTCGCTATGGCAACATGAGAGAGGCGGGACTCGATGAGCTTAAAACTTCTGGGATTAAAGTCACCCAACCTGGGACTATATTTTTAGAAAAAGAACGAATCTCTAGTTCCTTGGTGAGAGATGCTTTAAAACAGTCAAATTTTACAAGGGTTGAGGCTTTACTAGGAAGACCTTACATGATTTCAGGGCGAGTGATTCATGGTGAAAAGAGGGGCAGAACATTAGGTTATGCCACAGCAAATATACATATGTTTCATAAAAGCCCACCATTATCAGGTGTCTTTGCTGTAAAATTGGATAGTTTTTATGGGATTGCTAATTTAGGAGTGAAGCCAACTTTTGGTGGAATCAACAAATTAGTGTTAGAAGTTCATCTGTTTAATTTCAGTAAAGAAATTTATGATAAGCATGTTCATGTGACTTTCTATAAAAAAATTCGTGATGAAAAAAAATTTAAAAATGCTGAGGATTTATCCCAGCAAATTTCAACTGACATTAAAGCTGTGAAGCTTTTTTTTAATTTATGAGTGACGATAAAAAATACAAATTAAATTTACCTGATACTGAATTTCCTATGAGAGGAAATTTAGCTCAACGTGAACCTGATTGGGTGAAGTCTTGGAGTAAAAAAAATTATTACCATGAAATAAGAAAAGCTAAAAAAGGAAAACCAAAATACATACTTCATGATGGCCCTCCATATGCAAATGGCAATATTCACATTGGCCATGCCGTTAATAAAATACTCAAAGATTTTATTATTAAATCTAAAGGGTTGAGTGGATTTGATGCCCCTTATGTTCCGGGTTGGGATTGTCATGGCTTACCCATTGAGTTGGCGATTGAAAAAGAGCATGGAAAAAATATTGAGTCGAAAAAATTCAGACAACTATGTAGAGATTACGCAAATCTACAAGTTTTGAATCAAAAAAAAGACTTCATCCGATTAGGTGTGCTGGGGGATTGGGAAAATCCATATTTAACGTTGAAATCGGAAACGGAAGCTAATATTGTCCGCGCCTTAGGAACCATATATAAAAACGGATTGTTATACCAAGGTAATAAACCAGTTCATTGGTGTTTAGATTGCGGATCCGCGCTTGCGGAGGCTGAGGTGGATTATGAAAATAAAACTTCAGTGGCCATTGACGTTGCTTTTAAAGGCATTGATCAAAAAAAATTAGAGGATGTCTTTCAATTAGATTCTGTGAATAAATCATTTTATGCGGTAATCTGGACAACCACACCTTGGACACTGCCAGCTAATGAGGCGATATCCATCAACCCCAAATTAACTTATGGTTTATATGAAGATGAGAATAAACTTTTAATAATTGCTGAAGATCTTCATGCTCCCTTTTGTCAGCGTACCGAAAGGGAGTTAAAACTTAAAGCCAAGGTGCAAGGCCGTGATCTCGAATTATTAGAATTTGAACATCCTTTTTATTCCAATAAGCGGGTTCCCATCATTCTTGGAGAACACGTTACTACTGACGATGGAACTGGGCTTGTTCATACTGCACCAGCTCATGGATTAGATGATTATATTGTTGGGCTTAAATATAATTTACCCGTTGAAAATCCAGTGAACGAGCAAGGTGTTTTTAAAAGTACGGTTGATATTTTTGCAGATAAAAATATATGGAAAGCAAATCAGGACATTATTAACTTGATTGATGAAAATCAATTATTAATCCATCAAAAATCATTTATCCACAGTTACCCGCATTGTTGGCGACATAAATCACCAATTATTTTTAGAGCGACACAACAATGGTTTATTGGAATGAATCAAACTTACAACAAAAGAACATTAAGAGAAATTGCGCAACAAGAAGTAGATAAAACCGAATTTATTCCATCTTGGGGAAAAGCAAGGCTTGAAGGGATGATGAAAAATAGACCAGATTGGTGTATTTCTCGGCAAAGAAATTGGGGAGTACCTATCCCTATATTTATTCATCTTGAGACCGATGAACCTCATCCAAAAACATCAGAGTGGTTTGATAAGGCAGCAGATTTAATAGAGCGTGAAGGAATCGATGCCTGGTTTGAATTAGACGCTAAAGAATGGCTTGGAGATGAGGCAAAGGTATATAAAAAAATAACTGATACTCTAGATGTTTGGTTTGACTCTGGAACAACACACCAATCTGTTTTAAACAATGACAATAATTTGACTTACCCAGCAGATCTATATCTCGAGGGTTCAGATCAGCACCGAGGCTGGTTTCAATCTAGCTTATTAACAGCTGCTGCAATATCGGGACATGCCCCATATAAGGCTTTATTAACTCATGGTTTTGTTGTTGATGGCCAAGGTAAAAAAATGAGTAAATCAAAAGGAAATGTGATTGCCCCACAAAAAATCATGGATCAATACGGAGCAGATATCTTGAGATTTTGGGTGGCCATGACGGATTATTCTGGCGAGCTAAATATTTCGGATGAGATCATTAAAAGATCAGCTGATGGTTACCGAAGACTCAGAAATACTTTAAGGTTTTTATCTGCAAACATTTCTGACTTTGATGCAAGCTCTATGATGGTTAAATCCTCGGATTTATTATCTCTAGATGCTTATGCGCTCCATAAAACAAAATTATTGCAAGAACAGATTGTGGATCAATATCAGAGTTTTGATTTTCATCACCTAGCAAAAAAATTAGTGTCTTTTTGCTCAGAGGATTTGGGAGGTTTTTATCTTGATATTATTAAAGATCGTTTGTACACCATGCCTGAGGCTTCAATGGAAAGACGCTCCGCACAAACAGCTCTGTACCATATTACTCATGCTCTAACCCGAATGATTGCTCCAATTTTAAGCTTCACTGCTGAGGAACTTTGGCAAAATTTAACTGGACACTTTAATATTTTTAAAGAGGAATGGTACGAAATACCACCCATTCAGATTGATAAACAAGAAACATTGCTCTGGAATACTATAGAAGATATTCGACCCATTATTAATAAAACCATTGAGGGTGAAAGAGAAAAAGGAGCGATCGGTTCTTCTTTAGAGTGTTCAATCACTTTATCTTGCAATAATGATTTATTTAAGATTCTCAAACCTTTTGAGGATGAATTACATTTTATATTTATCGTATCAAAGTTAAATCTATTAAACAGTGAAGGTGATTTAAAAGTTGAGGTCGCTAAGATACAGCTATTAAAATGTGATCGCTGTTGGCATTATGAGTCATCTGTGGGCTCTCATGCTGAACACACAACTATTTGTGATCGTTGTGTAAGTAATTTATTTGGAACAGGTGAAAAAAGAGTTTATGCATAAGTTGTTTTTGGGCTTTTGTATTTTACTTTTGGATCAAGCTTCTAAATTCTGGATAATTAAAAATGTAAGTCAGCAGGATCAAATTGATGTCAGTTTTTTTTTAAAAATTGTTCATTTTCAAAATACAGGGGCAGCGTTTAGTTTTTTACATAACGCTTCAGGATGGCAGAATATTTTCTTCATTGTTCTGAGTATTTTGATTCTCATCTATCTCATTTATCTCTACCAAGGTAATCAAAAGAATATATATGGATGGCTTTCGCTAATTCTCATAATGAGTGGGGCTATCGGAAACCTTGTTGATCGAGTTCTCATTGGGCATGTCACAGATTTTATTTACTTACACGTCAATAATTATTACTGGCCAGCTTTTAATATTGCTGATTCAGCAATATCGATAGGTGCGATTATCTATTTTATAGGGTTACTGAAGAAAGAAATCAAATGAGCAATTTTCATAAAATTTTAGAAGAGAAAATCAAACAAGCTCAAAATAAAAAAAAAGTCATAACACATCAATCAGATGATAAGCGAATACCCAGAGGGCAAACTGTCACAGAAAAGTTTCCCATTTTGGATTTGGGGATTACTCCAAACATAGAAGAGCAAGATTGGAAAATTAAAATTTTTGGTCTGGTGGATCATGAAATAGAATTTAATTTAACCACCCTGAAACAAAAATTCGAAGAGGTTGAGGAAGTTTCAGACTTTCATTGTGTAACTCACTGGTCAAAATTAGATGTTAAATGGCGAGGATTTAGACCTCGAGACCTATTAAAATTATCAAGACCAAGTGATGACGCAAAATTTGTCACATTACATTCTTATGATGACTATACGACCAATCTGCCTTTAGAGGCTATTCTCGATGAGGATGTTTTATTGGCGACATCTTATGACAATAAATTGCTTGATAGAGAACATGGAGGACCAGTGCGTTTGGTTGTTCCAAAAAGATATGCTTGGAAGAGTGCTAAATGGATTAAATCAATAGAACTTCATATGGAGGATCGACCAGGATTTTGGGAAGTTCGTGGGTATCATAATGAGGCTGATCCATGGCTTGAGCAAAGGTACTCTGATTAGCTAAAAATGAGGATTAATTCCTATAGTTTTTATTAATGTATTAAGTATAATCCTGAAAATTATCTCTGAATGATATGAATTTCAAACACTTTATATTTTTTCTCACATTTATCTTTACTTCTGCGTCCGGTGATGAAGATTTATCGTTAAGAGATATCTATGTGATAACAGATGTCATCACCCCAGGCGATATCAGCTCGGGACAGACGCTGAGCTCTTCAAAATTAAATACTCAATTTCAAAGAGATACAGCAAGTTTGCTAGAAACATTTACAGGTATTCATTCGGCGAATAACGGATCGGTATCATCGATTCCCTATATGCACGGCTTTAATGATGATCGAATTCGAATTAGTGTCGATGGCGTTGATTTAAACTCAGCATGCACTTCACATAGCGACACCGACCTCTCTTTTGTAAATATAGATGATGTTGATTTTGTTAAAGTTTTTGCAGGCATCACTCCTGTAAGTATGGGCGGTGACAGTATTGCAGGCACAATTAAAATTAAAACAAAAAAACCAAAATTTAACTCAACTCAAGAATGGAGTGAATCTGCAAATATAAAAAGTTTTTATAAAAGTAATAGTGATGAGCAGGGCGTTAATATAAAAACAAATTTAGTCACAGATACGGCATACATTCAATACTCTGGAACTTACAGTCAAGCTAATAATTATTCATCTGCATCTAGTTTTAAATCAGAAAGTTACGGTGGATCATCTGATAAATCATCAATTGGTAATGATGAGGTAGGATCATCAGGATACCGAATGGAAAATCATCAACTGAGTTATGGCTATCAGCTTGAAAATCACCTGCTTGAGTTAAAACTAGATTACCAAAATATGCCTTATCAGGGATTTGTGAATCAGCGTATGGATGTAATTGGGCAAAATTCTCATAAGATTAATTTGACTGATACCATAAACTTTTCATGGGGCGTGGTTGAGCTTCAGGCTTATCACCATCAGGTTGAAACTAAAATGAATTTTGGCAAGAACAAAAATTTTATTTACGGAGCTGCACAGGGAATGTCGATGACTCATCACGGGTACACGACGGGGTTAAATGCGGTTGCCGATATGGTTTTAAATGACAAGACCTCAGTGAAGTATGGTTTAGAAACGCAAATGTATGAGGTCGACGATAGCTGGGATCCAACAGGGGGGATGATGATGGCACCCAATGTGATGAAGAATATTAATGATGGAAAGAGGGATAGATACAGTCTATTTGTCGAGGTTGAGCGTCAATGGTCAAAAGCCTGGTTTTCCCAACAAGGAATTCGCTTGACTCAGATTAGTATGGATACAGGAAATGTTCAAGGTTATAAGGAATCAATTTATGGAACAGATGCAACAAACTTTAACCAAGCTCAAAAAAGTAAACAAGACACTCATGTGGATGTTACTTTCTCTACCTCATACTCTCCGAATTTATATCAAACCCATGAATTTGGCTATTCTTTAAAAAATAGATCACCTACCTTGCAGGAGCGATACTTGTGGTCAAATACAGCCATGGCCAACTCTATGGCAAATTGGTTTGGAGACGGAAATGGTTATGTGGGGGATATTGATCTGGATAAAGAAACAGCCCATACCTTTGCTTATGCAGCGATCTTCCATGATAGCAACAAAAATGTATGGAATCTGCACATTAATCCGTACCTTACTTACGTGGATGACTATATTGACGCTGTATCTTACGTTTCCAGGGACGATGGTTTTAGGACCCTTACTTTAGGAAATCAAAAGGCTAAATTATATGGAATAGATATTCGGGGTAATATGAATATTGGGAGTGTTAATACACTCGGTCATTTTACTATCAATGGCCAATTAAATTATTCACGTGGACAAAATACAGAGACGAATGATGATCTGTATCATGTGATGCCATTAAATTTAAAATTATCCCTAGATCAGCAATTAAACCGCTGGACTAATTCAATCAATATTCAACTGGTGGACAATAAAAAGCATACCAATGATATGCGCCAAGAATTACAAACCAGTGGTTATGCTCTAGTTGATTTAAAGTCCAGTTATCAGCAGGACGATTTTTTAATAAATGTAGGAATATATAATCTATTTGATCGTGATTATGATCATCCATTGGGTGGAGTGTACCTTGGACAAGGCAGAACGATGAGTACTGATACTTCGGGGGTAACTTATGCTAATGCCAGCAATGTTCCTGGAATGGGTAGAGCCCTATATTCATCTATTCAATATAATTTTTAAAAAATTACTTTTAAATTTGAAATTTTAATTTTCATCACCATATTAATTACAACAGGGTTTTTAATAAGGACATAAATGATGAGATTTGAAAAATTAACCACTAAATTTCAACAAGCACTCGCAGAGGCGCAATCTCTTGCAAATATATCTGATCATGGGCAAATTGAGCCAGTCCATTTATTAAAAGCTCTGTTTTCCTTGGATCAAGATGAGATTAGTAACTTTCTTATTTTATCCGGAATGAGGGATCTTGGATTTAGAGCCCTGGATGAGGTTATGGAAAAAATTCCCAAGATTTCTAATTCATCAAATGAACCAGTCATATCACGAAACTTAAATAGCTTATTTAATTGGGTTGAAAAAAAAGCTAATCAGCTGGGTGATAAATTCATATCCTCCGATTTATTTTTATTGGCACTGGAGCATGATAAAAGTGGTGTAAAAGAAACCCTGATTAATTCAGGCTTAGATTTTAAAAAATTAGAAAATATTTTAATGAATACGAGAAAAAATGAGAATGTAAATTCAGCAGATACTGAAAGTCATCGACAATCCTTAGCAAAATATACAATTGACTTAACACAGATGGCTAAAGAGGGAAAATTAGATCCTGTAATAGGTCGTGATGATGAAATTAGGCGCACAATTCAGGTGTTACAACGCAGAACAAAAAATAATCCTGTATTAATTGGTGAGCCAGGTGTCGGTAAGACAGCAATTGTTGAGGGTTTGGCTCAGAGAATTATTAATGAAGAGGTTCCAGACACACTAAAAAATAAACAAGTGTTATCACTTGATATGGCTGCATTATTGGCAGGGGCAAAATATCGAGGTGATTTTGAAGAGCGGCTTAAGTCTGTTTTAAAAGAAATTGGTAAAAATGAAGGCAACATTATCTTATTTATCGATGAGATTCATACCATGGTTGGAGCCGGTAAAACAGAAGGGGCTATGGATGCTGGGAATATGCTTAAACCAGCATTAGCAAGAGGTGAGCTTCACTGTGTTGGGGCAACAACATTAAACGAGTACCGCCTTTATGTTGAAAAAGATGCAGCTTTAGAAAGACGATTCCAAAAAGTTTTGGTTGATGAACCTGATGTTGAATCGACCGTGGCTATATTAAGAGGTCTTCAAGAGAAATACGAGCTTCATCATAATGTCGAGATTACAGATCCTGCGATTGTGGCCGCAGCTGAATTATCAAATCGTTACATAACAGACCGCTTTCTTCCAGATAAAGCCATTGATTTAATTGATGAGGCAGCCTCAAGAATTAAAATGGAAATTGATTCAAAACCGGAACAACTTGATAAATTAGAACGCCGACTTATTCAATTGAAGATTGAAAGAGAAGCTGTGCGTAAAGATAAAGATGAAGCATCTCTTGAAAGATTGAAAAATATTGAAAATGAGATCGAGAAACTGGAAAAAGATTTTTCAGATATGGAAGAAATATGGAAATCTGAAAAAGCCACCCTTTATGGCAGTAAGCAAATCAAAGAACAATTAGAAAAATTAAAAATAACCATGGAAGAGGAGAAGCGAAAAGGGAATTGGCAGAAGGTCTCGGAAATACAGTATGGAGAAATACCTGAATTAGAAAGACAGATTAAGCAGGCCTCGGAAAATGAAATTAGTATTGATAAAAATACTAGAATGTTAAGAACTGAAGTGGGTGCAGATGAGATTGCTGAAGTTGTCTCTCGTGCTACTGGAATTCCTGTTGCAAAAATGATGCAAGGCGAAAAAGATAAACTCCTTCAGATGGAAAAAGTTCTACACCAAAGAGTAGTGGGACAAGATGAGGCTGTTAAGACAGTTTCAAATGCGATTCGAAGATCAAGATCCGGATTGAATGATTCAGGAAAGCCTTATGGATCTTTTTTATTTTTAGGTCCAACAGGCGTTGGCAAGACGGAACTTTCAAAAACTTTAGCTAATTTTTTATTTGATAGCGAAGATCATCTCATAAGAATCGATATGTCAGAATACATGGAGAAACACTCTGTGGCCAGGTTAATTGGCGCACCTCCAGGATATGTTGGTTATGAAGAGGGAGGATATCTGACCGAGGTAGTGAGGCGTAAACCCTATAGTGTTATCTTATTAGATGAGATTGAAAAAGCCCACCCTGATGTTTTTAATATTTTGTTACAAGTATTAGATGAAGGGCGGCTAACAGATGGAAAAGGAAAAACAGTTGATTTTAAAAATACTGTGATCATTATGACTTCTAATTTAGGTTCAGATTTAATTCAAAAAATGAGCCAAGATAATTATCAGGTCATTAAAATTGCAGTTATGGGAGAAGTGAAAAATTACTTTAAGCCGGAGTTTATTAATCGAATCGATGATGTTGTTGTATTTCATGGTCTAGGAGAGGATCATTTAAAATCAATTACAAAAATACAATTAAATGATTTATTGAATAGACTTCAAAAATTGGGGATAAATGCTAAAGTAACCGAAGCGGCGATTAATGAAATAGGCAAAGCTGGATTTGATCCGGTATACGGTGCCCGTCCATTAAAACGAGCAATTCAAAATGAAATTGAAAATAGTCTCTCAACAGAAATTCTATCTGGAAAATTTGCAGATAAAGATAATTTAGAGATTGACTTTAATAAAGGTAAATTTATTTTTAACAAAATTCATGAAACAGCAATTCAATGAAATTAAATTAACCTCTTCAAAGGGACGAGGGTTTTATGACCTTACCTCTGAAGTAAAAGCGTTCATTGAAAAAGCTGATATTGAGAATGGTTTGGTAACTTTATATATCAAGCATACGTCGGCAAGTTTACTGATCAATGAGAATTATGATTCCGATGTTCTAATTGATATGGAGACATTCTTTTCAAATTTAATCCCTGATGGATTTGAAGATTTAATCCATACCACAGAAGGCCCTGATGATATGCCTGCACATATTCGAAGTGCTTTGACGCAAACCCATTTGTCTATTCCAATTTTTCAAGGACAACTGCAAATTGGTCAGTGGCAAGGAATTTTTATGTATGAACATCGTTTAAATTCACATCACCGAACAATTGCTATTCATGCCATAGGCGATTAATTTATTTTTTACTCCAAGAAGTCGGATCAAAGGGCTTGCTATCTTTCCTTAATTCATAATAGAGACCATCAATCCCTAGTCCACCGGTATTTCCAACCGTTGCAATTACGTCTCCCGCTTTAACCTCATCATTCACATTGAGCAAGATTGATTCGTTGTAGCCATATAAACTCATATACCCTTGTCCATGATCAATAATAATTAGATTACCAAAACCTCGAAGCCAGTCGGCATAAGCGACTTTTCCATCAGCAACCGCGATGACTTCCTCACCTTCTTTTGCTGTTATAAAAATACCTTTCCACTTAATTCCGGTATCTTTTCTTTTGGTATCAAATTGATATTTAATGTTACCTTTTACAGGATATGGAAGCTTTCCTTTTAATTTTTTAAAATCGCCTCCCTCAAATGGAACAACAGTTTCATTTGATTTTGTTTTTTTTGTATCTTTTAAGCGTATTTGATCTTTAGCTTCTTTTGCTGCCTTTTTTAAAAGCTCATCAATAATTGATTTCAACTTCTTCTCATCTTCGATGAGTTTTTGCTTGATTTGCTCTTTATTTTTTATTTCATTATCAACAATTACTAATAATTGTTTTTTTTGGTTTTTTTCATCCTCGAGTTGTTCTTTTACCTTACCTTTATCCTTTTTTAGATTTTCAATTTTGCTGATAGTTTTTTTTATAATTTGCTTGGTTTCGATTAGTTTATTATTTTTACTCTCAAGATCTTTAATGAGATCAATTTGCGCTGAAGTATAGTAGGACTGTAACTTTTGATCACGCATAATATTACTTGGGTTTTCCCCTTTGATAATTGATTGAAGGTAGCTTGATTCGCCACGCTTATGAAAATCTTGAAGAAAATTTGATAAATATGATTTTTTGTTATTAATATCTTCTATTAATTCAGCTTGATCATCATTTAGCTTTTTTAATTTAGCTAGATTCTGTTTAGATTTCTTATTTATACTATGAATTTCTTTTCGAGTTTCACTTATCTTTTGCTCTTGAGCTTTTAATTCTTTGCTGATATCAGCTTTTTTTGCCTTATTTTCTTTAATCTCTTTATCAATGGTTTTAATTTGGTTTTTGACGTTATCAAGGTCTTTAGAGCTTTCATCGACACCCGCATAAGCAGATGTAACGATCGTATAAAACAGTAAAAAAATTAAATGATTAAACCTCATGTCTTGAACTGAATTAAATTTTTTCCTGTCATTTCTTGAGGCGCTTCACAATTTAATAGTGATAGTATTGTGGGGGCAATGTCTGATAGCTTTCCTCCATCGACTATTTTTTGAGCTTTTGAATTCATTACTATAAATGGAACCAAATTAGTTGTATGT
The DNA here is from genome assembly GCA_030827595.1 of Burkholderiales bacterium. Classification (GTDB taxonomy): domain Bacteria; phylum Pseudomonadota; class Gammaproteobacteria; order Burkholderiales; family Methylophilaceae; genus BACL14. The sequence goes on from JAURED010000002.1 coordinate 92,791, forward strand.
TGGGTATGGACCTGATTATTTTTAACGTCCATCATCAGTTCAGCATTCCCATGATCAGCGGTGATGATCAATGAACCATTGACCTTGCGTGTTGATTCAATAATTTTTCCAATACAGAGATCCATGGCTTCCACCGCTTTTTTTGCTGCATTCAAATCTCCTGTATGTCCAACCATATCCCCATTTGCAAAATTACATATAATGACATCGTATTTTTCAGAATTAATAGATGTACAGAGTTTGTCGGTCACCTCATAAACACTCATCTCAGGCTTTAAGTCATAGGTTTTGACATCGGGTGATGGGATGAGAATCCTATCTTCATTAGGGAATTCTTTTTCTTGTCCCCCATTAAAGAAAAAAGTGACATGCGGATATTTCTCAGTTTCAGCGATTCGTAGCTGAGTAAATCCGTGATCAGCAAGGTAAGATCCCAGTGTATTTTTTAATTGAATTGGAGGAAAAAGGACTTTGACATTTTTAAATGACTGATCATAGCTCGTCATCGTTAAATAATTTAGCTTTTTTACAATTTTATATCTATTAAATTCCCTAAAGTTTTTTTCCATGATTGCTCGGGTTAATTCTCGGCCACGATCTGATCGAAAATTTAAAAAGATAACCATGTCACCTTCTTGAACTACAGATTCTTGATGAATTAGCGTTGGAGATACAAACTCATCTAACTCGTCACGGGCATAGGCATCTTTGAGTGCTTCTAGACCACTTGGCGATGAAAAATAAGGTTGTCCTTCTATGAGCATTTTGTATACGCTTTCAATACGATCCCAACGGTTATCTCGATCCATTGCGTAAAATCGACCTGAAATTGAACCCAGTTTTCCATACTGATTGGTTTTAAACCATTGCTCAAGATTATAAATGTATTTTTCTGCACTTTTTGGTGGCGTATCCCGACCATCCAGAAACGCATGAACAAAAGTTTCGGAAACCCTATATTTTTTTGCAATAGACAAAAGAGCTTCAAAATGATCATAGTGACTATGAACGCCACCATCAGAAAGAAGCCCAAAAAAATGCAGTCTACCTTTTGCTTGTTTGAGCTGATTGAAGCCTTCAATTAGAACATTATGTGCATCAAGTTCTTTATTTTGAATCGCGTTATTAATCTTTTGTATATCTTGAAAGACGATTCGTCCCGCTCCAATATTAATATGTCCAACTTCAGAGTTTCCCATTTGACCTTCAGGAAGGCCCACATAGTCCTCAGAGGCATTAATTAAACTATGGGGATACTCTGTTTTTAATAGATCTAAATTTGGCGTATGTGCTTGAGCAACTGCATTATGCTCAATATCTGTGGAATGACCAAATCCATCCAGAATTAATAAAGTGATTGTATTTTTTTTTGACATAGTAAAAACTTAATATTCGTAATTATATCATTGCAACATTAGCTATAATATCGAAGCTTAAATAAAAACATTGAAATTATAAGATTAATCCCAATATATAAAATAATTATGAAAATTACTATGTATACCAGTGGATTTTGTCCCTATTGTACAAATGCTGAAAGACTCCTAAAGAATAAGGGTGTTGAAGTCATTGATAAAATATTTATCGACGAGTCTGAGGATGCACTTTCTCAAATGATTGAAATGACTGGAAGAAGAACAGTGCCACAAATTTTTATAAATGATCAACATATTGGGGGTTTTGATGATCTTCGCAAATTTGATCAATCGGGTCAGCTAGATCAGGTTATAGCTAAATCATCTACTTAGCACTAGGTTTTCATTGGGAGACAGTGTAAAATCTGTCGTTTAAAAATTAAATGTTGGAAAAAATATGGCTGAAGATAAAAAGAAAAAAACGACCAAGACTTCAAAATCTACTAAAGCGAAAGGAATGGATCCTTCACAGGCTCAACAACCTGGATTTGCAATTGAAAAGCTTTATTTAAAGGATGCATCAGTAGAGGTTCCCAATGCCCCTGAAATTTTCACGAACCGAGAGGCACCAAAAATTGGCATAGAATTGAACAATACGGCTAGACCTTTAGCGGATGGATTTTATGAAGTATCTCTTCAAGTCACAGTAACCTCAAAACAAGAAGATAAAGTTGCTTTTCTAGTTGAGGTGACTCAATCAGGCATTTTCCAAATTAGCAATATTCCTAATGAGGGATTAGAAATGGTACTCGCTATTACCTGCCCAAATATTTTATTCCCCTATGCTAGAGAAGCTGTATCAGATATGGTGACTAAGTCAGGATTTCAACCAGTATTATTAAATCCAATTAATTTTGAGAACTTGTATTTACAACAAAAACAACAACAAGCTCAACAAACAAAAACTGATGATTAATAAACAGAAGTGCATTGCACTTTTGTTTTTACCTTTTTTTTGTTTTTCATCGAGTGCTGAATATCTATCAGTTGGTGTTGATCAATCTTTTCTGCATGAAGCACCATCCGATTCCACAAAAAAAACTTTTATTGTTACCAAAGGTTATCCTCTTGAGGTACTTGTGAGTCTTAAGGAGTGGAAAAAAGTGAAGGATCACCAGGGAGCAATTAACTGGATTCCATCGAATCACCTTTCTTCAAAAAAAATGGTATTGAACTTTAAGGATAATAACCCAATTTATTTGGAGCCAAATGAATCAAGTCCGACGTTGGCTTTTGTAGCAGAAAACGTTGTGCTTGAGATAGTTGACAATAAAAGAATCGATAATTGGATCAAGGTTTATTCCAAATCAACTGAGGTAGAGGGTTTTATCTCGATTGAGAATCTTTGGGGCATCAAATGAATGTTGCTGTCTTAGGGGCTGGCGCGTGGGGTACAGCTCTGGCAATTCAGGCAGCTAAAAAAGTTCCTGTGACTCTATGGGCCAGAGATTCTGGACACATTTCAGGAATGCAAAAGGCAAGAACAAATCCTAAATACTTGGGCGACTTTAAATTTCCAGAGTCCTTAAAGCTTAGCGCTTCACTTGATGAAGCTGTTAATTTTGCTGATATTATCGTATCCGCCGTTCCTACTTCTGCCTTTGGCTCAGTTGTTCAAAATATACAAACCATAGATCCAAAAAAGCCAATTATTTGGACAAATAAAGGTTTAGAAAAAGAGACGGGTTTATTCCCTCATGAAATTTTAAATAAATTTATCTCAAATACGGGTTTGGAGCATGGGGTTTTATCTGGCCCAAGTTTTGCTGCAGAGTTAGTTCGTAACTTACCTACAGCGGTCACAGTGGCTGCTTCAAGCAAGGATCTTGCATTAAAAGTTGCAGAAATTTTTCATCATCACAGTATGCGGATTTATCTCAGTGATGACATTGCCGGGGTATCCATTAGCGGGGCATTAAAAAATATTATTGCCATTGCTGCTGGCATATCAGATGGAATGGGTTTTGGAAATAATGCAAGGGCTGCACTCATCACAAGAGGCATTGCTGAGATCACTAGATTTGGCGTCAGTCATGGAGCAAAAGAAGAAACTTTCATGGGTTTAGCAGGCATCGGCGATTTAATGTTGACCTGTACTGGACAATACTCAAGGAACAGAGAAGTCGGACTTCGTTTGGCAGAAGGAAAAGCTCTTTCGGAGATATTGTCATCACTTGGACATGTGGCTGAAGGCGTAAACGCCTGTTACGAAGTCAAGAAGCGCATTAAAAGTGATGTTGATATGCCAATTGTTCAAGAGGTTTACCAGGTGTTAACCAATAATATATCTGCATCTGAAGCAGTAAAAAGTTTACTTTCGAGATCGCTCCGACCCGAAAGTTAATTTCCATTGGTAAAGTTGTTTTGTCTCCATGCTTCGTATAAAACAATTGATACGGTATTGGCAAGATTAATGCTTCGATTATTTGATGCCATAGGAATTCTTAAAAGCATGTCTGGCCCAATTATGCCTCTAATTTTTTCTGGCAAACCTCTTGTTTCTGGTCCAAATATAAAAAAATCATTTTTTTTAAAATTTATATGGTGATAGTATTTTGTACCTTTCGTTGAAATACCATACAAATTAATATTTTCATGAATTTTTAAAAAATGTTGAAAATTATCATAGATTTTTATCAAATTATTATCAATATAGTCTAGCCCGGCCCGTCGGAGTGTTTTTTCATTGAGATCGAAACCCAAAGGTTGAATGAGGTGGAGGCTCGCATCAGCATTTGAACATAAGCGGATAATGTTTCCAGTATTGGGGGGGATTTCAGGTTCAAATAAGACAATATTAAACATTTGATTATTTTTTAATCTTTTGTTAATTAAAATTTTTGTATGGTTAACATTTAAGTATTATAATATTCTTTATTTCTTTTGAGGACTTAATTGTGGACCAAAATATACAATTTCATACAAAAAGCATTAAAAAAGAACAAGCAAGTAAAAATATTTCAAATGAATATATTAAATCATTATTTTTAATGCCATTTAATGATCTCATATATCAGGCACAACAAGTCCATAGATCAAATTTTGATGCAAATAAAGTCCAACTGAGTACTTTGTTATCCATTAAAACGGGAGGGTGTTCTGAAGATTGTGCCTATTGCCCTCAATCTGCAAGATACAACACGGATGTTGAGAATGAAAAAATACTTGCTCTCGATGAGGTAATTTCAGCGGCTAAGGCCGCCAAGGAATCAGGCGCTAGCAGATTTTGTATGGGGGCCGCTTGGAGATCACCAAAACAAAAAGATTTAGATTTGGTTAAACAGATGATTGTTGAAGTTAAAAAACTGGGATTAGAATCCTGTGCAACACTGGGAATGCTCAATCAAGATCAAACAAGACAACTCAAAGAGGTTGGTCTTGATTACTATAATCATAACTTAGACACTTCACCGGAATTTTATGGAGATATTATCAGTACAAGAACTTACCAAGACCGCCTAGACACACTTCAAAACGTGAGAGATCAGGGTATACATGTTTGTTGTGGAGGTATTGTAGGTATGGGTGAAAGTTTAGATGAGCGAGTTGGATTGTTGGCTGAGCTTGCCAATCTGACTCCACAACCTGAAAGTGTGCCTATAAATCTTTTAACTCAGGTTGAGGGGACTCCTTTATTTGGAATAGAAGAGTTAGACCATTTTGATTTTGTGAAAACAATTGCAGTTGCAAGAATCTTAATGCCGAAGAGTTATGTGAGATTATCTGCAGGCAGGGAGAAAATGAATGAAGCTACACAAGCTCTTGCATTTCTTGCAGGGGCAAACTCAATATTTTATGGAGAGGAATTGCTCACTACTGAGAACCCTGCCTCCGAAAAAGATCAAGAGTTGATGAAAAAATTAGGAATAAAAGCAATTTAATCTCCAATGAATGAATTTCTTTATTATTTAGCAGAGCTAAGAAAGAAAAATTTATACAGATATCGAGTAGACCGGGAAGATCAGTGGATTAATTTTTCTGATAATGATTATTTAGGGCTTAGAAAAAATAAGCTAATTTCAAAGGCGATAAAGCAATCTATCGATCAATACGGGAATGGTTCTGGAGCCTCACATTTAATTTCTGGACACTTTGTAAGTCATTCAAAAGTAGAAGAAAAAATAGCAGGAATTTTAGGGTTTGAAAAAAGCCTTTTTTTTCACAGTGGATATATTGCCAACGCTGCTTTTTTTAAAAATTTTTTAAAAAAAGGGGATGAGGTCTTTTTAGACAAATTATGTCATGCCTCAATATATGATGGGGTACTCAGTGCGGATGCAAATTTAATTCGCTATCCCCATCTAAATTATCAGTATCTAGAAAAAAAATTAAAAACCAGTAAAGCATCAAAAAAAATTATTGTTACAGATAGTGTCTTTAGTATGGATGGAGATTGTGCACTACTAAAAGATTTAATAGAGCTATCTGGTCAATATAATGCCTACCTTTTTATTGATGATGCTCATGGATTTGGTGTTTACGGTAATCATGGATTAGGTCTTATGGAAGAGCAAAACTGCTTAAATTTGAATAAAAGTAGGATCATTCATTTAACAACTTTTGGTAAAGCGGCAGGTGTTTCAGGAGCTGCGCTTTGTGGCCCAGAACATATTATTGAATTTATCAAACAAAAATCAAGAGAATATATATATACCACAGCAACACCTCCTTATATCGCTGATGGGGTTTTGACTGCTATAGATTTGATCATACATGGGGGTCACTTAAGGGATCAATTAAAACAAAATATAGTTTATTTTAGAGGTTTAATTCGAAATCAGGATTATCTATGCGATGTCCATGGGCCCATTCAGCCGATTATGATTCACAACAACCTTAAAGTCATTACTTATCAAGAAATCCTAAAAGGAATTGGAATCCATGTCGCTGCAGTGAGGGCACCGACAGTGCCGCTGAATAGTTCAAGGCTGAGGGTCACCATTCGAGCAGATCATACTCAACAGGATATTAGATTATTAGCAAATCAGTTAAATCACACTTTAGAAAATGAACATTAAAATTATTGGTGAAGGTTACCCCATAGTCATGTTTCATGGATGGGCAATGAACCTGAGAATTTTTGAACCATTTGTCGAGTTATTCAATATCAAGAAATATCAATTTATCTTAATTAATCTTCCGGAAATGCATGATGGGATGATTTGGGAGAAGGTTATTGAACAAATTGATTGTTTATTAAAAAAAAAATCTATAAAAGAATTCGATCTTTTTGGTTGGTCGCTCGGTGGTCAGATTGCCATTGAAATTTATCTAAAAAATAAAAAAAAAGTGAATCAACTTTATTTGGTAGCATCCACTCCACAATTTGTTAACTCAGAACAATGGAAATTGGGCCTAGACAAGAATATTTTTGATAATTTTTCTAATGGAATCTTATCAGATTCAAAAAAAACACTTAATAAATTTTTTAATCTTCAACTGATAGGGCAAGAAAATAGAAAAGATCTCCTGCATTTTTTGGATTCAAATATATCTAAAGAGAAAATAAATATCTCGTCTCTGCATAATTATTTAAAACACATGGAGATGAAAAATTATCATGACTCTTTTAAACAGATTTCTTGTCAAGTAAATTTGATAAGTGGTAAGAAGGATAAAATCGTTCCCATAGAATCCCAATATGAATTATTAAAGATGGTTAAAAATAAAAGACATTTATTCATTGGCGAAGCTTCTCATATTCCTTTTTTATCTCATGCAGAGGAATGTAAAAGCTTTATGATGAAAAATTATGAATAAACAAAAAAAAATAAAAGACTTTAACCGCGCAGCTAATGTTTATGACAAAAATGCTGTCATGCAGCATCAGATTGCTGAGGATCTAATTGATCGATTAAGGTTTATAAAAATTAAACCAAAGAAAATTCTTGACCTTGGATCTGGAACTGGTGTTACCTCAAAAAAATTAATTGATTTATATCCCGATGCAGAAATTTATGAAATTGATATTGCAATTGAAATGCTAAAAAAATCTAAGTCTAACAATACAACCATAAGATCCTTTTTTAAAAGAAATAATATTACATACATTAACGCGGACATGGATTTAATCCCATTTGATCAGCAATCATTTGATTTAGTAATCTCATCGAGCTCTATTCAATGGTCATCAAATATAAATAATCTATTTGAAAATATTTTTTCACTGTTAAGACCTGAGGGTTTGCTTATCTTTTCTACCTTCTTAAAAAATACCCTTTCAGAGTTACAATCCTTTACTGGTTCAAAACTAACAAATGAATTTTTTAGTATTCAAGAATATGCTCAAATGCTAATTTCTAATGAATTCTATGATCCTGTTTTAATGAAAGATGAGTTTAGAATAGAGTATAGCGATGCTTTAAGTGCGCTGCGTGATTTAAAAAAGATTGGTGTTAGTAAATCTATTGATGATCATAAAGGGTTACGATCACATCAATTTTTGCATAATTTAATTCAGCATATGGACCAATATAAAATTGATAATAAAAACTATTTAACCTATGAAGTTTTGTTTGCACACGCCTGGAAATTAAATAATAGTCAGGAAAAATCAATAAATTTTATTAAATCATGAGTAAATATTTTATAACAGGTACGGGTACTGATATTGGAAAAACTTTTGTTACTAGCTTATTGGTAAAAAATTTGGGGCAAAAAAATAAAATGATTGGAATTAAACCAATTGCTGCAGGAATAGAAGTTGATCATTCATTAAATAACGATGTGACATCATTATTGAAATCTTCAAATAGTTTATTAACGGGAGAAGATATTAATTTTTACACATTTAAAAAAGCTGTATCACCGCATATTGGTGCTGAAGAGGAAAAAGTAAATGTTGATTTTGAGTTTATTAAAAATAAGATTGATGTATTAGCTGACCAATTTGATCACATATTGATTGAAGGGGTAGGGGGGCTTATGTCACCTGTTGATAATTCGCGAACCAATCTTGATTTAATTAAATACCTTCATGTCCCAGTAATTCTTATTGTGGGACTTAAGTTGGGCTGTATCAATGAAGCTTTACTCACTCTTGAGGCATTGCAATCTCATAATATTCAGATTAAAGGTTGGATTGCAAATGAGGTTGATTCAAAAATGCTTGAAATTAACAAAAATATTGAATATCTGAAAAAGAATATAGATTGCCCCTTGATTGAAATAATTCAGCATCAATCAAAACAAACAAAAGCACCTCGTTTTGAGGGATTTAAAAAACTAATCAACACCATATAAGTTAAATTCGAGAATATAATCAAGAATTTTTTTATTCAGGTGCTTCCTACATTCTGCAAGCTCACGGTTTTGTAAATACATTTTAATTTCTGAGGAGGAGGTATTGTAACCTCGTCCTTGATGATAATAGATCAGTTGATTTGCTGATGTGATAAATTTTTTGAAATCATTTTCAATAGTAAATTTTTCTGATTGTATAAAATTGAAAAAATTCTTTGAATTTGAACCACGATTGATAACAAGAATTTTGATTTTATTTAATAATTGATGCCAATCTTTCCATTTCTTAAATTGATAAAAAGAATCCTCTCCCATAACAAAGCATATTTTTGGATATTCTTTTAAAAAATGATCAATTGAATCTATGGTGTATGAGGGGTTATCCATACTCAATATTTCATAGTTGCTGATTTCAACCCCTGTAACTGCTAAATTAATCATGTGAATGCGATGATTAGAGGGTGTAAGTTTTTTATTAAAAACTGAATTCCCGGTTGGAAGAAGTATAATTTTTTTAAATCCTAAGACTTTAAGTTCGTCAAGGATGTATTGATGGCCATGATGAAAAGGATCAAAAGCACCTCCATATAAGGCAACGTAATCCTCCATTAACTTCTTAACTGACCCTCACCAAATACAACATATTTTTCTGAGGTTAAGCCTTCTAGTCCAACAGGGCCTCGAGCATGAAATTTGTCTGTTGAGATTCCTACCTCAGCTCCTAGCCCATACTCAAAACCGTCTGCAAAGCGAGTTGATGCATTTACCATGACCGATGATGAATCTATCATTTTTATAAACTCTTGAGCATGAGAATAGTTTTCAGTAATAATCGCTTCTGTATGCTTTGAGGAGTGCTGATTGATAAAGCTGATTGCTATTTTTAGCGAGGACACAATTTTAATGGAAATGATTGGCGCTAAATATTCCTCATAAAAATCTTCTTTAGAAGCCTTCTTGATGAATGGTAGGATTGATAATGTTTCATTACAACCCCTCATTTCAACACCATGTTTGTTAAATATTTTTGAAATTTTGGGTAAGAAAAGACTCGCTATGTTTTTATGAACAATCAATGATTCCAGAGTATTGCACGTTCCGTATCTTTGTGTTTTGGCATTTTCAACGATTCTTAATGCCATTGGCATTGATGCGAATTCATCCACAAAAATATGACAATTTCCATCAAGATGTTTAATAACAGGAATCTTTGCATTATCACTGATATTCTTGATGAGGCCTTTACCTCCTCTTGGAATAATCACATCAATGTAATCTTTGGCAGTAATAAGCTGTTGAACTAGATCACGATTCGTATCATTAATGACCTGGACACAATTTTTTGGAAGTCCTGATATCTCGAGTGACTTTGTAATTATATTGGCAAGATATAAATTAGAGTTGATAGCTTCTGAGCCGCCGCGGAGAATTAAACAATTTCCAGATTTTACTGCCAAGGCAGCAGCATCGATGGTGACATTAGGCCTTGATTCGTAAATCATTAAGATAGTACCAAGAGGGACACGCATTTTCCCAATTTTAAGACCATTTGGCCTAACTTGGATATTTTCAATATTTCCAATTGGGTCACTCAATGATTGAATATTTCTCAAGCCTTCACACATGGATTCGATTGTTTTCTTGTTAATTCTAAGCCGATCAACAAATGCCGCATCCTGTTTATTTTTGATGGCGGCTTTTAGGTCTTTTTGATTTTCTTTTATGATCAGACTACTGTTTTTATTTAACAAAAGTTCTAAATTTTTTAAAAAAATATCTTTCTGGACTGAATTGGCACCAGATATTAATGCGGAAGATTGCTTTGCATTTTCCAGCACATTTTTGATGTATTTATTCATGATGAACTAATTTATGAGTCAAGATCATTATTTTTTTAATTTCAGTTACAGGATTAGTTTGCATATCCTGTCCTTTACTTATTTTATCAATAGTGTGAATCTTTTGGAGTATTTTCTGAATTAATTGCTCATTTATTTTTTGGGATAATTTCTTACAATAGACTGACATATCACCAAACAGCCTCAGGCTTTTAAGGTCAATATTTGGGTTTAGCTTGTGGCGAAAAACAGACTTATAAAACCAGAATAAAAGACTATTAAATTGTATGGGGTCATTTCCAGATTCAAAAAAACGATTTATTTTTTTTATAAAATCTGACTTTGATCCTGAAAATATGGCTGTAATAAGATCAAAACTGTTATATATAGATTGATCATTTATTTGATTTTTGTAATCCGGTGTTATCGATTTAATTTTTAGATAGTTATGAAGAAATAAATAATTATTTGAAGAAATAATTTCTAATGACTGAACTTCATCATTTGATAATTTCAATTGATCTCTTTGGTTTAGATAACAAATATATTTTGATAATTCATAAATTTTTAAAGTAGCATCAATACAAGTTGAATAATTATTCAGAGGTAATTTCATAGTCAATTTACCTTTTGGAACTTTTATAATAAATATATTTTCACTCGTATTAGTATTAAGAAGCTCCGAGAAACTTAAAATATTTTTATCATTTTTTTGGTTAATTACTAAAAGTGACCTGTCTCCAAAAAGATTTGCCTCAAGGTAAGTATTTAAATCTTTATGAATATTATCTTCATCAAGATGGATTATGGGGGCTTGGGGAATAAGAGTATTTTTAATATAGTGAATTAAATCATTCACGATAACATCATCATCGAACTGAATAAAAAAATATTGAACACTTTGAATATTAACTTGATTGACATCAAATATTCTTAAGTTCATTTATCTAGATTATTTATTTCAGTGATGATTGATCTCGAGATTTGTTCCACCATCGAGTCTTTTAAAATTGACTCTTCTGCAGCAGCAGCATTATATAGTGCAGGGTCGTAAGTATATTCTCGAATGGCTTCTAATTTTCGCTCATTCGACCATTTATCTTTTGTTTTGATTCGATATGATACCGTTTGGATCAATTCAAATTCACCAACTTGACCATTTCCAGCTAGAGATAAAATTCTTTTATTAAAATTATTTTCTAAGATTTCAATTACCAGCTCACCATTTCCACCTTTTTCCTCAGTAATGTTTCCATAAGAAAATTGTTTCTTTATATTTTTTGAAATAGGTGATGAATCCCCAATGATAGAGTAGGATTCATAATTTAGTGAGATAGGTTTTCTTAATTGAAAGCCGCACGAAATTTGTAAACTACAAATAATAAAAAAGACGACTATAAATTTATTTTTACTCATATCACAATATTTAATATTTTATTTTTTATGAAAATTATTTTTTTGACTTCATTTTTATTGTTAATAAATCTTAACACTTTTTCACTTTCAAAGGCTTTTTCTTCGATGATGCTTTGCGGGGTATCGGTATCTATTTCTAAATTATCTCTGACCTTACCATTAATTTGTATGACTATAGTTTGTTTCTTCCTTATAAGTGCCTGTTTGTCTACTTTTGGCCAATTTTCTTTTTTTATGTCCTCATTTGTGAGTGCTCTAAAAACATACTCACAAAAATGAGGTACAAATGGAGATAGCATAATTAATAATTTTTTATAACCAAAATAGACATCTGGTATATTTTTTTCAGAATTAATTGTGGATACATAATTCACAAATTCCATCATGCTGGCAATAGCAGTATTAAAACTCTGTCTCCTATCAATATCATCAGTGACTTTTTCAATCGTTTTGTTTAATTGATAGGTAAATTCTTCATTTTGAGAAGTTTCTTCACTCAGTTTTTTTATATTTTGCCGCTTTAAAAGATCGTTAAATTTATATATTTGTGTATAAATTTTCTTTAAAAACCTATGCGATCCTTCAATGCCTTGATCAGACCATTCAAGACTTTGGTCGGCAGGGGCTGCAAACATGATAAATAACCTAGCTGTATCAGCTCCATATTTGTCAATTAAATCACCTGGGTCTACCGTATTCCCCTTAGATTTAGACATTTTTGATCCATCTTTTAGCACCATGCCCTGGGTTAATAAGTTATCAAATGGCTCAGAAATTTTTATCAAGCCTATATCTCTTAGCAACTTGGTAAAAAATCGCGCGTATAAAAGATGAAGAATGGCATGCTCTATTCCTCCAATGTATTGATCAACAGGCAGCCAATAATTAACTTCATCATTCAACATTTGTTTATTTTCGTCAGGACAGGCATATCTTGCAAAATACCAAGAAGATTCAACGAAAGTATCCATCGTGTCTGTTTCTCTTTTGGCATTTCTCCCACATTCTGGACATTTGCAATTAATAAATGACTCTTCAGTTTTGATGGATTGATTTTCGAAGTCAAATTTATTTTTTTTGGGGAGTAGAACCGGTAAATTTGTTTCACTTTCGCAGACCTCTCCACAATTGCTGCAATGGATAATCGGGATTGGACACCCCCAGTACCTCTGCCTTGAGATTCCCCAATCTCTAAGTCTAAACTTGGTTTGTTTCTCGGCTAAATTATTTTTTGAAAGCTCTAAACCAATTTGATCAATTGCATCGTCACTGGATAGACTATTGAAGCGGTCAGAATTTATTAAAAATCCTTTTTCTGAGGAGCATTCATTATTCGATTCAATAACTTTTTTGATAGGAATCGAATATTTGTTAGCAAATTCATAGTCTCTTTCGTCATGTGCTGGAACCGCCATGATGGCTCCTTCACCATAAGCCATCAATACATAATTACTAATCCAGATTGGAATTAATTCATTATTAATGGGATTTAAAGCATGGAGTCCAGTAAAGATTCCTTTTTTTTCAGCTTTGGCTTGATCGGCAGTGGATACCCCAGTTTTTTTAATTGAATCTATGAAATTTTGAATTTCCTCATTTTCAAGGCTTAATTTTTTTGAAATGGGATGATCTGGAGCGAGTGCTAGAAAGGTTACGCCACAAATGGTATCTAGCCTTGTCGTAAAAACAGATATTTTTTCGAACTCTTTTTGTTGAAAATCTACTTTAAATCCAAAACTTTTACCAATCCAATTTTTTTGCATTAAAGTAACTTGCGACGGCCAGTTATTCAGATTTTCAAGTTCTTTATCAAGCTCTTCCGCATAGTCTGTGATTTTAAAAAAATATTGAGGTATCTCCTTCTGCTCCACCAGAGCACCAGATCTCCAGCCCCTTCCATCAATAACTTGTTCATTTGCCAATACGGTTTGATCAATCGGGTCCCAATTAACGGTGGATGTTTTCTTATATATCAATCCTTTTTTAAATAACTGAATAAAGAACCATTGTTCCCACTTGTAATAACTTGGATCACAGGTTGCAATTTCTCGCCCCCAATCTAAAGATAAGCCTAATGAGTTCAATTGTGATTTCATAGAGCTTATATTTCCATAGGTCCATTCATCAGGTAGTGTTTGATTTTGGATAGCTGCATTTTCAGCAGGAAGCCCAAAAGCATCCCAGCCCATGGGCTGCATTACATTAAAACCATTCAGTCTTTTAAAGCGAGATATAACATCTCCAATCGTATAATTTCGAACATGGCCCATATGTAATTTACCACTTGGGTATGGAAACATAGAGAGAACATAATATTTTTTTTTATTTAGATCTTTTTTTGATGAAAATAAATCATTTTTTTGCCAATCAGATTGGCAATTTCTCTCAATATTTTTGAAATCATAATTTTCATTCATAATTTTAAGTAATAGACTTTCTTAATAAAATATTTATTGAGTCGATATTTGCTGTTCCATCAATACTGATAAAGTTTAATTCTTGAGTTGCTGATTTTTCCTGGTAGAAACTAATTAATGGTTTTGTTGATTTATGATAATTTGCTAATCTACTAATCACGGTCTCTTCTTTATCATCATCTCTAATGATAAGTTCCTCGTTGGTTATGTCATCCTTATTCGCATTTTTTGGTGGGTTAAATTGCACATGATATGTTCTTCCTGAAGCAGGATGAACTCTTCTTCCTGAAAGTCTTTCAATAATAACTTTGTCTGGAACCTCTATAGCCACAACATAATTTATTTTTACTTGTGCTTCATCAAGAGCCTTGGCCTGACTTAATGTTCTGGGAAATCCATCGAGCATAAAACCTTGAGAGCAATCCTCTTGGATTATTCGCTGCTTTACTAAATCAATAATAAGGTTATCGGGAACAAGTTCACCACGATCCATAAATGATTTTGCTTTTAATCCAAGATCTGATTTGTTTTGTACAGCCTCTCTTAGCATGTCTCCAGTGGATATTTGGGGAATGCCAAACTGTTTATTTAGGAACGCAGCTTGAGTCCCCTTGCCAGCTCCTGGAGCTCCTAGAAGTAAAATATTCATAAATATTCCTAAATTGCAAAAGTCATCATTATATCAATAAGAATTTTTCTTATCATCAATAAACACATAATTAACTATGTTTAAAAAATCAACTACTGATAAGTCCTCTGCCCGTGAGGTTGGGTCTAATTGAAGTGAATCAAAATCTTTTTCACTAAGAATATTTTTGAGATTATTTTTTAAGTTTTTTCTTTTAAATTTAAATGAAGCTTTTACAATGTTTTTATATTGCTCATAATTAAACTCATTATATTTATGATGTCGGGTCAGTTTAATGAAAGATGAGTTAACTTTAGGGGCTGGTTCAAAAGCATTTGGATTAACATCAATAAGTTTTTCAGCATCAAAATAAAAATTTACTAAATTCGTAAGTATTGAATTATCTTTGGTCCCAATTTTAGCGATTAATCGATCTGCAACCTCTCGCTGTAACATAAAATACATATTACTGATTTGTTTTATAGGGAGCAGTTTGAAGATAATTTCACTTGAAATGTAGTAGGGTAGGTTTCCAATAACTATATTAAATTTATTAAAAAAATGTTCATCAAGCTTCAGCACATCAATTTGAATAATTTCAAGATTTGTAGAGTTTATTTGCTTAAGAATATTGATCATGTCAGCATCAATTTCAATTAACGTAAGGGGATTTATTTTTTTAATTAACTCTCTTGTTAACGCACCTTTTCCTGGTCCAATTTCAAGGAAGGTTTTTGATGGATCAAATTTTATTTCACTAATAATTTGATTTATCACATCATGATCAACTAAAAAGTTTTGACCAAATTTTTTTTTTGCTATGACCATGTCAAGAAAGTTTTAAAGCAAGATTTATTGCGTTTATAAAACTTTTAATAGATATTTTATCTTTTAATCCCACAATATCCTCGGCAGTCCCATGGTCTACTGAGGTTCGGATGATAGGCAATCCTAAAGTCAGATTTACTCCCGTATCAAAATGAACAGATTTAAAAGCACTCAATGCTTGATCATGATACATGTAATAAATACAGTCATAATTATTTCTATTATCAATTAAATAAGCAGTATCACCAGGTATTGGTCCATTTATTTTTATATGATATTTATTTCTCAACTCCTCAACAGCAGGACTAATGTGGAGCATTTCCTCATCGCCAAATAAATTATTTTCTCCAGCATGAGGATTAAGGCCGGTAATTAAAATTTTAGGGTGTTTGATTTTTAATTGTTCTTTTAAGCAATTATTTAAAATAATGATTTGTTTAATGATTTCTTTTTTTTTAACTTTTCTAATTGCTTCTTTTAGACTGAGATGCATTGAATTTAGGGCCACAATGGATCTATCAGAACTTACAAAGGTCATCATAGTTGGAAACTTATTTTCAAATATATCTTCGAGGTATTCAGTATGGCCAGAAAATTTTTTTGATGGTGTTGATAACTTATTTTTATTGACAGGAAGAGTAACTAAAGCGCTTGATTCCTTTTTTTTACATGACTCAACCGCCATATTAATTGAATTAAGGGCTAGATTTTTATGAGCTATTGAATTTATATTTATAATTTCAATATTCGGATGATTTTTGTTAATATTTAAACCTAATAATTTTGATCGGTTATAAATTAATTCTTTATTACCAAAAATTTTGACTTTAAAATCAACATTCTTTTCAAATAAGAGTGCACACAAATCATAACCAATTCCATCTGGATCTCCTGCAGAAACAGCAATAGTTTTAACACTTGTCGAGCTATTCATTTCTGATTTCAATAAAAGCTTCTGCTTTCAAAGCTGAGATCCAGTCTTCAAAAAGAAGCTCTGTTCTTTCATTAATAAGATCCATCTTAATTTGATTATCAATATTCTCTGATCTCATATCTTCAATTTTTGTATCTGTATATTGAATAATATGCCACCCATTATTTGTTTGAAATGGAGCACTAATTTCATTTTTATCTATTTTAGATAACTCAAGTTCAAGTTTTTGATCCATTCCCTCTGAAAACCAACCAATCTTACCTCCATTGGTGGATGAGAAGTCCTCAGAATATTTCTTTGCAAGTGTTTCAAAATCTCCTCCATTTCGTATTTCTTCACGTAATCTATTTAATTTATTAATGACATCACTTTCTGATTGTATTTCAGAGGTTTTAATCACGATTTGACGAACAAAATACTTTTGCACCTCCTTACGTGACATGTTTGTGTCATTAAGGCTTTGTAGAGAGTTGACTTTTATAATATGAACCCCATTTCCTGATTCAAATGGTTTGGAAATGTCACCTGTTTTAAGATTGTCTAGTTGTGTTATAAAAATTTCAGGCAATTCATTTTTACTTAATTCTCCGAGAGAGCCACCTTGATTAGAATCTGGAGCATCGGAATATTCATAGGCAACTTTTGCAAACTCATCTTTTTGAAGCATTTGATATAATTTTTTACCTAACTCTCGCTTTTCCTCCTTCTCTTTTGCAGAAGGATCTTGGGGAAACTTTAATAATATGTGGGATAAGTTGTAAATATCTGGTTTTATTTTCGCTAATTTTTTTTTATGTTTTTGAACTTCAAAATCTGAAATATTTAATTTAGAGCTTATCTCCTGATTTTTTACTTTTTTTAATAAAATTTCATATTTTAAGTTAGCGACAAATTCGTCATAACTGGATCCTTGTATTTTTAGACTTTCTTTAAATTCTTCTATAGAAATATTATTAGATTTAATGATGTTATTAACCAAATTATCAACATCTTCCGTGGTTGCTTTAATATTCCAATCAGCAGCGTAATTTTCAAGCAACTTTTTTTCGATTAACTCATCAAGCACTTTTTTTTCAATCACACTTTCTTCTGGAGGCTGAATTTTATTTTGTTGAAAAAACGAGTAGGCTTTATTCAGTCCATCTTCAAGATCTCTGTAGGTAATGGGCTCTTTATTGACTATAGCAATTATTCTATCGAGCTCTTGAAATGAAAATGATGAATTGATAAAAAAACCAAAACAAATAAAAAATAAAAATATTTTTATTTTATTCATAGTTTTGTCTTCTGATGTCGTCATCCAGCGATGAGGCCCATGACGCTCCAGGAACATTACGCATTAAAACTCTATCAAGTTTTTTGGCTTTGCCTGACCCAATACTACCAAGGCCTCCCAGTTCTAATTGAAACCAAAGGGTGTAGTTCGGATCTTGTTCCGTTGCTAAAGATAAACGATGTAAAACTACCCTTGAGCTCCAGCACCCTGCATCGTATTCTAGACCTCCTAAAGATTCCATCACTTTTGATGTTTCCAGATCAAAGTTGTATCGTCCGATAGCATAATACCCTTGACCTAATGGCCATTGACCAGCTAAGTTAAATTGTTTGAGCCTGGTTTCGTTGGTTGAAGGGAATTCAATGAAGCGGTAATCAAATTTGAGTAACTTACCGGGTTGAGGGTTATATTTGAATCCATAAGCAACCCTTTTTGAAGAATTCTGTTCAGGATTATATTGAGTCATTGATCTGAAAGATAAATCTTTGGTGATACGAGCATTTGCACCAAATAAGAAATCACTTGATGATCTTTCAAGGCTGGATCCAGCGCTTGAATAGAGAGGATCATTGAGAACATTTCGATCAGATAAATAAAATCGTTGAGCAAATGTTAGAGCTATCCTCTCAATACCAGTTGAATCAAGAATTCTAGATGTAAGCCCAGTGGTAAGTTGATTGGTGTCTTCTATTCTGTCGGATCCAATAAATTGAGACTCGGAAAAAATGTTGTAAAGATTTAAATCCATCAGACGAGTATCGTAGACAGGCAGCATCGATTGATTATGAAATGGGGTGTATGAATAAAACGCTCTTGGCTCAAGCGTTTGCGTTAATGAGTTGCCTAAAAAATTTACTGTACGGTCAAAATATAAGCCGCTATCAACTGAGGCTGTTGGTATAAATAAGCTCTCAGAAGTGGAAGTGGCCCCATGGTTTATGTCATAGTTTCTGTAATTTAAGGAAATTTTTGGTTTCACATAAGAAAAGCTATTTTCAATGATTGCCATTGTGAATGCTTGATTATAAACAAATCTACTGCCTGTTGGCTTGAAGTCTCCGTCTGAATAACCCAGAGGTTTTAAATCTGTGCTTACAAACTTATTATGTGAGTTATTTGCATCAAATTCTGTATATTCAAAATTTGATGTGGAGTTGACTCCCATGAACTCATCACTTCTGTTAAAGAAAATTTGCGGTAATTTTTCATAGGGTGAGCTGGTTGTTAAAGATTGAAATTTTTGAACTCTTAAACCTGAATTCCATCCAGAAAATCTGTAATCAAGGCCAAACTCCTGAGGCAGAATGACTCTAGAAGTATTGGCCACAAGAGAGGACATATCTGCAAAGTAATCATTGTCAGAGACTTTTTGGTAATTATAAAAACCAGAAAAATCATTTGTGAAATTATGTTTATGTTTTAAATTTAATAGATATCGTTGTTCGTTCGTCATGTAGTCGTTATTTAAAAACTCTGCGTTTGCTTCACCTTTTGAATTATTAGTCATGTAGCGATATTGACCACCCACTTGTAAACCTCTTTTTCCCATATATCGAGGGGTTATAGTCGCATCTTGGTTAGGGGCAATATTAAAATAGTAAGGTGTTTTGACTTGAAAACCACTTCGGGTTGTTGTGCCCCATGTTGGACTTAAAAATCCCGTTTTTCTTTCATTATTAAATGAAAAATTTACCTTCGGCGAATACATAATCGGAACACCTTTAAATTCCATGCGAGCGTTTGTGGCATCAACAGATTTTGACTTATTGTCAATATTAATTTCACTGCCCTTGATGAACCAATCTGTTTTACCCACTTCGCAGGTGGTAATTTCTGCATTATTTAAAGTGGTTTTATTTTCACCCTCAATTGAAAGTTTAGATGCATAACCCCTTATAGATTGATTAATGGATGCCTGATTTGTTGTGTCTGTATCGAAAGTGGCCTCGGGAATTTCACCTACCGACTCATCAACATCTAAGGTTAATTGTTGTCCAGTAATTAAGGTATTTCCATTTTTTAATTTCACATTACCGTTGGCTTCAAGTTGATTGGATATTTGATCGAAGATAATCGTGTCTGCTTCAATGCGCTTACCAGATTTGATGAGAACAGCGTTCCCTGAAGCTTTGATTTGCTTATCGATGGTATTTTCTAGAGACTCACCCTCAATAATTAAATCAGTATCATTTGGGTTATCAATTGCAAAGCAATTG
>JAURED010000020.1:0-1787 GCA_030827595.1 Burkholderiales bacterium
CCGTGACGTCTTTTTCGAGTAATTTCATCCCTTTGCTTTCCGAGTGGTAACCCGTTGATCTCAACAACGTTATCCAGCATTCGAGTAAAAATTCCAACAACTTTTTTGTATTCTTCCCAGTCAAAATGAGCCTCATCTGTAAACGGATTCTTTACGAACATTGTCAAATTAATCGAACCCAATAGACATGCACCGTATTCTGGAAGCGGCTGTTCGCCGCAAGGGTTGGTGGCTCTAATGTTTTCACAAAACCAATTATTATTCATCTCGTTCACACGATCGATAAGTATAAAACCAGGCTCCGCATAATCATACGTGGAGGACATAATGACATCCCAGAGACGCTTAGCTTTGATCACTGAATACACTTTACAAGCAACTTTTCCGGCATCTTTACCAGATTCTTTAGTGAGGTATTTATCTTTAACCGGCCAGTTTCTCCATACCGTTTTTTCAGGATCATTTAAATCTAAATTATCTTGTTTAGCTTCTTTTTCAGTCACAGGAAATGCTAGCTTCCAGTTACCGTCAGACTTCACAGCTTCCATAAATTCTTTGGTAATTAAACAGGACAAATTAAATTGCCTAAGGCGGCCATCTTCTCTTTTTGCCTTAATAAAGTCAGTGACATCAGGGTGAGAAATATCGAAGGTTGCCATTTGGGCCCCGCGTCTTCCTCCGGCACTTGAAACCGTGAAACACATACGATCATAGATATCCATGAACGATAGAGGCCCACTTGTATAAGCGCCTGCACCCGCAACAAAAGCTCCTTTTGGACGCAATGTTGAAAATTCATACCCAATTCCACATCCCGCCTTCAGCGTAAGTCCAGCTTCATGAACCTTATCTAAGATATCTGTCATGCTGTCTTGAACTGCTCCGGAGACGGTACAATTTATGGTACTGGTTGCAGGTTTATGTTCTTTTGCACCCGCATTTGATGTAATTCTTCCCGCAGGTATTGCCCCATGTCTAAGTGCCCAAGAAAATTTTTCTTTCCAAGTTTTTTTATCTTTAGGTTCAACATCAGCCAGGGCTTCGGCTACACGCTCATAGGTGTCTTCAATTGTTTGATCCACAAAATTACCATCTTTTGATTTCAATCGATATTTTTTATCCCAAATATCAATGGAAACAGATTGCATTTCTATCTTAGATTTTGCATCCTCTTGATCGGAATTTTTTGAATGTACAGCCTCTAGCATGAATTTCCCCTGAAATTTATAGTTTTATCGAATTTGCTATTGGAAATTGTAGCAATTCTTTAAATTAATTAAAACCACAAGATGTTGTGGTATATGGTAAAGATTTTATCAGCTAATTGTGGTTGGTCAACACTTATTTTTGGGCAATATTAGTGCATTTTCGATAATTTTCATATAAATCAAACACTTCAGAATCAAAAAAAAAATTTAAAGGTAAAATAGAAAAATATATGAAATTTTTAATTTATCAAATCATTATTCATGCTCTGATTATCCTGGCACCCATCAAGTTTGCCTTCAGAGGCTTAAAGCAGCCAGATTACTTCAAATTTCTTTTTGAGCGTTTTGGCATTTATCAATTAAAAAGAATTAAGCATAAAAAAATAATTTGGTTTCACTGTGTTTCCGTTGGTGAGACAAAAGCAATTGACAGCTTATTGAAAAAAATTGTTCCCTTGTATAAAAACTATGATTTTTTAATTACTCATACAACTCCCACCGGAAGAAATGTCAAACTTATGAATTCTAATCGAATTCATCGAGCTTATTTATGCTTGGATAGTTGGTTTTTTAATCAGT
>JAURED010000020.1:1887-3151 GCA_030827595.1 Burkholderiales bacterium
ATAAAGACTATGCGTTAATAATAGTTCCACGCCATCCGCAACGATTCCAGGAAGTAAAAAATATTATTCAGAAAAAAGGTTACTCTTTTAATGCCATGAGTTCTCGTTTGAAAAGAAAGGTCTCCGTACCGGTAGTTATTGGGGATACCATGGGTGAGGTTTATAAATATATTGGCCTAAGTGATCTGGTATTCATCGGTGGAAGTTTTAAGGATTATGGTTCTCATAGTCCTATTGAAAGTATTTTACTCAAAAAACTGGTCGTTGTCGGTCCATCCACTTTTAACTTTAAATCAATTATTAACAGTGGCCTGAAAGGTAAAGTATTTTTACAGATTAAACCCGATCAAATCAGCGAGACCATTAAAAAATTCTTTGAAAAAAAATATAACACTGAATTTAAAGAAAATATAAACGTTTTTTTAAAAGAAAATCAAAAGGATGAAGATAAGCTAATAAAATTAATTAGCAAATATTTTTGATTAAAGGAGCAATGGTTTTAAAGCTTTGATTCTCAGAATTCTTGAGCCACTCAAAGACAATAGACTCGACATTTGTCAATATACAACCTGCATCACGCATCCTGAAAATCGCATTTTGTTTATTTAAGATATTACGGGATGAAATGGCATCTTCTAAGATATATACCTTTTTACCCTTTTGAATTAAATCTAAGGCTGTTTGTAGAATGCAGATATGTGACTCCATTCCCGCTAAAATCACTTGATCGCGCGTTTCAATTAATTTCGAATTAAATTTAGGATCATCTGCACATGAAAAAGATGTTTTTTCAATAAAAGTTGCATGGGTAAGGAAAGGGATCATGCTTGATAATGTTTTACCTAACCCTTTTGGGTATTGCTCTGTGACCAAAACTGGAATCTCTTCAATTTTAGCCAAGGTGGCAATTAATTCACAGCGTTGAATCATTTTATTAACCACCTCTTTTGGCATTGCTCCTGCAAGTTTATCTTGCATGTCAATGATAACGAGTTGGCTTCTTTGAATTTCAGCTTTCATTGTTTTGATTGATTACTAAATATTTATTTATTTCTTCAATATCCTGAATAGAAAGTGTTCCCACAGTGTGTTTTAAGTTTAACAGATTTCTTAAATAATTATATCGCGATGCTAATAAATCGTACTTAGCTGAAAAGAGCATTTGTTGAGCATTCAGGACCTCAACACTATTTCGTAAACCTTCACGAAATCCAATCTCTGTTGATTTTAATTGAAGCTCGGATGATTTTAAAGCTTGCTGATA
>JAURED010000020.1:3251-5333 GCA_030827595.1 Burkholderiales bacterium
AATCTCTGGCTTTGAATAAGCTCGACTTTGTCTTTCGCCAGTAACGCATCAAAATATAACTCTGAGATCCTCATCATTAAATCTTGTTGCACCAAATGAAATTTTTTATCAGACAAGCTCGTTTGCGCCAATATCCGTTTATAAGTTGAATAAGCCGAGTAGTTAAATAAAGGTTGTCTAATTACTACACTATAACCATAAGCATCATAATCGGCCTTGGTTCCTCTAGTAAATAAACTGTTACTAAGAGAAGTATCTGTATTTAAAAATTTTCGGGCCTGATTACGGTCATCGTAATTGGCTAATGCGGAAACAGATGGTAAAAAAAGTGACCGGCCTTGATTAATCAATTCCTTCACCGCATCATTCTGATATCGCTCAGCAGACAACACAGGATCATTTTGTAAAGCTTCTAAATAAAGCTCAAATAAATCCTTATCTTCAGCTTTTGCATAAAAAAAGAAAAGCAGACTAACAATAAAAAAAAGAGGCAATCTAAATTTTAAAATATAAATTTGCTTGGCTCCCATGACTCAACCAAAGAGGGCACAACGGCCTCAAAAAGATTTTTAATTTTAAATTCAGAGTCTGTCATTCTGGTAATCAATTTACCATATTGAATGGCCTGATTACCTTCAAATAAAAATAATTTTCCACCAACGTTCAACTGCTCCCTAATTCCAGGCGGTTCATGAATATGAGATGCGGTATAAATAATAAGATCATAGGGTGTTTTTTCATAGTACCCATTAAATCCATTGGCACACACATACTCTATATTTTTAATATTGTTTTCAAGGTGACGTTTTTTTGCATCGGCTAAAATCTTGGCCTGAATATCTATGGTAATCACTTTTTTCACTTGAGAAGCAAGTAAAGCAGAAAAAAAACCGGAGCCTGTCCCAACATGAAGTGCAACCATATTTTTTTTGGGTTTCAATTCTTCTAAAATTTTGGCCTCTAGTTTTGGGGGGAGCATGGTCGCACCTGATCCAATTGGAATTTCAATATCTGCAAAAGCTAATGCTTGATATTCATCGGGAACATAGTTTTCACGTAAATTTATTCTAAAAAGATTAAGGATTTTTTCATCGAGCACATTCCACGTTCTTATTTGTTGCTCAATCATATTAAATCTATTTTTTTCGATACCCAATTTTGACCTTTTAAGTTTTTTAAATTTACTAACTAATCCCATCGAATTATAACTGATATTGCCTGTCCCTAAGATGTTATTGGTTTACGTAAATTCATAAATTTATGTACAATGGAATTAAATTTGCTAGGGGTCAATAATAATTATTGTGAGAAATACCCTTGGAACCTGATTCGGCTAAAATCGACGTAGGGAATGCAAAAATTTGCACTCCTTACCTCAAAACTAAGGAGAGTTATGAACGCACCAGAAAAAAATCTCAATCAAGATAAAGATTTTAATAAAGTTGACGCATCTGTTGACCCAAATACCCTAAGTTCCTTTAAAAATTCAAAAAAGGTTTATATTCAAGGAACTGATGCATCTATACGAGTGCCATTTCGTGAAATTAGCCTTGCAGATACTGCCTCGCAATTTGGTGCGGAAAAAAATAATCCTGTAGTGGTCTATGATACGTCAGGTCCTTATACTGATCCCATGCATAACATAGATATCAGAAATGGTCTTCCTGCATTAAGATCAAAATGGATTCATGATAGAAATGATGTTGAAGAGCTGGAAGGACCGACCTCTGAATTTGGTCAACAAAGACAAAATGATCCCGAGCTCGAAAAAATGCGTTTCAACCTCAAAAGAAAACCCCTCCGTGCAAAACCTGGACACAATGTATCACAGATGCATTATGCAAAAAAAGGCATCATTACCCCAGAAATGGAGTACATTGCAATTCGTGAAAATCAAAGAAGGGAAGGAGTTTCTGATTTTATTCAAACCCAACATCCAGGACAAAATCATGGCGCAACAATACCAAAACTTATTACTCCCGAATTTGTACGTGATGAGGTAGCCAGAGGACGAGCGATTATTCCCGCAAATATCAATCACCCTGAGACTGAACCCATGATTATTGGCAGAAATTTCTTAGT
>JAURED010000003.1:0-24661 GCA_030827595.1 Burkholderiales bacterium
CCCCTAATAGATTGGTTAATGGATGCCTGATTCGTTGTGTCTGTATCGAAAGTGGCCTCGGGAATTTCTCCTACCGACTCATCTACATCTAAGGTTAATTGCTGTCCAGTAATCAATGTATTTCCACTCTTTAACTTCACATTGCCGTTGGCTTCAAGTTGATTTGATATTTGATCGAAGATAATCGTATCTGCTTCGATACGCTTGCCAGACTTGATGAGAACGGCGTTTCCAGAAGCTTTGATCTGCTTATCGATGGTATTTTCAAGAGATTCACCCTCAATAATTAAATCAGTATCATTTGGGTTATCAATTGCAAAGCAATTGCTAATAACTAAATAACCTAAAATAACTGATTTGGTTAAAATAAAGAGTGTGCGCTTATTAAATATCATTAATTCTAAAAATATAACTCCTGAGAGTCCGGGGGATATATTTTAAATGATATTTTTAACAAATCAAATAAAATCAACAATTTATAACAAATTTTTAAGGCAATAGTGATTTCACAAATCTCTAAAAAAAATGATTAATTTAGACCAAAAAATAATAAATTTTTTAGATAATTACTTTAAGGCAAAGTATGAGATATCAAAAGCTTCTGAGGATGCAAGCTTTAGAAAGTATTACAGAGCCTTTTTTAAAGATAAAACATACATCATTATGGTTGCTCCACCAGATAAAGAGCCAATTGATCCATTTATTTTTTTAGCTAAAAGCCTAAAAGAAAAAAACATCAATGCGCCAGAGCTCTTTGAAATTAATCTTGAACTTGGCGTTATTATTATGCAAGATCTTGGGGCGACCTCTCTTCTTGAGTTTTTTAATGATTCAAATTACCAAGAGGATGAGATGTTCGAAAGGCTGATTCACTTGATATACCAGATGCAGTTGAAGTGTTCAGGTTTTATAATCAATTCTTACGATCATAAAAAGCTTAAAGATGAGCTTGATTTGTTTCATACTTGGTATTTAAAAAATATCAACTTTGATCAGGCTAAACTTCTGGAAATATACAGTTACTTAATTGAGAGAGCCGAGTCTCAAGTTCAAAAGTTTGTTCATAGAGACTTTCATTCACGAAACTTACTTATAAATGATAATGAAATTGGTGTGATTGACTTCCAGGATGCCCTCATTGGTCCGGTAACCTATGATCTAGTATCTATCTTAAAAGATGCTTATCATGAAAAAAATGCACAATTCATCATTGATAAATGTATCAGGTATTGGCAGCTTGCAAGAGATTCGTTTGGATTAACAGATGATTTTTCTGAATTTTTTATTGATTTTGAATTAATGGGAGTTCAAAGACATCTAAAAATTTTGGGTATTTTTAAAAGGCTCTCTGAAAGAGATGGTAAGCATCAGTATTTAAATGACATTCCCGTTATCGAAAAATATCTTCTGGAAATTATTCCAAATTATCCAAAATTAAAATATGTGGGACAGCTCATTCTTGAAAAAAGAAAGCAGGATGGCTTATGAAAGCCATGATACTAGCGGCTGGAAGGGGGATGAGAATGGGTGTATTATCAAACACAACACCTAAGCCCTTATTAAAGATTAGGGATAAAGCATTAATTGAGATTCAGCTGAATAAGTTAATTGAAGCTGGGTTTGATGATTTTTTAATTAATGTCTCTTATCTTTATGAACAAATTATCGACTTTGTCACCACTAAATTTGAAAATAAGGTCACGATAACTTTTTCGATTGAAACAGAACCCCTTGAAACCGCAGGAGGCATCATTAATGCTTTAGATTTTTTTGATGACAATCCTTTTTTAGTCACCAATTCTGATATTTTCACTGATTTTAAATATGAGGAAATCATCAATTATCAGCTAAAGGATGGAATCATGGCTCATTTGATATTTGTTCCAACTCCTAATTTTAAGGACCAAGGTGATTTTGGGCTAGCAAATAAATTCGTCAATCTTAATAAAGACTTAACATTTTCTGGAATTGGTATTTATACAAAACAAATGTTTACTGAATATGTAAAAGGTGAAAAAATTCAATTAAAAACAGTATTAGAAAACAATATTAAAAAAAATAGAATCACTGGATCTTTATTTAAAGGTTACTGGTCTGACGTAGGGACTCCTGAAAGATTAAAATATGAAAATACAAAATATGAAAATTAAACCTACGATTTATAAACAAAGAAGAAAACAGCTGACAGCTTTGTTAAATGGAGGAATTGCAATTGTCAGAAACTCATCTGACCAAATTCGATCCAATGACACTCATTATCCATATCGCTCCAATAGTTATTTTCATTATTTATCAGGATTTCCTGAATCTGAATCTATACTAGTTATAACGTCTAAGCCTAATCGGTCTTTTATTTTTACAAAAACAAAAAATAAGGAAAAAGAAATCTGGGATGGTTTTATTTATGGACCAAAAAAAGCAGCTCAAGACTTTTTATTTGAAGTAGGCCTAGATTTAAAAGAGTTTAGATCTTTTTTAAATGAATTAATTTCAACACACACAAATTTTTATCTTCTTCAAGAGGATTTAGATTTACGATCCATGTTGTCAAAAGCATTAAATATTGCGAGCAAAGGCAAGAGGGTGGGTCCAGTGATGAATAATCATATTCATTCACTGAATACGATGCTTGATGAGATGCGATCCATTAAAAGTAAAGATGAAATTGAAATGATTCAAAAGGCGGCAAATATTTCTAGTGAAGCCCATAAGTTTGCCATGGCGAATATTCATTTGGATCAATATGAGTATCAAGTTGAAGCGAGGTTGAGATATGAGTTTGCAAAAAATGGAGCTAGAAATGAGGCATATCACTCGATTGTTGCTTCTGGAAAAAATGCTTGCACACTACACTATATTCAAAATAACGCGAAACTAATAAATGGTGATCTAATTTTAATTGATGCTGGCTGCGAGTATGACTGCTATGCGTCAGACATTACCCGAACTTATCCAATTAATGGAAAATTTTCAGCGGCTCAAAAGGATGTTTATACAATTGTGTTAGAGGCGCAAAAAAAAGCAATTGAATCTGTTAAAAGAAATAATACATTCAATGACCCACATGAAACTGCAGTGAGGGTTTTGGCACAAGGATTAAAAGATCTGAAAATTATTAGATCTCCAGTTAATGAAATTATTGAAAAACAACTTTATAAAAAATATTTTATGCATCGAACCTCTCATTGGATGGGTTTAGATGTTCATGATGTGGGTGATTACTATGACCAAAAAAATAATTCAATTAAATTAAAAGATGGACAAATCTTAACCATAGAGCCTGGTCTGTATTTTCAGAAAAATGAAAAGATTCCTAAAGCTTTCCAGGGCATGGGAATCAGAATTGAGGACGATGTATTGGTGAATGGAAATTCACCAATAATTTTGACAGCAAAGTGCCCAAAAGAAATTCAGGATTTGGAATCAATTATTGGAAAAGGATAATTTAAGTCAAATTCGAGTTATTGGAGCTGGCCCAGCTGGACTCATTTTTGCCCTATTAAATGCAAGAAAAACTTTTCAAATTATGCTTCATGAGAAGGATCCTGAAGATTTTTTTGCTCAGCAGTCTCGTGCTCTTGCATTGTCACCAAGCTCCATGGAAATTTTATCGGAAATAGGAATCAGTCCAGATCAAGATTCCAGTTTTGTTCCGATCAAAACAATTCATACGAGTCAGAAAAACTCCTTTGGAAGAGTTTTAATTGAGGATGATGATAAAGAATTGGGTTATGTCATTCGCTATAAAAATTTAATGAAGTTATTGCTTGATAAGACTAAAGCTAACAAATACATCAAAATAATATTTGAAAGTGAAATTCTCACTATTAATGACGAGCAAGATTTTTTTACCGATGCTATAAATAAAATTTATAAGTATGATTTCCTTTTGTTTTCTGACGGTATAGGCAAGCTTTTAAGTAACACATTTGAATTTGAGAATGATCCAGATATGGATGACTTACTGGCTCTGGTGGCAGAAATTCATACAGAATTAAACCATCACAATTGCGCTTACGAGCGATTTACGGTTAACGGTCCGATAGCTCTTTTACCCTTAGAGAAGCAAAATCTATCCAAATTGGTTTGGACTGGAAAAAAAGATTACATCATGCAAATATTGAATTGTGACAAGCAAACATTTGCAACTTCTTTTAAAGATCATTTTGGCGAAAGGCTTGGAAACTTGAGCCATATTGAAGAAAAATCTGCTTATCCACTCAGCCATCAATTCATAAGACAGCCCTATCAAAAAAATATTTTAGTGTCAGGCAATGCAGCACACGCTATGCATCCAGTTGCTGGACAGGGATTAAATTTGACTATTCGTGATCTTAAGGTTTTATCAAGCTTACTTGATAAAAATAACTATCAAATATCTGAGACTTTATTAAAACAATATAGCGATGAAAGAAAAAGAGAGGTTCGTTCTTTGATGAAAATATCGAGCCATTTAGTGAAAGGGTTTTCTAACCAAATAGTTGGAGCAAATTTATTAAGAGGATCAGCAATGCTTTTTCTTGATAATAGTTTTTTTATAAAAAAAATGTTTAAAGAGAAATTTAGTTATGGAAAAAACTAAAGTTATTTTGCTTGGAGATAATCTTGTTTCAAATATTTTAAAAATTTTACTTCATAAGCAAAAGATTGATTTCGTCAACTTATGTTTGCCCAAAAAAAATTCTGAGACTCGGTTTTATGCAGTAAAGCCAACATTTTATCAATGGTTTGAAGATAATTTCAAATTACCTTTTTCAGAGTTTTATCCTATTAAAAATATTGATATTTTTTTTAAACAAGAAAAAATTACTTTTGATAATAAACATTCCAGACCCTTCCCGTTATTCAATATGACAAAAAGTGATGATATTTTTCAAACCATTAAACATTTTAATCTTGATGCCGCCATTGAAGTTAATGATATTAAGGTGAAAACTGATATAGATTACATTTCATTAACTGGTCAAAGCATTCAAGGAGACTTAATTATTAATACGGATCATCGTTTAAATGAATCTTTAGGGGTGATAGAAAAAGTTAACAACACCCAAGAGTTTGCCATTGTGGCCTGTTTTTCTTCAAAAACTAGCCTAGAAAATAAGGCATATCAATATTTTTATAATAATCAGATTCTTGCCATACTTCCTTATGATGATAATAAGTTTTCCATTGTCTTGTCGGCAAAAGATGAAGTTATTAAAAATTTATTATCTTTGTCAGATCAGAATTTTGAAAAAAACATTCAAAAGATTTGCGGGCTTTCTTCAATAAGGTTATTAACCGAAAGGCAGTCCTATCCCATTCTTCAATCAAAAGTTATAAAAAATAATTTATCTCGAATGATCATAATGGGTGACGCAGCTCACCGGGTTCATCCTCTTGCCGGACAAGGACTCAACTTAGGTTTTGGGGATATTGCAGATTTTAATTCATTGATCAATCAATCTACATATCATGATTATGGAAAAGCTAACTTTATTAAAAAATACAACATCAAAAGAGCCGCTGATGAAACGTTTATTCATTATTTAACTTCAACAATTGATGCTATGATGATTACGCGGGGTGATTTTTTCCAACCTTTGATGAAGTTACCAACAAAATTGATCAATAAATCAAATTTAATTAAAAAACTGCTAGCCGAGGCGATGATCTAATGAAATTTATTTGTACAGTGCTTTTATTCTTTATAACCTCTGTTTATGCAGACATTGACAAGCTTGAAAAGGCGATCAAAGCGCAGTATCCAGATATAAAAATTCAAAGTATTAGTAAAACTCAGTTCAATGATTTGTATGAGGTTTATTTGGGAAATCAGATCATTTATACAGATAAATCTTTTAAGTTTTTAATAGTTGATGGACACTTGGTTGATCCTAAGACAAAAAAAGATCTAACCGCAGATCGATTATCTGAATTGCAAAGAGTCCCGTTTGAAAATTTACCAAAAGACTTAGCTATTAAAATTAAAAAAGGTAATGGACTGAAAAAAGTAGCAGTTTTTTCTGACATAGACTGCCCATTTTGTAGAAAATTAGAAAAGGATGTTTTGATGAAGTTAGAGGATGTAGAAATTTATACATTTATTTTTCCTTTGGCCATTCATCCTGAGGCAGAAGAAAAGTCGTTAAAAATATGGTGTTCAGATAATCCATCGAAAAATTGGATTAATTTTATGACCAATGCTCAATTACCGGCTAATGATGCAAATTGTGTTTCCCCGGTAAAACAAATACAAGACTTTGCTCTTAAGCATGGCATCCAATCAACCCCAACCATTATTTTCCAAAATGGAAAGCGTGTTTCAGGAGCAATACCTCTAGAAGAATTTAAGTCCTTAATGTAATAAGTATTTCTTGACTTTACTTTAAAATTTACGTACCTTATTGAACTCAAGGTGTTTGCATTAAGCTTATCTGTGTATTCTAAATCTCAATTAAGTCTTCACTCATTCTTAATACAAACTTTTAGGGGCGCCTCCCCAACATTATGTAGGAAGTTTTATGGCTGAAGGAACAGTAAAGTGGTTTAACGATGCAAAAGGATTTGGCTTCATCACACCTGATGACGGATCTGAAGATTTATTTGCACATTTTTCATCTATCACTGGTGATGGATATAAAAGCTTAAAAGAAGGTCAACGTGTTACTTTTGAAGTGACTGATGGCCCAAAAGGTAAGCAAGCTTCAAATATACAAAAAGCTTAACCTTCTAAATTCTCAATAATAGCCTGAGCAAAGTCACTTGTTGACATTGCACTGACACCCATATGAACTGAAAAATCAGCGGTAACTTTCTTTTCTAGAAGTGTTTTTCTAAAGGCTTTATCCAGCGCATTTGCCGCTTCGTTCCATTTTATGTGGGATAACATCATTTGTGCTGAGAGAATTAAAGAGCTTGGGTTAGCTATATTCTTACCTGCTATATCAGGTGCTGTACCATGGGTAGCCTCGAATATTGCTAAGTTGTTTGATAAATTAGCACCCGGAGATATTCCTATACCCCCCACCTGAGCAGCAAGCGCGTCTGAGATATAGTCACCGTTTAAGTTTAATGTGGCAACCACATCATATCTTTCAGGGCGGAGGAGAATTTCTTGTAAAAATGCATCCGCGATACAGTCTTTAATCCTAATACCATTATTCAAAATAATTTCACTAGATTCATTTAAATGCGCACCAAATTCTTTTTTAGCAATCGCATAACCCCATTCTTTAAACCCACCCTCAGTAAATTTCATGATGTTGCCTTTGTGAACTAGAGTGACAGATTTTCGATTATTATCAATGGCGAACTGAATAGCTTTATGAATTAAACGCTGAGAACCCTCCATTGAGACAGGTTTAATTCCTATGGCGCTGCTATGAGGAAATCTCACTTTACCATCATCATGAAACTCTTTAAGTAGCTCCATGATTTTATTTACCTCATATGTACCTTGTTGGTATTCAATGCCTGCATAGATGTCTTCGGTATTTTCTCTAAAAATTACCATATCAGTTTTTTCTGGATTTTTTAAAGGACTGGGAACACCTTCGAAATATTGGATAGGTCTTAAGCATACAAATAAATCAAGTTTTTGGCGCATGGCAACATTTAAGGATCGAATGCCTCCACCAACAGGTGTTGCCAGGGGGCCTTTGATAGAAACAATGTATGTTTCTAATGCATCGAGTGTTTCTTCGGGGAGGAAGTGATTATTACCATATAAGTTTGCCGCTTTTTCTCCAGCAAAGACTTCTAGCCATTCAATTTTTTTTGATCCAGAGTAAATTTTTTTGACTACTGCATCAACAACTGATTGCATCGCTGGCATAATATCAACGCCGATACCATCACCTTCAATGAATGGGATGATTGGAAAATCTGGTATATTAAGCTCATGATTTTTTTTTACACTAATGGCTTGACCATTCGAGGGAGGTTTAATAATTTGATTCATCGAATTCCTAATTATTTATGATTATTTTATTTAATAAACCATTCGGCGTTATCAGTCAATTTTCTCATCATGACACTCATCCAACATTAAAAAAATTTATAAACATTCCTAATGTTTACCCCGCGGGTCGTTTAGACACAGACAGTGAGGGTCTATTAATTTTGACCGATGATGGAAAAGTCCAGCATGAAATTTCATCACCAAACAGCAATAAGTATAAAGGATATTGGGTTCAAGTTGAAGGTGAGATTAATGAAAAGGCCCTAAAAAAATTGATGGAGGGTGTGATAATTAAAGATTATAAAACCAAACCCGCTCTGGTTAATTTAATTGATGAGCCAAAAATATGGGAACGATCAAAACCAATCAGATTTAGAAAAAATATTCCAACATCCTGGATAAATGTTGAAATCGTTGAAGGCAAAAATCGTCAAGTTCGCAAAATGACAGCTTCAGTGGGCTATCCAACATTAAGAATTATTCGACATAAAATAGATATGTTTTTTTTAGATGATCTGCAACCTGGTGAGTATAAAGTTCTAAAATGAACAATAATGAAAAATGATATAATCAAAAAAATTAAAAGGATTTAAATTGTCAGGTAACTCGATCGGAAAATTATTTATACTTACCACGTTTGGTGAGTCTCATGGCATTGCTATTGGAGGCATTGTTGATGGTTGCCCGCCTGGGTTGGAGTTATCTGAACAAGACCTTCAAGTTGACCTTGATCGAAGAAAACCTGGGACATCAAAATTTGTAACCCAGAGAAAAGAGAGTGACCGAGTCCAAATCCTTTCCGGTGTTTTTGAAGGAAAAACAACAGGTACCCCAATAGGCTTGATCATTTTTAATGAGGACCAACGCTCAAAAGATTACTCTGACATTAAAGATACCTTTAGACCTGGGCATGCAGATCTAACTTATCAAGAAAAATATGGCATTAGAGATTACCGTGGAGGAGGTCGATCCAGCGCAAGAGAAACCGCAATTCGCGTAGCAGCTGGAGCAATCGCAAAAAAATGGTTATTAAAAAAACATAAGGTATTAATACAGGCATGTATAAAAAAAATTGGAACAATAGATATTCCATTTATTTCCTGGAAGCATGTTAATCAAAATCCTTTTTTTGCACCAAATAGTAAAATTATTCCTGAGCTTGAAGCTTATATAAATAATATTCGATCTGATAGAGATTCTGTGGGGGCGATGATACATGTTGAGGCTAAAAATGTACCGAGTAGTCTTGGTGAGCCTATCTTTGATCGAATGGATGCTGACATTGCTCATGCGTTGATGAGTATTAATGCGGTAAAAGGGGTTGAAATAGGTGCAGGATTTCATTCGATTGTACAAAAAGGGTCTGAACACAGTGATGAAATTACCCCGAAGGGATACATATCTAATAATGCTGGTGGCGTTTTAGGAGGAATCACAACGGGCCAGCCAATCACGGCTAATGTTGCCTTTAAGCCGACATCAAGCATTCCCCAAGACCGAAAATCAGTGAATAAAAAAAATAAACCTATTCTTATGAAAACTAAAGGGCGTCACGACCCTTGTGTAGCCATCAGAGCCGTTCCAATTGTTGAGGCTATGATGGCCTTAGTTCTCATGGATCATTTACTCAGAGATAAAGCTCAAAATTATTTAGTAAAAAGAAAATAGTTTATCTTGGTAAAAAATCTCCACTTTAATCTTTCTCGATTTTATTTTGTATATTATTTTTTTGTAGGGCTTTTTGTTCCCTATTGGGGATTGTATTTGACCTTCAAATCATTTTCACCAATTGAGATTGGATTTCTTTTATCTTTTTTTCAATTAAGTAGAATTT
Organism: Burkholderiales bacterium; assembly: GCA_030827595.1. Lineage (GTDB taxonomy): Bacteria > Pseudomonadota > Gammaproteobacteria > Burkholderiales > Methylophilaceae > BACL14. The sequence continues at coordinate 9,777 of JAURED010000003.1, forward strand.
TTGCTCCAAATTTGTGGGGCTGGATTGCTGACCATACTGAAAAGAGATCGTTATGGATTCGATTAACTGCTTTTGTAGGTTTTATAGGATTTATAGGAATTTTTTGGGCTGATAGCTTCATCGAGATTTTTGTAATAATGATGGCTATGAGTGTTTTTACTAGTTCAACCTTACCCTTAGCTGAGTCATTAACTTTATCACATTTAGCAACAACCAATGGGCACTACAGCAAAATTAGAGCTTGGGGTTCTCTAGGATTTATTGCGGCTTCATTAGGTCTTGGGTTCATTTTTGATATTTTTGGAATTAAATGTTTACTGTTTATGTTGCTATTAACACAATTTTTTATTTTTATTTTTAGCTACAGCATTCCTGATAAACCATATCATCAGCAAAGTTTTGGTAGAAAATCTTTTTTACAAATTATCAAGAAGCCAGAAGTTTTTAGCCTTTTATTAGCATGCGCCTTAATGGTGACCTCACATGGATTACTTTATAATTTTTACTCGATTTATATGAATGAACAAGGATACTCGAATTCAATAATTGGATTTTTATGGGCACTTGGAGTTATTTGTGAAATTTTTATTTTTTTCTTGATGCCAAAAATTATTCGATTTTTAAATTTTAAACAAGTTTTATTAATTAGTTTATTTATAGCTGTGGTTCGTTTTTACTTAATAGGTTCTTTTGCTGACTGTTTATCGATAATCTTGATTGCACAAATGATGCATGCTTTTACATTTGGTTCTTTTCATGTTGCATCGATTGAAATGATTAATCAGTTTTTTTCAGGCAAAAATCACGCCAAGGGACAAGCTCTTTACAACAGCATAACTTATGGGGTGGGTGGCGCATTGGGAGGTTTGGGTGGGGGGTATATCATTCAGATGTATTCAGCATCGGCAGCATTTACCTTATCAGCAATATTTCCACTAATTGGATTTTTTATCGCACTTGTAGGGATAAAATCACGATTCAGCGCTTCAAAATTATTTAATTAATTGCTTCTAATCATTGCATATGCAGAGTGATTATGAATAGATTCAAAATTTTCTGACTCAACAACATAACTTTTTATTCTCTGATCCTTATTCAAATCAGTTGCGATATCACGCACCATATCTTCAACAAATTTGGGATTATCATAGGCCTTTTCAGTCACATATTTTTCATCAGGCCTTTTGAGAAGGCCATATAATTCTGAAGATGCATTTTCTTCAACCAATTTAATAATATCTTCAATCCAGACAAATTCTGAAGTTTTAACAGTGACCGTTACATGTGATCTTTGATTATGCGCTCCGTAATCAGATATTTTTTTAGAACATGGACATAAGCTTGTAACGGGTACAACGACTTTGATTTGGTTGGTAAATACATCTTCTTTTATGCTTCCAATAAAAGTTACTTCATAGTCCAGTAAGCTTTCAACTTCAGAAATAGGTGCTTTTTTATTTACAAAGTAAGGAAAAGTCATTTCAACATCTCCAGCTTCTGATTCAAGACGCAGTAACATGTCACGTAATATCTTCTCAAAATTTTGTACACTTATGGTTTTTTCATTTTCATTTAAGATTTCAACAAATCGAGACATATGAGTTCCCTTAAAGTTATGCGGCAGGTGAACATACATGTCAAACATCGCAATAGTTGATTGATCACCACCAGTTTTATCTTTCACAGATATGGGGTGTCTTATTGATTTGATTCCAACTTTATCTATGTCTAAGTGTCTTTTATCCGGCGTATTCTGAACGTCTTCAATATTTTCTTTTAATTTATTCATACGGTAAGTCTAACATTTGGATATAAAGTTAACAATTTTATTTTCTATTGACTGTGTATCAAGGTTTAAATTTTTATGAATTTCTTCTTGTGAGCCATGATCTGAAAATTCATCTGAATAGCCGAGAACTAACGTTTTAATTTGGATATTATTTTTAGATAATAGTTCCAATACTGAAGATCCAGCCCCCCCTGCGATTGTATTATCTTCAATGGTCACAATGTATTTATATATTTTAGCAGCAGCAAGAATTATCTCTTGGTCAATCGGCTTGGAGAATCTCATATTAATGACGGCGTAATTGTATTTTTCTGCTATAGGAATTACATTTTCCATGAGGGGACCAAAACATAAGAAAACTAATTTTTCACCCTTTTTAATTTCAACAGATTCTCCAAATTTTACGGTGGTAGATTTTAAATTTGATGCATATCCCCTAGGGTATCTGATAAAGCAAATCTTATTTAATTTATAACCCAAGGTCAGCATATCTTTTAACTCTTGTTCATTAATAGGATTCATGATGACGGTATTTGGAATACATCGGATAAAGGAAATATCAAAACTACCATTGTGAGTCGGACCATCTGCTCCAACTACTCCTGCACGATCTACTGCAAATAGCATAGGAATTTTTTGTAGAGCAACGTCATGAATTATTTGATCATAGGCCCTCTGCATAAAAGTTGAATAGATGGCAACGACGGGTTTAAAACCTTTTAAAGCCAACCCAGCTGCAAAAGTCACAGCATGTTGTTCAGCTATACCAACATCATAAAATCGAGATGGATATTTTTTTGCAAATGTCGTTAACCCGCTTCCGTCTGACATAGCTGGAGTTATTGCGACAAGACTTTTATCCTTTTTCGCATAATCCAGAATCCATTCGCCAAAGACTTGAGTGAATGTTTTTTGATTTGTAAATAAAGAAGTTTTTTTTGATATCCCATGAAATTTATTTGGATCTTTCTCGGCAGGAGAGAACCCGTTACCTTTTTTTGTAACCACATGAAGAAATTGAGGACCACTTAAATTATTGATATTTTCCAAGGTATCAACTAATACATCTAAATTATGACCATCAATAGGCCCAATATAATTAAATCCAAATTCTTCAAATAGAGTTCCAGGAGTTACCATGCCTTTAACATGCTCTTCTGTTTTTTTAGCTAACTCAAGAATAGAGGGTACTTTTTCAAAAATCTGCTTACTGGTTGATTTAAATCCGCCATAAATTTTTCCACTTAAAAGTTTAGCTAAATAGTTATTTAAGGCCCCTACATTTTTTGATATGGACATATCATTGTCGTTTAGAATGACTAAAATATTACTCTTACTATTTCCGGCATTGTTCAGGGCCTCAAAGGCCATGCCAGCGGTCAGGGCGCCATCGCCAATAATAGCGATACTCTTAGAATTTGAACGCTGTTTATTAAGTGCTTCTGCCATACCAAATGCGGCAGAAATTGATGTACTTGAATGACCTGTTCCAAAATGATCATGATCACTCTCATCGAGTTTTGGAAAGCCAGATAACCCTTGGTATTGTCGTAATGTACTAAATTGATTTTTTCTGCCAGTCAAGATTTTATGGGTATATGTTTGATGGCCAACATCCCAGATCAAAATATCTTTGGGACTATTAAAAATATAGTGTAAAGCAATAGTTAATTCAACCACGCCTAGATTGGACGCTAAGTGGCCCCCGGTTTCTTGAACAGATTTTATTAAAAACTTTCTAATCTCAGATGCGAGGATAGGTAATTGTTTTTTTCCTAATTTCTTTAAATCCTTTAAAGAATTAACTTGATCAAGAAGGTTATTATTCAATTCGTCCATACATTTCTGTTATTAAAAAGTTAAACTCAGTTGGGAGTTTAAGGTTTTTTGCTAATCTTACTATTTCTTTAAAATTGATTTCTATAATTTCTTTTAGTTTTTTCTGTCCATACAAAGAGAAGTAAGTAATTTTTTTTGTATTCAAGTCGTTTCCAGGATTTTTTCCTAAGATGGTTTTATTTGATGTTGCATCCAAATAATCATCAATCATTTGGTATAACAAGCCCAATAATTGAGCCAAAAGAGAAAAATTATTATATTGAGATTTAGGCTGATTTGAGAGCAAAGTCGGAATAAGAATACAAGCGCTAATCAGCTTACCTGTTTTATTTGAATGGATCATTTCAAGAACTTTTTTATTTGGCTTTTTTTTCTCATAAAGCATATCGAGTGACTGTCCAAGCACCATACCTTCAGGGCCAATTGAATTAGCAATTAAATGAATGCACTTTAATTTAAGTTCACTCGATACTTTAATGCTGTCAGAACTGAGCAATTGAAATGCCATTGATTGAAGAGCGTCCCCAACCAAGAGTGCTTGTGCCTCATCAAACTTTTTATGGCATGTTTTCTTACCGCGTCTTAGGTCATCATTATCCATGCATGGAAGGTCGTCATGAACTAAAGAGTAGGCGTGAATCATTTCAATAGCAGATCCTAAAGAGTAAAGCTGATGTTTTGAATATTTAAAATGTCTTCCAACAATAAACAGGAGGTATGCCCGAAAACGTTTACCACCATTTTCTAATGAGTAACGTATGGCTTTATGAAGGACATTATTTGTTTTTGGAATTCGCTCTAATAAGAAATCATTAAACTCGGATTTAAATTTTTCAAATTTTTCAATTTGGTTCATCAAAATCTTTTAACTCATTTTGTTCATTTAATATTTTAATTTTTTTTTCAAAAGCCTGAAGACTTTCCTGAGCTTGTTTAATCAGTGTTATTCCTTTTTCATAGGAATCAATGGTTTCTTCAAGCTTTAAACTTCCATCATCCATTGATTCAACTATAGCTTCAAGTTCCTCAAGAATCAGGTCAAAACTTTTATTTTTCTCAGCCATTATAATTTCTCCAAAAATTCAAGAAAATCAGAAATTTGTTCATTAACCACATTATGACCCATATTGTAACTTTTAGAATTAAGGTTAGAAAAGTTTATTTGAGACATGGACTGCTGAGAAACCCTAATATCGATGATGTCATCATGTGTACCATGAATTTTTAAGATGGGAGTATCCATATTTTTATGAGCATAACTAAAATTTGGTAAAAATCCTGAAAAGCATACAATCCCATTAATTTTATTATTTGATGTTGCTCCATAATACAAAGATAGGGCAGCACCTTGTGAGAATCCACCGATGATGACCTTATCATGATTGAAGTCATTAAAAATCTTATCAATGATCTGCGATGAATCAATAAAGTCTGATTCGTTAAAGTTCTCAAGGGTTAGATTTTTCATATCAAACCATGCCCTCATCAGCATGTTTTGATTTAATGAAACTGGTCTTAATGGTGCATTAGGAATAACAATATGGTAGTTCTCAAACTCTTTAATATTAAAAAAGGGGAAAAAATCATTTGAATCTGCACCAAGGCCATGCAACCAAATAATTAAGGCCTTGGTATGTGATTCTTTGTTAAGTTGAAGCAATATAAATTAAAAAATTACTTTTGTGATTCAATAAGTTTTTTTAATTCTGGCAAAGCGGCATCGACAACAGAGTTCATGGCATTCAATGCAGACTCGTCATCTTGGCCTTCAGGAATAGGGGGATTTAATTTATATACTCTGTAAAAGCGAGCAGTCCATTGAACTTCAGACTCGTTATCATTTGCTCCTTTAGTGACTGTAATATACATATTACAATCTGCAACAGGAACATCACCCTCAACAATTTCAAATTTAATTTTCATTAAATCATCATCAATGCCTTTGAGCTTTTCTAAGACCTTGCCACCCTTTTTAAGAGTTAAAGTTCTAAACTTTTCTTCACCCTTAGTTTCAATTTTAATATCTGATACAAAAGGGAGCCATTTGTTAGCATTGTCAAAATCTTTTACCACAGCCCATACAGTAGCTGGGCTCGCAGCAATTTTGACTGATTTTTGAACTTTTTGTGGTGTTGGACCATGAGCAAATGCTGTAAAAACAAAAAATAATGCGGTTAAAAATACAACTAATTTTTTCATCTAAAATCCTTAAATATTTATTCTTAAAACAAACACCATCTTACTATAACTAAACAGAATTTTATCTTTTTGGCCAAATAAAATTCCCAAAAGCACGACTTTCTTTTCCAGTTTTAATATGTTTAATTAATTTCAAAGTATTCAGATCGAATATACTAATTGTGTTTGATCCCCAATTGGTTATTACTAGTTGATTATTTGTTTCATCTATACCAATATTTTCTGGAACCTCTTGGGTTTTTAAGTTAACAATTAATTCTTGAGTGGTTTTGTTGATCACACTCAACGTGTCGTCTTGAGTATTGGTAATAAAAATTTTATTTTTATGAATCACCATATTGTAAGGATGACTCCCTGATTTGATCTCTTTGCTTGAGAAATTATTTAAATCTATTTGAGTAATATTGTTTGAGTAGACGTTTACCGTAAAAGCTTGGTCATCACGTGTATAGACACCAAATGGATGCTCGCCTGTTTTTATCGTCTTTAGAATTTTATTATCTTTTATTATGGTTGCGATATTTTCATCACGATTGGCACAAATAAGGAGACCCTGTTTAGTATTGTAAGCCAAGCCGGATGGTGTTTTTGCCACCTCAATCTGAAGCAATTGCTTCCAGGATTGTGTATCAAATAGATAAATTTTGTTTTCGTACCATGAGGATACATAAAGCCGCTTTTCTTTTTTAATGGATACCATTCCCAAAGGGGTGAATCCCAATTCGATTCGGTTGGTAATTTCTAAATTATTAAGATTTATGACTTGAAGGGTTTGACTTTTTGTATTTGAAATTACCGCATGATTGGTATCAATAAATTCAACACCCAGAGGACCTTCGTCGGTTTGAAGGGTCTTGATTACCTCAAGGTCATCCAAATTAACTACCGAGACAGTATCATCCCCCTGGTTGGTAATAAGGGCAAGGGTAGAATTCTTACATCCAGATAAATTTAGAATAAAGGATAAAATTAAAAAAATTTTTAAAGATATGTTTATCAAATTGGGTATTTATGAAAAAATTGAATATAGAAAAGGAATTCTAACAATGATTGATGATGATGGATATAGGCCCAACGTTGCCAGTGTAATTATTAATAGGGATTATAAAATCCTATGGGCTAAACGAACCAATGAGAATAATTGGCAATTTCCTCAAGGAGGTATACAGACTGGTGAAACACCAGAAGAAGCTATGTATCGTGAAGTATATGAGGAGGTTGGTTTGGAGCCAGAAAATATTGAAATAATTGGACGGTCAAAAGACTGGCTTAAGTATGATGTCCCTGAAAAGTTTGTGAGGAGTTATTGGCAGGGACGCTATAAGGGACAAAAACAAATATGGTTTTTACTTAGGTTTATTGGTGAGGATGAGCAAATAAATTTAAATACTCATGATGCGCCTGAGTTTGATCAATGGCGATGGGAAGAATTTTGGCAGCCCTTAAATGAAGTAGTTGATTTTAAAAAAGATGTATATTCTCAAGCACTCAATGAACTCTGGGAGTTTATTGCCCGTTAGTTAACTTTAAATCTCAGCTAAAGTGGTTACAGTATTTTTTACTTTTTGACCAAGCTTTACTTTTATTTTTGCATTTACTGGCAGATAATGATCAACTCTTGAACCAAATCGAATAAAACCATAACGCTGACCTTTCGATAAGGTTTCACCTTCACTTGCATAACATAAAATTCTTCTAGCAATTAATCCTGCTATTTGTACTGAGGTTATAATTTTTTTGTCATGGGTTTTGATGGTAATTGCACACAATTCATTTTCACTTGATGCTTTTTCTAATGCCGCATTAAAAAAACTTCCAGGCTTATAAATTTTTTGGGTTACTTTTCCAGAAATAGGTGCCTTATTAGAATGCACATTAAAGACATTCATGAATACACTAATTTTCAAAGAATCTCGATTATTAAATGGATCTCTTGTTTTTTCAATTGCAATAACTCTTCCATCAGCGGCTGATGTGACTTCATTTGGGTTAGTATTTGCTAACCTAGTCGGGTCCCGAAAAAATTGGACCACAAAAACGGTAATCATTAGAAACAATATCACTACCAAGGTGGGGCAAAATAGTATGGATAAAATTAATAATGAAAGGGCTAATCCAATAAAGGGCCAACCCTCTCTTGCGAGAATGGGGAAGTTTTTATCCATTTAGTTTTTGGATTGATCGACTAGTTTATTTTTCGCAATCCAAGGCATCATTGAGCGGAGCTGTGCCCCAACTTTTTCAATAGCATGATCACTGTTCTCTTTGCGATGAATAGTCATTTCTGGATATCCATCATTACCTTCATCAATAAAACGTTTTGCGTAACTACCGTTTTGAATATTCTCTAAAGCTTTTTTCATAGCTTTTTTTGATTCGCTATTAATCACTTCTTTACCAGTAACGTATTCACCAAACTCTGCATTATTGGAGATGGAATAATTCATATTGGCAATACCGCCTTCGTACATCAGATCAACAATCAATTTAAGTTCATGAAGACATTCAAAATAAGCCATTTCAGGCGAATACCCAGCTTCAGTAAGTGTTTCAAAACCGGCTTTGACTAACTCAACTGCGCCACCGCAAAGAACAGCTTGTTCACCGAATAAATCTGTCTCAGTTTCCTCTCTAAAGTCTGTTTCAATAACACCACCTTTCGTGCCTCCATTAGCCATCGCATAGGAGAGAGCCTTATCTTTTGCTTGTCCAGATTTATTTTGATAAACAGCTATCAGCGTGGGTACACCTCCACCTTTAAGAAATTCTGACCGAACTGTATGTCCCGGACCTTTTGGGGCAATCATAATTACATCCACATCATCTTTTGGAGAAATAAATTTATAGTGAACATTAAATCCATGGGCAAAAGCAAGCGTTGCTCCGGGTTTTAGATTAGGTTCGATATGTTGCTTGTATATTGTTGCCATTGTTTCATCTGGGATTAGGAGCATAACAACGTCTGCATCCTTGACTGAATCAGCAACCTCTTTTACGTTATGCCCTGCATTGGATGCTTTTTCCCAAGAAGAACCATCTTTTCTCAATCCTATGGTTACATTGACTCCAGAGTCTTTTAAATTCGCTGCATGCGCATGACCCTGAGAACCATAACCCACAATAGTCACATTCAGATTTTTGATAATATTTAAATCTGCATCTTGATCGTAATAAACTTTCATTTTTATTCCTAAATTAAATTTTCAGTATTCTATCACCTCTACCAATTCCAGATGCACCTGTGCGAACAGTTTCAACAATTGCTGACTTATCTAAACTTTCGATGTAGGCATCAAGCTTGGTTGATGATCCAGTAATTTCAATAGTGAAGGTATTATCTGAGACATCAATGATTCTGCCTCTGAAAATATCACTAATTCTTTTCATTTCCTCACGGTATTGATGAGAGGCTTTAACTTTTACAAGCATTAACTCACGCTCAATATGTTTTCCGTCGTTTAAATCTAAAACCTTTACAACATCAATGAGTTTATTGAGTTGTTTGATAATTTGCTCTATAACTTCATCTGATCCAGTGGTAACAATCGTCATTCTTGATAACGAAGGATCTTCAGTTGGGGCCACGGTCAGAGATTCTATATTGTAGCCTCGTGCAGAAAACAGGCCAGAAACTCTGGATAGTGCTCCGGATTCATTTTCCATTAAAAGAGAAATAATATGGCGCATTATAAATCCTCAGCTAAAATCATTTGCGAAAGACCTTTGCCATTTGGAATCATTGGATATACATTTTCTGTTTGATCTGTTAAAAAATCTATAAATACTAGTCTCTCTTTGTTTTTTTTAGAAAAAGCTTCTTCTAATGCACCAGTAACATCACTTGGATTTTCTATTTGCATTCCAATGTGACCATAAGATTCTGCTAATTTGACGAAATCGGGGAGGGCATCCATGTATGATTCAGCATAACGATTACCGTAAAAAAATTCTTGCCATTGTCTGACCATTCCCATATATCGATTATTGAGGTTAATAATTTTAATCGGAAGGTGAAATTGTTTGCATGTGGATAATTCCTGGATACACATCTGAATTGAGGCTTCACCAGTGACGCAAGCAACTTGAGCCTCTGGATGAGCTAATTGAGCCCCCATGGCATAGGGTAAACCTACACCCATAGTTCCTAGACCTCCTGAATTTAACCATCTTCTTGGCTTATCGAATGGGTAATATTGAGCTGCCCACATTTGATGTTGACCAACATCACTGGTTACAAAAGCATCACCATTCGTTACTTTATGTAATTCTTGCACAACATATTGGGGCTTAATCACCTCTTTGCTGTTTTGAAAGTCTAATGATTTTTTCTCTCTCCAAGATTCAATTTGAATCATCCACTCTTTTTGAATATTTTTATCATGGGCAGTCTTAAGAGATTCATATATAACTAACATATCTTCAAGAACACTTTTTACACTTCCCACAATCGGTACATCAATTTTTACTCTTTTTGAGATTGATGCTGGATCGATATCAATATGAATTATTTTTCTTGGTTTGGATAAAAAATGATCAGGATTGCCGATAACTCTATCATCGAAACGAGAACCAACAGCAATCAGCACATCACATTCTTGCATCGCCATATTCGCCTCATAGGTTCCATGCATACCTAACATTCCAAGGAATTGTTTTTCACTTGCTGGAAATCCGCCTAATCCCATTAAAGTGCTTGTTACAGGAAATCCAAGTTTCTTCATTAATTTGGTTAAAGGTTCAGAGGCATCACCTAATACAACACCTCCACCAGTATAAACCATGGGTCGCTTTGCATGAATAAGAAGTTCTAAAGCCTTTGTTATTTGGCCTTGATGACCTTTTTCAACTGGATTATATGATCTTAACTCAATATTTTCTGGATAAATAAATTCTGCCTCTTCAGCAGTTATGTCCTTAGGAATATCAACAACAACTGGACCTGGACGCCCAGTTTTTGCAATGTGAAATGCTTTTTTAATGGTAGGAGCTATGTCTTCTATTTTTTTGATTAAAAAATTATGTTTAACACACGGTCGTGTGATTCCAACTGTGTCACATTCTTGGAAAGCATCCTGGCCTATCGCATGGGTTGGAACTTGACCAGATATGATCACCATAGGAATGGAATCCATGTGTGCGGTTGCGATTCCAGTAACCGCATTAGTGGCTCCAGGCCCAGAGGTTACAAGCGCGACTCCAACTTTACCTGTGGATCTTGAGTAACCATCAGCAGCATGTACAGCAGCTTGTTCATGTCGAACAAGAACATGCTTGAATTTCTTTAGCTGAAAAATGGCGTCATAGATATTTAGAACAGCTCCGCCAGGGTAACCAAAAACAAATTCTGTGTTTTCTTTGTGCAAAGAATGTATAACAATTTCTGCACCTGTTAACTTGTTTGTACTCATTATATGAATTTAAACCAAACCGCTAAAATAACCTATTTATATAGGTTTGGTCAAGCATTACTGGTTTTTTTTGATTGAATTAACATTGAGAAATCAATAGCTTGAATATCTTTTGTTAGCAGTCCCACAGATATTCTTAGCTTTCCCAATGAGGCATACTTTAGGATGGTTCGTTTATTGATATTGCCAGAGATTTCAAGGTTAATTTTGTGATTAGAAATTTGCAGCGCTTTTTTTACATCAGAAACTGAGAAATTATCTAATAATATATTTTTTATGGGGTATTTTAAAGCTGTTGTTAATTGATCAATTGATTCAACTTCAAGTTGTGAGTATAAAAACATTTTTTTTTGCCTTAATTTTTCTAGCAAATTTAATAAGCTGCCGTTAGCAGTGATGTGATTCTCTTTAAACAGAGCATTGTCATATAAACCCAATCTTTGATTTTCACCGCCACCAACTTTTACTGCATATTTCTGGGCCAACCTCATTCCAGGGAGAGTTTTTCGGGTATCAAAAACTTTTGATTTTGTATGTTTGATTAGATTTACGAAAGTATTTGTGATTGTCGCTGTCCCCGATAGAACTTGAATATAATTGAGGCATACTCTTTCTACTGCAAGAATATCTCGGGTGGACCCAGATATTTCACATATTGACTGATTTTTTGTTATTTTTTGACCATCTTTAACCAACCATTTTATCTTCAGTGATTTTTTGGTTTTTATGATTTCATTTATCCATAATTTTCCACAAAAGATAGCGTTTTGACGGGTAATAATGTTTGCTATTGAATCAGATTTAGGAGGAATGAATGGTTTTGTTAAATCTCCACTTCCGAGATCCTCTGATAATGAGAGAGAAATATGTTTTTTAATTTCCTGTAAAAGTTTTAATTTATATTTAAACTGCATTGTTTGTTTAGTTGAAACTATTATATGCTGAATGAATCACTCCGCCTCCAAGGCAAATGTTACTGTCATAAAAAACAACATATTGCCCTGGTGTTATAGCCCATTGCTTTTGTCCAAAAAGGGAGGTTAGCTGATTTTTTTCCATTTGATCTATTTGGCATGCTGCATCTGGTTGCCTGTATCTCGTTTTTGCCCCAATTACTCTCTTGATAGGAAATGGATTACTAATCATATGTAAATTTTCAGCAATAAGGGCATCATGGAACAAAGCTGGATGATTTCTACCTTGAGCAACAACCAATACATTTTCTTTTAAATTTTTTTCTACAACAAACCAGGGCTCTCCATTTCCTTTGACTGTTCCACCGATATGAAGTCCTTGACGTTGACCAATCGTGTAAAAAGTTAAACCCTCATGCTTTCCAACCTTTTCTCCTTCCACAGAGACTATGTCACCAGGATTCTTTTTAATAAATTGACTTAAAAATTCAGTAAAAGGTCTTTCACCAATAAAACAGATCCCTGTGGAATCTTTTCGATCAAAATTATGTAAACCGTTTTTTTTCGCAATCTCTCTAATCTCACTTTTAAGATATTGGCCAAGTGGAAAAATTGATTTTGATAATTGTTTTTGATTTAATTTATGTAGAAAATAACTCTGGTCTTTTGAAGAGTCAATTCCCTTAGTAAGAAAAAAAAGACCATTCTTCTCAATAACATTTGCATAATGACCGGTCGCAATAAAATCAGCTCCTAATTTGATAGCGTGGGATAAAAAAGCCTCAAACTTTATTTCAGAGTTACAAAGAATGTCTGGATTCGGCGTGACACCTTTCTTAAGATCAGAAAGAAATAAATTGAAAACTTTCTCTTTGTATTCTTTTGCGAAGTTTACAACCTCAATATCAATTCCAATTTTTTCAGCAACGCTGATGGCATCAATAAGATCCTGTTTACTGGAGCAGTATTCATCGTCGTCATCAGCCTCCCAATTTTTCATAAACAATGCTTTAACGTTATGACCCTCTTTTTTTAGAAGGTGAGCGGTCACCGCTGAATCTACCCCGCCAGATAATCCAACTATGATATTTTTTTTAATCATTTTTTTAATAAAGTTTTTTAGTCATGATGCTGAATTTTCATCGTTAATTTCTGAGGCACGATTTGCTGCATCTTTAATTCCATTTTCTATAATTTTTTTAAAATTATTCTTGGCAAAACTTGTTATGGCAGCCTCTGTAGTTCCGCCTTTTGAAGAAACGTTTTTAATTAATTGATTTAAGTTATCAATATTTTTTTTTGCCACAACGCAAGAACCTTCTAGAGTACCAAAGACTAGTTTTCTTGACTCTTCCTCAGGTAATCCTAGCTTTAATGCGGCTTCTATAAGTGTCTGCATAAAGTAAAATACATAAGCTGGACCACTTCCAGAAATGGCTGTTGCTCTCTCGATCATGATTTCTTCATCAAAAATTATATTTGAACCAATACTTTTAAAAATGATGTCTATAGTTTTTTTAGATTTTTCATCAATAACGTTATTAAAATAAATGGCATTAATACTTTTGCCTTCAAAAGCACATAAATTAGGCATTACTCTGACCAGTTTCTTGTACCCATTCATAAATTTTTCAATAGTTTTTAACTGAATACCTGCAGCAATACTAACAACTATGGAATCTTTGACTTTAAGATTTTTACAAACCTCTTTTATATCTTTTGGCTTCACTGCTAAAATAATAATATCTGTTTGAATGTTTTCAATATTTTTAATGACTTTTATCGGTAGATGATCTTTGACTTTATCTATAATTTTTTGATCATTTTCAATAATATTAATTTGGTAGCGATTTTTTGAAGCAGACAAACCAGAAATCATCGCTTGTGCCATATTTCCGCATCCGATAAAAGTTATCTCCGACGTCATGCTCTTTCTCCAAAAATTTTTGAGCCAATACGAACCATAGTAGCTCCATACCCTAATGCTAAAAGATAATCATTAGACATTCCCATCGATAAAGTGTCAACTGATGAGAATTTTTGTTTCAAGTTATCAAAGGTTGTTTGCATTAGCTTAAATTCAGAACTGAGCTGAACTTCGTTATTAGTATTAGATGGAATAGCCATGACTCCTCTAAAAATCAAATGAGAACTTTTTGTATCGATATTTATTAAAAAATCATCCAGATTGGAGATATTTAAACCACTTTTTGTATCTTCACCGCTGATATTAACCTGAACAAGAAAATTTATTTTTTTGTCTATTAATTCTGCTTGGTTTTTTATTTTTTCATAAACTTTTAATCTATCAATGCTATGAATCCAATCAAAGTAAGTTCCAATTAGTGAAGCTTTATTGCTTTGAATGGGACCTATATAGTGCCAACTTACTTCTGGATTATTAATTGACTTAATTTTCTCAATACCTTCTTGTGCATAATTTTCCCCGAAGTTCTTTTGTCCAGCTCGAATTAAATGTTGAATTTTATCTATAGAGTGTTTTTTTGATACGGCTATCAGTTCGATTCTTTTTTTTGTTTCATGTTCAAACTGATTCAGTTGCTCTTTTATTGATTGAAAGTTTTGAAGGTTCATAGTTTCATTATAAAAAAAAACCAAGCAAAAGCTTGGTTTTTTTATGATATGTTAGAAATAAATTTTATTATTTCTTAGCAGCTGGCTTCTTAGCAGCTGGCTTCTTAGCAGCTGGCTTCTTAGCAGCTGGCTTCTTAGCAG
>JAURED010000003.1:24761-95516 GCA_030827595.1 Burkholderiales bacterium
GCAGCTGGTTTCTTAGCAGCTGGTTTCTTAGCAGCTGGTTTCTTAGCAGCTGGTTTCTTAGCAGCTGGTTCTTTGGTCTCTTTTCCCATGAGGGCGTTAACTAATTTTTCTAACATATCTTTATTCCTTATTTAAAAAAATGCAAAACATTAAACTACAAGTGGTTATTATATTGCGAATTAAATTTGATGCAACAGTAATTTATTTGAATTTATTTAAAGTTGATAGATCTTTATACCATCTATAAAGGTGTGCGTTACTCTACCCTCAAGCTCCCAGTTAAACGGAACATTTTTTCCGGAACTTTTTAACTCATTTGGCGAAGCAACCCAATTTTGTGAAGTATTGTAAATACAAAAATCAGTATTTTTATTATTTAAGTAATCATAACTTTCTCCATAGACTATTTTGTATGGCGAATAACTAATTTTGGATAGTAAATGTTCTAAATTTAATTTATGAATCTTGGCTGCTTTAAATATCAAGGGAATAAATGTTTCAAAGCTCGAGGCCCCTTTTTCAGATTCCTCAAAAGGTAATCTTTTTTTATCATCTTCTACTGGCCGATGATCTGAACAAACAGCGTCAATAATATTTAATTCTATGCTTTCAAGAATTGAGTCTTGATCAGATTTTGAACGAAGCGGGGGGCTTAGATGATAGTTGCTATTGTATAAATCGATATCTTGATCGGTAAATAAAAGCTGATTCACAGACACATCACATGTAACATTAATATTTTCATTTTTTGCTCTTGCAATGATTTCTAATGACTCTCTACAAGATATTTTAGACAAGTGAATTTTGGTACCAATCTCCTTAGAGAGGGCAATATATTTAAGAACTTCTATCACTTCTGCATTTTTATTCGATCCTCTAATACCTAAGCGGGTTGCAATTGCACTTTCATTTGCGAATGTATTTTCAGTTAAAAAATTTTCAGATGCTCTTAAAAATAAAGTAAACCCAAAAGTTTTCGCATATTCAAATGCTCTTAATAAAACTTTTGTGTTGATAATAGATTTTTCAGCTTGAGAAAATCCAATAGCTCCCGCATCATATAATTCCTTCATTTCAGCAATTTGTTGACCTTCTAGGTCTTTTGTTATTGCCGCTATTGGCTTGATATTAATTGGAAAAACTTTATTAGCCTTGGTAATTAAATCTTTTATTAAACTGGGCTCATCAAGAACGGGGTCAGTATCTGGTTGGCAGCAAACCGTTGTAATACCCCCGGCAGTAGCAGCCGATATTTCTTGATCCAATATTGATTTATATTCTTGTCCAGGAGTTTTTAAGTCTGCATAGAGATCAGTGACTACAGGCAAAAAAATACAGTCTTGACCATCAATAATCTCATATTTTAATTTTTCATTTAATAGATCATTATTTGAATGTTCTTTTAATTTACCTTTTGTGATGGATAAAAACTCTTTTTTTTGAAAGTGATGATCGTTATTTAAAATCTCTATTTGTTTTATAAGATACCTCATCATTCCTCCAATAAAATCGACATCACTGCCATTCTAATTGCAATTCCAAAACTTACTTGCGGAAGAATAACTGCTTGATGTGAATCTGCAACTTTTGATTCAATTTCCACACCACGGTTCATCGGACCTGGATGCATAATAATACAATCTGGATTTGCATAATTAATCCGTTTTGCTGTTAATCCAAAAGTTTTAAAATATTCTTCTTGGCTTGGAATTAGTGCATTATCCATTCTTTCTTGTTGTAATCTAAGCATCATGACTACATCAACATTTTTTATGCCTTCGTCAAAGTTATCATATGGAATCACGCCAAGCTCTTCAACTCCATATGGCATTAAAGTCTTTGGAGCAATCACGCGTATCTCAGGAACACCCAAAATATTTAATGCATTAATTTCTGATCTAGCAACTCTAGAATGTTTTATGTCTCCCACAATGGCAACTTTAAGATTTGTAAATTTTTTTTTGTAATGTCTTATGGTAAAAGCATCAAGTAATCCTTGTGTTGGATGCGCATGATAACCATCACCCGCATTTACAATTTTAATTTTTGGGTTTATATTTTCTGCAATAAAGTGTGCAGCACCCGATTGACCATGTCGAATGACAAACATATCTGCATGCATGGCAATTAAATTATTTATTGTGTCTAAAATTGATTCACCTTTAGATTGGGATGATGTATTAACATTAAGGTTAATTACATCAGCAGATAGTTTTTTTGCGGCTATTTCAAATGTAGTTCTTGTTCTCGTGCTATTTTCAAAAAAAAGATTACAGATGGTTTTTCCAGTTAAAAGATCAACTTTCTTTACGTTATTTTTTTCCAAGTCAAGAAATGAGTCTGCTCTAACAAAAATCTCATCAATGATATTTTTGGAAAGACCTTCAATTGTCAGTAAATGTTTTAATTTTCCATTTTCATTAATTTGAATATTTTTCATATTTTTTCAGCACTTTTTAGAGAGTCTATTTCATTAAAATGGGTTTGAAGGATGATGTCTGCTGAAAGCTGATCAATTAGATCATCATTTTTCCTTAAATTTAAATTTAAATGATTTTCTATAAAATCTTCTGCTTCCGTTGAAGAGTAGTTTTCGTTTGTGAATACAACAGGAATATTCAGTTTATTTTTAATTTCCTTTCCTGTATTTAAACAGAACCTTGACACCGCACTCATGGAATCATCTTGATTAGTTGGCAGGCCAATAACGATGTAAATGGGCTGCCATTTATCTACAATTTCTTTTATTTTTTTTAATCTATCGTCTTTATTTTTTGCAGTGATGGTAGTGAGATTCTCTGATGTTTTTAATTCATTATTTCCAATGGCGACCCCAGTTTTTTTTATTCCTAGATCAAGGCCTAAAACAGGACCTTTCTTATTTTTAATTGAAAAAAGATTTAAATGATCAGACGTCATTATAGAAAAAAAGGGGTGAATTAGATTCAGGGAATCGAGCAGATTTTTGTTGATGTATATTGTTTTCAATCAATAATTTGATTTTATCATAAATTTATTTTTCTATAAATTCTTTTACGTCCAAACCAAAGCCAATCATACTTGGCATTTTTCTAGGAGAAGCAAGTAGCTTCATTTCTTTAATGCCAAGATCAACTAGTATTTGGGAGCCAATTCCATAATTGCGCAAATCATTTTGTTTATTTTTTGGCTGCTGATCAAGATCATTAATTTTTTGTACTTTGTTTAAATTTCCATAATTTAGAAAGAGAACAACCCCATTCTTTTCCTGCGCTATTTTTTTAAATGCATCATTCGGTGACCATGAGTGTTTGTCATCTTTGATAATGAAGTCGAGGATTGATAGTGGTTCATGAACTCTAACCATAATAGGTTCATTGTTGAGAATCTCACCTTTTATAAAAGCTAGATGAATATAATCTGAAATAATATCTTTATAGGTTATGAGCTTAAATTCACCGTATTCTGTTTTCAGAATTTCTTCACTGGTTCGTTTGATTAAGTTTTCTTTTCTTCTTCTGTATTCAATTAAATCTGCTATCGAGCCTATTTTTAGATCATGTTTTTTTGCAAAAATTTTTAAATCATCGAGCCTAGCCATTGACCCATCATCATTTAAAATTTCACATATGACAGAATAAGGTTGAAACCCGGCAATCTGGGCTAAGTCACAACCTGCTTCTGTGTGACCAGCTCTATATAAAACCCCGCCAGGGTGAGATATCAAAGGAAAAATATGACCAGGTCGAACAATACTTTTTTTGGTTGCATCTGGATGAATAGCTGCTTTAACGGTTGTAGAGCGATCGCTGGCAGAGATTCCCGTTGATACTCCCTCTGCAGCTTCTATAGAGACTGTAAAATTAGTACCAAGCTTTGCTTCATTTTCTTGCACCATTAATGGAAGATTTAACTGTTTCGCTTTGTCCTCTGTGAGGGTTAGGCAAATAAGACCACGTCCATATTTCGCCATAAAATTTATAATTTCCGGCGAGATGTTATCAGCGGCTACAACAAGATCACCTTCGTTTTCTCTGTCCTCATCGTCAACAAGAACAACCATTTTTCCCGTTTTTAGGTCTTCAATTATCGATTCAATATTATTTAGCATATTTTCTAACCATTTAACGCATATCTTGCCAGCATATCTATTTCAAAATTTAGATGATCATTAATATTATTATGTTTAAATACAGTGTGGTCGATAGTATGAGGTATTAAATTTACTGTAAAGATATTTTTTTTAACACTATTAATTGTGAGACTTACCCCATTAAGACTAATAGACCCCTTTGAAGCGATAAATTTTTGAAAAGATTCAGGAATTTGCAAATACCATATTTCACAATCTGATTCCTTTTTTATGTCAACTAATACAGCTTGAGAATCGACGTGACCAAAGACAAAATGACCACCAACCTTATCACCAACTCTAAGAGATTCTTCAAGGTTAACAAACTGATTAATTTTAAAAGGAACAATTTTGGAAAGCGTTTCTTTAGATAAATGAAATTCTAAGGTATCAGCTGTGAACTTAAATACGGTTAAACAGGCACCATTCACACAAATACTATCACCTAATTCAATATCAAAGTTACTTTGATAACTAATAGCAAGATGTATATCGTTTTGAATTTCTTCAATAGTCTTAACCTTACCAATTGTTTTAATTATGCCTGTAAACATGACATAATTCTATCAGATCAAATCTTCATAACTAATAAATGATTTAAAAATGAAATCCTTTCTACTTGACCTTTGGATATCGAAAAAAATTCTCATAAACGGAAGTAAAAGCCGTTTTATATCTTTTATTGGTCTATCAAGTATTTTAGGAATATCCATTGGAGTTATGGCGCTTATAGTTGTGATGTCTGTTATGAACGGTTTTCACTATGAGTTAAAAAAAAGAATTTTAGATGCAACATCCCACATTGAGATTTACGGCGGCTTAGATGATCAAGATAAATTTAATGAGTTATCCAACCGATTAGATAATATTTCATCAATTGATGCCTATGCCTCTTTTATTAATGGTGAAGGTCTAATTTCAAATAGTACTAACAATCATGGAATTCAAATACGTGGAGTTGATCCTGAAAAAGAGGGTCAAGTAAATCATCTTTTTGAAAAAATAGTAATCGGTTCAAAAATTCTAAATAATGATCGCTATGAAATGATCATCGGCATAGACCTTGCAAGAATTTTGGATGTACAGGTGGGCGATTCTATAAATTTACTCATACCAAAATTAAATTTCGGCCCTATTGGCAGTTATCCTGTCATAAAAAAATTTATTATTTCAGGAATATTTGATGCTGGAATTTATGAATTTGACAGTAGCTTAGCTTTGATAAGTCAAGAAAATGCGAGAAAAATATTTTATAAAAATACAAACACTTTGTATTCAGGCATTCAAATTCAATTAAAAAATTCTGATGAAACTCTGCCCACAGAGTCTCAAGTGAAACAGATTCTTTATGATTTAAATATCAATGCTTTTGTAAATAATTGGACCAATAAAAATAAAAACTTTTTTTCAGCTATACAAATGGAAAAAAGAGTGATGGCAATAATTCTTACTCTAATTATTGCTGTTGCAGCATTTAATCTCATTGCATCTCTTACTATGAGTGTATATGACCGAAAAAAAGATATTGCTATATTGCAAACTATCGGTTTTTCAAAACTTCATATTGTTCGAATTTTCGTAATGCAAGGATTTATTATTGGATTGATAGGGTCTTTTGTTGGACTTCTATTAGGAGTATTAATTGCATCTAATATCAACACCATTGTTCCTTTCATTGAAAGAATTTTTAATATTCAATTTTTATCAAAAGATATTTATTACATTAATGAACTCCCCTCCATGATAATGATTTCAGATATAAATTTTGTAGTTTTTGTTTCAATCATACTAGCCTTGATGGCAACAATTTATCCAAGTTATGTTGCTTCAAAAATAAATCCGGCTGAGGTTTTAAAAAATGAATAATTTTTTGGAAATATATGGTTTAAAGAAAACTTTTCCGGCACTTGATAAGCCATTATTTTCAAATTTATCTATAAAATTATCAGAGAGTACTGTTTTTACTGGGGTATCTGGCTCCGGTAAAAGTACTTTTTTGCAGATTATCGCAGGATTAGATGTTTGTGATAAAGGATCGATTAAGTTTTTTGGAAATGAATTATGTGGCATAAAACAATCGGATCTTATAAATCTTAGAAAGCATGAGTTTGGTTTTATTTATCAATTCCATCATTTGTTGAACGACTTTAACGTATTAGAGAATGTCATGCTTCCCCTTAAAGTTAATAATAGTAATGAAGCGTATGCTATGCAACAAGCCAAGAAATTATTGAATACAGTTGGGCTTTTAGATCGAATTATGCATTACCCTAATCAATTATCAGGCGGAGAAAAGCAAAGAGTGGCTATATGTAGAGCCCTGATTCACAAGCCAAAAGTTATATTTGCTGATGAACCTACTGGTAACTTAGATAAAAAAAATTCAAAAATCGTTTTGGATTTATTACTAAAAGGGACTCAACAAAATAATATTAAGTTACTTTTAGTTACTCATGATCAGAGTATGTTAAGTAACTTTAAAAATAGATTTGAGTTTATCGATGGCAGATTAAAAAAGTGTTAATATTTAGCTAATTTAAGTATTTAAGGAGTCATATTGTGTGGGATATTATTCAAGGCGCGGGCTGGCCAATTTGGCCTCTGGTTTTTGCTTCAGTCATAGCGTTAGCAATTATCATCGAGAGATTATGGGCATTACGTTCGGAAACAATTGCCCCAAAAAATTTATTGAATGAGGTGAAAGTTTTAATCGATCAAAAAGGAGTTAATAACAAATCAATTGAATTACTGAGGCAGCACTCTTATATGGGAGAGATTTTTGCTACAGCGCTTGATCATGTTTCAAGTTCACCAGGCTTAATAAAAGAGTCAATTGAAGAAACTGGAAGAGCTGTATTTCATAGATTAGAAAAATATCTATCGACATTAGGAACCATTGCTACTGTAGCCCCGCTCTTGGGACTTTTTGGAACAATTATTGGTATGGTTGAATTATTTGGTTCTTTTACCAGCAGCGGTGCAGATGTAACTGTGTTTGCTCGAGGGATATCTATTGCTCTCTATAATACAGCGGGAGGTATTGTTGTTGCTGTTCCTGCAATGATTATGTATCGTTTTTTTAAAAATAAGGTTGAATCTTTAATAGTAGAAATGGAGCAACAAGCGATTACGCTGGTTGAAATAATTCACCAAAAAGGAAAATAGAAATGAATTTTAGACGAGGAAGTCAAACGGAGGAGCTTGAAATAAATTTTATTCCTCTCATTGATGTGTTACTGGTAATCATTATTTTCTTGGTTGTTAGTACTACTTTTTCGAAATTTAGTGAGTTAAAAATCAATCTGCCTACTGCTGAAGCCTCACCCCAAGATAAAGATATAGATCGAATTGATATTGTTGTCACATCTGACAACCAATATATTATTAATAATAAAAAATTATCAGAAAATTCCATAAATGAAATTTCTAAAGAATTGAGAAATTTAAAATCTAAAATTAATACTCAAGATTTACCCTCTGTTGTGATTAATGCAGATGCGATGTCAAATCATCAGTCTGTAATCAATGTTATGGAAGCAGCAAGATTGTCCGGATTAAATCGTGTAACTTTTGCCACACAGGTGAAATAAGACTTAATTAAATGTCTTCATTAAAGTCAAACCCCATCAAGCTTTCTGAATTTAAAGCTATCTATAAACAACTTCTTCGATATGCACTAAATTATAAATTTTCACTAATTTTAAGCATTTCATTTATGGTTGTTTATTCTTTAACGAATACGGGTTTTTTAGCCTTACTTAAACAAATAACAGATAGTGGTTTTGATACTCATGATGGTTTGGTGAAGTTGATTCTCCCTGTTTCATTGATGCTTCTAATGCTTATAAGGGCTTTTGCTTCATTTGTTTCAGGCTATCATATGCGTAAAACATCAAGAGGTGTTGTTGCGGACCTTAGAATTGATACATTTAAAAAATATTTAAAACTCCCAGTTTCCTATTTTGATAATAATAATGCTGGAATGCTTGTATCAAAATTGACTTATGAAGCTGATCA
Organism: Burkholderiales bacterium; assembly: GCA_030827595.1. GTDB lineage: Bacteria > Pseudomonadota > Gammaproteobacteria > Burkholderiales > Methylophilaceae > BACL14. The sequence continues at coordinate 32,890 of JAURED010000003.1, forward strand.
ACTTTCAACAGTAATTACTCGAATTGGTCTCACGATTATTAGAGAATCGTTTACGGTAATTGCTTTATTCATTTATATGATTTACTTAGATTGGTTTTTAACCTCAGTTTTTTTGTTAATGACCCCTGTAATAATTCGATATTTAAAAAAGGTATCACCACGATTACGCGCTTATGGATTTGAAGTTCAAGAATCAATGGGTGAAATGACTTCAAATTCTGAAGAAACGGTTTCAGGGCAAAGAGTGATAAAGATATTTGGAGCTGCAGGATATGAGCTGAAACGATTTGTTGATATTGTTAAAAAAAATATGAATATGCAAATTAGATTAGCCAGACTCTCTTTATTTAACAGTATGTTGATAGAAATCATAGCGTCAATAGCCTTGGGCTTGATTGTTTACTATGCACTCGCAAATTTTTCGACAGGGGAGTTTGCTGCCTTTGTAGGTGCTCTATTGATGATGATAAAACCAATTAAAAGCCTGACGGAAGTGAACGAGTCACTACAAGTGAGTATTGCGGCAGCAAAAAGTATTATGAATGTTTTAAATGAAAAGAACGAGCATGATCGAGGTGAGAAGGTTCTTAACTCATGTAAAGGAAATATTGAGATAAAGAATTTATCATTCAGATATAAAGGCACCAATCAATATATCTTAAAAAATATATCTCTTAAAATCAATAAAGGTGAAAAAATTGCCTTAGTGGGTAAATCAGGAGGTGGAAAAACTACATTAATGAATCTTCTTCCAAGATTTTATGAGTTTGATGAGGGAGAAATAACTTTAGATAAAAAAAATATTAAGAGTTTAAAGCTTGCTAATCTAAGGAGCCACTTTTCATTGGTCACTCAAGATACAATTTTATTTAATGACACGATTCGGAATAATATTTGTTATGGAATGCAGAAAAAGTCCATTACAAAAAAACAGCTAGAAAAAGTCATTGATCAATCTAACTCTCGAGAGTTTGTAGAGAGACTGCCTAATAAACTTGATAATTTAGTTGGAGATCGAGGAGTAAAGTTATCAGGAGGGCAGAAGCAAAGAATTTCAATTGCTCGTGCGATTATTAAAAATGCCCCAATACTTTTATTGGATGAAGCAACCTCAGCACTTGATCTTGAGTCTGAAAAACTTGTTCAAATTGCACTGGATAATTTAATGAAAAATAAAACATCAATCATCATTGCACACAGATTATCAACAGTAATGAATGCAGATAAAATTTTTGTTTTAGATAAGGGGGAAATTGTTGAATCAGGAAGTCATGTAGAATTAATTTCAAAAAAAGGCTTCTATGCAAAATTATATAAAACAGAATTAGTGTAATTTTTCCCATGTTATTTCATAACTTTTTTTTAAATCAGTGGTACAAGAAAGCCAATCTTATATGGGTTTTCATGCCACTGAGTTTGTTAAATTATATTATTTTTTATACACGTTTATTTCTATACAAATTTAATATTCTTAACCAAAAAAAGTTGCCCGTAAAAACTTTAGTGATTGGTAATTTAATCATTGGTGGTTCGGGAAAAACACAGCTTGTTATGCACTTAGCAAAACTATTTGCAAAACAAAATATCAAAGTAGGGATAATTTCAAGAGGTTACAAGGGTGATCTAAAAGGCAATAAAGAAGTTCATCAAGATTCTGATGTCAATATCGTAGGCGATGAACCTTTAATGCTAAAACAATCTTTAAACATTCCTGTATTTGTTGGAAGATCGAGATATAAATCAGGACTCATGATGCTAGATAAATACAATAATATTGACTTAATCATTTCTGATGACGGCTTACAGCATCTAAATCTTCATTTTGACCATAAAATTTTAATTCATGATCAGCGTTTTGTAACTAATCATATGATACTTCCAGTGGGACCATTTAGAGAACCTTATTCAAGATTAAATAACACTGAGGCCATGATCATAAATAATACTGAAAAATCAGATACGGATTATATTAATTTTTTATTATCAACAAAAGTTGTAAACTTAAAAACAAAGATAAAGAAGGATATTAAGGAATTAAGTAATTTAAATCTATCAATTGGTATTGGAAATCCAGAGCGTTTAATTTCATCTTTAAAAAAGATATGTTCTTTTGATTATCAAATATATGAAGATCATCACAAGTTTTCTAAAAAAGACTTTGATCGAAATAGAAATTATCTTATAACTCAAAAAGATGCAGTAAAATGTAAACAGTTTAACAATAAAAATATTTGGGTATTACAGTCACAAGTTGAATTGTGTTCAAAGTTTGAAAAAAAGTTATTACATAGGGTTCTAAATGGATAAAAACTTACTCGATATTCTTGTTTGCCCGATCACTAAAGAGAAATTAATTTTTGATAAAAAAAATAAGGAGTTAATTTCAAATGGTGCAAAACTGGCATATCCAATTATTGATGGTATCCCAGTTATGATTCCAGATCAGGCTCGAAAAATTAAATGAATTTTATTGTCGTTATCCCTGCGCGTTTAAATAGCACGCGTCTTAAAAAAAAGCTTTTACTGGAAATTAATAACAAACCTCTTTTTATCCATACTGCCCAGCAAGCATCGAAATCATTGGCAACGGATATTTTTATCGCTACAGATAGCATTGAAATAAAAAAGATTGCTGAATCCTATGGTTTTAAATCAGTGATGACATCTGAGAACCATGTATCTGGGACAGATAGGATAAATGAATTTCTAAATGTAAATGAAATTAATGATTCCCAGATTTTAGTAAATGTACAAGGAGATGAACCGCTGGTTGATGAAAATCTAATCAATAATCTTGCTCAAACTATATTGTTGGGAAATTCTTTTGCCTCTGCGTATAAGCCATTCAATTCATTTGATGAGTATAGCAATCCTAATAATGTGAAAGTTTTATTAAATCATAAGAATATGGCAATTACATTTTCTCGAAGCTTATTAGGAAACTTAAATAAAGAAAATTTTTGTGATGACTTAGCTTATCATCATCTTGGAATATATGCTTATTCTGCCAAACAAGTCAGAGAGTTTTGCATGTTAGATCAACCAAAAATTGAACAAACTGAAAAGCTTGAGCAATTAAGAGCGATCTATAACAATATTCAAATAGCGATGGTAAAGCATACGGGTAAAGAAATGATTGGGGTTGATACCGCTGATGATTTTCATCAGATAAAAAAATTTTTAAAATAAACTAAAGAGCTTCATCATTTTTTTCACTTGTTCTAATCCTGACCGCTTGTTCGATCGATGAAACAAAAATTTTTCCATCGCCAATTTTACCTGTATGCGCAGCAGATTTGATGGTTTCAATAACTTTATCTAATTTATCATCAGATATAACAATTTCGAGTTTCATTTTAGGAAGAAAATCAATAACATATTCTGCACCTCGATATAGTTCAGTGTGACCTTTTTGGCGACCAAATCCTTTGACTTCAGTCACTGTTAGTCCTTCTATACCAATTTCAGATAGCGCCTCTCTCACCTCATCTAATTTGAATGGTTTAATGATTGCTTCAATTTTTTTCATGACTTACCCTAAATAGTTGTTTGTTATTGGAAATCTTCTTTCTCTACCAAAAGCTTTTCTGGAAATTTTTGGCCCTGGTGGACTCTGACGCCTTTTAAATTCGCTGCCAAGTATTAATTTTACAATTTTTTTAACTAATTGTGGTTTAAATCCATGTTTTATAATTTCTTGACTATTAAGACCATCGTCAATAAAAAGCTCAATTATTCGATCTAAAATAGCATAGTCCGGCAAAGTATCCTGATCTTTTTGATTTTCTCTTAATTCTGCTGACGGCGGCCGAGTAATTATTCTTTGAGGAATAATTTTATTTTTTTGGTTTATGTAATTTACTATATTGTATATTTTTGTTTTCGAGATGTCTTTAAGAGGTGCGTATGCACCAACCATATCCCCATAAAGGGTTGAATATCCTACTGCGGATTCACTTTTATTTGAGGTTGATAGAACAACAGCTTTATGTTTATTAGCAAGAGCCATAAGAACTAACCCACGACTTCTAGCCTGAATATTCTCCTCAGTGACATCAGGTTGTTTATTTTTAAAGTCCAAAGTTAGTGACTCATTAATACTATTAATTATTGGCATGACGTCTTTATTTTTATATTGAACTCCTAAATTTTTAGCTAATTTTTTTGCATCTTCACAGCTAATATGTGATGTAAATTTTGATCGCATCATAATACAATTTACCTTATGTGCTGGTATTGCTTTTGATGCAATGAAAGCAACTAGAGCAGAGTCAATTCCACCTGATAGCCCAATATAAACTGAGTCTATTTTATTTTTTCTTAAATAATCTCTTGTTCCTAGAATACATGCATTAAGAATTAATTCTTCTTCTAAATTATTTCTATGAGCAAGAGTTGGATTTATTTTATTTAAATCCAAAGTTTTAACTTGAGTTCTAAATGGATTTAATCGTAATATTAATTTATTCTCTTCATTAAGAATGAATGATTCCCCATCAAATACCAAATCATCTTGACCCCCAATCATATTTAAATAAACTAAAGGCGCTTTAATTTTTTTAGTTAACTCAATTGCTCTATTTTGTCTTTTGGAAAATTTATTAATTTCAAAAGGAGAAGCATTTATTGCAACACATAAATCTATTTTTTTATTTATGTAAAACTTTTCAATTTTTTTGTCCCAAAAATCTTCACAAATCAATACTAAGATTTTTTTGTTATTAAATGAAATAATTTCTATTTTTTTTCCTGCGGTAAAATATCTTTTTTCGTCAAAGACTCCGTAATTTGGAAGATTTATTTTATTTTGGAGAATTAGTTTATTTTTTGAAATTAAAAAGGCAGAATTTGACCTTTCTTTTTTATTCACAGCGACACCACCAATTATTAACATTTGATTTTTTTTTAGCACAGATTTAAATTTCTCAAGGAGTACTTGTTGTTTTTCTATAAAAAAATTATCAGATATTAGATCATCAGCAGGATATCCAAGTAATGCCATTTCAGGCGCTATAAACAAATCAGCATCTTGCTTTAAAATCTGGGTTTTGAGCCAATCAAAATTTTGAGTTAAATTTCCAAGTATGGGGTTAGATTGGAGTAAGCATACTTTCATTAGTATGTTCCTCCATTATCTTTTATCAGATCTACAATTTTTTTATTTTTTTCTTTTAGGGCATAAACATAGGCTGTTAAACCATACTGATCTGTTGCTTTTAGATTCACATTGTATTCAATAAGAAGTTTGACAATTTCATAATCATTATTAAAAACTGCAAAATGAAGTAAAGGCGTTTTTTGATCATCTTTATGATTTACATCAGATCCTCTTTCTAATAATGCAGAAGCAATTTTTGAGCTTTTCTTTTCAACAGCCCACATTAAAGGTGTCCAATTTGATTTATCAACGTCATTGATGTTGGCTCCCCGATTTAAAAGGAGCTTTGCCACATCAAAATTATCATTTGCAGCGGCAATCATAAGTGCTGTCTTTCCATTTGGATCTTTTAAAGATAAATTTGCTTTGTTGTCTAACAAGCTTTTGACAACAGCTAGATTTCCTTTTTTTGCAGCTATCATTAATATTGTTTGACCACTATTATTCCTGTTATTGGGATCAATACCATATTGAATTAAAAGATCGATAGTTTCGCTATGGCCAGAAGAGGCAGCTAAACCAAATGCAGACCATCCGTCTGGATCAGTTATTTTTGGATCAGCTTTATTTGCCAATAAAATTTTAATAGATTCAATATAATTTTTTTTTGCAGCATACATCAGTGCTGTCCATCCCGAGTTATCTGCATGATTTATTTCTATTTTATTTTTAATGAGGATTTTTATGATTTCAGAGTTATTTTTTCTTGCAGCGTACATCAGCGCATTTAAATTATTAGAATCTTTAACATTAATATCTGCTCCGCTGTCTAGTATTGCTTGTACTGTTTCAATATCTCCTTTTGCAGATGCTGTTAATAAATAATTAATGTCTGCAGAATAAGAGTGTGTAAAAATAAAAAAAAATACAGTAAGCAGTATTCGTTTAAACATTATTTAGTGCCATGGCAATAGACTGCCCCATTTCTGATGGAGTCTGGGCAACAATGGCTCCTGCCTTTTCTAATGCTTTGATTTTATCAATCGCTTTTCCGCTGCTTTTCGAGATAATCGCACCAGCATGACCCATTCTTTTTCCTTCAGGTGCGGTCACACCAGCAATATAAGCAGCTACAGGCTTTGTTATTTTGTCACTTATATATTCAGCTGCTTCTTCTTCATCATTTCCACCAATTTCACCAACAAGAATAATTCCTTGAGTTTCTGGATCATTTTCAAAAAATTCTAAACATTCAATAAAATTGATTCCCTTAATAGGGTCACCCCCGATACCAATACATGTTGTTTGACCCAATCCATTTTTTGTAGTTTGATTCACGGCTTCATAGGTGAGCGTTCCTGAACGTGAAACTATTCCTATCTTTCCTGGGAGATGAATATTGCCAGGCATAATACCAATTTTGCATTCTCCTGGTGTAATAATTCCAGGACAGTTTGGCCCAATAAGAATTGATCTATTTGCACTAACGACAGTTTTAACTTTGAGCATATCAAAGGTGGGTATTCCTTCAGTGATACATACAATGATTTCAATACCTGCCTCACTGGCTTCTATAATTGAATCTGCAGCAAATGCAGGTGGAACATAAATCATTGTTGCATTGGCTTTTGTTTGATTAACAGCCTCTTTAACAGTATTAAATACTGGTAAGTTAAGATGTTTTGAGCCACCTTTACCAGGAGTAACCCCTCCAACAAGATTTGTTCCGTAAGACATGCATTGCTCAGAATGAAAGGTTCCTTGTTTTCCAGTGAACCCCTGGCATATTAATTTTGTTCTTTTATTAACAAGTACTGACATGAGCTTATCCCTTTGATAACTTTACTGCTATTTGAGCAGCTTCAATTAAATTATCAGCGGAAATGATATTTAGATTACTTTTATTAAGCAATTCTTTTCCAGCTTCAACATTTGTACCTTCAAGTCGAACAACCACTGGAACTGAAATCCCCATATCTTTTGCTGAATTAATAATTCCTTCTGCAATAACATCACATCTCATAATGCCACCAAAAATATTAACTAAAACAACTTTAACATTTTTATCCGAGAGAAGAATTTGAAAAGCTTTTGAAACAGTTTCTGATGATGCACCACCACCAACATCTAAGAAATTAGCTGGTGAACCTCCGCAATGATGAATGAGATCCATTGTAGCCATTGCAAGACCCGCACCATTAACCATGCAGCCAATGTGACCGTTTAAGGCGATGTAATTTAAACCAGCATGATGGGCTTCAGCTTCTTTTATATCATCTTGTGACCAATCTCTAAGTTCAGATAATTTTTTTTGTTTAAATAGGGCGTTATCATCAAGACTAATCTTGCAATCTAAAGCAACAAATTCGTTATGTTTATTTATGACTAATGGATTAATCTCAAGTAATGATAAGTTATTTTCTGTAAATAGCCGGTAAGCGGACTTAGCGAATTGATTAAATTTAAAAGCAAGTTCTGAATTAAGATTTAGAGCATTAGCTAGTTCTCGTGTCTGGTAATCCATTAATCCTGTAATTTGATTACAAAATTCTTTTAAAATTAATTGTGGATTTTTTTGGCTTATTTCTTCAATTTCCATTCCACCTGCACTTGAAACTATCAAGCAAATTTTTTCTTTTTCTCGATCTATTAAAATTGAAAAATATAATTCACTTGTAATATTTTCCGTCTCTTCAAATAAAATTTTATGGACGGGTTGCCCGAGAGGTTTATTTTGATAGGTAATAAGATTTTTCCCGAGGAGTTTTGTAGCAAACTCAACCGCTTCATCCTTAGTTTTAACCACTTTTACGCCACCAGATTTTCCCCTGCCGCCGGCATGGATTTGGGCTTTGATTACCACAGGATTTTTTATATTTTTTGCTAAACCATTCACTTCATTTAAAGTTTCAGCAACTTCCCCAAATGGCGTTCTTATTCCATATTGTCTTAATAATTCTTTTGCCTGATATTCGTGAAGGTTCATGTATTTTTTATATTAAAAAACATAATCATATCAGATTGATTAGGGTTGTATAATTGCATGTATGCAAAAATTTTTAATCTTTAGAGATGATTTTGAAGAATTTATTAATAAAAATCATGTTTCATTTGATCAATCTGAAATTTCAGTTTTAAGTTCTGATTTTTTATCATTTGATAGCACTTCAAGATTTTATAATGAATATTCAGGTTTGCTAAAAAAATTGAATATACAATTTTTTAATGACATTAATAAAACTCTTTCCAATTATAAAATGTTGGTTTGTGATATGGATTCCACTTTAATTCAAAATGAATGCATAGATGAAATTGCTGATCTTATAAATCTTAAGAAAGAAATTGCTGAGATCACGGAGCAAACTATGATGGGTCATTTAAGTTTTGATGAGAGTATAAAAAAACGTGTTTCATTACTTAAAGGTATAAATGTAAGCGCTTTTGAAAAGATCATTAATGAAAAAATAAAACTTCAACCTTATGTTATGGAGTGGATCGATTATGTAAAAAAATTTAATTTGAAAACAATTATTGTATCGGGTGGATTTACTTATTTTGTTGAGTTTGTTAGAAATGCTTTGAAAATGGACCATGCATATGCCAATGAACTTCAGATAGTCGATGGCGTTTTAACTGGTAAATTAAATGGGGATATTATAAATGCAGAAAAAAAAGCTAATATTATTAAAGCACTCTCTCATCAATTTGGATTTAAAAGTGATGAAGTTATATCGATTGGTGATGGCGCAAATGATTTGTTAATGTTTAAAGAATCGGGTTTAAGTATTTCTATGCACGGTAAACCGATATTAAACGATTTTGTAGATTGGACGGTTCGACAAAATTACTTTTTAACTTTAATTAAACTATTTGAATTTTACGAATCAAGATAAAAAAAAGCATCTTTAAATAAAGATGCTTTTCGAAAAAAAATAAATTTTAAGTTAGAAGCATTTACCTTCGCAACCTTCTTCACTAACTCCTAAGGTCAATAAATATTTAGCCATATCAGTTTTACCATCTTCTTTTAATGCTCTAATTATTGATACATCACCTTTTAATTTTTTATTAATATCCCCACCTTTTTCAGCAATGTATTTAGCCATTTCTTTGTTACCATTAAATGCTGCATGGTGAAATCCATTCATTCGTGTTACCGGATGGACATAATTTACATCAGCACCTTTTTCTGTCAAATATTTTAAGATTTCAAATTGATTTTTTGCGGCTGTAATAAGGAATGGGGTCCACGCAAAATATTTATCTTCAAGGGGAACTCCTTTTTGCTCTACGTATTTTTGGACAGTTTTTAAATCACCATCATTGAGAGCTCCAGTGAATTCGAGCTCTTCTGGATCTGATAACCCAGCAAAGGCATGAATACTAAAAAATAATACAATAAATAAACCTAGTAACTTCTTCATAATTTTCCTAACTATTATTTAAAAAATAAAGTGCATTAGTAAACATCTTAAACCATGGCCCGTATCCGTCTGATCTATCTTTAGACCAAGTATGCTGATCTTTCCTGAACACTCTTTCAGGGTGTGGCATCATGATATTAAACCGTCCATCATCATTTGTGAATCCTGTAACCCCCTTAATAGAACCATTAGGGTTAAAAGGAAAAGATGAAGTTTCCTTATGCTCGTTTGTGACATATTGTAATGTAATTTGTTCCATTTGACTTAATTTGTTTAAATCTTCTGATCTTTCAAAAGAGGCTCTTCCTTCACCATGTGCTGTGATCACAGGAATAACTGATCCAGCCATGTCTTTGAAGAAAATTGAATTCGTTTTTGGTATTTTTACGGACACCACTCTTGACTCAAATTGGTCAGAGGTATTTTTAACAAATTTTGGCCAAAATTCTGTACCTGGAATTATGCTTTTTAAATTGGAGAGCATTTGACATCCATTACAGACTCCGAGAGCAATGGTATTATTTTTCTCAAAAAATCTAATGAATTGCTCTTTCAGAGTAGGATTATTTAATATAACTTTTGACCAGCCTTCACCGGCACCCAAAACATCACCGTATGAAAATCCACCACAAGCAACTAAAGCTCTTACATCTAATAAATTGAAGTGACCAGAGAGAAGATCTTGCATGTGAACATCGATTGATTCAAATCCCGCATAATGAAATGCTGCTGCCATTTCATAGTGACCATTGACTCCTTGTTCTCTGAGAACTGCAATTTTTTGTTTAGATTTATGATGAATATTTGGAAAATCTAATTTAAAGGATAAAGATTCATTGATACCGGGATCATTATCGTTAAAAATTGTTTCCAGCTCCTCTTTCGCTAATTCTGAATTATCCCGTAAGGATTGAATATGAAAACTATTTTGGGACCAAAGCGCCTCTAAGTTTGCTCTGCTATCAACAAACACTTGATCATCATGTTTAATTCTGATTTCTTGAGATTTATTTGTTTTACCAATATAAAAAATATCCTTAATACCTTTGCTCTTAAATAAGTCTATTATGTATTGTTGTTTATCCTTATTAACTTGGATAACCGCTCCAAGCTCCTCTGCAAATAAAATTCTATTAAATTCACAGGAAATTTCTGATAAATCTATATCTAAGCCTGATCTTGAGGCAAAAGCCATTTCACACAAAGTTGCGAAAAGTCCACCATCTGAGCGATCATGGTAGGCGTTAATTAAACCTGCCTCAATTAAATACTGAATTGCATAGGAAAAATTAATCAATAGATCGGGATTATCTAAATCAGGAGCAATTGCAGTAGTTTGATTCGTAACTTGTTCAGCAATTGAAGCGCCGGTTCTATATTGATTTAAACCTAAGTCAATATATAACATACTAAAGTCGTCCGATATTTCTAAAACGGGAGTCAAAGTTTTGCAAACATTTTGACATTCCGAGAAGGCTGTTACAACAAGAGACAGCGGTGAGGTAACACTTTCATTATCCCAGGAAGTTTTCATAGACATAGAGTCTTTTCCAACAGGAATAGATATTCCCAAGGCAGGACATAATTCAATACCGATCGACTTAACAGCTTCAAATAATTTGAAATCCTCCTCATCGTCTCCACTGGCAGCCATCCAGTTGGCAGATAATTTTATATTTCTTAAATCTCCGATATATGCACTTAAAATATTTGTAATAGATTCACCAACAGCCATGCGTGCTGATTTTTTTGCATCAATCACGGCGAGGGGAGAGCGTTCGCCAACAGCAAATGCTTCACCATACTGACTTTCAAATGATAGTTTTGTCACTGCTACATTAGACACAGGAGTTTGCCATGGACCAACCATTTGATCCTGAGCAATTAGCCCAGTTACAGATCGATCACCAATATGTATAAGAAATTTTTTAGATGCCACAGATGGATGACTTATAACAAGTTTTGCTGTTGGCACTAAATCAAAGGTTGCTGACTTAGGGAGAGATTTAAATGATGGTGTTTTTATATTCTTTTCAGTTTTTGGTGGCTTTCCTAAAAGAATATTAAGATCCATATCAACCACATTTTTGCCAAGTAGACTATCTTTTACGAGTAGATGTTTTTTATTAATAGCTTTTCCTACGATGCTGTATGGACATCGCTCTCTTTCACAAATGGCATTAAAAGTATCTAGCGAATCTTCATTGATCGCTAAAACATATCTTTCTTGTGACTCATTGCACCAAAGCTCATGAGGAGCCATACCTTTTTCTTCTGTTTGAATTTTGCGAATATCAAACTCAGCACCCACACCTCCATCATTAATAAGCTCAGGGAATGCATTAGACAAACCTCCGGCACCTACATCATGAATACTCAAAATAGGGTTTGATTTTTTTAATTGCCAACATCGATCAATAACCTCTTGAGCTCTTCTTTGAATTTCAGGATTACCTCGTTGAACTGATGCGTAATCTAAATCTTCCTCGTTTGATCCACTATTCATGCTTGATGCTGCCCCACCTCCGAGACCAATTAGCATTCCTGGTCCGCCGAGTTGCACCAATAATACATTTTCATTTAATGTTTTTTTATGTGTATGCTCATCACTTATATTTCCAACTCCTCCAGCTAACATGATGGGTTTGTGATAACCATATTTTTTACCGTTAACTTCTTGTTCGTATACCCTAAAGTAACCGGCAATGTTTGGTCTTCCAAATTCGTTATTGTAAGCAGCCCCACCTATAGGGCCCTCCATCATAATATTTAAGGGGGATGAAATATGAGCTGGTTTAGAAGGCTTTTTTTCCCATGGGTATTTGAGTTCAGGAATATTTAGATTAGATACTGAAAATCCTGTTAATCCAGCCTTTGGTTTTGATCCTCGCCCGGTGGCTCCTTCATCTCTTATCTCTCCACCACTTCCTGTAGCAGCTCCAGGAAATGGCGATATTGCAGTTGGGTGATTATGTGTTTCCACTTTCATTAAATAGTGTGTTTTTTCGATATGAGCTTTATATACATTATTTTGCGACGGATAAAAACGTGCTATTTCTTTTCCTTCAATAATTGATGAATTATCAGAATAAGCAACAACGGTTTTGTGAGGATTTTTTTGATGAGTATTTCGAATCATTCCAAAAAGTGAATCTTCTTGTTGTTTGTTATCAATGATCCACTTTGCATTAAATATTTTATGCCGACAATGCTCTGAATTTGCTTGAGCAAACATCATGAGTTCAGCATCTGTTGGATTTTTTTTAATTTTAAAAAAATAATCAATTAAATATTGTATTTCTTCTTCTGATAGAGCTAATCCATTTTTTTGATTATAGTTGACTAGCTCATCTCTTCCTTTTTGAAGAATATCAATTTCATTTAAGGATTTTGGGGAGTTTTCAGTAAATAATTTTTCTGCATCTTTTAAATTATACACAACAGTTTCGGTCATCCGGTCCATACACAATGACGATATTTGCTCAAGCTGTTCTTTGCTGATACTACAATTGTTTAGCGGTATAAGATGGAAAACAATCCCTCTCTCAATTTTATTGACATCTAAATTACATCTCTTGGCAATGTCCGTAGCTTTTGATGCCCAAGGTGAAAGAGTTCCAAATCTAGGAATTACTATAAATTTATAATCTGAATGTTTGGGGTGTTTTTTATATTCACCATAAGTTAGCAGGCTATCAAGAAGAGTAAGGCTTTCATTTGATGGTGTATCTATAAAACTACTAAAATGAACATACTGTGTTTGAATATCAAGAATATTTTTATTAAAGTGTTGAATACGTTTTAATAATTTTTGAAGTTGATTTTCAGATAGTGCAGAGCTACTAAAATGATGATGAATCACGTTTATAAACCACAAATTAGAATCTTGTATTCTAACAGATTCAATATTAATTTATTATTTTCATGAGCTAAAATTGATTAACAATTGGTAAAAACAGAAACTGACAATCCAAGCTAACACTAATGACCAAAGGAGTGATGTTGCTACTAATCGAATATTTTTTGATTGACTTTTTATAGTGGCGATTGTTGATAAGCAGGGAGTGTAAATTAAAGTAAAGGTCATAAAACTTAATGCTTGTTGCCAATTTATTTCTGTCTGTAAAATATCTCCCAAGCTATCCATATTGCTAGAGAAAATAACCGCAAGGGCACCAATAAGAATTTCTTTGGCTATAAATCCAAAAATCAAAGCAATAATTAATTTATCGTTAATACCAATTGGGTCAAAAATAGGACTTAAAAAGCCACTTATGTGATCAGCGATAGTAACATTTGTAGACACATAAAAATTTGTTAGAAGCCAGACTACAATCACTCCACCTAGAATGAATTTTGATGCTCTTTTAAGAAAATGGTTTATTTCATGGATAGCTGTGAGTAAAGTTTGTTTGGTTGTGGGTAAACGGTAGGGAGGCATCTCTATCAAAACCGATTCATTTATAGCTTTTTTATCCTTAAAAATAAGTGCAGTCATGATGATAATGAGGAAGCTTAAAATATACATGAAAAAAAGAACAAGCGCCCCCATTTGAGGACTAAAAAAGATAGCTGTAAAAAATAAAAATACTTGAAGCCTTGCTGAACAGAGTGAAAAAGGAATTATTAACATTGTTAGAAATCGGGTTGTTTTGGAGCGCATAATTTTTGTACTCATTAGTGCAGGGACGTTACATCCGAATCCAAATAAAATCATCACAAAGCTTCTGCCATCTAATCCCATTTTTTCCATGATTTTATCCATAACGAATCCAGCTCGTGAGAGGTAGCCTGAATTTTCAATAAATGACATAACTATAAAAAAAATAATAATTACTGGAATAAAGGTTAGTACTGTAGTTACTCCCAGATAAACACCATCGTATAAAAATGATGAAAATAGTTTTGGTAAATGTTGATTTAAAAACAAACTAATTATTTCTCCGACTGAATCAAAAGCTAAGCCCATGAAATTTTGAAGCGGCTCTGCAATTCCATAGATAGCTTGAAATAATCCAAAGAGAAGCACAAAGAAAATTGGTAAACCCCAAAAATGATGGAGAAAAAATCTATCAAGGGTTTTAGTAATATTGTCATTTGACTGTTTAGGAAATTTTACATATTGATATATTTCATTTTCAACAAGTGGTTTAATTGAAATTTTCTTTTCTAGAGTTTGTATTTTTTTATTCAAGAATTCATACCCTGATTGAAATTTTGCACTGATTGGATGGATTGGTATCGCTAATCGTTTTTCTAGTTTTTTGTAATTGATTTCAATACCATTTTTTTTTGCTTCGTCATTCATGTTGCAAAGCATACGAACTTTAAAACCTAAATTTTTAAATTCTAAAGCTAGATCAATTTGACGATCGATTTGTGAGGAGTTGAGAATGAAAAAAATTTCATCAATCTTGTTATGATTTAAAAAATCGTGAACGATAACTTCGTCATCGGAGCCAGATTTGAGAGTATATATTCCTGGGAGATCAATAAGCTCAACGATTTCTCCAAAAATTAACGTCTTTATACTTTCAATATCAACAGTAACACCTGACCAATTTGCAACTTTTGCTGATGCCCCACTAATTGAGTTAAAAAAAGTAGATTTTCCAGAATTTGGCATTCCAATCAGTGCTATTTTTTTCATAACTCCACCACTCTAATTCGGTTAGCATCTGATAAGCGGATCATAAAACTTGTGGTGTTAATATTTACACAGATCGGACCTTTTTTATTTTTATGAGTAACTGTTATTATGTTGTTGATTTTTACCCCCAAAGCTTCAGCTTTGTTAATAAACCATTCCTCATGATCTATAGCTATGATTTTTGCGGAACAGTTTTGATTAATGTCAGATAAAGTTTTATCGGTTAATTTCTGCATTGTCTTTTAATTCTTTAATATGAGCTTTAAGCTTTCTTTTTTTTAATGTCTCTTCAATTTGTTTTTTAACTGTTTCAAGATCTGGAGGAGGTCTTTTTTTGATCTCATTTATTTTTAATATATGCCAACCAAACTGAGTCTGAAAAGCATCACTTACTTCAGTTGGTTTTAATTTATGAGCTTCTGCAGAAAAGCTATCAACCATATCTTCATCTTTGAACCAGCCTAAATCCCCCCCATTTTTTGCAGACTCTTTATCCAAAGATAAGTTTTTTGCAATTTCATCAAATTGTTCACCATTTTTAATTCTTGAATGAATCATTTCAGCCTCGTTTTTTGTTTTCACTAATATGTGCTGACCTTTAAATTCTTTTTTATCAAATTTTTTTTTGAATGCATCGTATTCTTTTTTGATATCATCTTTTGATATTGGATGGTCTAATAAATATTTTTTCAAATACTCCGTATATGCTAATTCCATATAAGTTAGCTCAACTTTTGATAAAAATTTTGATTCATTAGTTATCCCTTTTTTTCTAGCAGCATCTGTCATAATTTCAAGTTCTATTAACCTCTCGGTAATATTTTTCTTCATTTCATCTGTAATTTCTTTACCTTGTAACTCTAGTTCTTTTGAAATAAATTCGATCAGTGCGGGATTAAGATGCTGCTCGTTTACTGTGATTGAAATTTCTGATTTGGTTGCTGTACAAATTGTAAGAAGGAGTAAGCTAAAAATTGGAAGTATTTTCATTTTAGTATTTTAATTTGAAGTGCATGAATTTTCGTAGGTATTAAATCCCCTAAGAGATCATATATTAGCCTATGCGACTCAATTCGAGATTTATCATGAAGAATGGAGCTGTTGATTTTGATTGTGTAATGACCGCCCCCATTATTTCCAGAGTGTCCTCGATGAAGATCGGAATCGTCTATGATTTCAAGTTGAGTAGGATGGAGTTTTGCTAATCTTTTTTTTATTTCTACTTGCATGAGATTTAGGGTAAAACTTTCCTAAATGGTTGAACAGAAAAAGATGCATAGACGCCTGCTATAACATAAGGATCCTCTTGAGCCCATTGCTGGGCATCCTCAATTGTTTCAAATTCTGCAATAATCAAACTACCCAAATAACCATTAGGACCTGGATCTTCATTATCAATTGCCGGTATCGGCCCAGCCACATAAAGCCTTCCTTGATTCAGAAGGTCATTTAATCTTTTTAAGTGTTCAGGACGTGTTCGCAATCTTTTCTCTAACGAGTCGGGAACATCTTTACTATGGATTACGTACCACATTACTTTGGCTCCTTTGAAACAAAGATTGCAAGATAAATCATAAATAATATCAATAAGGATGTAATTCCAAATAATTTAAAATTGACCCAAGTGTTTTCATCAAAATTGAATGCAACATATAAATTCAAGAAACCAATTAAAATCATAAAAACAACCACATTGGTATTTAAAAAATTCCAGCGCTTTTCAGATAACTGAAATTGCTTACTCATCATTTTTTTCATTAAATTTTTTCTTAAAAAAATTTGACTTCCGAAAAGTGTAAGTGCAATAAGCCAATATATAGCTGTTGGCTTCCACATGATAAAGGTATTATCTTGGAAAAGAATTGTTAATCCTCCAAGAAAGGTAATCAATAAAGTATTTACAATAACCATTTTCTCAATGGTTTTTTTTATTGCAAAAGTGACTGCAGCGATAAGAATACTAATTACTATGGCCCATAAAGTTGCTAAAAAAATATCCGAATACTTATAAACGGTAAAAAAAACTATCACGGGTAGAAGATCTAAAAAAAATTTCATAATTTAATCACTGACATGTTGAGTAAACTATAGTACATTATTTATTAATGTACATAGTTGATTTGCACTCACATTCTAACGTATCTGATGGTAATTTAAACCCTGATGATCTAATCTCATATGCTGCTGAAAAAAATGTTGACATGATCGCTTTGACCGATCATGACGATATTTCTGGTCTTGATTTGGCTCGTAAAAAAGCAGAGGAGTTAGGAATAAGTTTTATCAATGGCGTAGAAATTTCTGTGACCTGGAGGTCAAGAACAATTCATATGCTTGGGCTCAATTTTGATCCAAATAATCAAAACTTAATTAAAGGTCTTGAACGAATTCGTGAAGGAAGAATTGAGCGAGCAAAAAAAATTGCTTATGGGCTTGCCATGGTTGGAATTCCAAATGCTTTTGAGGGAGCTAAATGTTTTGCTAGCCATCAAGTAATTGGACGTATTCATTTTGCCCACTATCTGGTGTCAAAAGGATATTCTAAAAATATTAAATCTGTTTTTAACAAGTTCATGACAAAAGGTAAGCCTGGTTATGTTGAGCATCAATGGGCATCTCTCGAGGATGCGGTGGGCTGGATAAAAAATGCAGGCGGTATTGCTGTTATTGCTCACCCAGGAAGGTATGATATGGGCAAAAAACTTTACCCACAATTTTTTCAAGAATTTAAAAATTTTGGAGGAGAGGGGATTGAGATAATATCAGGTAGCCAAAGCCTTAATCAGATTGATTATTTTGCCGACTTTGCCCAGCAGTTTGATTTTTTTGGATCTATTGGTTCGGATTTTCATGGCCATGGAGTTTCTCATCGTGACTTAGGGCCTCTGCATAAGTTACCAGAAAAGATTAAGCCAATATGGAATCAATTTACACAGACAAGTTGATATAATCTCATTATGGAAATGAACCCAATTCAATATTTCACTATATCAATAATACCTGTATTGCTTGCAATTACTGTTCATGAAGCTGCTCATGGATACGCTGCTAAACATTTTGGCGATAAAACTGCATTTTTTTTAGGGAGGATCACATTAAACCCCCTAAAGCATATAGATCCAATTGGAACCATTTTAATCCCTGGGGCATTGTTGTTATTGAGTGCACCATTTTTATTTGGCTGGGCTAAACCAGTTCCAGTAAATTTTTCAAATTTAAGAAATCCAAAAAAAGATATGATGTGGGTGGCGTTAGCTGGACCAGCTTCAAATTTCTTCATGGCCATAATTTGGGTTATTTTATTAAATTTTACTCAGTCTACCCAAGTAAATTACTCCCTCTTTATTTCTGGAATGTGTCAAGTGGGAATTATGATTAATTTAGTTTTAATGCTTCTGAATTTACTTCCAATTCCACCACTGGATGGAGGTAGGATGGCAGTAAGCCTCTTACCAAACCCATGGTCATATAAGTTAGCTAGCTTAGAGCGTTATGGGATGTTTATTTTATTGTTTATGATCATGAGTGGCTTATTAACCGTAATTTTGCTTCCTTTGTTACGTTTTTTTCAAAATTTATTAGTAAGTATTTTTTTATAATTTTATGAGTAATAATCATGGCAGTTGAGCGTATTGTTTCAGGTATGAGGCCAACCGGTAATTTACACCTTGGGCATTATAATGGCGTTTTAAAAAATTGGATTCAGCTTCAACATGAATGTGAATGTTTTTTCTTTGTGGCCGATTGGCATGCGCTTACTACACACTATGACTCTCCAGAGGTTATTGAAGAAAATGTATGGGAAATGGTTATCGATTGGCTAGCAGCTGGAGTTGACCCAGCGCATGCGACTATTTTTATTCAATCAAAAGTCCCTGAGCATGCTGAGCTTCATACTCTACTGAGCATGATAACGCCTTTGGGCTGGTTGGAAAGAGTTCCAACTTACAAAGATCAGCAAGAAAAGCTAAGTTCAAAAGATTTATCAACTTATGGATTTCTTGGTTATCCACTTTTACAAAGTGCAGATATTTTAATTTACAAGGCTACCCAAGTTCCAGTTGGTGAGGATCAAGTGCCGCATGTTGAATTTACCCGCGAAGTGGCTCGTCGCTTTAACCACTTGTATGGAAAAGAGGCAGGTTATGAAGAAAAAGCACAACTTGCTGTAAAAAAACTTGGATCAAAAAAAAGTAAGCTTTATTACGAACTTAAAGATGCATATCAAGAAGAGGGAGATGAGCAGGCATTAGAAGCTGGTCAAGCACTGATTGACGAACACCAAGGTTTGAGTTTAGGTGATAAGGAAAGGCTACTTGGCTATCTTGAAGGCGGTGGAAAAATTATTTTATTAGAACCAGAGTATAAGCTTGCACCAGCTTCCAAAATGATTGGTTTGGATGGTCAAAAAATGTCCAAATCTTATAACAACACAATTGCTTTAAGAGAAGCAATGGATGCGGTGGATAAAAAAATAAAAACCATGCCGACCGACCCAGCAAGAATCAGAAGAACTGACCCTGGTGATCCAAATAAATGCCCAGTTTGGCAAATTCATCAAATTTATTCTTCTGAGGAAGTGCAAGATTGGGTGAGAAAAGGTTGTACCTCTGCAGGTATTGGCTGTATAGAATGCAAACAACCTGTGATTGACTCAATTTCAAAGGAATTAAAACCGATCCAAGAAAGAGCGATTCATTATATTGAAAACCCTGATTTAGTGAAAAGTGTTGTGGCCGAAGGTTCAGAAAAGGCTGGTAAATTAGCGCGTGAAACGATGCGTGAAGTACGTGAAGCGATGGGTTTGGATTTTTAATGGAATTAGATAATTTAATTAACCCAAATTTGCAGGCTAAAATTCATGGAGAATTAATATCAGAGTTTCCTCAAGATCTTTATATCCCCCCCGATGCGCTTGAAGTTTATTTAGAGTCATTTGAGGGGCCCTTAGACTTACTTTTATATTTAATTAGAAAAAATAATTTAGATATTTTAAATATCCCAATGTTAAGTCTTACAAATCAATATATGACATATGTTGAAAAAATGAAAGAAATTAAACTCGAGCTAGCGGCAGATTATCTTTTAATGACAGCCATGTTGATTGAAATTAAATCAAGAATGTTGGTACCAAAGCCTGAAACCGAGGAAAGTGAAGAGGACCCACGATCTGAGTTGGTGAAGCGACTGATTGAGTATGAGTTAGTTAAAGAAGCTGCAATGAATTTAAATACTATTCCTCAGCTTGGACATGATCGATTAGCTCCTGAAGTGTATTATGAAAAATTAATTCAAGATCAATTTCCAGATGTAGAAGTTTTAGATTTGTTTGATGCTTGGAGGAATGTTTTAAAAAGAGTCAATCAACTTGCCCATCATAAAATAGATCGATCAGAATTGTCAGTTAGAGAACATATGAGTGAAATTTTAAGAAAATTTGATGATCATGAAAAAATAGATTTTGATGATTTATTTTTAAAAGATAGAAAGCCTTTGCAAAAAATGGTCGTCTGTTTTTTAGCAATCTTGGAGTTAGCAAAAGAAGCATTAGTAAAAATTCATCAGCAATCCAGTTGTTCAAAGATATATTTAATGAGAGCCTAAAATGGATATAGATATAAAACTAAAAGATGTGATTGAGGTTGCACTTTTAACATCTCATAAGCCACTATCTGTTGATGATCTTCAAAAATTATTTACTGAAAAAATTGACCGATCTACCATAAGAATGCTGATTGATGAGTTAAAGGTTGAGTGGAATGAAAAAACATTAAATTTAATTGAAGTTGCTTCGGGATATCGATTTGAAGCTAAAGCGGAATATGTAGAAAGTCTGATGAGAATGAATCCTGACCGAGCTCCAAAATACTCAAGAGCTGTTCTTGAAGTTTTGGCTATTATTGCCTATAGACAGCCGGTGACTCGCGGTGATATTGAATCTATTCGAGGTGTTGCGTTAAATCCCAATGCAATACGGCAGCTTACAGAGCGTGAATGGATTGATATTGTTGGTATAAAAGAAACTCCTGGAAGACCTGCCTTGTATGGAACAACAAAACATTTTTTAAACGATTTTGGATTAAAAAGTCTAGCAGAATTACCTGATGTTGAAAAATTTGAGGAACAACTTAATTTAGATTTAATTCAAAGAGAAAAAAATTTAACAGCTGAAGATATCAAAAATAATGATGACATGGAATCAGCAAATGAAGAAGAGTAGTTCATTCCCTGAGCCGGTAAAAAAAAAAGAGAGGGTTCAGAAAGTTTTAGCAAATCTTGGCGTGGGTTCAAGAAGGTCAATTGAAGAGCTAATCCGCCAAAGTAAAATTACGATTAATCAAAAGACGGCAGAGCTAGGACAGTTAATTTATGGAGATGAGGTTATCCATATTAATGGCCGAAGAATTCATATAAAAAAAAGGGATGTTTTCGAGACACGCTTAATTATTTACCATAAACCTGAAGGTGAAATTGTTTCTCACTCCGACCCTAAACATCAATTAAATGTATTTCAAAATTTACCTAAAATAAAAAATGGAAAATGGATATCTATTGGGCGATTAGATATTAATACCTCTGGGCTTTTGTTAATAACAAATGACGGAAATCTTGCAAATCATATGATGCATCCAAGTAAGCAAATTGATCGAGAGTATTCTGTAAGAATTTTGGGTGAAGTTACAGAAAAGATTATTAATAATATTAAAGCGGGGATTAAGTTAGAAGATGGGATAGCACATGTAGATGAATTTGAACATGCTGGTGGCGAGGGTGCTAACCAATGGTATAAAATGATTTTAAGGGAAGGTAAAAATAGAGAAATTCGAAGAATTATAGAGTCTCAAAACTTACAAGTTAGTCGATTGATTAGAACTCGATACGGGCCAATTCAATTACCAACATATTTAAAAAGAGGAAAATTTAAGGAGCTAGAAAAAAAAGATATTGATAAAATTATGAAATCTTTAGCGATCAGTTAAGGAAGGTCATTCTTTTCAAGCATAAATATATAATCAGAACCCGATTCAGTATCCACCCACCAAAGATTCAGGTCTCTAAATACTTCATCAACAACATCGCGATTGTGACCAATTTCAATAAAAATTTTCCCATTGTCATTTAAATAATTTTTTGCATTTTTTATGATTATTCGAGTCAAGTCCAAACCATCTTCACCACTTGCCAAAGCAAGCTGAGGCTCCTTTTGATATTCTGATGGCAATTTAGTCATTGCATTTGCATTTACATAAGGAGGATTGGTTACAATCAAATCATATTTCTTTTGACAATGCTCAAACAAATTTGATTGAATAGCAGCCACTCTTTTTTGAAGATTATGTTTTTCGATATTAATCCTCGCAACCTCAAGAGCGTGTTGGGATATATCAATTAAATCAACATCAAGGTGAGGGTATGATTTTGCAAGTAAAATCCCTAAACAACCTGAACCACAGCACAGATCAAGAACACTGTTAATATTATGAATAGATTCAATCCATGGATAAAAATCATCTTCAATTAAATCAGCAATTAAAGATCGTGGAATTAAAGCTCGTTCATCAATATAGAACTCAACATCTTTTAACCAAGCCTCATTGAGCAAATAAGCTAGAGGCATTCTCTGTTCAATTCTCATGGTTTTAATCAGATTTATCTTATTAGCATCTTCATTAGATACTGTATTATTTAGATGTTTATTTATATCCTTAAATTTAATTTTTAGAACTGAGCTTACCAACCAAACAGCTTCATCTATGGCAGATAATGCTCCGTGGCCAAAAAAAATATCAGAATTATCAAACTCATCTGTAATTTTTTCAATGATTTCATTTAGTATCAAATGATTTAATTTTCTAAAATTTTAACTAAAGTAAGTTTATAAATATTTTTTAATTTTTCGATATCAGCAATCTTGATATGTTCATTAATTTTATGGATTGATGCATTGATCGGGCCAAATTCAACAACTTGACTACATATTTTTGATATAAATCTTCCATCTGAAGTTCCTCCAGTGGTAGATATTTCAGGAATCATATTCGTTACATTTTTTATTGCATCTGCTAATACACTGGTTAATTTTCCTCGTTCAGTCAAATAAGGTTCACTTGGGATATCCCAAATTAATTCATATTCTTCAGCGTGTTTTTTTACAATATTTTCGACATCATTTTTTAATTGATCTGGTGTGCATTCAGTCGAATGCCGGAAATTAAATTTTATAGAAACATTTCCAGGAACAACATTAGTGGCTCCAGTTCCACCGTTAATATTAGACACTTGCCATGATGTTTTCGGAAAATATTCATTACCTTCATCCCAAGAGATTTTTTTTAATTCATCAATGATGGAAGATGCTCGATGAATCGGATTATCAATTAAGTGTGGATATGCAATATGGCCTTGAATGCCTTTTACAATTAGGGTCGCTGATAATGACCCTCTTCTTCCATTCTTGATAGTATCCCCAAAAATTTTTGCACTTGTCGGCTCTCCAACAATACAGAAGTCAACTTGTTGTTTGTCATGAATAAATCGTTCGACAATTTTTTTTGTTCCATCGGTAGCAACCCCTTCTTCATCTGAGGTAATAAAAAGTCCAATTGATCCAAAATGATTTGGATATTCCTCTAGAAATTCTTGAATTGCTACTATAAACGCTGCTAATGATGTTTTCATATCAGCAGCACCACGGCCGAATAAATTACCTTCTCTTTCAGTCGGAATAAAGGGATCTGATGACCACTGGTTTATTGGACCTGGCGGGACAACGTCTGTATGGCCAGCAAAGACTAATAAAGGTGATGAGGAGCCATGTTTTGCATATAAATTTGAAACACCATTACTATCAAATCTTTCAAATTTGAAATTATATGATGCAAGTTCAGATTCAATTAAATCGATACACCCATAATCATTCGGTGTAATTGATTCGATACTAATTAGTTTTTTTGCAATCTCTAGAGTTTTAGACATGAAATTCTTTCATATATAAACTTTCATCATAACCTAGAATTTTTACATTATTATCTTTTGTTAACACGGGACGTTTCATTACAGAAGGGTATTGAAGAATTAAATTGATAATTCCATCTTTGGATTTTATGTATTCTTTTAGGTCTGGACTTAATTTTCTCCAAGTTAACCCTTTTTGATTTACAAAAGAAAGTGGAATTAAACCCTCTGGAAGATTATTAAACCAACAACTTAAGTCTTCTTTCGATATGTTTTTTTTTACATCAACAAAACTGTATTCAATTAAATTTTCATCAAGCCAGTTCAATGCTTTTTTTACAGTGCTACAGTTTTTTATACCAAAGAGTTTAACCAAACTTTAAATACCCCTTAAAAGTTCGTTAATCCCGACTTTGCCAAGTGTTTTTTCATCAACTTTTTTTACAATAACTGCACAATAAAGACTGTATGTTCCGTCTTTTGATGGTAGATTTCCTGAGACAACAACTGAGCCTTTTGGTATTCGGCCATAACTTACTTCACCTGTTTCACGGTCAAAAATCTTGGTTGATTGGCCAATATAAACTCCCATAGAAATTACTACATTGTCTTCAACAATGACACCCTCTACAACCTCACTGCGAGCGCCGATAAAACAATTATCACCAATAATTGTTGGACCAGCTTGAATAGGTTCAAGAACCCCACCAATACCAACACCACCAGATAAATGAACATTTTTACCAATTTGAGCACACGAGCCAACGGTAGCCCAAGTGTCAACCATAGTTCCTTCATCAACATAGGCACCAATATTTACATAGGATGGCATGAGGACAGCATTTTTTCCAATAAAACTACCATGGCGTGCGATTGCATTTGGAACCACGCGATAGCCACCGCTTTTAAATTCATTTTCTGTAAAATTTCTGAACTTTGAGTCTACTTTATCAAAAAACTTGGTAGAGCCACCTTCCATAATTTCATTATCTTTTAATCTGAAAGACAATAAAACTGCCTTTTTGATCCATTGGTGTGTTTCCCAATCTTGACTTTCTCCGACTCGAGTAGCTACACGAAGCTCTCCAGTATTTAGTTTTTGTAAAACCTCAGCTACTGCTTCACGAATATTTTGTGGGGCGTTCGATGGATTAATTTCAGCTCTGTTTTCAAAGCCTTGTTCGATAATTTCTTGTAAAGTACTCATTAATAACCTTGTGTGTAATTTTTAAAAGACTTATTTTACCGAAAAATAAAGTTAATTATTGGTAAAACGAATTTTATTTTCCTCATAGAGGTACATAATTTTCTTTGCCTGTATTTGAAGATCGTCAATTCTACTTTGATTAGAGGGGTGAGTGCTTAAAAACTCTGGCGGTTGCATGTCACTGAGTTCATCCATTTTTCTCCACAAACTTACTGCTGCGAGTGGATTATATCCTGCTCTTGCAGCCAGTTCTAAACCAATTTTATCTGCTTCTCTTTCTTGTTCACGGCTGTTAGGTAAAGCAAAAAATAACGTAGTACCTAATGCAACTCCTTGAACTGCAAGATTTTTTAATTCACGATTATCAGACGAGTCACTGATGTATATGGCAAAACCCAAAATTCCTAGCTGTTGAACTAAAGCCGTGGACATTCTTTCTCTGCCATGCTCTCGAAGGGCATGAGCTATCTCATGACCAACAACAGCTGCAATTTCATCATTTGTTTTGGCAGCTTTATCAATCAAGCCTGTAAATACCATAATTTTTCCACCAGGCATGCAATAAGCATTTATTTCGTCACTGGTTTGTAAATTTACCTCCCACTTCCAATCTGAGGCGTCTGGACGAAAATATCTTACTTCATCAATTAACCTGTAACTGATTTTTCGAACCTCATTTAACAAGTAAACATCTTGATTTAATTGTTTATTTTCTAATGCTTTTTGTTTAGCTTGCTGATAACCCTCATTTGCCATGGACAATGCCATAAATTCAGGAAGGATTACAAATTGTTTTCTAGTGACATCCGAATCTGTTTTTAATGTCGTAGAAGTACACGCGCTAATTAAAAAAAGACATAATATAAAAATTTTGTGCATAAAAATTAAAAATTATTTTGACTGCCTAATTCAACAACTCGATTGACTGGTAATTTAAATTGATTTGTAATTTCTTCAGCACTGTTGAATAAAAATGAAAATATTCTTTTTCTAACGACTGACATATTTTTATCTTGAGTAATCACAAGGGTTTCTTTACCAATAAAATAAGACGTACTCATAGGCTCAAATTTTAAACCTTTTTCTTTGGAGCGAGATAGCTCTCTAGGTATATTTGGTTCATCACTGAATCCATAACTAATGGTTGCACGATAAAAATTATTTGGAAGTTTTTCAATTTTTAACAAATCTTTTTGCTTTGCATGAGGAATATCAAGAAACTTTACGGTCAAAATAACCACTTTCTCATGCATCACTTTATTATGCTTAAGGTTGTGCAAAAGAGCATGGGGGACCCCCTCTGAATTTGGAGTCATAAAAACTGATGTTCCTTTAACTCGAGCTATTGAATCTCTTTTAAAGCTTGTAATAAAATCATGGATTAGTATTGACTCCTGTTTAAGTTTTTTGTAAAGCAATCCACGGCCTTTACTCCAGGTGGTCATTAAAATTAATAGGATGATACCAATTAAAAGTGGAAACCATCCACCATGGGGGACTTTAATAATATTAGCGCTAAAGAAGACTAAATCTATAATAAGAAAGATAGAGAAAACAAAAATTGTTTTTGTCCAATTTTTCCAAATTTCAGCAAATACTATAATTGCAAGTAATGATGCAATGACCATATCTATAGTAATAGCAACACCGTATGCTGATGCAAGATTTGATGATTTTTGAAAAATTAATACAACCGCAATCACGCCAATCATTAAAAGAAAATTTATTCGAGGCAAATAAATCTGACCCTCTTGATTTTCAGAGGTATGGTCGACTTTCATTCGAGGAATGAATCCAAGCTGAAGAGCTTGACGGGATACAGAAAAAGCGCCGGTAATACATGCTTGAGAAGCAATAATGGTTGCCACTGTTGCTAATATAATGAGAGGAATAGTAAACCACTCTGGCGACATTAAATAAAATGGATTTGAAATATTTTCCGCATTATTAAGAATCAATGCTCCTTGGCCAAAGTAATTAAGTGTTAGGGCTGGAAATACAAAACTAAACCATGTGATTCGAATAGGTGCTCTGCCAAAATGACCCATGTCAGCATAAAGAGACTCTGCGCCAGTGACACATAGAATAATTGCCCCCATTGTAATAAAAGCTACAGTAAAGTTACTGTGTAAATATTGATAAGCATAAAATGGATTGAGAGCTTTTAGAACGGAGGGCTCATTAATGATATTAATGACACCTAAAAATGCTAAAGTAGAAAACCAAATTAGCATAACTGGCCCAAATAAGAAGCCTACTGAAGCTGTTCCTCGACTTTGAAACCAAAATAAAAAAAAGATTATTACTAAAGTTATTGGAATAACAAAATGATGAAACCCTGGAAAAGCAATTTCTATTCCTTCAACTGCTGACAATACTGAAATTGCCGGCGTGATCATGCCATCGGCATAAAACATACATGCGCCCATAATGCCAATCATAGCGATAAACATTCTTTTGCGTTTTGTCTTAGCATTCCTGTGTGCTAAGGATAGTAAAGCCATTATTCCACCTTCACCATTATTATTGGCACGCATAATAAAAGTGATATATTTCACAGAGACTACTGCGATTAAAGACCAAAAAATCATAGACAAAACACCAAGCATATTTTGAATATTTAGTTCTAAAATACCATTGCCTACAGAAAAAATTTCACGAATAGAATAAAGTGGACTCGTACCAATATCACCGAACACAACACCAAGAGCCGCAAGTGATAATGCTGCAGTTTGTTTTTTTGTTGGGTTATTATTCAAGTTTTTTTAGTGTCCTTTACTTCTCCAAGAATTCTGCCTAAATGGAGATGAATATCAATTGTGTCGTTAAGTTGAACATCAGAAAAGTTCTTAATTACTTTGCCGTTATTATAAACAATAGAATAACCCTTAGCCATAATGTTTTTGGGGCTGAGGATTTCTATCTTCTCATGTTGAGATTTAAGTTGGGTTTGTTTTTCATTAAAATATTTTTTTAAATTAAGCTGCAATGATTTTAAAAACCTTATTAATTGCAATTCATTTTGCTTAAGAATCTTTGTTGGTGGCTGTATTCTTTTTTGAAGCGTAACAATCTGTTTTTGAATATCTATTAATTTGATATTTATTTTGTGTTTTAATAATTTTGATATTTTTGTGAGATTATTTGTATGGTAGATAAGTTTTTCTTTAGGGGATATCAGCCTTTTTTCTAAAAAATCTAATTTCTGTTCGTTATTAGACATTATATTTTTTAAAATCTTTTTCATGGCTAATCTATAATAAGTAATATATTCATCAATTTTTCCTATATTCTCTACAGCCATTGCGGCTGCTCCAGTTGGTGTGGGAGCTCTGACATCAGCAACAAAATCACAAAGTGTGAAATCAGTTTCATGACCAACACCAGATATTACAGGCAATTTTGATTTAGCTATTTCAAATACGAGCTCTTCCTCATTAAAGGGCCATAAGTCTTCAATGGATCCGCCGCCTCTGCAAAGAATAATGAGATCAACCTCATTTCTTTGATTGGCTACCTGTAATGCTTTGCATAATTGTTTAGCAGCTTCTTTTCCTTGAACGGCAGATGGGTAAATTATGACACCATGATATTTACGAGTTTTTTCAAAAATTGAAAGAACGTCTTGAAGCGCTGCGCCTGTTGATGATGAAATTATTCCGATATTTTTGGGAAATAGGGGTATTTTCTTTTTATTTATATCTTTAAAATATCCTGCATTTTCAAGTTTATTTTTTAACTCAACAAATTTTTCAAAAAGATCCCCAGTTCCTGCTTCTCTTAATTGCTCTAAGTTGATTTGATAATCACCCCTTGCTTCATAAATTGATACAGAACCAAATGCTTCAATTAGGTCCCCATTTTTTGGTTTGATAGATGCAAACTGATTATGACCCCTAAACATAGTGCATTTGATTTGGGCTTGAGAATCTTTTAATGAAAAGTACCAGTGACCGGATGTTGCTTCAGTAAAATTTGATACCTCCCCACTAATCCAAAGCTTGGGAAGATGAGATTGAAGTAAATTCTTTGCAAGGCGATTGATTTCTGAGATTTTAAAAATCTTTTCAGGACTAATTTTATCTGGTTCGTTTACTAGCGACACAATTTTTTAATAATTGGATGGTTTATCGTAGAATACATATATATAAACTATAAAGTACAAGCTGTTATGAAAAATATTTTCATGGACCATCTTAAATTAATTTCGGGAGTTATCAGTATACTCCTTGTAATATTAAGTGTAATTATTCAAGAAAATTTTAATCTTGAACCCTGTCCGTTATGTATTACTCAAAGAGTTATCTTCCTAGCTTCAGGCATAACATTTCTTTTATTTTATTTTAAACCAATCAATAAAATTTTAGAGTTATTGGTTTTAGGAATTATAAATCTTACAGGATTGATATTTGCTTTTAGGCATGTATTAATTCAAAGAAAAGTTATAAATGTTCCTGCTGAATGTGGAATTGACCTTGAATATATGTTTGATAATTTTCCACTGAGAGAGGTCTTTGAGCTTATTTTTCGTGGCACGGGAGACTGTTCAGAAATTGATTGGAGTTTTTTAGGATTAACGATTCCGGAATGGTCGGCAATTTGGTTTTTAATTTTAATGGCTATGACTTTTACAAATTATAAGAGAAATTCACAGTGAGTAACCAATTTAATTATTTAGAAAATTTAATAGGTAATACCCCTCTGGTACAGCTTAAAAGATTAGTAGAGCCTCATTGCGGTACTGTTCTTTTGAAGCTTGAGGGTAACAACCCAGCTGGATCCGTAAAGGATAGACCAGCAATGTCAATGATAGTAAATGCACAAAAAAAGGGAATGATAAAGCCTGGTGATACTTTAATTGAAGCAACATCGGGAAATACTGGAATTGCCCTTGCAATGGCTGCCGCAGTTATGGGATACAAAATGATTCTGGTTATGCCTGAAAATCAATCAATAGAGAGACGACAGACCATGTTGGCTTATGGGGCTGAATTAATTCTTACCAGCAAAGAGGGGAGCATGGAGCTAGCAAGAGATACAGCCGAGAAACTTCAAGCTGAGGGAAGGGGAATTATTTTAGATCAATTTGCGAACTCAGATAATCCGAGAGCTCATTATGAGGGAACGGGTCCTGAAATTTGGAAAGATACAAAACACAAAGTTACTCATTTTGTTTCAAGCATGGGCACAACAGGAACTATTGTTGGCACATCAAAATTTTTAAAAGAACAAAATCAAGATATCCAAATTATTGGCGTTCAACCAGAGGAGGGCTCTCAGATTCCAGGAATAAGAAAATGGCCCATTGAATACATACCAAAAATTTTTACTGAAGAAAATATTGATAAAATTATGTATGTTTCTCAGGAACATGCCGAACAAACTGCCAGAGATTTGGCCAGATTTGAGGGAATTTTCTCTGGTTCATCTACTGGGGGTGCACTTTATGTTGCTCTCATGTTGGCTAAAAAAAATCCTGATGCAATTATTGTTTCAATAGCATGTGATCGGGGGGATCGTTATCTTTCCACGGGCCTATATCCAAGTTCATGATTTTGCCAACGACGCTTGTATTTGATACGGAAACAATTCCTGATGTTGAGGGTTTGAGGAAAACTCTTCATATTTCTGAAAATTTCAATGATAACGACGTAGTTTCAATAGCTAATTACCATTATCGTCAAAAAAAAGGTTCAGATTTTCTTCCTCTGCAATTTCAAAAAATTATTGCTATTTCATGTGTCCTTAAACAAGGCAGTAATTTTGAGATATGGTCTATTGGTAACTCAGAAAGCAATGAGAAGGAGTTATTAGAACGTTTTTTTGATGGATTGAATCGATTTATGCCTACCTTAGTTAGCTGGAATGGCTCTGGATTTGATCTTCCGGTAATTAATTATCGAGCTTTAATTAATCAAGTCAGCGGCGGGATCTACCTTGATCAAGGTGAGATAAATAATGATTTTAAATATAACAATTACATTAATCGATATCATGCGAGACATCTTGATGTTATGGATTTTTTAGCTCTATTTGGTGGTCGAGCAAATGCTTCTTTGAATGACATTGCCAAGCTATGTAATTTCCCGGGTAAATTAGATATGGATGGTTCAGATGTTTTTTTCAATTACCAACAAGGTAAGATTGACGAAATTAGAGCTTATTGTGAAACAGATGTTCTAAATACTTATCTTATTTTCCTCAGGTTATGTTTAATTAGAGACCAATTAACTCAAGAAGAGTACGAGTCTGAGATTGAAAAAGTTAAATTAAAAATTAGCAGTTCAAATCACAATCATTTGCAAGAATTTAAGATGGCTTGGGAAAAAAATGAGCGATGAACTTCTAGAGATTATTGATATTGATCAGGACGGAAGGGGTGTTGCAAAAAATCAAGATAAAACTTTTTTTATTCACAATGCTTTAATTGGTGAGAAGGTTGAAATTAATGTTTTAAAAAAGAAAAAAAATATTTACTATGCAGCTGCAATTAAAATCACTAATGCTTCTCCAGACCGTACAGACCCAGCTTGCAAACATTACACTCAATGTGGCGGTTGTTCAATGCAGCATTTTTCAAATAATGCTCAGATAAATTTCAAGCACCAAGCTTTTTTTAAAACCTTAGAACATGTAGGTAAAGTTAAACCAGAAATAGTTTTTGAGCCAGTTTCCTTGGGTTTTTTAAATTACAGACATAAAGCTAGATTAAGGGCCAAATTCGTAGAAAAAAAAGATAAAGTTTTGGTAGGATTTAATGAGCGATTGACGCATTTTTTAACAGATATGGATCAGTGCCCTATATTGCCAGAGAGAATTTCAAAATCCATAAAGCCACTAAAAGATCTACTAAAAAATTTATCTGTCTTTAATAAAATTCCTCAAATTGAGTATGCTTCAAATCAAAAAAGAGATATTTTTATTTTTAGAATTCTTGACCAACTTACAAAGGATGATATAAATAAATTTGAGCAATTTCAGTCTGATTTTAATATTGAAGTGTGGGTTCAAGAAAAAGGACCTGAGACTGCTAAACCGCTATTTCATAATCAACAAGAGAAAAAAATAAGCTATCGATTAAATGAATTTAATTTAAATATTGAATTTGATCCAACTGGTTTTATTCAAATTAACCCATTTATTAATGAGCTTATGATTGCCAAGGCAATTAAATTGCTTGATCTTAACTCAGAGGACATTGTTTCTGATTTTTTTTCAGGACTTGGAAACTTCACACTTCCTATAGCAAAGTTTGCTAATCGGGTTGAGGGTGTTGAGGGAAGTGAGCAGCTGGTCAAGATGGGTGAAGTAAATGCAAAGCTTAATGGATTAAATAATACTCAGTTCTCATACCAGAACTTATTTGAACTTGATAACAAATATTTAGAAAGGCATAAGCAATCAAACAAATGGCTCATTGATCCTCCTCGAGACGGTGCAATGCAATTAATTCAATTGATTTCACCTGATACTTCTCAGCCTAATAAAATTGTTTACATTTCCTGTAATCCAGCAACTTTTGCAAGAGATGCAAATATTTTAGTTTATGAAAAAGGATATAAGTTTAAAGGGTCTGGTATATTAAATATGTTTCCAAACACTTCACATATTGAATCCATTTCAGTGTTTGAATATGACAAATAAATTTTTTATCTTTTTAATTTTTTCGTTATTTTCAGTAGTTGGATATTCAGAAATATTAAATTTTGGGATAGCACAAAATCCTCAGAATCTTCACCCTCATTTAAACCGTGATGCTGCTTCAGAAAAAATTGTTGACTTGGTATACGAGAAAATTTTTGTTTTAGATTTTGCATTTAACCTAACATCAGATTTTATCGAATATAAGAAAATTAACGATAAAAGATATCTTTTAAAAATTAAGCAATTTAATAAATTTTTTTCCAATGGACAAAAATTAACGGAAAAAGATATCTTGTTTAGCATTCAATCTAATATTGATAATCCTTTATCAAAGTTTCACGAGGACTTAAAGAGTATTGAATCAATTCAATTATCAAAAAATAACATTCTGATTAAACTTAAAAATAATGACCCATATTTTCTATACAAACTTTGCCTTCCCATCATTCCTTTTAATATTAAAGAATTGGGGGTTGATTTATCATTAACATCTGTAGGATCAGGAAATTTTAAAATCTTAGAAACAAAACCTAATGTGTTGTTAGAAAGAGTAGATGGTTTGATGGTGAAGTTTATTGAAATTAAAGATCCTTCAGTAAGGGCGTTAAAGATTATAAATCGAGAGATTGATTTATTACAAAATGATCTTCCATTGCCAATTATAAAATTGCTCCAAAACAAAAGAGGAATTTATACGGAAACAAAATCAGGAAGTAATGTTTCTTACATTGGATTTAATCATCAAGATCATTTAGTAAAAGATAAAGCGATCAGAAAAGCTATTGCTCATGCAATAAACCAAAAGGAAATTATTCAGTATTTCTTTAATGAACAAACTAATTTAGCAAACCAACTTTTTACCAAGGAGCATTGGGCATATACAGAATTAAAAAATTTCGATTTTAATCCTCAGTTAAGTAAACAAATTTTAGTTGAGGCGGGCTATCAACTCCCTATAAATTTAGAACTAAAGACATCAACAGATTCTTTTAGAATAAAAATAGCCACTATCATTCAATCACAATTAAAACAGGTGGGCATTAATTTAAAAATCAAAAGTCTTGATTGGAGTACTTTTTATAAAGATATTCAAAACGGAGACTTTCAAATATATTCTTTAAGCTGGGTTGGATTAAAATCTCCAGAAATATATAAACAAATTTTCTTTTCTAAAATGACTCCACCTTTTGGATTAAATCGTGGATTTTATAACAGCTTAGAGATGGACAATTTAATTGATGATGCACTAGAAAAAAATAATTGGCAAAAAGTTGTTGCGCTGATTCATGAGGATATTTTAATGTTACCTTTATGGTTTGAGGGAAATTTTATGGCAACGCTCCCCTCAATTAGTAATTATCGTTTATATCTTGATGGAAGTTGGACTGATTTAAATCATATAAGAAAAAATGATTAACATTTTTATTCAAAATCAAACTCTTGAACATATTGGAAAAAATGGCCTCTCAACTATCTTTTCAATTTCTTCATCAGGTCGTGGGTTAGGACAAATTAAGGGTAGTTATTGTACCCCTCTCGGTGAACATATTGTTCGTGCCAAAATTGGAACTGATGTTCCCAAATATGGAATTTTTAAAGCAAGACGATGGACAGGCGATGTTTGGAATAAAGATAAACATTATGATTCGAATGATTTAATTCTTTCAAGAATATTATGGCTATCTGGAACACAGCTTGGATTTAATCGACTCGGAAATGTTGATACGATGCAAAGATTTATTTACATTCATGGAACACATGAAGAGGAAAAAATTGGTCAACCTGCATCTCATGGGTGCATTCGAATGCTGAATGATGATGTCATTAGTTTATTCCAGCTTGTATCTATAGGCGAGAGGGTATTAATTAATGAATAGTTATTGGCTAAAAGTAATTTTCCATTACATATTTTTAATATTTTCTGTTTATTTGATAACTTTTTTTTTAATTCGTCTTGTTCCGGGTGATCCAATTGATTTTCTTGTCGGTCAAAGTAATTTTTCTGCTGATGTAAATCAAATTAAGGAACATCTTGGGTTAGACTTATCAATATTTGAGCAAGTGGTTAAAGCTTTAAAAAATCTTTTTCAATTAGATTTTGGTCTGTCAATTCATCAAAATATTGATGTTCTATTTTTACTTAAACCAGCTCTAATAAACACAGCTTTATTGGCAATTTTATCAGTTTCAATGGCAGTCTTTATTGGTATTCCCTTAGGCCTCTTTATATCGTATTTAAATAGCAGCTTTTTAAACCAGATAACGAAATGTATAAATGCAATTTTAATTGCTATTCCATCATTTATATTAGCTCCGATTTTAATTTTATTTTTTGCGATATTTTTAGATTTACTGCCAGTAAGCGGCATGGAAAAACCATCCTCAATATTATTACCAGCAGCGACTTTATCAATAGGTTTTATTGCATATCTCGTTAAAATGACAATGGATTCTACTGAGGAACTAAAAGATTCTATTCTTATTATCGCTGCAAAATCAAAAGGGTTAAATCTATCCTATATATATTTTACTCATGTTATAAAATTAATTAGTCTTCCAATTGTTACGGCAATAGGTCTTCAGTTAGGAGGCTTGTTGTCAGGAACTATCATTACTGAAATGATTTTTAGTTGGAATGGAATAGGTAAACTTCTCATTGATTCAATTCATCAACGTGATTATCCAATCACTCAGGCCACTGTTTTTTTTATAGCAATTAGTTATGTAACTATTAATTTTATCCTTGAATTCATATATTTAAAATTAGATCCAAGAATAAAAAATTATCATGAATAAAATTGGACTAATTTTTCCATCACTTTTTTTTATTCTTGTGGTTATGAATAGTTTTTTAGGGTGGGATCCTTATGGAATGAATTTTGATTTAATTTTAAAACCACCAGGCCCTAGTGGATTCTTTGGCTATGATGATTATGGTCGAGATATCTTGATAAGATTGATTAATGGTTTTTTAGTCTCTTTTGAAATTGTTGTTTTAGCAACATCCATTTCGTTTTTGATAGGAATTTGTTTAGGTTGTATTGCAGGTTACTTTAGGGGACCTGTTGATCAAATTATTACTAGCGGGATGACTATAATTCAAGCTTTTCCTGGAATTCTTTTAATTATTGCATTAGCTGCATTTTTGGAAACGAGTTTTTGGAACATCTTAGTCGCCTTGAGTGTTACAGCTTGGATTGGATTTGCCAGAATAGCAAGAAGTCAAACTTTATCAATTAGAGAATCTGATTTTGTTAAAGCAGCTATACTGATGGGAGCAGATAGAAATAGAATTATTCTTAAACATATCATCCCTAACATCTTGGCACCTTTGTCAGTTGAATTAAATTTTACCATCGCCAATTTAATTGTAGCTGAAGCAGGATTGGCATTTCTTGGTCTAGGTTTGTCTTCGCCCTTTCCATCTTGGGGCGGAATGCTTAGGGACAGTATTGACTATTTATTAGTAGCACCACATTATGTGATTGTGGTCTCTCTATGTATTATTTTGATGATTCTATCTTTTAATTTGATCGGCGAAGGTTTAAAAAAATATATCAATGAGTAAACTCCGTAAAAATTATCGTTACTATGACTTGGTTATGGCGGCATTTGTAACGGTACTAATTACAGCGAATATTATTGGACCTGCAAAAATTTCACAACTTGATCTCCCTCTAATTGGAACAATTACCTTTGGAGCTGGAGTTTTATTTTTTCCTATCTCCTTTATTTTTGGTGACATCTTAACTGAAGTTTATGGGTATAGTGCATCCAGAAGAGTTATATGGACTGGATTTGCTGGATTAGCATTTGCATCATTTATGGCATGGATGATAGTGGCTCTTCCTCCTGCACCCTTTTGGGATAATCAAGAGGTTTATGAAATCGCCTTTGGGTCCGCATGGCGAGTGGCGTTAGCCGGATTAATTGCTTTTGCTGTTGGGGAGTTTGTTAACTCTTGGGTAATGGCTAAGATGAAAATATGGACACAAGGAAAATTCTTGTGGCTAAGAACTATTTCTTCAACCATAGCAGGGGAGGGGATAGATTCCATTATTTTTTATCCACTAGCATTTTACAACTCAGGAGTGATTCCAAATGATAAAATTTGGCTTGTTGTAGTTGCCCAATTCTTTGCAAAAACTTTGGTAGAGGTTGCTTTCACCCCCTTTATCTACAAAATAATAAATTTCCTAAAAACAAAAGAAGGCATTGATCATTATGATCACAGAACAAATTTCAATCCTTTTACATGGAAACTTTAATGCTAAAAAGTTCTATTCTGATTGATGTTGTCGGCTATAACTTATCCCAAGAAGATATAAAGAGAATTTCACACCCTTTGGTTTGTGGGGTTATTCTCTTTTCAAGAAATTATAAAAATAAAGCACAATTATTAGAGTTAATTAAACACATAAAGTTAGTCAGAGCTGATTTGCTTATATCTGTCGACCATGAGGGAGGGAGGGTACAAAGATTCAAGGAAGAATTTTTCTTATTACCATCTATGGGCAAATTAGGAGAGATTTTTAATCAAGATCAAACCTTGGCTTTAAGATTAGCTGGATATTCTGGATGGCTTATTGCCAAAGAGCTTGGAGAGGTCGGAATAGATTTAAATTTTTCACCTGTTTTGGATATTAATTATGGAAAAAGCAGTGTGATAGGCAATCGATCTTTTTCAAATGATGCACGGACGGTGATTTATCTGGCAAAACAATTTATCAATGGCCTAAATGCTGGAGGCATGTCAGCTGTTGGGAAACATTTTCCTGGACATGGGTTTATCCCTAATGATTCTCATCATGAAATATCAACAGATTTAAGAACGATTGAAGAAATGTCTGACGACTTAAATTGTTTTAAAAGCTTTATTGATGATGACATTGCTGCATTAATGCCAAGTCATGTAATTTACAATCAGGTTGATATTAAGCCGGCTAGTCTTTCAAAAAAATGGATTTTAGAATACTTGAGAAAAAGTTTAAAATTTAAAGGAATAGTGATTTCAGATGACTTGAGTATGAGAGGGGTTGCGGACTATATTCCAGATATTTACGAACGCGTCATGGTGGCATTTGATGCTGGATGCAATATTGTATTAATTTGTAATGAGCCTAATACCGTTGATGAGCTACTTGATCAAGTTAATCCAAAAAATGTAAAACCACAAAATTTTAAACAAATTCGATTAAATCAAGCAAAAAATAAAAACTTACGCTTTGATAATTTTACTTTAGATGAAGTAAAACACTTTATGATCAAAGAGAGTTTTGTTGAAAATGCTTGAAACTTTTAGTTATGTTATATAATCTATATGTGTGTTTAACTTATTAATTTGTAAAGGAAAATTTTATGCAAGATAACTTTAATATTGCCTCCTCGTCATCTGCGATTCAGAGCAATAAAGTTCTAAGAAGCACTTATGCGTTATTAGGCTTTTCGCTCATCCCAACAGTAATTGGGGCTCTATTAGGTATGAGTATGAGTTTTGGCTTTGCTGCACAAAGTCCAATCATGTTTAGTTTGCTTATGTTCGCAGGTATTTTTGGATTATTTTTTCTTATTTCAGCTAATAGAAATAGTAGTTTAGGAGTTGTCTTTCTTTTAGCACTTACATTTTTTCTTGGAGTGATGCTTGGCCCGATACTTCAATTTGCTTTTAGTATGAGCAATGGGGGACAAATTGTAACTTTGGCTGCCGGTGGAACCGCATCCATATTTTTAGTTTTGTCTGCCGTAGCAACAACTTCAAAACGTGATTTTAGTTTTATGGGTAAATTTCTAGTTATTGGTTTAGTGTTGTTAATCCTTGCCTCGCTAGTAAATTTATTTTTTCAAGTCCCAGCTGCATCATTAGCAATCTCTGCGATCGCCGTCCTAATTTTTTCTGGCTTCATCCTTTTTGATGTGAACAGAATTGTTCGTGGAGGTGAAACAAACTACATCATGGCAACTCTTGCTCTGTACATGAATATATATAATTTATTTGTAAATTTACTTCATTTGCTATTAGCATTCATGGGTAACCGTGATTGATTAATTTAAGTTTTCTAAAAGGCTACTTTTTTAAGTAGCCTTTTTTATTCCTTTGCTAAATTGATTGTGTATTTCGGTATTTCAATAGTGAGGTCATCGTTTTGTATGATACTTTGACATGATAATCTTGATTTAGGCGTTAATCCCCATGCTTTATCAAGCATATCATCCTCTAAATCATCGGATGGAGGCAAAGACGCATAACCCTCCTTAATAATCACATGGCAAGTGGTGCAAGCACAAACTTTGTCACATGCATGTTCAATGTCAATATTATTGTTAAGCAGGGTGTCGCAAATAGTATCTCCAGGATTTGCATCAAGAAGATCTCCATTAGGGCACAGTTCTTCATGAGGTAATACAATAATTTTTGGCATAATTAATAATCTATGTTGTTAATATTTTTTCCAGAAAATGCTGATCGAACAGAGCGATCCATTCGTTTTTCAGCGAATGACGTGCTTGTATTATTGAGCATGTCGATAGCTTCTTTAATTTTTTGCGGATCGTTTAAATCAATCTCTTTTTTTAAATCCACTAGAGATTTATGAATACTATGGGACTCATTTTCATCGAGTAGATGCCCATCTTCAGTAATTGCTTTTTCAGTTAACTCTATGATTTGATTAGCTTCTACAACAATTTCAGCCAGAGATCTAAATTCTTTATCTATATTCGCATTTATAAATGAATCTTCAAGCATTTTCCTAATAGACTTATCATCGATGCCATAAGAGGGCTTAACTTCAACTTTTGTTTTATTCCCTGTGGTCAATTCTTCTGCAGATACGGTCAGCATACTGTCTGCGTCAACTTGGAATATTACTCTCACTTTCGCGGCACCTGCGGGTAAAGGCGGTATATCTTTAAGAATAAATTCGGCCAAAGATCTATTTTCAGAAACTTTTTCTCGTTCACCTTGAACTACATGAATTTTCATCATTGTTTGTCCATCTTTATAGGTAGTAAACTCTTGTGCTTTAGCAATCGGAATTGTTGAGTTTCTCGGGATGATTTTTTCTACTAAATCTCCCATAGTTTCAATTCCTAGAGATAGAGGAGTTACGTCAAGAAGAAGCGTGTCGTCATCGCTCTGTCCAGATAAGGCTTGAGCTTGTCTGGCAGCTCCTATGGCTACCACCTCATCAGGGTTTAAATCATTTAACAGTGACTGTTTAAAAAATTGTTGAATATATTTTTGAATCACGGGCATTCGAGTTGATCCGCCGACCATAACCACTCCGTCGATGTCGGTCACATTTAAGTCAGCATCAAATAAAGCATTTTTTACGCATTGTATAGTTTTATCGATTAGGGTGATTGCCAAATTTTCAAAGGTTTTGGACGATAAGCTTACATTTAAATTATGATTTTTGAAATTTAAATGTTCATTCAAATGATCATTTTTAGTTAATTTTTCCTTGATCATTTTTGCAATATTATTTAACTTTTCATGATCCTCTGAGTTAAGATGTTCAAGCGTATTTTGTTTAATTATTTCATGTTTAATGATTTGATCGAAATCATCACCTCCTAAAGAGGCATTTCCATTCGTTGATAAAACTTCAAAAACTCCTTTGCTAAATCTTAAAATGGAGATATCAAAAGTCCCCCCTCCAAGATCATATATTGCATAGACCCCCTCTTTTTTTGTATCTAATCCATAGGCAAGTGCCGCTGCTGTTGGTTCATTGATAAGTCTTAAAACATTTATTCCGGCTAGTTGAGCAGCATCCTTGGTAGCCTGTCTTTGCCCTTCATCAAAGTATGCAGGAACAGTTATAACTGCTCCAAAAATATCATCTTGAAACCTCTCAGTCGCAATCTGTTTTAATTTCTTTAAGATTTCTGATGATATTTCAACGGGAGTTTTGAGACCTTGATGTGTTTGTATAAAAATATCTTCACGTTCTTTATCTATTTTGAAAGGCAGAGCATGGGTATCAATATCTTTGAGTTTTTTCCCGAGGTATCTTTTAATGCTACTAATTATATTTTTATGTTCTGGAATGTCATGTCCAATTAAAACTTCATTTTCATCATATAAAACTTTTGAAGGTATAAGGCGATGTTCACCATCTGAAAGGATTGTAGGGACTCCGCTGATGACTGAAGCTACTAAAGAGTTTGTTGTTCCCAAATCAATTCCAATTGATAGTTTTCTTTGATGAGGTTCTGTGCTTTTTCCTGGTTCTGAGATTTGAAGAAGTGCCATTAAATTGTTTGATGCATCCTTTGTTTTAATTTTGTCTTAAATTTACTTAAAAATATTAATTCATTCATTTTATTTGATACTTCAACCAGATTTTTCTGATTAAATAGGATTGTAAGTTTTTCGATTTCACATTCAAGAATTTGTGCTATTTCTATGTGAAGCATTTCAATTTTATTTAAATCATGAGAATTTTCTTCTAGATAATCTTCATATTCCATTTGTTTAATGAGAAATTCAGGATTTGTTTGGTTATTTAGCTCTATTTTATTGCATTTAAGCAAATACTCGGCTCTGTATAGATCATCCTTCAAAATCTCAAACCCATCGTTAATCATTGATGAATTAAGTAAAGCTAAAGTTTTCTCATGATCTGAAGCAGATGCGTAATTGTCTGGATGATATTTTTTTTGCAACTCCAAGAATTTCTTTTTTAGATTATTTTGACAGATTTTAAATGAAGGTTTTATTTCAAAGATTTCAAAAAACTTCATTACACAGTAAAGCTTTCACCGCAGCCACATTCATCTTTTACATTTGGGTTATTAAATTTAAACCCCTCATTAATACCCTCACGAGTAAAATCAAGTTCAGTACCATCGATATAAACTAAACTCTTAGGATCAACATAAATTTTTATATTATTACTTTCAAATACCACATCTTCTGGGTTTTGCTGATCCAAAAACTCAAGAGTATAAGCCATTCCTGAGCATCCTGTGGTTTTTACACCCAATCTCAACCCAATCCCTTTACCCCGGTTTTTTAAGTATTTATCAACTCTTTCTGCCGCTTTTTTTGTTAACGAGATTGCCATTTATTTTTTACTTTTTAAATCATTGATAGCAGCTTTAATTGCATCTTCAGCCAATACAGAACAATGAATTTTTACAGGAGGTAACGCAAGTTCTTCAGCGATAGCAGAATTTTTAATTGATTCTGCTTCATCAAGAGTCTTACCTTTGAGCATTTCAGTCACTAAGCTACTAGATGCTATGGCTGAACCACATCCATACGTTTTAAATTTAGCATCTTCTATAAGTCCGTCTTTGCCTAATTTAATTTGTAATTTCATGACGTCACCACACGCTGGGGCACCCACCATCCCAGTTCCTACATTGGGATCATTTTTATCTAATGATCCAACATTTCTTGGATTTTCATAATGATCTAATACTTTATCGCTATAAGCCATTTAATTTCTCCTTAATTTAATGAGCAGCCCACTCAACTTTTTCAAGATCAACACCATCTTTGAACATTTCCCAAAGAGGGGATAGCTCTCTTAATTTGCCAATTTTCTGTTTTAATAAGTCTATTGCATGATTGATATCCGCTTCGGTGGTGTAACGTCCGATTGAAAACCGAATTGAGCTATGTGCTAATTCATCTGACCGCCCTAAAGCTCTGAGAACATAGCTAGGTTCTAAACTGGCAGATGTACATGCAGACCCACTGGAGACTGCAATATCTTTAATGGCCATAATTAAAGACTCTCCTTCAACATAATTAAAACTAATGTTGAGATTATGCGGCACTCTATGGTTAAGATCACCATTCACATAAACCTCTTCAATTTCTGTGAGACCTTGCAATAACTGATCATGTAATTTTTTAATTCTTTTATTCTCATCATGCATCTCTTCTTTTGCTATCTTAAAAGCTTCCCCCATACCGACAATTTGGTGGGTAGCTAATGTTCCTGAGCGCATTCCACGCTCATGACCACCACCATGCATTTGAGCTTGCAGTCTAATTCTTGGTTTGCGTCTGACATATAAGGCGCCAATGCCCTTTGGACCATAAGTTTTATGAGCAGAAAAACTCATGACATCCACAGGTAATTTGGTTAAGTCGATATCAACTTTTCCAGTGGCTTGAGCAGCATCCACATGGAAAATTACATTATGCTCTCTACAAATATTTCCAAGTGAATTAATATCTTGAATCACACCGATTTCGTTATTTACAAACATCACCGAAGCTAAAACAGTATCAGGCCTTATTGCAGCTTTAAACTTTTCAATATTGATTAAGCCATTGGGTTCAGGAGTGAGATAAGTTGCCTCATAGCCAATTCTCTCTAGCTCTCTAAATGCATCAATTACAGCTTTATGTTCAGTGGCTACGGTAATAATATGTTTACCTTTATCTTTACTATAAAACTCGGCAATGCCTTTAATAGCAAGATTATTTGATTCAGTAGCGCCACTGGTCCAAACAATTTCTTTAGGGTCAGCATTAACAAGATCAGCAACATGTCTTCGGGCTTCTTCAACTGCTTTTTCAGCCGTCCATCCATACGGATGACTTCTTGACGCAGGATTACCAAATTCCTCAGTGATAAACGGAATCATTTTTTCAGCTACCCTTTTGTCAACTGGGGTGGTTGCTGAATAGTCCATATAAATCGGTAATTTCATTTTTTTTCCTTAATTAATTCAGTATTGAAGTGTAAGTTAATAAGCGGTTAACCTCTAATTTTATTTTTTCCAGCAAGAAACCAATATCTTCTTTCGTATTTTGGACGCCAAGACTTAATCGAACTGCACTTTGTGCTTGTTGATCTTCTATTCCCATTGCTAAAAGTACATGACTTGGTTCTTTGTTGTTCGAGGAACAAGCTGATCCACTAGCAATGCCGATTCCATGTTTATCTAGTGCAGTTATCAGTGTTGCCCCGTCAATATTTGGAAAACCAAAAAAACTGGTATTGGCAACCCTTGGACTGGCTTCAGCAAAAATAACTCCACCCATGAGCTTGATATTTTTTTCAAAAAAATCTCTTAGCTCTTTTAAATAGACTGTTTTTTTCAATTTCTCTTTGGCAAGTTCACAAGCTTTTCCAAAACCAACAATAGATGCAATATTTTCAGTACCACTTCTTAGACCAGATTCTTGTCCTCCACCATAAATTAGCGGCTCAATATCTAATCCATTTTTTATAACTAAAGCCGCAATACCTTGGGGGCCATTTACTTTGTGACTTGAAATGCTCATAGCATCTAAATTTAGATCATTAAACTCTAATTTAATTTTTCCGAGAGCCTGGACTGCATCGCTATGGAGTAAAACATTGTTACCTAAATTTTCTTTTATTTTTTTTAAGTCATGAATAACGCCAGATTCATTATTTACATACATTAAACTGACGATATTGATGTCATTTTTATTTAATTTTTTAAAAAATGTTTCATCAATTTCACCAGATGATTTCACAGGTATTACTTCAGAAAAAATTCCAATATTTTGAAGTTGTTGCATCGGTTTAGAAATACAAGGATGCTCAGTCGCGCCATAAAAAAATTTGGCATCTGGATTTACTCTTGCCATCCCATTAACGAACCAATTGTTACTTTCACTTCCGCTGGATGTAAAGAATACTTCTTTGGGTAAAGCTCCCACTGCATTCGCTACCTGAATTCTTGCTTCTTCCACAAGCCGGTGAGCTTTGCGACCAAAGGAATGATTGCTCGATGGATTCCCAAGTTGAGAGTCCCAACAATCTTGCATGCTTTGTATTACCTCAGGATCAACCCTAGTCGTTGCATTATTATCAAAATAAAGCGAACTCAAACTCTGACTCCATGATCTTTCGCATAATGATTTTCGAAGAAATCAATGCGATGATCTTTTTTATCATTCTGGCTAATGTGATAGTTATCGTACAAGTCTTGAAGCGATAAGCTATCAAGATAACTTAATATTTTTTTGTTAACTGAAATCCATAAATCGTGGGTCATGCATCGATTGC
Source organism: Burkholderiales bacterium (assembly GCA_030827595.1). GTDB lineage: Bacteria > Pseudomonadota > Gammaproteobacteria > Burkholderiales > Methylophilaceae > BACL14. Next base: position 77,876 of record JAURED010000003.1, read on the forward strand.
CTGCGTGACAATTTTCTGTCCCCCCACATTGCGTAGCATCAATTTTTTCATCAACAGCTGCAATAATTTGTCTTACAGTAATTTCAGTATAAGCTTTGATGATTTTATATCCTCCACCGGGACCCCTAATGCTAGATACTATTTCTCGTCTTCTAAGTTTACTGAATAACTGCTCCAGATAAGACAATGAAATACCTTGTCTTTCAGAGACGGCAAGCAACGTAACAGGACCCTGTTTTTGATTGAGGGCAATATCTAAAATTGCAGAAACTGCAAATCTACCTTTTGTAGTTAATTTCATAATTATAATTATATAAAAACTTGACTAATTTGATCAACTATTATTTGATAAAGTTCAATTATTTATGTTTTAAAGAATCGATTTCTTTTTGTTGTTTGTCGAGCAAGGCTAGAATCTCGTCAATTGACTTAAGAACAGGATCAGACGGATCCTTGCCAACAGCGTAGGCACTAAATTTATTTAAACTTTGGTCACTTTCGATAATTTTGGCTGGAATACCGACAGCAGTGGAATCCTCTGGAATGTCCGACACAACGACGGCATTAGAACCTATCTTCGAATTTTTACCTATCATTATTGGACCCAGCACTTTTGCCCCCGCACCAATCACTACGTTATCACCAAGTGTTGGATGTCTTTTGCCTTTTTTCCAAGTTGTACCTCCAAGCGTTACCCCATGGTAAAGGGTACAATCATTACCAATAATTGATGTTTCTCCTATCACAACACCCATGCCATGATCAATAAAAAATCTTTGCCCAATTTTTGCACCCGGATGTATTTCTATCCCAGTGAGTAGGCGTCCAAGATGAGACACCATGCGTGCAATCAATTTTAATTTTAATAACCACAAACGGTGAGCAAGTCGATGTAACATAACGGCATGCACCCCAGGGTAGGTCATCAAAATTTCAATATAGTTTCGAGCAGCAGGATCTCTTTGAAAAACAACCGCTAAATCATCTCGAAATTGTTTAAAAAACATAATTTTTGTATTGCAAGTAAAAATAGAATCAGAATGTTATCACAAATAATAACTGACTAAAATAGTTGGTTTCTAATCAATTTTTTTATTAATTTGATTTAATATTCCTCTTAAAATATTTACTTCATCTTTATCCATTTGAATTCTATTAAACATCAGTCGTATTCGATGCATGAGTCTTTTGCCTTGAACTTCATCGTATAACTCTAAATTTTTTAATGTGTCTTCAAGGTGTGCATAAAAACCATTCTGCTCAGCAAAGCTAGCTATTTCTCTGTGTTTAGTTGTTGTATTAAATTCTTTTAGATTGATCTCCTGGCGAAGCGCATAAGCCACAACCTGAACGGCTTGAGATAAATTCAGTGAGGAATAACTCTTGTTAGCATCAATGTAGCCCAGATAATGACAATGTTGAATTTCATCATTCGAGAGACCTGAAGTTTCATTGCCAAAAAATAATCCAATTTTATTAGTGATACCAAGCTCAATTATTTTTTTTGCTACCTCATCCGAGGACAGGTGTGCTTGAGTTAATTCTCGCCTACGTGCGGTAAATCCAACAATAATATTGTTATCAGCTAAGGCTTCCTCGATATTTGTAATAACCTTTGCTTTTTCTAAAACATCATTAGCTCCCGAGGCTAATGCATCTGCTTCAGAATGAGGAAATTTTTCTGGACATAATAAGGTCAGTCTATTAAAGCCCATGGTTTTCATCGCTCTTGCCGAGGCGCCAATATTTCCAGGGTGACTGGTATGTGACAGAATAAAAGTTATATTTTTATAAATTTCTTTTTTTGAATTCATTTTATTCCATTAGAATGACACATTATTATTAATTAAGAAATTCGTACGGAAAAAAAATGCACCCAATGCTAAATACTGCAGTTAAAGCAGCTCGAAAAGCTGGCTCAATGATATTAAGAGCTGCAGAGGATATAGATCAGTTAACAGTAAAAAATAAATCTGCTAATGATTTTGTATCTGAAGTTGATTTGGCTTCTGAAGAAATAATTATCGATACTCTAAAAGCGGCATATCCAACTCACGGTTTTTTGGGAGAAGAGTCTGGATTTAATGATAATAATTCGGAGTTTATTTGGATCATTGATCCCTTAGACGGCACAACAAATTTTCTTCATCAATTTCCTCAATATTGTGTTTCTATAGCGTTAATGCATAAAGGTGAAATCACCCAAGCGGTTATTTATGACCCCAATCGTAATGATTTATTTACCGCAACAAAGGGCAGGGGTGCATTTTTAAATGATCGCCGTCTTAGAGTCTCAAAAAAGACAAAATTAAAAGAGTCTATTATTGGAACAGGGTTTCCCTTCAGAGATTTTTCTCATTTACCGAGTTACTTAAAAATGTTTGAAGAGATGGTGCTCAGCACTTCGGGAATTAGAAGGCCTGGATCTGCAGCTCTGGATTTAGCCTATGTTGCTGCGGGTTGGTTTGATGGTTTTTGGGAAATCGGTTTATCTAAATGGGATATTGCAGCGGGAGCTTTATTGGTGAAAGAAGCAGGAGGAATTGTTTCCGATTTTAACGAAAAACAAGCTTGGCTGAAAACAGGGAATATCCTCGCTTCGAATGGAAAGATTTATGATGATTTTATTAAGATTGTGCAAAAACACATGAGTGATGAATTAAAACATCAATGATGATGGTGGCCACCAGGACCGTGCACATGTTTATGTTGAATTTCTTCTTGATTGGCTGAGCGGACTTCTACAATTTTTGCCTTAAACATGACTCTTTGTCCTGCATAAGGATGGTTGCCATCAACAACAACTTTACCATCAGCAATATCAGTAACAGTAAATACGACCACATCACCTGATTCATCCTCTCCCTCAAATTGCATTCCAACTTTAACATTTTTCTCGGGAAATTTATCGGCAGATTCAATATTTACTAAGTCCTCGTCGTATTCTCCAAAAGCGTCTTTTGGTTCAAGTGAAACTTCTACCTCATCTCCTTGGGCTTTGCCATGCATCGCTTCCTCAATTTTTGGAAAAATATTGTCGAAACCCCCGTGAAGGTAAGAAATTGGCTCTTTACTTTTTTCTAAAGTTTTTCCATCACTGTCTGTGAGTTCAAAATCGATGGTAACCACAGTGTTCATTGAGACTTTCATTTTTTTTCCTAACTTTTTTTGTTTAATTGTATCACTGTATCAACTGCTTTTTCTGCTTTAAGTGGGAAGTCTTTGCTAAAATGCAAGCCTCGACTTTCTTTTCTTTGAAGTGCAGAAATTACGATTAATTCAGACACTTGAAGTAAATTTCTGAGTTCAATCAAGTCAGCACTGATATGAAAATTATTATAATAATGTTGTACTTCATCTTTTAAAAGTTCAATTCGATCATATGCTCTTTTAAGGCGTTGGTTTGTGCGTACAATACCGACATAGTTCCACATAAACCTTCTAAGCTCATTCCAAACTTGTAAAATCATCACAGCTTCATCTGGATTGGACACACGACTTTCATCCCACTCCGGGAGGGGTATATGCTTTAAGCTAAGATTTTCAGAAATATGATTAACGGCTGAGGATGAAAAGACTAAACATTCAAGCAAAGAATTGCTGGCCAGTCTATTCGCTCCATGAAGCCCTGTACAGGCTGTTTCGCCAACTGCATATAATCCCTCAAGGGTCGTCATAGCATTGAGGTCAGTTGCCACACCACCACATGAATAATGTGCTGCGGGAACAACAGGGATTGGCTCACATGTCATATCAATATCTAATTTTAAGCAATGAGAGTAAATACTTGGAAACCTTTTTTTAATATATTCTTTGTCCAGCATTGATATATCTAAATACACATGTTCTAAACCATATTGTTTCATTTCGCTATCAATTGCTCGAGCGACAATATCTCGAGGAGCAAGATCTGCTAACTCATGATATTTGTGCATAAATTTTTCACCATTCGGAAGGAGAAGGATGCCACCTTCGCCACGAACAGTTTCAGATATTAAAAAAGAGCGCTCCATGGGGTGATAAAGGCAAGTTGGATGAAATTGAATGAATTCCATATTTCGAATTTCACATCCAGCACGCCATGCCATAGCAACTCCATCCCCTGTGCTTACCGGAGGGTTGGTGGTATACAGATAAGCTTTAGATGCTCCTCCGGTTGCTAAAATAGTTTTTTTTGCAGAAATGGTAAATACCTTACCTGTTCGATTTTCTAAAATATACGCACCCAGGCATCTCTCTGGTAAATCTTTATTTTTAAGCTTGGTCGAGACAATTAAATCTACGGCTGAATGCTCCTCAAAAACAGTGATATTTTTCTGGTTGAGTACCTTTTGAATCAAATTATCTTGTATGGCTTTGCCTGTAAAATCTGCGACATGTGCTATACGATTTAATGAATGACCCCCTTCTCGGGTGAGATGAAGAGAATTTTTGCCATCAATTTTTGTGAATTCAACTCCCTGGTCTATGAGCCATTGAATGGATAAATCACTATTTCGAACGACATGCCTTACAGTATCCAATTGACATAGGCCAGCCCCAGCTGAAATCGTATCTTGTTCATGCAAATCAAAATTATCATCATGGTTAATTGCACCAGCCACCCCACCTTGAGCCCAGTGACTTGAGCTGAGTGATAACTGTCTCTTAACAATAATGGCAACTGATACATTGTGAGCAAATTTTAGTGCAGAAGAGAGTCCTGCAAGGCCGGCTCCTATGATTAAGACATCAAATTGCATGTAATTATTTGAACCTTTCTATGGAAAGGCTATCACAAGTGTAAACAAGGAATATAAAATGCATAATCTAAAAGTTGTTGATTCTAATAGAAGAGTGTACAGTGAAAAATCTGACACACAAAATAAGAATAATATGAATTTTCCTCCGAAAAATCCGGAGCGCGAAATAGATCAAAAACTTGTAGAAAAAGCCCAAAAAGGTGACAAACAAGCTTTTGGCATCCTTGTAGAAAAATATCATAAAAAGTTATATCGTTTACTTTCAAGAATGGTGCGTGATCAGTCTGAAATAGAAGACATAGTTCAAGACTCTTTTATCAAGGCATATCGTGCGATCAATAATTTTCGTGGCGATAGTGCTTTTTATACCTGGCTTTACCGTATCGGTGTGAACACAGCTAAAAATCATTTAATGGCTCTCGGTCGCAGACCAAAGGCGATGAATGAGGTAGAACTTGAAGATATTGAGAATTTTGATGATGCGGGTGATTTAAGGTCATACGAGACTCCCGAAAGCGCTATGATGACCAAGGAAATTGCAGCAACGGTTAACGACACTATTGAACATCTTCCTGAAGAGTTAAGGTCAGCCATTACCCTTCGCGAGATGGATGGTTTGAGCTATGAAGAAATTGCTGAGATTATGGATTGCCCAATCGGAACAGTCCGTTCGAGAATTTTTAGAGCTCGGGAATCGATTGCAGAAAAATTAAAACCCTTAATTGAAACATCTAATAAAAGATGGTAAAGATTATGCGATTATTACGTAAGGAATTAAATTAAATGTCTGAAAGAGTATCATCAATTTTTGATAATGAATTGAAAGGTAAAGATCTTGATATCAGCCTCAATGAGCTAGCAAAAAATCCTAGTGCTTTATCAAAATATAAAACATATCAAATGATTAGCGATGTGCTAAATAATGAATATTCAGAAGTTGACCCTATGCTGACTTCAAAAATTATGTCAAAAATTAATAATGAACCTACTCAGTTTAATAATGGTTTCTTTAGATCTAATCAATCATCAGTAAGTTTTGATTATAAGAAATATGTGCTTGTGTTTACATTGGGGCTTGTAATTGCTTTTGTTATATCATGGGCCGCAAATTTTTATTTCAATGCATCCTCTAATAATTTTTCGTCAAATGATTTTTTAGCGTCTGACGATGTATCTCTTGAAATTATTGAAGATCATTTTTCAAATACAACACGAAATCCAAATTACTATTTAGAAGCTGGATATCAGTCTAATATTTAGTATGTTTAGACTCCTATTTCTTCTACTTGTCTCTTTTTCAGGGATGGCTGCCACTGAGTCGGATCTTTGGGAAAAAATTAATAAAGCATCTCTTGCAAGTCAAAACCTCTGCTATTCAGGGATACTAAATACGGTTGATGAAAAACAAGATATAAACTCAACGCGGATGATTCATGTTTACCACAAAAATGAAGAATTTTTAAAAATTGAAAAGATCGATGGAGCACCTAATTTATTATTGATGCATCAAACAGATGCGGTTTTATACGACAATGATCATGACAAGATTCTAATCAAGAGAAAAAAAAATGCTCGTCTGTTTCCTAATATTTTTCCAACCAGTGTTGAAAAGTTAAAAGAAAATTATTCTATTTTTGATGGGGGACCGTTCCGAGTGGCGAATCGACCATCGACAATGTTTGTGCTGAGCCCAAAAGATCAATATCGTTTTAATTATCATTTATGGCTTGATGATGAGACCAGCTTACCTCTTAAATTAATGGTGATTGATAATAATCAAAAAACCATTGAAAACATATCTTTTGCAAATTTAGAATTTCTTTCTAATGAGGATGTGAGTTGGTTCCGTCCAAATCTTGATCCTCAAAAAAAATATATTATTAATGAAGAAAATCAATTATCACAATCTGTCCGAAAATTTTGGAGTGTTGAACAACTACCCCAAGGTTTTGAAGAGGTGAGTTACAATGCCAAACGTTACTCAGGGTTGAATGCGATTGCCCACCAAATCGTATTCACTGACGGCTTATCCTACATTTCAGTCTTTATCCACCCCGTTCCTAAGAATCAAAAACCGCAAACTGGTTCGACTCGAAAGGGTTCCAATAATATTCATGCTAAATATAAACAAGGTTATCAGATCATGGCAGTCGGCGCTGTTCCAATGACTACTTTGACTCGTTTAACAGATAACGTTAATTTAAGTAATGAGTGACAAAGGAATTGTGGTGAAGATTACGAGCTCTAAAATTTTTTTAGAGTCATACCGCGATCAACCTTGTGGTTTATGTGGAAAAAATCAAGGTTGTGGTAACTCCCTGTGGGGGAAATTTTTGAATCATAAAAGTGATTTAATCGCGGTTGATAATAATATTGAGGTAAAACAAGGTGACATCGTCAATATTCATTATGATGAAAGAAAGCTTTTAAAAATTTCTTTAATGATTTATTTTGTTCCGCTCCTGTCACTCTTGTTTTTTTTATCATTGGCACAATATTATTTAAATGGTGTGGGCTATTCCTTATTGGGAGCAATTTTTGGTATTTTTTTTGGGATTTTAATAAGCCGAAAGTTTACAAAATCCTCTGGCTTGGATTTGAATCTTACAATCAGTAAATAAGTTTAGTTAGGAGATGTTTTTTTTATGAAATGCTTTAAAACTTTAATTTCATTTTGTGTCATGTTAATCCCGATAATCAGCAATGCATTAACTCTTCCTGACTTTACCGAGCTTGCTGAAAATCAAGGAAAAACAGTTGTAAATATTACCTCTATAAAAAATACCGTGACGCCAGCAGGCAACACGCCGCCTTTCCCATACGATGAACATTTGCAGGAGTTTTTTAAGCGATTTGGTATACCTGGTTTCCCGGGGGGAATTCCTCCGAATGGAAATGCAGCTCCACAGGAAAAGCAGGTTATGGGAACCGGTTCAGGCTTCATTATTGATAGCAAAGGGATTGTGATCACAAATGCGCATGTCGTAAATGATGCAGACACGGTTATAGTTAAATTGAATGATCAGAGAGAAATTCAAGCTGAGGTGCTTGGCGTTGATAAAAGGACGGATGTGGCGGTTTTAAAAATTAAGGCAGACAATCTACCCAAAGTAACTATTGGCGACCCTTCAAAACTCAAAGTTGGAGAGTGGGTGGCGGCGATTGGCTCACCTTTTGGTCTGGAAAGCACCATGACGGTTGGAGTTGTTAGTGCGTTGGGAAGAAATTTACCACAAGAAAATTATGTGCCTTTTATTCAAACCGATGTAGCAATTAATCCTGGTAATTCAGGTGGACCATTATTTAATACTGTAGGTGAAGTTGTAGGGATTAATTCTCAAATATATTCAAGAACTGGGGGTTATATGGGACTCTCGTTTGCAATTCCGATTGATGTGGCCATTAATGTGGCTGAGCAGCTCCAAAAAGATGGAAAAGTTTCAAGAGGTTGGCTAGGAATTGCCATACAAGAAATTAGCAAAGAACTTTCAGAATCATTTGGAATGAAAACAACCCAAGGCGCCTTAGTTGCTGGGGTGGAAAAAGAGTCTCCAGCGGATAAAGGTGGCCTTAAACCGGGTGATGTTATTTTAAAGTTTAATGAAAAAGATATTAAAACATCCTCAGATTTACCAAAATTTGTTTCTGCAACAAAGCCAAATACAGAAGTGGCTGTAGTCATCTTAAGACAAGGAAAAGAGCAAAGTTTAACCATCACCATTGGTGAAATGCCGACTGATGACATGGTGGTTGCGCGAAAAAATTCTGAACAAGCAAAGAAAAATAGAATTGGATTGGTGGTGAAAGATTTGACACCACAGCAGAAAAAGCAAATCAAAGAAAATGCGGGTATTTTAGTCGTCGAAGCTGCTGATGCTGCGCTGAATGCTGGGATTAGACAAGGTGATGTGATTTTAGGGTTAAATAATAATCCAATCACATCAGCACAATCGTTTAATCAAGCCATTAAAAAGATTGCAAAAGGAAAAACGATTGCTTTATTGGTTTATCGTAACGGGGATACGCTTTACGTTCCAATTAAAATAACCAATTAGAATTGATTAGGGTAAAATCACACAATCAAAGGCGCGTAGGCGCCTTTATTTGTTCATATTATTAAACTTTCATGCAAAAAAATATTAGAAACTTTTCAATTATTGCTCACATTGACCATGGTAAATCTACACTAGCCGATCGCTTAATCCAGTCATGTGGGGGTCTAGAAGAACGAGAAATGGATGACCAAGTTTTAGACTCGATGGATCTTGAGCGCGAGCGAGGGATTACCATTAAAGCTCAAACAGTGACTTTGAAATATAAAGCCAATAATGGACAAGACTATATTTTAAATTTAATTGATACCCCTGGTCATGTTGATTTTACTTATGAGGTCAGTCGCTCACTGGCAGCCTGTGAAGGCGGATTATTGGTGGTTGATGCTTCACAAGGAGTTGAAGCGCAAACGGTCGCCAATTGCTACACGGCTCTAGATCAAAATGTCGAAGTCTTTACCGTGCTCAATAAAATTGATCTGGCTTCAGCGGATCCTGAGCGGGTTAAAGGTGAAATAGAGGATGTCATTGGTATTGATGCATCAGATGCAATTCCTTGCTCGGCAAAAACGGGTTTCGGAATTCCAGACATATTAGAAAAAATAGTCTCGTTTGTTCCTCCTCCTAAAGGCGACCCAAAAAATAATCTCCAAGCATTAATTATTGATGCATGGTTTGATAATTATGTTGGCGTGGTGATGCTGGTTCGAATTGTCGAAGGTGTGTTAACGACAAAAGACAAAATTACCTTAATGTCGAATGGACGATATTTTAATGCTGATCAAGTTGGTGTTTTTACACCCAAACCATTAATTAAAGAAAAACTTGAGGCGGGTGAAGTGGGTTTTGTGATTGCTGGAATCAAAGAATTAGCAATAGCTAAAGTGGGAGATACCATTACCCATACGGCAAAACCAGCACAATCACCACTACCAGGATTTAGAGAAATCAAACCTCAAGTGTTTGCCGGCCTATATCCGGTCGAGTCTAATCAATTTGAGGCGCTCAGAACCTCGCTTGAAAAGTTAAGCTTAAATGACGCTTCGTTACATTTTGAACCAGAAAATTCAAGTGCGCTTGGGTTTGGGTTTCGATGCGGATTTTTAGGCCTATTGCATATGGATATTATTCAAGAAAGGTTGGAAAGAGAATACGAGATGGAACTGATTACTACTGCACCAACAGTGGTATATGAGTTATTGTTGAAAAATGGGGATATAAAACAAATTGAAAATCCATCAAAACTTCCTGATCTCTCAACCATTGAGGAAATTCGTGAACCTATCATTACCTTAAATATTTTAATGCCTCAAGATTATGTTGGACCCGTGATGACTCTAGCTAATGAAAAGAGGGGGGAGCAAAAAAATATGCAATACTTGGGGAGGCAGGTGATGCTAACTTATGAAATCCCACTAAATGAGGTGGTATTGGATTTTTTTGATAAGTTAAAATCTGTCTCGAGAGGATATGCCTCCATGGATTATGATTTTTTAGAATTTAGAGCTTCTGATCTGGTTAAATTAGATATTCTTGTCAATGGTGAGCGAGTCGATGCGCTATCCACCATTGTGCATCGATTAAATAGTAAATATAGAGGGCGAGATCTAGCTGCTAAAATGAGAGAATTGATTCCAAGGCAAATGTTTGATGTAGCTATTCAATCAGCAATTGGAGCGAATATTATTGCTCGTGAGACAGTAAAAGCTATGCGAAAAAACGTTTTGGCAAAGTGTTATGGTGGTGATGTGAGTAGAAAGAGAAAATTGTTAGAAAAACAAAAAGAAGGAAAAAAGAGAATGAAACAAGTGGGTAATGTTGAAATACCTCAAGAAGCGTTTTTAGCGATTTTGAAAGTGGATGAGAAATGATTTTTGCAAGCATCTTAATGGCGTCAACCTTTATATTTGGCTTAATTTTGTTAGTTGATATTTTTTTTAAAATTTCACTGACCTCATCACAGTCATGGCTGTTAAGGGTAATAAAAATTGCCCGAGAATTTTTCCCCATTCTATTGTTAGTTTTTGTCATTAGAACCTTCCTCATTGAGCCATTTAAAATTCCATCAGGTTCTATGATGCCGACATTAATTGCGGGTGATTTTATTGCAGTTAATAAATTTGCTTACGGATTGAGATTACCGGTATTTAATAAATTAATTTATAAAATTGGATCGCCACAAAGGGGCGATGTTTTTGTGTTTCATTACCCCAAAGATCCCTCCATTGATTATATTAAAAGGGTCATTGGTGTTCCTGGCGATACCATCCGCTATGAGAGCAAAAAATTATTTATCAATAACCAAGAATTGTCACAATCTTATTTGGGAGAGTATGAGTATCAGCTTAATGCAGACTTGAGTCTAAAAGCCAAAGAATTTTTAGAAACAAATAATAACCTGAGTCATTCAATTTTGATTCATGACATCCCATCAGAAACTATCGAATTCACGGTCCCTGAAGGTCATTATTTTGCTATGGGAGATAATAGAGATAATTCATCTGACAGTCGGGTATGGGGATTTGTCCCAGATCATTTGCTAGTGGGTAAAGCTTTTGTGATTTGGTTAAACTTTAATGATTTCAATCGTATAGGTTCTTGGATTAGATAATGGATGATTTGACAATAAAACAGTTAATTGAATTATTAAATTATTCTTTTAAAGACCCCAAGTTACTAGAAAAAGCTTTAACGCATCGAAGTTATGATGGGGAAAATAATGAACGTCTGGAATTTCTTGGTGACAGCATTCTGAATTTCACGATTGCAGAGTCTTTATTTAAAAAATTTCCCAATTTACCTGAAGGCGATTTAAGTCGACTCAGGGCCACATTGGTCAAAGCAAGCGCTTTGGCAGAAGTGGCTTCAAAAATAAAGTTAGGTGACTTTATTCTGCTTGGTGAGGGTGAATTAAAAAGTGCGGGATGGAGAAGACCTTCTATTCTTGCAGACTGTTTTGAAGCGATTATTGGCGCATTATATCTAGATGGAGGTCTAGCGCCTGCACAAAAATTCATACTCAATAACTTTAATGATTGGTTAGATCAAATCAATCCAGCGAGAATTGATAAGGATTCAAAAACGGCATTACAAGAACTTTTGCAATCTAAAAAATTAATGCTTCCAAAGTATGAGGTGATTGAAATTAAAGGTGAGGCGCATGCTCAGGAATTTATTGTCAGATGTTCGGTTCAACAATTAAGTCTATCGGCTGAAGCTTCAGGCCCCTCAAGACGCACAGCAGAACAAGAAGCCGCTACCATTACCATCCCATTGGTAAAAGAAAAATTAACATGATGGATCAAAGATGCGGCAAGGTAGCAATCATAGGTCAACCTAATGTTGGCAAGTCTACCTTGCTCAATTTTATTCTTGGTCAGAAACTGTCCATCACCTCCAGAAAAGCACAAACAACGCGAAACCAGATCTTAGGAATTCATACTGTAGAGAATACACAATATATATTTGTTGATACGCCCGGCTATCAACACAAGTTCTTAAATGAAATGAATAAAAGAATGAATAAATCTGTAACTACCGTTATGCATGATGTCGATTTAGTTATTTTTATGTCTGAGCCTGAGGAATTAAATGAGGTTGAAAAAAAACTATTAAATCAAATCCCAAAAAGTGTCCCGGTCATAAATCTAATCAACAAAATTGATAAAATTAAAAATAAGAATCAGATCTTGGAGTTAATAAAACTCAATACAGAGCTCAGTTTTTTTAAAAAAATTATCCCTGCCTCTATTAAACTCAAAGATAACCAACAAGTGATTCTCGATGAAATTCGGGAATTTCTTCCACAGCAACCGTTTATTTTTGATGCGGATGAAATTACTGATAAAAATGAACGATTTTTAGCAGCTGAAATTATTCGCGAAAAAATCTTTCGTTTAACTGGAGATGAGCTTCCCTATGTTATTGCAGTGGAAATAGATGATTTTCAGACCACAGGCAATTTAAGAAGAGTGTTTGCATCGGTTTTAGTCGACAAAGATAGTCAAAAGCCATTACTGATTGGAAAAAATGGCGAAAAACTCAAGAGAATATCCTCAGATTCGCGAAGGGATATGGAAAAATTATTTGGCTCTAAAGTCTGGTTAGAAGTTTGGGTCAAGGTACAAAAAAATTGGTTTGATGATGCAAGAGCTTTAAAGTCATTAGGAATATAATGAAATGCGTTTTGATGAACAAAATATTTATATTCTTCACACCTATCCCTTCAAAGAAACCAGTCTTTTAGTTGAGGTATTTTCCGAACATTATGGAAGATTATCCTTATTGGCTAAAGGCGCCAGAAGACCCCGATCTTTACTTAGAGGCTATCTGCAACCTTTTCAACAAGTTCAAGGAACTTGGTCTGGGAGCGGCGATTTAAAAACTTTATTTAGTGTTGAATGGACTTCAAAATATCTCGGATTACAAGAGCAAGGATTAGTTTGTGGATTTTATATGAACGAGCTTTTAATCAAGTTGCTGCCAAAGGACGAGCCTGTACAAAATTTTTTTAATTTTTACCATAGTTGTCTTCATCAGCTATCATCATCAAAAGATTATGAAAAAATTTTAAGACGTTTTGAGATCAAATTACTTGAAGAGCTTGGGTATCAAGTCAAACTTTTAGTGGACGAGGATGAAAATGAAATTATGGCCGATCAACTATATAGATTTGAAGCAGAGTATGGCGCCTCTTTATTAGATAAAACCAATCATGGAATTAAATTGAGAGGCAAAACGTTACTGGATATGGCCAACGATGATTATCAAGATCCAGTAACAGTGAAAGAGAGTAAATCATTAATGCGCTATCTAATAAATTTTTACATGGGCAATGAGACATTAAAAACTAAAGAATTATTTTTAAAAAATGAAATGGAAAGAAAATGAAGCTCGGGGTAAATATTGATCATATTGCAACAATTCGACAAGCACGGGGAACGTCTTACCCAAGTATTGTAGATGCAGTAAAGATTGCTGAATCATCCGGAGCGGATAGCATTACTTTGCATCTCAGAGAAGACCGCAGACATATGCAAGATCAAGATTTATTTGATTTAAAACCCATAATTCAAACAAAAATGAATCTAGAAATGGCGGCAACAGAGGAAATGTTAAAGATTGCTTTAGAAATTATGCCTGAAGACGTTTGTATTGTCCCAGAAAGAAGAGAGGAGAGGACGACAGAGGGAGGCTTGGATCTTAAAAATTATTACCCTCAGATCAAAACAATTGTGCATGAACTTGCTGACCATGACATTAGGGTGTCATTGTTTATTGCTCCGGATAGGGAAGCGATTGATTTAGCCATTAAGATGCAGGTTCCCGTGATTGAGCTGCATACCGGGCATTATGCGGATTCTCATGGGAAACCACAACAATTAGAGCTTGAAAAGATAAAGAGGATGGCCGAATATGCAGCTCAGCATCATTTGATCGTTAATGCAGGTCATGGATTAAACTATACTAATGTCTCCGCCATGACTGCAGTGAAACATATTGATGAGCTGAATATAGGCCATGCGATTGTTGCTGAAGCATTATTCATTGGTTGGGATAACGCGATCAAGAAAATGAAATCTTTAATTGGGACATAGCATGATTTTTGGGATTGGAAATGATGTCGTTGAGATCGAGCGAATAAAAAAAATTTACGACAAATTTGGCGATCATTTTGCAAGAAGAATTCTGAATGCAGAGGAGTTTGCAATTTTTAGTGGTAAAAAAAATCATATTCAATTTTTGGCAAAAAGATTTGCAGCTAAGGAAGCTTTTTCAAAAGCCTTAGGTATTGGATTTCGACATCCTGTCTCATTTCATGGAATTCAGGTCACCAATAATTCAATAGGCCAACCTTATTTGGTTTTGGATAAAAAAATCAATGCTTACTTGAAACAACAACACATTATCAGTTATCACTTATCTATTTCAGATGAAAAAAGCATTGCCAGTGCTGTGGTCATTCTTGAAAAATAACGATGCCATCAAACAAAGATAATTTTTTAAGTACACAAAATTTACTCGGAAAAAATCAATTTGAGCAAATTAGTCATAGTCATATTTGTGTGATTGGTTTGGGGGGTGTTGGCTCTTGGGTGGTTGAAAGTTTGGTGCGCCAAGGTTTTGGCGAACTAACTTTAATTGACATGGACCATCTTGTGGCATCCAATATCAATCGTCAAATTCAAGCCTATGAGCATAATGTGGGCATGTCTAAAATCCGAGCCCTA
The DNA here is from genome assembly GCA_030827595.1 of Burkholderiales bacterium. Lineage (GTDB taxonomy): Bacteria > Pseudomonadota > Gammaproteobacteria > Burkholderiales > Methylophilaceae > BACL14. The sequence continues at coordinate 92,900 of JAURED010000003.1, forward strand.
GCAGAAAGAGTTACTCACATAAATGCAGATTGTAAACTTCATTTGATAGATCAGTATCTGGATGCAGACAATATAGAAACACTGATTCATAAAGACATGGATGTTGTCATCGATGCCATTGATCAGTTTTCAGTAAAGGTTGAATTGGTTGAGCATTGCTTAAGAAAAAAAATCAATCTTTTGATGTCTGGTGGAGCGGGGGGAAGAAAAAATCCGTCGATGATTAAAACAGCAGATTTATTTGAAACTTTTGGTGATCCGCTATTAGCAAAATTAAGAAAAGTGTTAAAAAAAAGACACCCCTCTAAAAAAAAATTAGGCATTCCTTCAGTTTTTTCTAACGAGCAAGTCATCAAACCAGATATCTGCGACGACTTTTCCAACAACTTAAGCTGTTCTGGCTATGGATCCTCCGTTATGGTCACGGCAACCATGGGATTCCATTTAGCTTTTGAGGCGCAAAAAAAAATTCTTAAAGCTTGAAAATTTAGAATTTACCCCCACTATTAATCATTATTAATTATTTAAAATAAAAGTTATGTCTAAAACAGAAAAGCTAAATTTCCAAACTGAAGTGAAACAACTTCTCAATCTTATGATTCATTCTTTATACAGTAATAAAGAAATTGCATTAAGAGAGTTGATTTCTAACGCAAGTGATGCGACGGATAAATTAAGATTTCAAGCGCTTGATAACGATAAGTTATATGGCAACGATTCAGAATTGAAGGTCATCGTTGATTATGATACCTCTTCAAAAACACTCACCATTGCTGATAACGGCATTGGCATGGATCGAGAGGACTTGATCAATAATTTGGGAACGATTGCACGTTCAGGCACAAAAGAATTCATTGCGAATTTATCAGGCGATACTAAAAAAGATGCAAATTTAATTGGGCAATTTGGGGTTGGTTTTTATTCTTCTTTTATTATTGCGAAAGAAGTTGTGGTGGAAACTCTTAAAGCGGGCCATGATCAAGCTTATCGCTGGACTTCTCAAGCGGATGGTGAGTTTACGATTGATGAAATCAAAAAAGACTCAAGGGGTACAACGGTGTTTTTAAAATTGAAAGATGAGGAACATGAGTTTCTCGACGCATGGAGACTTCAATCCATCATTCGCAAATATTCGGATCATATTTCTATCCCGATTCAAATGTATAAAACAGAAATGAAAAAAGAGGAGATGGTTAAGTCAAGCGAACTGGAGACGATAAATAATACCAATGCGATTTGGACACGAAATAAGTCTGATATCAAGAAAAAAGAGTATGAAGAGTTTTATAAGTCATTATCTTATGACTCTGATGAACCGCTTGCTTATTATCACAACCGTGTGGAGGGAAAAACAGAGTACACCTCATTGTTATTTATTCCGAAGAAGGCTCCATTTGATTTATATGATCGAGACAATCAAAATTCAATTAAGCTGTATGTGCGTAAAGTATTTGTAATGGATGCCAATGAGAAGCTTGTTCCTCAATATCTTCGCTTTGTGAAAGGAGTGATTGATTCCCAAGATTTATCGTTAAATGTTTCCAGAGAAATACTTCAGGATAGCCCCCTCGTAGACACCATAAAATCCGGAGTCACCAAACGGGTACTCACATCTTTGCAAGCTATGGCCGATAAACAACCGGATGATTATCAAATCTTTTGGGATCAATTTGGCAAAGTTTTAAAAGAAGGACCAGCTGAAGATTTTGCAAATAAAGAAAATATTGCAAAATTACTTCGTTTTGCGACCTCAAAGACAGACCAGCAAAAGGTAAGTTTAGATGCGTATATAAAGAATATGCCCGAAGGGCAAGAGGCAATTTATTTTATTACGGCAGACTCACATCAAGCCGCAAAAAACAGCCCACATCTGGAAATCTTCAAGAAAAAAGACATCGAAGTTTTATTGTTGAGCGATCGTGTGGATGAATGGCTTGTGTCCAGTTTATATGAATACAATGGGAAAAAGCTTCAGTCAATCGCCAAAGGTGACCTAGATCTTGGTAAATTAGATAATGAAGACCAAAAAGCAGAAAAGCAAAAAATAGAAAAACAAGCCAAAGGCATCATTGAGCGTATTAAAAAAACATTAGGTGAAAAAGTTAAAGACGTCAAAGTGACGCATCGTTTAACGGATTCTCCGGCATGTCTAGTGGTGGGCGAACATGATATTTCTGGAAATCTAGAGCGGATTTTAAAAGCAGCGGGACAAAATACACCCGAAAGTAAACCCATTTTAGAGATTAATCCGAATCATGAATTAATTAAAAAATTAGAAAAAGTTGATGAAAATCAATTATTTAGTGATTACGCCTCAGTTATTTTTGATCAAGCAATCTTGGCGGAAGGCGGACAACTTGAAGACCCAATTGGGTATGTGAATAAAGTGAATAAATTTATAGCAAAGTAAACTTCATTTTTGTTACAAACTGTTAACAAAAAAATATAAAAAAATAGCGATAAAGTGTTTGACAAGGTAGTTTTAAACCTGATATAGTTTCGCTTCTTTGGCACTACGGGTGCCAAAATCACTCAGAAAATAATAATTTGGTGGTGATTTATTCGATCGCGGGGTGGAGCAGTCTGGCAGCTCGTCGGGCTCATAACCCGAAGGTCA
>JAURED010000004.1:0-21172 GCA_030827595.1 Burkholderiales bacterium
CCTACGTACTCAGAGAGAACGGATTTACAGTCCGTCGCCTTTAACCACTCGGCCACCCCTCCCAACCGAACCCGAAATTATCCATTTAAATTGGCGAAATGTCAAACAAAAATAAGGGTTTATGTAACTTTTTTTATACCTTAATAACATGGTATAAATAAAAAAATACAATCTTAATTTAAAATGATGGTGCCGGATGTCGGAATCGAACTGACGACCTTCGCATTACAAGTGCGCTGCTCTACCATCTGAGCTAATCCGGCAATGAGAAAAGAACGATACTATACCAACTTTTTAATAAAAGTTGAATAATTAATTTACTAAATTTATTTAATGATTTTTAAATGAGATTTTTTGTTTAATTGAGACTTTGTTGTTGGTGATAGAGAGGCAGTGTCCTGAATATCTTTATTTATACCAACACCTCTTTGAACCTCTTCATCGAATGATAATTTATCAAAAAAAAGACCGTCTTGTGATTCTTTAGAAAAAATACCAGCGATCTCAGAGTAAAATATATTTAAAGATTCTTCAACCCCGTTAAATCTCGCTGAAAATGAAATTGTTTCTTTACCCATATGCAGATTTTTTGTAGCGGATTGGGAGATATTCAAAGTAATCTCATTAATTTTTGTTAAATGTTTCGGAATAATCGACCGTTTAATTGGGTTAACAATAATAAATGGTGTCTGATCGTAATCAGAGCACCAATCATAAATAGCTTTTATCAGATATGGCTTTTTTAAATCCATCAAACTAATTTATTATGATCTCATTGCCTTTTCAGCAGGAGTTAATGCTTCATCAAACAAAGGACGAGAAAATAATGAGTCTGCATATTTCATAAGAGGCTTAGCACTTGCTGGTAATTTAATTCCATAATGATCTAAACGCCAAAGAAGAGGGGTCATAGCAACATCTAACATGGAATATTCATCATACAAAAGATAAGGTTGTTTATTCAAAATTGGAACTAATTGAAGCAATCCTTCAGTAATAATTTTTTTAGCCTTTGTTTTTTTTGTGTCATCGCCCGACTCTAAATCAATCATATGAATAAAAAGCTGATTTTCAAAGTCTTTTAAGAATAATCTTGCACGAGCTCTCATAATTGGATCAGGTGGCATGAGCTGTGGATGCGGAAATCTCTCATCAATATATTCGTTAATGATATTCGGATCAGTTAAAACTAAATTTCTTTCAATTAAAACTGGTGTATCCACATAAGGACTTAGGGTTGTTAATTCATCTGGCTTATTATCAAGGTCAACATCGATAACCTCAAAATCCATGCCTTTTTCAAACAACACAATTCTACATCTGTGACTCAATGGATCTGTTGAGTGTGAGTATAACTTCATCATAATTATTTAATATCTTTCCAAAATTCTCTTTTTAAATTAATTACTAAAATCAAAAGAATTACCAAAAATCCTAAGACAAAGTAACCTATTTTATGCCTCACCAATTTTGCTGGTTCAGCCATAAAAACCATATAATTTGTTGTATCCAAAACGAACTGATCATACTCTTGTTCGGATAATATGCCAGCTTTCAATAAAGATAAATGATTATCTTTATAGACCTGTGTACCCTGAAGCTCCCATAAAACGTGTGGCATTGCTGCATTTGGATAAACAAGATTATTCCAACCCAGCTCCCTGGAATCATCAACATAAAAAGTTCGAAGATAAGTATAAATCCAGTCCTTACCTCTTGAGCGTGCCGTAACTGTCAAATTTGGAGGGTTAGCACCGAACCACTTTTTTGCTTCAACACTATCCATAGAAATATTCATAAGTTCGCCTGGTTTATCAGCGGTAAATAAAAGATTTTTTTTAATTTCATCCTCTGACAGGCCGATATCTTGGAGTCTGTTATAACGCATATAATTTGCGCTGTGACAGTTTAAACAGTAGTTGATAAAATTTCTTGCCCCCCGTTGTAATGATTGTTGATCATCTAAATCAATTTTTGCGTTATCTAAATGAAAAGATCCGTCTGCGCCAAAAGAATGGTTCATTGTAAATAAAGGAAATAGAAACATTAATAAAATAAGAGAGTTTTTTTTCATTAATATGTAACCCTTTTTGGCACTGGCTTGGTCTTGTCTTTTTTACTGTAAAAAGGCATAAGAACAAAAAATGAAAAATAAACAATCGTAAATATTCGCGCCACAAAAGTAGCCAAATCAAGCCCGCCTAAGAATGGAATAAAGTTTGGAATTTGTCCCCAAATATTTGAAGGTACAGTTCCCAAATAGCCTAAAATCAAAAAACTTAGAACAAAGGCAGCTAACCATTTTTTATACAAAGCACCTTTGTATCTAATCGATTTAACTTTACTTTTGTCCAACCATGGAACGACAAATAATATCAATACTGCTGCCCCCATCGCAGCAACTCCTGGAAACTGGCTATTAAAGATAGGTGGCACTGCTCTCAGAATAGAATAAAATGGAGTGAAATACCAAACAGGAGCAATATGTGCTGGTGTCACTAATGGATCTGCGGGAACAAAATTATTATGTTCCAAAAAGTAACCTCCTACTTCCGGCATGAAAAAAATGATTGCAGTAAATACTATTAGAAAAACTGTCAAACCAATAAGGTCTTTAACAGTGTAGTAGGGATGAAATGGGATCCCATCAAGAGGTATTCCGGTTTTCTTATCTTTAGTTTGCTTAATTTCAATCCCATCTGGATTATTTGAACCCACCGAATGAAGGGCTGCCAAATGAAGGAAGATCAGTCCTGCTAATGCCAAAGGAAGAGCAATGACATGAAATGCAAAAAAACGATTTAATGTAGCGTCGGATACGAGATAATCTCCTCTTACCCACTCAGCTAAATCAGGGCCGATGAAAGGAACAGTTGCAAAGAGATTAACAATAACCTGCGCACCCCAATAAGACATTTGCCCCCATGGCAAAAGATAGCCAAAAAAAGCTTCAGCCATCAATAATAAAAATATCAACACACCGAATATCCACAGTAATTCTCGAGGTTGTTTGTAAGAGCCATATATAATAGCCCTAAACATATGCATATAAATTACAACAAAAAATAATGATGCTCCGGTGGAATGCATATATCTGATAACCCAGCCAAAAGAGACATCTCTCATAATATATTCTACAGAGGCAAACGCATGTAAAGCGTCTGGCTTATAATGCATTGTCAAGAAGATACCTGTTAAGATTTGAAGTGCAAAAAGTACGATGGCAAGAGCGCCAAAAAAATACAAAAAATTAAAGTTTTTAGGAGCATAGTATTGGGTTAGATGATTTTTGATGAATGATGAGACTGGGAGCCTCTCATCTATCCAAGTCATCAGATTGGTCTTTCTATCCATTACGCTTCATCCTTTTGATCTTCGCCAATTAAAATTGTTTTTTCATCAATATACTTATGAGGAGGAACTACTAAATTGGTTGGTGCTGGTGAACCTTTATAAACCCGACCCGCTAAATCAAACTTTGATCCATGGCATGGACAAAAGAATCCACCCGTCCAATTATCGCCCATATCTCCCTTTGGCTGAAGTTTTGCGGTTGGAGAGCATCCTAAATGTGTACAAATTCCAACCACAACCAGTAGATCCGACTTGATTGATCTTGTGGGGTTTTGGCAATATTTTGGTTGTTGTGAAGTCACCTTGAGTTGCGGGTCAGCTAAATTAGTTTCCATCTTCGATAGACCCTTCACCATATCTTCAGTTCGATTAAGAATCCATACAGGCTGTCCTCGCCACTCCGTAGTCAACAAAGTGCCCTTTTCAATTTTACTGGTATCCACAGCAACAGATGCTCCAGCAGCCTTAGCTTTCTCACTGGGTTTCATACTTGTTACAAAAGGGATACCTGCGGCAGAAATACCTACTGCACCTGTCACAGCTGTAGCTGTCAACAAAAATTTCCTTCGGTCTTTGTCAAAACCATTATGTTTTTTGGACATTAATTTCCTCTTGAGAAACAACTAAGATTTGAAGAGGTATCATTATACAAAAATTAGTCCATTAAAAACAAGGAAGAATTCACTTATCTCTATATTTTTTTAAAAAAGTTTGAAATAAATAAACCAAACTCAAATAAAAAAATCATGGGGAGTGCCAATAAAATTTGTGAAAGAACATCTGGTGGAGTTAAAACAGCTCCTAAAATGAATGTAAAGACATAAATATATGGGCGCATTTTTTTGAGTTTTGTAATACTCATAATCTTTAAATGAGTGAGGAATAAAACAATAATTGGAATTTGAAAAGCGACGGTAAATGCAAAGATCAAATTTATTAAAAGCTCAAGATAGAAATTGATATCAATTTTTAAACTTAAACCTTCGGGTGCAAAATTGATAAAAAACAAAATAACCTGAGGGAAGACTAAGTAAAAACAAAAACCAAACGCAACAAACACTAGTAGCATGCTGATCATTAGGATTTTTTTTATAAATTTTTTTTCATTTTCATAAAGTCCTGGTTTGATAAAAAACCAAATTTCACCAATAACATAAGGGAAAATTAAATAAAAGGTAGATAACATTGAAAGCTTAAGAGGAACAACAAATGTAGATAAAAGTTGAGTTGCTATGACTTCACCGTGTGTGTTTTCTAAAGAGGATTGTAATGGCTGTGAAAAAAAAATAAAAACAAGATCATGAAAATAAAACAAAATGGAAAAAACAAAAGCAAAGAAAGCTAATACTCTTATTAATACTTTTTTTAAAATGAAAAAATGATTAAGATAACTAAATTTATTTTTCATTTTTTGAAAAAATCTCTTTTTCGATTTTTTTTAACTTTTTGAAAGTTTCCTCTCGATAAATTTCTTCTTTGACATCAAAAAATAAGGTATTAGTTTTTTTTAAAACTCGCCCCAACATTCTTCCAAATTCAGGTATTTTTTTTGGATTAACAAAAATAACAAAAACTATTACGCATAAAACAAACTCTGAAAAAGAAAAATCAAACATTAATTATTTTTTTTTATCAGATTGATCCGAGAGCCCATCTTTGAAATTCTTAATAGCAACACCTAAGTCCTTACCAATATTTTTTAATCGGCCTGCACCAAATATAATTAATACAACAACCAAGATTACTAATAACTCTTTTATTCCAGGCATATCAAGCTCCTTAAATTTTCTTCAAATGATTACCGCCACCATAAACATGAAAGTGAATGTGAAAAACTTCTTGCCCACCTTTTTTTCCTGAATTGATCATTGTTCTAAATCCTTCCAGTCCTTGTTCTTTTGCCAAAACTGCGGCTAACTTTAACATTTCACCAAAAATATTAAAATCTATCTTTTCAACTTCTGCGGTAATGAGATTAATAATGTGAAGTTTTGGAACAATCAAAAAATGAATGTTATCTATTGGGTTTATGTCATTAAAAGCAATAAATTTGTCATTTTCAAAAATGATAGTTGCAGGTATCTCTTTTTTAATGATTTTGCAAAAGATACATGAATCCATTATTTTTTCCTATTGGATTTTTCTTCTAAACCTGACACACCTGATCTTTTTTTTAACTCGTCAATAATTTCTTCAATCGAGATATTATTTTCCGTTAAAAGAACCAGTAAATGAAATAAAACATCCGCACTCTCGTAAATGATTTGAGTTTTATTTTTGCTAGCCGATGCAATAATTAATTCAATTGCCTCCTCACCAAATTTTTTTTGTATCTCTTCTAATCCTTTAAAAAAAAGTTGGGCTGTATAAGACTGATTAGGGTCTCCATTTTTTTTAGATTGAATAATTTTTTGTAAATCAGTTAAGTAATTCATTTTTTTATTTTTTATAGATCTCTTTAGGATCTTTTATAATTTCTTCAATATCGATTATTGTATCGCCATCATCTGTCACTTGGTTGTAAAAACATGAATTTCTTCCAGTGTGACATGATATTTTGTTTTCAACATTAACTTTAATTAAAAGAGTATCATAATCACAGTCAGCTTGGACGCTGTCAACAAGATGAACGTGTCCTGAATCCTCTCCTTTTAACCATAATTTATTTCTTGATCTTGAAAAAAAATAGCACTGCTTGGTTTCAATTGTTTTTACCAATGCATCTTCATTCATCCAGGCCATCATTAAAATTTTATTGGTTAATGTATCTTGAATAATCGCAGGTACTAAGCCTTGCTCATTCCATTTAATCAGCTCAATAATCTTCATTAGCGTACCTCAATAAAATTTTCTCTCATATGTTTTTTTGCCTCTTCAATCGTAAATTCTCCAAAGTGAAAAATACTTGCTGCTAAAACTGCATCAGCTTTTCCTTTTAAAATACCATTTACTAGATCATCTAAATTTCCAACTCCCCCCGAAGCAATAATTGGAACATCAACTTCTGATGAAATTAATGAGTTTAAGTCATTATCAAATCCTGATTTTGTACCATCACGATCCATGCTTGTAATTAATAATTCTCCTGCTCCACGATTCACCATTTCTTTTGCCCATGATACTGCATTAATTCCTGTAGGATTTCTTCCACCGTGAGTAAATACCTCCCAATGATTATTCATTTTTTTTGCGTCAATGGCGACCACAATACATTGCGAACCAAATTTTTGTGATGCTTGAGATACTAAAGAGGGATTATGGATTGCAGCCGTATTAATACTCACTTTATCAGCCCCCGCGTTTAAGAGGGTTCTAATATCATTTATCTCCCTCACCCCGCCACCCACAGTTAAAGGAATAAACACCTGCTCAGCAACTCTCTCAATAATATCAATGATAAGTCCTCTATTGTCTGAACTTGCTGTGATATCTAGAAAAGTAAGTTCATCAGCTCCTTGATCATTGTATTTTTTTGCAATTTCTACCGGATCACCTGCATCAATCAGATCAATAAAATTAACTCCTTTAACAACTCGGCCATCTGTCACATCTAAACAAGGAATAATTCTTTTTGCTAACACGTTATTATCCAGTCAATATTTCTGCAAGTTGATTGGCTTTTTCAAAATCTAAAGTGCCTTCATATATAGATCGTCCAGCAATCACCCCCTTGATTCCTACATTGGCAACGGCACATAAATTTTCAATATCTTTAATATCCGATAAACCACCGCTTGCAATAATTGGTACATTTCCATTTTCCGCCAGCTTTACGGTCGCATCAATATTTATTCCTTGAAGCATCCCATCTCGACCAATATCGGTATATATAATCGAAGCAACTCCATAATCTTCAAATTTTTTTGCCATTTCAAAAACACTATGTCCAGTTAACTTTGCCCAACCATTAATTGCCACTTCTCCATCTTTAGCATCAAGCCCAACAATTACTTGTCCGGGAAAAGCAAAACAGGCTTCATGTAAAAAACCTGGGTTTGTTATTGCAGCTGTTCCAATAATCACAGAGTCAATACCAATATTTATTAAGTTTTCAACAGCATCAAGGTTTCTAATGCCTCCACCAAGCTGAATTGGAATATCCCCCATCTCTTGGATTACTTCTTTAATGATCGATAAATTTTTTTGTTGTCCAGCAAATGCTCCATCTAAATCAACTAAATGAAGACGACGAGCGCCTTTTGATTTCCAGAGTTTTGCCATCTCTGCTGGGTGTTCTGAAAAAATTGTAGCTTGATCCATTAAGCCTTGTTTAAGGCGAACACATTTCCCCTCTTTTAAATCAATTGCAGGAATAACTTGCATAGTTTAAATACTCCACCGTGTAAAATTTTTTAATAGCTGTAGTCCAGCCAAAGAACTTTTCTCGGGATGGAATTGAACAGCAAAAATATTATCTTTGCTTATTGCACAACAAAATGGATGTTCATAAATTGTTTCAGCGGCAGATATACTTTGATCTTTTGGTTGAACAAAGTAGCTGTGAACAAAATAGAATCTTTCATTATTATTTATGCCATTCCACATAAAGTGATTATTTTTACGATAAACCTCATTCCAGCCCATATGAGGTACTTTATTAAAATGATTTTTTGTCTTAAATTTACGCACCTGTCCAGGAATGATCCCAAGGCCTGAAACCCCTCCCTCCTCAGAAAAATCATTTAACATCTGCAGTCCAATACAAATTCCCAAAAAAGGTTTATTTTTTGCTGCGTTAATAATTGTCTCAGTCAAATTTTTGTTTGCTAATTCTCGCATACAATCAGGCATAGCTCCTTGTCCAGGAAAAACTATTCGGTCAGCTGATTGGATTATCTTTTGATCAGAGGTAACACAAACTTTTAGGTTGGGAGAAACTTTTCTAAAAGCATTATAAACGGATCTTAGGTTGCCCATTCCATAATCGACAATGGCTATCATGAATGAACCCTATAAAGCCCCTTTTGTTGATGGCAGTTGATCTGCTTGTCTGGTATCGATTGTGACAGCGGTTCTCAGTGCTCTTGCAAAAGCCTTAAAAATTGTCTCGATTTGATGATGAGCATTGTCTCCTCGAATATTGTCTATATGCAAGGTTATGAGGGCGTGATTAACAAACCCTTGAAAGAATTCGTAAATTAAATCAACATCGAATTCACCAACAATAGCCCTTTTGAAGTCAGAATGAAGAACTAAACCAGGCCTGCCAGAAATATCGACCACTACTCTTGACATAGCCTCATCTAAAGGCGCGTAGGCATAGCCGTATCGTGTAATACCTTTTTTATCGCCAATTGCTTGATTGAAAGCTTGACCGAGAGTAATCCCAATATCCTCAACCGTATGATGCGCGTCAATATGTAGGTCACCCTTTGCATTCACCTGAAGATCAAATAATCCATGCCGTGCAATTTGGTCCAGCATATGGTCTAAGAAGCCAATGCCTGAATTTAATTTACTGTCTCCAGAACCGTCCAGATTAAGTGAAACACTAATTTGCGTTTCTTTGGTATTTCTTTCAACAGTGGATTTTCTTTGCATAATTATTTCTACGAAAATTTTATATGAATTTTAACTTAATATGAGTCCGAATCCTACTGATCGATTAATTTTTTTAATTCGCTTAACAATAAATCCATTTGTTCCGATGTTCCAATTGTTATTCTTAAATAAGATGAAATTATTTTAGGCTCTTTGAAAAATCGAACCAGTATTCCTGAATTTTTTAATGCAACATAAAGATCTTCGGCATTATTCTTACTAGGAGGTCTGGTAAAAATAAAATTTCCTCCTGATTGAAATACCTGAAAACCCAAGTTTTTCAGGTTAGTTGAAAAATTTTCTCTAATTTCTATGATTTGCTTACATTTCTCTTTAAAATATTTATCATCTTTAAAAGATGCTATTGAAGCCTTTTGAGCAATTCGATCAACCGGGTAGGAATTAAAACTATTTTTTACTCTTTTTAAACCATCGATTAATTCTGATGAGCCAACAGCATAGCCTACCCTCAGCCCTGCCAATGATCTTGATTTTGACATGGAGCGTGTTACCAAAATATTAGGGAAGTTATTGATTAATGTGACGGCTGATTCAGTCCCAAAATCAACATATGCCTCATCAATTACAATTATTGATGATTCATTCAGTGCGACAAAATTTTCAATGCTTTTTAACGACAGGGGGATGCTTGTTGGTGCATTTGGATTTGGAAAAATCACTGCAGAATTTGAGTGATGATAGTCTGATAAATTAATTTCAAAGTTATCATCTAACGGTATGGTTTTAAAATCAATATCAAATAATTTGGCATATACAGGGTAAAAGCTATAAGTAATGTTGGGGAAAAAAAGATTTTTTTTATTTTTAAATAAGCCATAAAAAATAAAAGCTAAAATCTCATCAGAGCCATTGCCAACGAAAACCTGATCTTTTGATAGATGGTGATATTTAGCTATCTCTTCACATAATTCATTTGATTCAGGATCAGGATAAAGATTAATTTTATCGATACCAAAATTTGTAATCTCATCTAAAACTAATGGTGAGGGTGGAAAAGGGTTTTCGTTGGTATTTAACTTTAATCGAATCTCTTTTTGAGGCTGCTCACCTGGAATATAAGGATCAAGTTTCGATACAAAGTGACTCCAAAACTTAGTCATCAATTTTCACTCTATAATCAGCAGATCTGGCATGAGCAAAAAGGCCTTCACCTTCAGCCATAATTGAAGCAATCTTACCAAGCCTCGAAGCTGCCTTTGCTGACAAATTAATAATACTTGATCTTTTTTGAAAGTCATAAACTCCAAGTGGTGATGAAAATCTAGCTGTTCTTGATGTTGGAAGAACATGATTCGGACCAGCACAATAATCTCCTACTGACTCACAAGTGTTTATTCCCATAAAAATAGCGCCCGCATGTTTTATTTTTTGGATTAGATCATCTGGATCACTAACGGATAATTCTAGATGCTCTGGAGATATAAAGTTTGAAACTTCTGCAGCTTCATTTAAATTATTTACCTCTATAAATAAGCCTCGATTTTCAAGCGATGTTTGTATTATTTTTTTTCTAGGCATTGTATCAATTAATTTTTCCATACTTTTAATAACTTTTTTAAATACAGAATTATCTGAGGAAATAAGAATTGATTGTGCAAGCTCGTCATGCTCAGCTTGAGAAAATAAATCCATAGCCAACCAATCAGGATTAGTCTGTCCATCAGTTATCACTAAGATTTCTGAGGGTCCAGCAATCATATCTATACCAACAGTTCCAAATACCATCCTTTTTGCTTCAGCAACATAAGCATTCCCAGGGCCAACAATTTTATCAACTTGAGGAATTGTCTCGGTACCAAAAGCAAGGGCAGCAACAGCTTGAGCTCCACCAATAGTAAAAACTCTATCTACATTCGCTACATGAGCAGCTGCCAAAACCAAAGCGTTTTTTTCTCCATTTGGAGTTGGGACAACCATAATTATATTTTTCACTCCTGCTACTTTTGCTGGAATGGCATTCATAAGAACTGAAGATGGATATGCAGCTTTTCCTCCAGGAACATATAATCCAACTGAGTCAATGGCTGTAATCTTTTGACCCAACCTTGTTCCATCGTCTTCAACATAATCCCAAGAATTCTGTATCTGATTTTGATGATAATCTCTAATTCTTTGAGCAGACTCATTCAGTGCAGTTTGAGTAGAATGATCTAATGATTCATATGCTTCTTTGAGACTTTCTTTGGTCAGTTCTAATTCTGATAAAGATTTAGACTCAAGATGATCAAATTTTTTTGTATAAGAGAGTAAAGCTGAATCACCATTATTTTTAATATCTTTAATGATACTGTTCACAACAGCTTGTATTTCAGAATTATCATCTTCATTAAAAGCCAATGAATGTTTTAACGATTTATAAAAATCATTACTTCCAAATTTTATAAGCTTAATATTCATTTAAACGTTACTTTTTACTGAATCAATAATTGGTTGTAAATCTAAATATTTCAATTTCAGTGATGCTTTGTTGACAATTAACTGAGATGAAATATCAGAAATTTTTTCATAAGACACTAGGTTATTTGCTTCCAGCGTTTGTCCTGAGCTGACTAAATCAACAATTAAATCACTCATTTGAACTAACGGTGAGAGCTCCATCGATCCATATAGTTTTATTAAATCAATATGAATCCCTTTTTTAGAAAAAAAATCTTTTGTAATTTTCGTATATTTAGTTGCAATTTTTAATCTTGTTTTTTGTTTCAAAGCTTCTTGATATTCAAAATTTTTAGGTCCCGCAACCATCATCCGACATTGTGCAATTCTCAAATCACATATCTGATAAATGTTTGCAGAGATAAACTCATCTAAAACATCTTTACCAGCAATTCCCAAATCAGCTCCACCACATTCAACATAAGTTGGAACATCTGAAGCTCTAACAATTAATAATCTTATTTTAGGATTATTTGTTTTAAGAATCAGCTTTCGAGATGAATCAGGATCTTCACTACAAACAATTCCCGCTGATGCCAAAAGTGGAAGTGTTTCTTTAAAAATTCTTCCTTTTGATAATGCAATAGTTATCATTACTGTATTCTCTCTACCCTTGCCCCAAGTTGATTTAATTTTTCCTCAATTCTCTCATAACCACGATCTAAGTGATATATGCGCTCAATTATAGTCTCCCCTTTTGCAGCAAGACCTGCAATCACGAGAGAAGCTGAGGCGCGAAGATCAGTAGCCATTACATTTGCACCTTCAAGATTCCTAACTCCTTTTACAAAAGAAGTATTTCCTTTTACATCAATCTTAGCTCCCATTCTAACAAGCTCTTGAACATGCATAAAACGATTTTCAAAAATTGTTTCTGTTACTTCAGATGGTCCGTCAGCTAACGTATTTAAAGCCATAAACTGTGCTTGCATATCAGTCGGAAATAAAGGGTAAACGCCGGTTCTAATATTCACGGGTAAAATTTTATCGCCACTTTTAATCACTTCTATTTGATCATCATTAATATGAACTAATGCTCCCGATTCTTTGATTTTCTCAATAATAGATTCCATTTTCGAGGCATTGATGTTTTTTAGTTTTATTTGTCCGCCAACAGCAGCAACAGCAGTCATATATGTTCCTGCCTCAATACGATCAAACATTACATTATAATTTGTCCCTTGAAGAGAGGAAGTACCATCAATTTGAATATTGTCTGTGCCTAAGCCTTTTATTTTCGCACCCATTTGAATTAACAAATGTCCTAAATCTTCAACTTCAGGTTCTCTCGCCGCATTTTCAATCAAAGTTCTTCCCTCAGCAAGGGTGGCTGCCATCATGATATTTTCTGTTCCAGTCACTGACACCTGATCCATAAAAATCTTCGTCCCTATCAATTTTTTATTAGGTAAATGAGTTGTACTTGCCTCTATATAGCCATTATGTATGTTGATTTTGGCTCCCATCTTCTCAAGCGCTTTAATATGAAGATCAACAGGTCTTGCACCGATAGAGCATCCTCCTGGCAAAGATACGTGAGCCTCACCAAATCTTGCTAACAAAGGTCCAAGGACGAGGATGGATGCACGCATTGTTTTTACTAAATCGTAAGGCGCTTCTGTTTTGGTGACTTTATCAGCACATAGAATTAACGAATCATTTGATTTATGAACACCTACACCAAGAAAATTTAACAAATAAATTGTAGTTTCAATATCTTTTAAAATAGGTACATTAAAAATATTTAATGGTTCAGATGTTAAAATTGAAGCGATAAGAATAGGCAATGCAGCATTTTTTGCCCCAGAAATAAATACTTCACCTTGAAGGGAATTGCCCCCAGTAATTTTGAGCTTATCCAACTTGATCCAATAATTTTTTTAATTCTCCTGATTCAAACATTTCCCGCATAATGTCAGCTCCACCAATAAATTCTCCATTAACATAAAGTTGTGGAATAGTTGGCCAGTTCGAAAAAATTTTCACACCTTCTCTTATTTCATTATCCTCAAGCACATTATTTGTCTCATAAGCTGCTCCAAGATGATCAAGAATTTGGCATGCCATTCCTGAAAAACCACATTGAGGAAATTTCCGATCGCCTTTCATGAAAAGCAATACCTTATTTGTATCAATCATTTTTTTTATTTTTTCTTGTGCACTCATTTTTTTTCTCCTTTTATTTCGTTCCACTCAGAAAGATCATATAACTTTAAAGACAAAGCATGAATTTTTTCATTCATTAAATCTCCCAAGGCTTGATAGACTAATTGATGTCTTTTCACGCGATTTAAATTTTTAAAATCATCGCTGATAATTAATGCTTCAAAATGCGCTCCATCATCCCCAAGAACATCTAATTGATTGCAGTTTATTCCATCTGCAATAATTTTTTTTATATCATCTTTGTGCATTCATTAACCTCTCAGTTTATACCCTGTTTTCAATAACCTTATTGATAAGCCCGCCAGTATTATAAAAAATGTTAGGACAATTGCTACACTTAAATGAGGTGATATATCTGATTGACCAAAAAAACCATAGCGAAATCCATCAATCATGTAGAAAAAAGGGTTGAAGTGAGATATCTTCTGCCAAAAAGGCGGTAGAGAATGAATGGAATAAAATACCCCAGATAAAAATGATAATGGCATAATGACAAAGTTTTGAAAGGCTGCCATTTGATCAAATCGATCTGCCCATATTCCAGCTAATATACCAAAAGTTCCAAGCAGCCCGCCTCCTAAAAGTGCGAAAGAAATAACAAAACCTGGATACATTATCGGCAGATCAATATAAAAACTTGCTAATAAATAGATAGTTAAGCCAACAAATAAACCTCGAACGATTGATGCAATCAAAAATGCTATAAAAAATTGTATATAAGTGAGAGGAGTTAGTAGAATAAAAACAATGTTTCCCATCACCTTCGATTGAACCAGACTTGAGGAGCTATTTGCAAAAGCATTCTGAAGAAGTGACATCATAATTAAACCTGGTATTAAAAATGCACTATATGGCACCCCAGCATAAACTTCAGTCCTGCTATCGAGAACGTGAGAGAAAATCAATAAATATAATATGCCCGTGATTACAGGGGCAGCAACGGTTTGGAAAACAACCCTCCAAAATCGAAGAAGTTCTTTTTTAAGAAGCGTCCATGTTCCTTTCAGTTGTATTTTCCAATTAATCATTTTTTTGTCATTTGTAAAAAAACTTTTTCTAAATCAGGTTCAGTTGTTTGAATATCGAAAAACTTTATTTTATTTTTTTTTAATAAAACTATAATGTTATTTAACTCATCCAATTCTTCTAAAGTGATTGTTAATATCTCATTTTCAATAAAAACCTTAAAATTTTTCAGAATCTTCAAAACTTTTTGTACATCTTTACTATCAATTTTAATATTCAAATTTTTTGATGAATTTTTTCGAATTAATTTTTTTGTATCATCCAAAGCAACTAATTTACCTCGATTTACCATGGCAATTCTTTTACATAAATTTTCAGCCTCTTCAAGATAATGTGTAGTTAACACAATGGTATGTCCACTCTGATTTAAATCTTTCATAAAACACCAAAGGCGTTGTCTTAATTCAACATCAACACCCGCTGTTGGCTCATCCAAAACTATTATTGGCGGCCGATGAGCAAGTGCTTGGGCTATAAGAGCTCTTCTTTTCATTCCGCCGGATAGCTGTCTCATATTGGTAAAAGCTTTTTCGGTCAAATCTAATCTTTCTAAAACTTCATCAATCCAATCATAATTTTCTCGTCCTTTACCAAAATAGCCTGCTTGAAATCTCAACATTTCTCTGACATTAAAAAAAGGGTCAAAAACAAGTTCTTGGGGGACAATACCTAAGGAGTGACGCGCCTCTTGATAATTTTTCTCCACGTCAAAACCCATTGCCTTGATGGATCCTGAAGTTGATTTTACAATTCCAGCAAGCATGTTAATTAATGTTGATTTTCCAGCCCCATTTGGACCCAGAAGTCCAAAGAACTCACCCTGATAAATGGTCAAATTTATTCCATTAACCGCTTTGACTGATCCATAGGACTTTTTGATGTTCTTAAAAACAATTGCTTTTTCCATAGAATTTAAATTATTTAAGAAACTTTTGAACGCCGTATAGCGTGGCTAGATCAACTAGATTTTTTGGGATTTTTACTAAGTTAACCTTTTGATTTGCAAGTTTAGCTTTTCTTTTTATTTCAAAAATAAAACTTAAAAGTGATGTATCAATATTTTGAATCTTTGAAAAATCTAATGTAATCGACTGATCAATTTTTAATGCATATAATTTTTCCAAAAATTTTGGAATTTGAAAAAAAGTATAATCACCTTCAAAGCTCCAGACTGAATCTTTAATATCCATTAATCACCTTTGTTATTTTTTTCTGATAATTTAGAGATTAAAGAATCTATGCCATTGTTTTTTATTTCTCCGGCAAATTGTGATCTGTAATTTGTTACCAAACTAACACCCTCAATCACAATGTCAAAAACTTTCCATGAGTTGTCAGTCTTTGCTAAGGTGTAGTCAACAGAAATCGGCTGGGCGCCATTTTGAATAATTTGTGTTTTTACCGTGGCTTGTTTATCGTCAGGCTCCATCCTAAAGGGTTTAAATTCTATTTCTTGATCCTTATACTTTCCAAGAGCAACCGCATATGTTCTGAGTAACATTGTTTTAAATTCAGCTTGAAATTTTTGTTTTTGATTCTCGTCGATACTTCTCCATGTTTTTCCAAGCACCAATCTTGATATACGTTCAAGGTCAAAGTTTGGAAGAATTTTTTCTTCGGCTAACTGGTAAATTTTTTGTTTGTCTGCTTGGATTTCTTGATTCGTTTTTAAGACTAATAAAACATCATCCGCTGTCTTATGAACCAAATCCTGCGGACCCAGATCTTCTGCGATCAATATAGATGAAAATATAAACGATAAAACTAAAATAAAGATTTTAAAAAAACTCACCTATTTCTCCTCTTCCTCTTTAGAAGCTTGATTGTATAAAAATTGACTAATTAATTTTTCAAGAACTACTGCGTCTTGCGTCTGAGAAATTTTATCAAAAGCAACTAGGTTTTCAGGATCGCCGCCTGCTTCAAGGCCAATATATTGCTCACCAAGTAAGCCTGCTGTGTAAATATTGGCAAAAGTATCTTTCGGGAACACATATCTTTCATCAATACTCATGGTTACTATGGCTTCATATATTTTAGTATCAAAGGTTATAGAATCAACTCGGCCAACAACAACACCTGCAGATTTAACAGGAGCTCTTGGTTTTAAACCACCAATATTTTCAAAATTTGCTGTTACCACGTATGTGGTTTTAATATCATTTGAAGTTAAATTGCCGACCTTCATCGCTAAACCCATTAGAGCAATAAGTCCTAAAGCTACAAAAATTCCAACCCATGCATCTAATTTAATTCTATCCATAAAACTTTCTCCTGATCTTATACTGTTAGCATAAATGAAGTTAAAACAAAATCCAATCCAAGAACTGCAAGTGATGAGGTAACCACCGTTCGGGTAGTCGCCCTACTCACCCCCTCAGCTGTAGGAGGAGCATCATACCCTTCAAACAATGCGATAATGGTGCAGGCTATACCAAAAACTAGGCTTTTTATAAACCCATTAACAATATCATAACTAAAATCAACATTTGCTTGCATTTGAGACCAAAAAGCTCCTTCATCAACTCCAATGATCGGGACTGCGACAACGTAACCGCCAATGATACCAACCATAGAAAAAATAGAGGCTAGTAAGGGCATGGTGATGATACCCGCCCAAAAACGAGGCGCAACAATTCTGGCGACCGGACTTACTGCCATCATTTCCATCGCTGACAATTGTTCAGTTGCTTTCATTAAGCCAATTTCAGCTGTGATTGCTGTCCCCGCTCGACCCGCAAATAATAATGCGGTAACAACAGGACCAAGCTCGCGGACCAATGCTAACGCAACAAGAACTCCTATGGCTTCTGAAGAACCATATTTTTGAAGGGTGTAATATCCTTGAAGGCCCAGAACCATGCCCACAAAAAAAGCAGACACAATAATAATGATGAGAGATAGAACGCCCGTAAAGTAAATTTCACGAATGGTTAAGTTAAATCTTTTAAAGCTCTCAGATGAATAACTGATGATAGTAAAAAAAAGACGTGTTGCTGCACCTAATCTGGTTATTTTTAACCTTAATCCACGACCAATATTTTCAAAAAAAGTTATCATTTAAAGTCCCAAATCACTTATATATTCATTTGCTTGATAATGGAATGGAACCGGACCATCTTTTTCAGAGTGAATGAATTGTTTAACAAAAGGTAATTGAGATTTTTTTAGATCGCTTGGCGATCCTTCTGCAGCAACAATTCCATCTGCTATAAAATAAATATAGTCAGCAAAAGCAAAAGTTTCGGTTACATCATGCGTCACTATAATAGATGTTGCTCCAAGGGCATCATTCAAAGTTCGAATTAAATCACAGATTACACCCATTGAAATTGGATCGAGCCCTGCAAAGGGTTCATCATACATAATGATATCTGGATCAAGAGCAACGGCTCTGGCAAGAGCAACACGTCTTGCCATACCTCCAGACAATTCTGTAGGCATTAAATTATGAGCTCCTCTAAGGCCAACAGCATTCAGTTTCATTAAAACCAAATCTTTTATAACCGCCTCATTTAAATCTGTATGTTCCCTAATTGGAAAAGCAACATTTTCATATACACTCAAGTCGCTAAAAAGGGCTCCATGTTGGAAGAGCATCCCCATTTTTCGGCGAAGCTCATAAATTCCCTTTCTTCCTTGCTCATGGACTATTTTCCCGTCAACTTCAACCTGGCCTGAATTTGGTTTAATCTGCCCCCCTATTAAACGAAGGATTGTTGTTTTTCCACAACCACTGCCACCCATGATCGCAACAACTTTACCTCGATGAAAATTCATATTAATTTTTCGAT
Source organism: Burkholderiales bacterium (assembly GCA_030827595.1). Taxonomy (GTDB): domain Bacteria; phylum Pseudomonadota; class Gammaproteobacteria; order Burkholderiales; family Methylophilaceae; genus BACL14. The sequence continues at coordinate 18,339 of JAURED010000004.1, forward strand.
GAATTTGCCTTTCTGCATAACCGAAAGCAAGATCCTTGATTGAAACGATTAAGTCTTTTTTCATATAAAGGACATTTTACATGAATTTAATTATGAATTATCGCTTTACAATTCGCCATACGAGTGAAGTCCTGAAAGAAAAAGATTCACTCCTATGAAGGCGAATGTGGTGATCAAAAGTCCAATCAATGACCACCAGGCTAAAATATCACCCCTTAATCCTTTGACTAATCTTAAATGCAACCAAGCCGCATAATTTAACCACACAATTAACGCCCACGTTTCTTTTGGATCCCAAGACCAATAACCTCCCCATGCCTCAGCTGCCCAAATTGCCCCTAGTATTGTTGCGATCGTAAAAAAAATAAAACCGATAGCAATGGACTTATACATTAAATCCTCCATGACATAGGAACTTGGCAAAATTTTCTTTAATCCAAAGCTATCCCTCAATAAATAGGCCAAAGCAATCATCGCTGAAATAGAAAAAGCACCGTACCCTATAAAATTTGATGGGACATGAATCTTCATCCAATAAGATTGGAGCGCCGGGACTAAAGGTTGTATTGCGTCAGCACTTTTTGCAAAGGTATACCATAAGATAAATGCTACTGCTGCATTGATAATGATTAAAACAAAACTACCTAATTTTTTTGTTTCAGATTTGTGTTCATAATATAGATACATGGAACCCGTGATTAGACAAAATAAAACGAATACTTCATATAGGTTACTGATTGGAATGTGTCCAACGTCTAAACTAATTAAGTATGACTCATACCAACGTACCATTAGCCCAGAAAACCCTGCGATGATCGCAATCCATGAAAAGTTAGTGCCTAGTTTTCCAAAAAAAATGCTGTCTCTTATAGAGTAGTAGATATAACTAAGCAAACTTAAGGGGAAAAAAAATGTCATCCACATAATTAACGATTGACTCGATAAGAAGTATTTAAGTAAAAAATTGCCCTGTTGGTTCGCCAAGTCGCCCTGAAACAAATAAATTGTGCTCAACAATAAAATAAAAACTGTTAAAAAAAGTTTTTTAAATGATGGCCAAAAAAAGCCAAACCATATAAAAATCGGTATGCTTAAAACAAGAATACCGGTCTCATACTGATCCATAAACTCAGTAAAATTAATTAAACTATAGCCAGCAGCAATAAGTATTGATGCTATGTATAAAATACTGAGTGTCATTTTTTATCCTTAATATTTAATTTTTTTACTATATTTTCGCAAAAACGATCGAAATCGATATGTTCTCGATTGGAAGCAAATGCAATGGCATAGTTATTTTTTGTTTTTCTAATAATCCATACTCTCACCTCTTGGACATAAATCATGCAAAAAATTCCGATAACTAAAAATAAAGCTCCTATATAGACCCATATTTTTCCTGGATCCTTTGTTAGCTGTAAACCGCTTGCATAAATCTTTTCATACTCATTTAATATTACAAAAGGACTGGGTCCATAAAAAAAACTATCGCTATATGTATTAAGTGCATCTTGAATAAAGGAAACATCAATTAATTGATTTTTAATTAGATCTTGATTAATTGTTTCCGCTAAAAAATAAATTATTTTGATGTAAGACTCAGCCACAGTTTCTTGATTTTCTATAGGAATTGATTTTTCTATGACCGATGCAATCCCTGTGTATCCAGATCGAAGAAAAGTTTGAAAAATATCATAAGTATTCTGCTGAAAACTTTTTCTGGCTGCTTCATCAACTAAGAAAGAAGATTTGTTAATTAATTGATTGATATTTTTTTTAATCAGCACATCTGACTTAAGATTTTTAACAAACATTTGATAGCCACCTATCTGTAAATTGTTATCTGCTGGTATTCTTAAAAATCTAAATTCACTTTGAAGATCCTGGCGCATACCGCTCATAAAATAAAATTTATCGTTCTCTGGGATCGGATTTTGATATGTTTGATACTCTAATGCCTGACCTGAAGAATTTCTGAATTTATAAACGACACTTGGTCCTATATTTTTTGTTGCCAATGCATCATTTGTTTTTACTTGGAATATATTAAATTCTCGAAAATCATCAAATTCGAACACATAATTTTCATTATCCGTATTAAACTCATTTTGCTTATAAACTTCTGCCGAAAGCCCTATGGATTTAAATTCGTCAAAAAGTGACATCAACGTTAAGCTTAGCCGTGACCCCCCATCCTGAAAATCGGATTGATAGATGGTTACCCCATCAATCGAAACTGGCTTATTCACTGAGATTGTTTTTAAAAACTCTTCTCCATTATGCTGAATACGAATATCACTGAGGAAAGATTTGGGTTGCCCTGTTGAATAATGTTCAATATAAAATTTATCAAGTTTTATTTCAAAAGGAAGATGTTGCACTAAATATCCATCTTTGGCCCTAATAAGTGCCTTGTCATTCTTTTCTTTCTCATTTAACATCAATGTTGCTCGATAAGAAAAATTGTTTTCATTTAATTGGCTTTTAGAAGGTACTTCACTGAATTTTAAATTGCGTGTTTCAACTTCTTTGATCCCCAAGGTTTGTTGAATTTTAAATAACAAATTTCCATCCAAAAGACCACCCACGCTAATAACAATTATGGCCAGATGGGTAAAAATATATCCTAATTTTTGTAACGTGCCTTTTTTTGCGATGACCAATGAGGGATTATTTGACTTTTTAATTTGAAACCCTTGTCTCATAAAAATTTTCGAGATTTCTTCTAAATTTTTATGACTTTTAAATTCATAATAATTTCTAAACTTTTTCATGGAGCTCGGAGTCAGTGAGCTTTGAAATTTTTTTATATCTTTAAGAATCTTTGGTGTATT
>JAURED010000004.1:21272-37159 GCA_030827595.1 Burkholderiales bacterium
AGATTAAAGATTTGGATTGACAAGTAAATCGATGAATTGTTCGGATCTTTATTGCAATCCTTGAATATAATCTGTCACAGCATTCATTTCTGTATCAGTTAATTTTTCAGCAATCATTCGCATCACTGCTGCAGAGTCATTTGCACGAGCACCAGAAGCAAAATTTTGTAATTGTATTTTTAGATATTCAGCATGCTGAGAGTTTAATCGTGGAAACTTTCCTGGAACTCCATGCGCCGAAGGACCATGGCAACCGGCACATGCAGGAACTTTTTTGTCTGCAATGCCAGCTCGGAAAATTTTTTCCCCTAAACTACCTTTACCATTTTCAAGAGCTTTTGATAAATTAAGATTTTGTTGTGCAAAATAATTCGCTAATGCTTTTAATTCTTGTTCGGAAAGATTACTAACAATGCCAGACATTACAACGTTATTTCGTAAACCTGTTTTATAATTCATTAATTGTTTGTACAAATACGATTCATGTTGAGAAGATAACTTTGGATTAGCACTGATAATACTATTACCATCCTTTGCATGACATGCAACACAAACATTTTGGACTATCGTTTCAACTTTAATATTCTCAGCGAAACTCAATTGAATATTAAATAAAAATAATACTAATACTAGAAATCTAAAAATCATTATGTGTCCTGTTTTATGAACTAAATATCAAAAGAAACATATTTTAAACTAAAAGCTTTCCTTAGAGTAGTTTGATATTATGTTTTATATGTCAATTATCCATAATCTAGAATATTTCCATTCAGCTCACTTCATAGAAGATTTGCCAGAAGATGTAGGCCATGAAATTGCATTTGCAGGTCGATCGAATGCAGGTAAATCAAGTGCAATCAATACGCTTGCGAATCATAACCGATTGGCTTATGTAAGTAAGCAGCCTGGTCGTACACAACTTATCAATTTTTTTCAGATGCGTTATGGAATCAACAATAAAATTGTTGACTTACCTGGATATGGTTACGCGAAGGTCAATGTTAATACAAAAAAACATTGGGATATTGTTCTACCCTATTATCTCCAAAAGAGAAAATCACTTATAGGTCTTATTATTGTGATGGATATTCGCCATGCTTTGACCAAATTAGATGAACAAATGATTGAATGGTTTTTGCCTACTCAAAAGCCTATACATATTCTTTTAACCAAAGCTGACAAGCTTTCAAGAAATCAGGCACAAAAAGAAGTGGATAAATTTACCAAAAAAATTGAAGCCTGTAATTTTAATGGAAACATCACCTATCAAACATTCTCAAGTTTGAAAAAGACTGGGCTTGATGATGTTGAAGAAATATTTTTAGAATGGCTACCGTCGCTTGACTAATATATCCCAAACTTTATGTCCAAGTCGCCTACCACGACTTTCATATTTTGTTTCGGGTCTAAACTTTGGTCTTTGATTAAAATCACTATTTATAATTTCATAATTACTATCTTGTCTGATTAAATCAATAATTTCTATTGCATATGGCTCCCAATCTGTAGCCATATGTAGTAATCCGCCAACCATTATTTTTTTTGAAAATAGCTCTAGTGAGTCCTTATTAATAAGTCTTCTTTTGTTATGCCTTTTTTTATGCCAAGGATCAGGAAAAAAAATATTGATGCCTAATAAACAATGATCAGCAAACATAATCCTCAACACTTCAAGTCCATCATGTTGAATAATTTTTATATTTTCTAGAGAATCTGCCGCACATAATTTGATTAAATTTCCTATTCCAGGTTGATGGACATCAGTGACGATAAAGTTTTTTTCAGGATTGTCTTTAGAGATTTGAAACGTTGCTCCTCCCATTCCAAAACCAATTTCAAAAACAATGGGTAGATTCTTTTCAAACAAATTATCAAAGCTGATCTGTTGATCTTGAAAATCAAATAAAAAGCTTCTTCCATGAGACTCAATCGCATTTTTTTGAGCATTTGTTAGTCGGCCTTGTCTTTTCACATAACTTCTAATGGGTCTATTGTTATTCATAATCATAAAAGATGAGTTCTATCAAAATCACCAAATCCCTTCAATTCCATTTGGTTGTTATTTGCTATAGCCATTACCTTTACTAACTCTCCCATTTCAGAGGGGCTAGTCAATAAATTGATTTCACTTAATTGCTGATAATGGTCTTGTGTTGATTGATGATCAATAAAATCAATACCTAAATTATTAAAAAAATGAGATTGAGAGGTATACCCTAAAATACTCATATCATATTGTTTTGATAAAAATGCCAGATGTGTAAAATTTACATGATAGGTGATGTCTTGATTTCCTACATTTGCAAGAACATCTGATGTTAATCTATTATTAACAAACCCTCTAAACGTACCGTTCAATCGTTCAGGATGAAATAATTGGCGTTCCTCCATGCCATAATCAATAATAAAGAAAATACTTTTTTGTGTTTTAGAAAAGCTCTCCATTAACTCTTTATATAAATCAGAGTACTCAAATATTATATTTGTTGAGGGTAAAGTTAATTGATAATCAAATTTTGATACACAAGGCCTAGTTCGCCATAAAAATTTATCTTTCTCAAAAGTCACACACCTTTCATAAATTTTATGGCTTGATGTTTCGAAGACATTAGTAGGAATCGCATCAAATAATTCATTGGCAATAATGACTCCATTGTAGTTCTCTGGAAAATCATCAATCCATTGCACTTTATCGAATTGATTTTTTGACAAATTATTTTTTAAGAATATTTGTTGTTGCTGTCTTAAGATTAAACTTTTTTCTTGAATATAATAGCTTTTCAAATCTAGATTTTGCTTAGTTAACTGAACAATTAAATCTTTTGCAAGCTGCCCATTTCCAGAACCAATTTCGATAATGTTTTTATCTAGCTCATAAAAACACTCTAGAATTTGTTTCGTTAATGATTTACTAAAAATTTTTCCGAGCAAAGGTGCGGTAAAAAAATCACCTTGCAAGCCAAATTGATTTTTTTTAGAAGAATAATATCCATGATCTAAATCATAAAGACACATATGCATAAACGCAGAAAAAGAAATTAACTTATCATTTGTTGCAGATATTTTATTTTTTATTTTTTCTTGTAATAGCATTTTTGAAAATCTTTTTTAATAATAACCACTTTAGATTAATCGCTTGAATTATAATGAAGGAATGACAAAGAATATCATAAAAAAAACTGCTCTTATTACAGGTGGGGCAAAAAGAATTGGTGCCCACATTACAGAGTTTCTGCACTCAAAAGATATGAATGTTCTGATTCATTATCGACACTCTGAAGCTGAAGCAAAAAAATTAAAACTCAAGCTCAATCGAAAAAGAAAAAATTCAGCAGAAATTTTCAAAGCCGATTTACTTGATTCAAGCTCATATGATGCGCTTATTCAAGCTTGTATTAATAAATTTTCAAGACTAGATTGTTTAATAAATAATGCTTCCTCTTATTTTCCAACCCCACTAGCTAAGATCAATACTCGTGATTGGGATGACCTGTTAGGAAGTAATCTTAAGGCCCCACTTTTTTTAACAAAATATGCTGCTCCATATTTAAAGAAAACATCTGGATCTATTGTAAATATTACTGACACGCATATTAAGAGTCCAAAAAAAAGTTATATTATTTATTCTATTGCTAAAGCTGGATTAGTTACCCTGACTCACTCTCTTGCACAAGAACTCGCCCCTTTAGTTAGGGTAAATGCTGTTGCTCCTGGTCCGATCCTATGGCCTGAAGATAGCAAGGAATTCTCAAAAAAATATCAAGATAAAGTTATACAAGAAACATTGCTTAAAAAAACAGGAGCTCCACAGGACATTTCAGAGGCTGTCTATTTTTTAATCTCGAGCGCAACATACACCACCGGGCATGTCCTTGAGGTTGATGGTGGAAGATCTTTTTCATTATGAGCCAAGATCCATTTTTACCTCTCAATGTGAGTCGAAATTTCGTCAAACTTCGAAATAAATTAATTTCTGCCACAGGTAAAGCTATATCAGATTTCAACATGATTGAAGATGGCGATATTGTCATGGTCTGTCTGAGCGGTGGTAAAGATTCTTATACTTTACTTTCGTTACTTTCCGCACTTAAAAAAAGAGCCCCTATACATTTTGATCTCATTGCCATGAATCTTGACCAAAAACAGCCTGGTTTTCCCAAAGAGGTTTTGCCTCATTATCTAGAGCAACATCATATAAACTATCGCATCATCACCGAAGACACGTATTCTATTGTTAAAGAAAAGATTCCAGAAGGTCAAACCACATGCTCTTTATGTTCCAGATTAAGAAGAGGAATTATTTATCGAGTTGCGCGTGAAATTGGAGCCAATAAGATAGCGCTTGGTCATCATAAAAATGATATTGTTGAAACCTTACTCATGAATATGTTTTTTGGATCTAAATTAAAAGCTATGCCACCTAAACTTTTATCTGACGATCAAACTAATATCGTAATTCGACCATTATCCTATATCGAGGAGAAAGATATTGCCTCATATTCAAAAGTAATGAATTTTCCAATTATTCCTTGTAATTTGTGTGGTTCACAAGAAAATCTTCAAAGAAAAAAAATGAAAGCCATGATCCTTGAATGGGAAAAAGAACAACCTGGAAGATTAAATAATGTCTTTAATGCTCTGATGAATATTGAGCCCTCACACTTAGCAGACACCGAACTCTTTGATTTCAAAAATTTAAAAAAATTACGAAAAGTTTTCGATATTCGACAATCATAATTTTTTTAATGAACTTGTCATTTTAATTAATTCTATTTATGATGCACTTTCATTTTTGAAAGAAGCGTATGAGTAAACTATTAATTGTCGAATCCCCATCAAAAGCAAAAACCATTAATAAATACCTAGGGAGCGACTTCAATGTTCTTGCCTCATATGGGCATGTGAGAGACCTGTTACCTAAATCAGGTGCAATTGATACAGATTCTTTCAAAATGGAATATGCTCTTATCGATCGAAACAAAAAATATTTAGATGCAATTATTTCTGCAGCTAAAAAAGCAGATGAGATATATTTAGCCACAGATCCTGATCGAGAAGGTGAGGCGATCTCATGGCATATTGTTGAAATTTTAAAATCAAAAAAAATAACTGCTGATCAGAAATTAATTAAAAGAGTCGTTTTCGAGGAAATTACAAAAGAAGCAATTCAAGAGTCCATTACGAAACCAAGAGATGTTTCCATGGCTTTAGTCAACGCTCAACAAGCAAGAAGAGCACTCGATTACTTAGTAGGATTTAACTTATCCCCCCTTCTATGGAAAAAAATACGAAGAGGTTTGTCTGCCGGGAGAGTTCAAAGCCCAGCTTTAAGATTAATATGTGAGCGTGAAGCAGAAATTCAGAAGTTTGAACAACAAGAATATTGGAGTATTCATCTTGAAGCGCTCAAAAAAAATAGTCTTTTTGCCTCAAAATTAATTCAACTTAATGATGAAAAGGTTGAGCAGTTCACCATTGTTTCAGAAAATGATCAAGAAAAAATTGTTGGTGATCTTCTCTTAAAATCTTCTGGTAAATGTAAGGTAGCCCGAGTTGATAAGAAAAAAAGAGTGAGAAATCCTGCTCCCCCTTTTACAACATCAACACTACAACAGGAAGCTGTCAGAAAGCTTGGTTTTACAACAAGTCGTACCATGCGCATTGCACAACAATTATATGAGGGAATCGCATTGGGTGATGGAACTGCCGGTTTAATTACTTATATGAGAACCGACTCATTTAGCCTCTCCAATGAAGCATTAAATCAAATTAGAAATTATATAAAATCTAATTATGATCCAGACTATTTACCCTCAAATTCCATTGGATACCGAACAAAGTCAAAAAATGCACAAGAGGCTCATGAAGCAATTCGACCCACAGATATTAAAAAAACTCCCGATAAGGTTAAAGCTTATTTATCTCCTGAGCAATTTAAACTGTATGAAATTATTTGGAAGAGAAGTATCGCCTGTCAAATGACGCCAGCGCAATTTGATGCAGTGAGTGTTGATTTGGAAATCGGTAAAGGGGAATCAATTTTTAGAGCGAACGGGCAAACCTTAAGATTCCCAGGTTTTATGGCCCTTTATATCGAGGGAAATGATGATACAGCAAATGATGCAGATTCTGATGATAAAAAAATACCCGAACTTGAAGTAGGTGAAGAATTAGCCATTAAGAAAATTTTTGGTGCACAGCATTTTACTGAGCCACCACCAAGGTATAGTGAGGCCAGTCTTGTAAAAACTTTAGAAGAGTATGGTATTGGAAGACCATCAACATACGCGTCAATTATTTCAACGCTACAAGACAGAGAATATGTAATTCTTGATAAAAAAAGATTTACACCAACAGATGTTGGATTGGTTGTAAATAAATTCCTGACGGAACATTTTTTTAAATATGTTGATTATGAATTTACCGCAAATTTAGAATCTGACTTAGATGATATTGCTGCCGACTCAAAAGAATGGATTCCCATTCTAAAATCTTTTTGGAGTGACTTTAACACACAGATTAATGATAAAGAAAATATTGATCGTGCATCTATCACTCAAGAGGACATCAATGAATCATGTCCCAAATGCAGTCAGCCATTATTTTCTAGATTAGGTAAAAGAGGAAAGTTTATTGGATGCAGTGGTTATCCTGAATGTGATTACACTCGAAATGTCAACGAAGAAAATGCATCAAATGAGCCTCAAATTATTTATCGTGATAGTGCTTTGAATGAGGATATTTTTCTTCTAAGAGGCCCTTATGGACCATACTTACAAGTTGGTTTGCAAAAAGATGATGAAAAAATAAAACCAAAAAGAATTAGTATCCCAACAAATATACCAATCCATTCAGTTAACGAAGATATTGCAAAAAAATTATTAAGCCTCCCAATTGACTTAGGTGTTTATCCTGAAACTGGCAAAGAAATGCTGGCAAATATTGGTCGATTCGGTCCCTACATTAGTCACGATGGGAAATTTAAATCTATTCCAAAGGCAGACGATATATTTGATATTACCCATGAGCGAGCTGTTGAATTAGTTGCCGAATTAATTGAGAAAAATAAACCGTTGAGGGTTATTGGTGAGGATCTAACAACCAAAGAAAATATTGAAGTATTAAAAGGTCGCTGGGGTCCATATTTACAAAGAGGAAAAATTAAAGCCCCTTTAAGTCACAAATATGATTTTGAAACTATTACCCTTGAAGAGGCGGCTTCGATAGTTAATGCAAAAATTGAAAGAGATAAGGGTTCAAAGAAAAAAAAGAAAAAATGATTTAATGCATCGCTAAGTTAGCTTGAATATGAATATTTTCAAGCCACTGTTTTACCCTTTTTGCATCTGCAGTTCGAGTATATTTGCCGTAAGACTTTAAAAAAACCATGATGATTGGCCTATCTAAGACTTTTGTTTGCATCAGTAAACACTTGCCCGCTTCTTGAATATAACCAGTTTTAGAGACATCGATATCCCACAAGCCTTGCCTGACCAATAAATTGGTATTGTTATAATTTAATGTTTTATTTTTATTTTTAATAAAAGCCTCATAATAGGACGAGGTGGTCAGCTCTCTAATCAAAGGATATTGATTCGATGCTTGAGCCATCTTTACTAAATCAAAAGCGGTCGATATATTATTTTTATCAAGACCCGTTGGATCAGTAAATACGGTATCAAACATATCTAATTGTTTTGCTTTTACATTCATTGCTTTCACAAACGCTAATTTGCCTCCGGGATAAGAGTTTGCAATTGCAGAAGCAGCTCGATTGTCCGAAGCAATTAACGCAATGGTTAACAATTGTTTCCGAGTGAGCTCAGAACCCAACCATAGGCGTGATGTAGTTCCTTTAATTCGATCAAAATCATCTTTTGTTATGGTAATAGTTTCATTAAGATCTAAATTAGAATCAATGATCACCATCGCTGTCATGAGTTTTGTTAATGATGCTATTGAGCTTTTCTCATTTGCTTTTTTTTCATAAATTACATCACCTGTCTCTGCATCATATATGATTGCCTTTGGAGATTTAATGATCAGTTGCTTATAGTATTTTGAGTAGTCTACAGATTCTTGAGCGTTGAGACTCAATACTGATATTAGAAGAGAAATTAAAACTAAAAATCTTTGGTACATTTATTTCTCGCTGTTTATTTATTCTGCTAATGATATACAATAAATTTTTTTTTGTCACACTTATACAGAAATTATTATGAATTCAACAGAATTAAAGTTTACGAAAGATCACATATGGATCAAATCACTCAGTGAAGATTTATATCAGCTTGGGATTACCGATTACGCACAAGATCTTTTAGGTGATATTGTTTTTATTGAATTAAAAGAAAATGAAATTGTTAATTCCGCGGATGCGTTTGGTGTGATTGAATCTGTAAAAACGGCATCTGATTTAATAAGTCCCTGCGATTTAAAAATTACCAAAATTAATCATGAACTTATGGACAACCTAACTAGCGTGAATGATTCACCTTACGAGTCATGGATATGTGAGATAAAATCTCTAAGTCAGTTTGAAACTATCTCAAAAGCAGAGTACGAAAAATTAGTTGGTTAATTCCTGATAATTAATTAAATTTACATTGAATCCATAATCACGGTATTTTTTTAATCTGTTTCGAGCATTATCTTTGATTAACTGATCCTGGGTAACAACTTCAATTAAATTTGCAAAACGACTAAAAAACAAACAATCCGAAGCAGATATATTAATCAACAGCTCGTCAAAAAAATAATGGAATTGATCACCTATTAAAAAGTTTGCATCTGGGATTTCCTCATTAGGATAATCTCCCACATGATGGGGGTAAAAGCCTTCAAATTGCCATAACGAATCAGAGATATTTTTGTGGCCATCATGAGCATAAATTAATGTTTTTTGATTTTCGTAAAAATTTCTTAAAACTAGACTTAATCCGTTGGTGAAGTTATCCACATTGTATAAAAAATCTATCTTAGTCATTTACCTTTGGTGCGGTTTAATAAAAATTCAGCCAGTAAGTTCACAGGCCTGCCGGTGCTTCCTTTGGCCTTTCCACCTGAAATCCATGCTGTTCCAGCAATATCCAAATGTGCCCAATTATATTTTTTTGCAAACCTAGATAAAAAACATGCCGCTGTAATTGAACCAGCAGCTCTACCCCCAATATTAGCCATATCGGCAAAATTACTCTCTAATAGCGGCTGGTATTCGTCCCACAACGGCATATGCCACGCGCGATCATTAGCAACTTCACCTGCTAAAATCAATTCTTTAGCCAAATCGTCAGTATTTGAGAAAACAGCACTGGCCTCATGACCCAGAGCAATTACACAAGCTCCGGTTAGCGTTGCAACATCAATCACAGAGTCTGGAGAGTACCTCTCAGCATAGGTAAGCGCATCGCATAAAATCAAACGGCCCTCTGCGTCTGTGTTGAGAATCTCTATTGTTTGCCCTGACATACTTGTCACCACATCCCCAGGCTTAACAGCCATACCATCCGGTAAATTTTCACAGCTAGGAATTAGGGCAATGACGTTTAAAGGCAACTTTAATTGGCCTATTGTTTTCATTACGCCAAGAACAGTTGCCGCTCCACCCATGTCCCACTTCATTTCATCCATATTTAAACCTGGTTTTAAAGATATACCACCAGCATCAAATGTGATCCCTTTACCAACGAGGACTAATGGTTTTTGTGTTTTTTTTCCTTTCAAATGCTCAAGGACAATAAACTTTGGTTCTTCTCGACTCCCTTTGGCAACTGACAAAAATGATCCCATTTTTAATTTTTCTATTTCCACCTTACCCAGGACTTTGACTTTCATAGCATTGTCTTTTGCAAGTTTTTTTGCAACAGTCCCTAAATAGGTTGGCGTACAGTAATTCGGGGGTAAATTACCAAGGTCTTTGGTTAAATTGGCGCCCTCTGCGATAGCCTGACCAATGACTAGTCCTGACTTTGCTTGAGGTAAATATTTTTTGTTTAAATGAATAATTAATTTGACACTAGATTGGGAAGATTTAGTGCTTTTCACTGAATTAATTTTATAAAAATTATGCAGTGCAGAACGTGCATAAAATTTAACAACCGTTTCTGCTCCTAATTCATTCAAGCTTGCAAATTTACATAAACAAATCTGAGCGCTCTTAAAGTTTAATTTAGTGAGGTGTTGAAAGATATGATTAAAAAATTTATTTAAACTTTTCACATCGAGCTGTTCAAGCTTGTTAATTCGGGCCAAAAGAAACTGTTTGTCACCCGATACATCATTCGCAACAGCCGTACTAAAATCTTTTTCCCCAAGATGATTTTTTTTGATTAGGGTTTTAATGATTGCTTCATCAGACTTTGCCAATCCAACTGCATTCATAAGGTTATTTTTATTATCAATTGCTATTATGATAATATCCGAGGAATAACTAATCTTTTCAGTTGAGGCGATTTCAAATTTCATACGTAATCCTTAAAAATGTTATATCAAAACAAACTAAAAAATGAATTGTTTTATAATTCTTTGTCAACGATACTAATTTTATCTGGCATCGTAATTGCACAAAGAGGTGTAGTTGTTTTTCGGTTGGCTTCTAAAGGTATTATACCTAACGATTCAGTTGTCACCATCCTGATTTTTAGTTTACTTAAATATTTACCAATTCTGTTAACTTTGACTCTTTTTCTAACAATTTTACTCACTCTTAGTCGGTGGTTTAGAGACAGTGAAATGATGATCTGGTTCAGTTCTGGATTGGGGCTGACCAGCTTTATTAGACCCATTATATTTTTTTCATTTCCTATCATTATTCTTATTGGTTTTTTGAGTCTTTACTTAAGCCCGTGGGCAACACAAAAATCTGAGGAGTATAAAGCAGGATTAAAAAATCGTGATGAGTTAGCAACTATTTCCCCTGGTTCATTTAAGGAATCTAAGAGCAAAGAAAGAGTATTTTATGTTGAAGGGTTTGGTGATTTAGGCAGCAAAGTCAAAAATGTTTTTGTTCAGTCTATTCAAAATGGAAAGTTGGGGATTATTGTTTCAAATGAAGGCAGTCGGGTGACAACGAATAATGATGATGAGTATGTTGTATTAAAAAATGGTAAACGATATGAAGTAAATCATGAAACAAATGAATTTACTGAAATACAATTTAAAGACTATGGTTTTTTAATTGAAAAAAAATTACCGCCGATCATCAATGTAAATCAGGTTGAGGCAATTCCAACCCTGATCTTATTAGCCTCGAGGACAAATCGTGACTGGGCGGAGCTGGCCTGGAGAGTATCTTTACCGATCTCTGGATTAGTGTTAATTTTTTTAGCCATTCCTTTAAGTTTTATTAATCCTAGGACCGGACGATCTACAAATATAATCATAGCCATCATGGTTTTTGCCATTTATAACAATCTAATGGGTGTGTCTCAAAGTTATATTCATCTGGGCAAGATCAATCCCTACTTAGGCGCCTCCCTGGTCCATATCTTAATTATTTTTATTGCTAGCTATTTGCTCTTTAGGCGAAATTTGAATCTACCTTTGGTTCCATCAAGAGTTCGAAATTTTAGAAGTAAATTAAAATCATGAAACTGGCACGTTATCTAAATTTTGAATTTTTCATAAACATTAGCCTTGTTGCAATTGGCCTTGTCTTATTATTTGCTTTTTTTGATTTTCTTCAAGAAATAGGAAATTTAAATTCGGGTAAATATGATTTACCTAAAATTATCACCTTTATCTCACTCAGCATGCCGGGTCATTTATACGAAATAATCCCATTAGCTTGTCTTATTGGCTCTATGTTCACCATTGGACAATTATCAGGTAATTCAGAAATTGTGGTCATGCGAACCAGTGGAATGTCTATTTTTAAAATTGCTTCATCACTTCTTTTTGTCTCCCTCGTATTCAGTTTTCTCACTTTTTTTGTCGGAAATTTAATTACCCCAATTAGTGAAAAAAATGCACAACAAGTAAAAATTAATGCAACTGACGGAACAGTAACAACTGATTTTAGATCAGGTGTTTGGATGAAAGATGGTAATAATTTTGTGAATATTGAAAATGTTCTTCCAGATGCTTCTTTAAAAGATATTCATATTTATGAATTTGATAATTCATTTGCATTAAGATCCATTGTCGATGCTGAAAAGGGTAAGTATAGAAATGGTGTTTGGGAGCTGGAAAATATTAAACAATCTTTCATCATAAATGAAGGTTTTGATATTATCGAAATGGCATCCGGGACTTGGCAGTCTATGATTAAACCCGAAATGATGAATGTATTACTTATTTCGCCTGACCGTATGTCTATTTTTGATCTAAATGATTTTATCAAATATCTAAAAAAGAATAATCAAAAAACATCACGCTATGAAGTTTCATTTTGGGAAAAAATAATTCAACCACTCATGCCGATGATTATGATTCTTTTTTCTGTTCCTTTCGGTTTTTTTCAGGAGCGCTCAGGAGGAAAATATCTCAAAATGTTTCTAGGAATAATTTTTGGTATTTCTTATCAAATTTTGAATTCATTATTTAGACATATTGGTGTTTTAAATGATTGGGAACCAATTGCAACTGCAATCGCCCCCTCCCTTTTAATTTTGAGCATCGCTATTTTCTTAATGAGGAAGTTTGAACGTCAGTAATAAAAGTATCTGTTTTAATGTCATGCAAGAACTTATTCTTTAAATAAAAAATGGCTAAAAAATTTATTGGGAAAAAAATCCAAAAAAAAGAAATTTTTATATAACGCATTGCTAGGCAGCTATAAGATCTATCCTTGAGTACCAATTTTAATTTCCAAGCACGCATAGATGTTGTTTGTCCTAGCTTTCTCCAACTCAAAATAAAGTAGCTCCCCCATGACACCCATATTAAAAACTGATGCATAGTTCTCTTAGCATAAAAATCTACGTCATTAACACAAATTAAGTAAACAAAACTTATGACAAAAGCAATTGCAGTTAATATTATTAATTCATAAATTAATGAGATAAAAATTCTTAGATAGAACATAAAATTACACAAGGGTTAGTGTTAAATATAGCAGATAAGGAATAATACATAACAGTAAATGCCAGACTTTTAATTGAGATCCAGAAATGATCCAGCGAACCCAACCAGCGGCAATCATAGTAAATACGATAACCGTCCACACCTCAGTTTTAGGTTCCCATGGTGTTAATAATATTCCAATGGCAGGTAAAAGTGTGCCCTGAAAAACCATAGCACCGGATATATTCCCAAAGGCCATGGTATCTTTATTTCTTCTTATCCAAAGGACGCTATTAATTTTTTCAGGAAGCTCAGTGGCAATAGGAACTATAAGCACTGATAACAGTAAAACAGATATGCTCAGCTGAATTGAAATTTCATCAATGTACTTAATAAAACCTTTAGCTCCAAAAAATAAAATAATGAGCCCAATGATTACCTGAAGATAAATAGTAGATAAATTTCTTTTCAAACCAACCTTCTCAACAAATAGAGGATGATCAGCTGTGGTTTGATGCCCTTCTTGCACAAGACTTTTTGATGCCTGAAAAGTCTTGAATAAATACACGACATACACAAATACCATCACAAAAAAAATGATAATCCTTACCATCTGATTTTGATGAGGCACAAATAATGCCGCAGTAGCCAATAGGTAGGCAAATAAAAAATAATTTAAATCTCGCAAGGTCCCTTTTTTTTCAGGTTTAATATCCCCCCCAAACCCTCTTTTTTTTATAACGGCCAGAGCCATAATAGTGAATGCCACCGTACTTAACATTAACGGAGCTCCTAGAATTGCTCCAATGCCAATATCATGGACACTATTTTGATTCTGTTGATGCGTTCCTAAAATTGCGATTAATGGAATTGAGGTTTCTGGTAAAGCAGTTCCCACAGCTGCAAAAATTGAACCCGTCACGCCTTCTGATATTTCTAATTTCTGACCTAGGTGCTCTAGTGCATTCGTAAAAATTTCTGCAGCAACTAAAATCACAATGAGCATTAGAATCAGGTTTAGATATATCATGAAATCGTTTTAGTTATTTGAAGAGTTTCAATTATAATTGAATACAAATGAATCAAAATAATTTTTTTGACAACGACGGATGGTTAAAGAATGCTAATCGTATTGAGTCCGATAACTTTAATCAAAGACCTACTTTAAAAAAAGATTTTCTTGTTGTCATACATTCAATAAGCTTGCCTCCGGGGCAATTTAATAATAGTTTCATTGAAGATTTTTTTCAAAATAAACTTAACCCCAACCTTCATCCTTACTTTGAAACCATTAAAGACCTCAAAGTATCCGCCCATTTTTTAATTAAAAGAACGGGTGAATTAATACAATTCGTCTCATGTCATAATCGTGCCTGGCATGCGGGTGAATCAAGCTGGAAAGGAATATCTAACTGTAATGATTTTTCAATTGGAATTGAACTTGAAGGGACAGAAATTGAGTCGTACGAAGAAATTCAATATAAAGTTCTCTTGAATTTACTTGTTCAGCTTAAAAAAGAATACAATATCATTGATATTGTAGGTCACTCAGACATTGCTCCGCATAGAAAAACTGATCCAGGACCATCATTTGATTGGAATAAAATAAAGACATGAAAATAAAAATATTTTTTTTGATAGCCCTACATTTGTTTATATTATCGTGCAGTAATTCAGATGATAATACCGAACAAAAAAATGCCAGCAAAGATATTTATGTCACCACTACAAAATCAAAAGTAATTGAATTCACCTATCAAGAATCTGCCATTGGAACATTGGAGGGCATTATTGATCCGACAGTTGCTTCAGAGGTTTCGGGAAAAATAACAAAAATTTATGTCCGTCCAGGTATGCAGGTAAATCAAGGTCAGCTAATGGCTGAAGTTGACCCATCTGATACTTCCTACCAACTCTCATTGTCTGATGCGGAAGTAAAAAAATTAAAAGCTCGACTAAATAATCAAAAAATAAATTATGACCGTAATCTAAAATTGGTTGATGAAAATTTTATCTCTCCCAATGCCTTAGAAACTTTAGCAGTTCAAATTGAAGAAACACAAGAAGAACTAAATTCAGCGATTGCACGATTAGATATTGCTAAACTCAATAGTAGTCGAACTAAAGTACTCGCTCCCATATCAGGAAAAATTGAAAAGCAAATTATTTCAATTGGGGATTATGTAAAAATTGGTGATCCTCTCTATCAAATTATTAACAATAAAAAACTCCGGGCACATATTCCATTCCCAGAGAAGCTGGCTAATAAACTTTTACCAGGAATTGAAATCAGTCTTGAAACACCTACATCTGACAAGCCCTACCTTACTAAAATTCAAGAATTAAAACCTCAGATTATTGCCGATAGTCGCTCAATTGATGTGATTGCTGATATTGTTGATGAGCTGTCTTGGCAGGCTGGTGCAAGTGTGAAAGGAACTATTATTTTTGAAAAAAAGGAATCTATTTCTGTTCCTGAGCAAAGTGTTGTTTTAAGGCCATCAGGGACCGTTGTTTATGAAGCTTTAGATGGTAAAGCGGTTGCTAGAAATATTACAACCGGTATTTCTCAAAATGGATGGATAGAGATCATTGATGGTATTGATGCTGGAAAGGAAATTGTTATTGATGGAGCAGGTTACCTTACAAATGATGCGAGCATTAAATTAAAACAAAATGACGCTTCCTGAGTTATCAATTAAAAGGCATGTATTTGCCTGGATGATTTCATTCATATTTATCCTCTTCGGATATATTGGTTATCAAAAAATCGGTGTTGACCGATTTCCTATGATTGAATTTCCTGTCTTATCAATCACCACAACCTTGGAGGGAGCAAATCCTGAGGTGATTGACTCCTCAATTACCAACCTTATAGAAACTGC
>JAURED010000004.1:37259-40484 GCA_030827595.1 Burkholderiales bacterium
GTCAACCTTGATCTTGAAAAGATGGTTGCTTTAAATATTACAGCGGATGATTTAAAGTCAGCTTTCAAAAAAGAACATATCCAGTTGCCCGGTGGGTATCTAGTTCGAAATCAATCTGAAAAAATGTTTAAGCTTGATTTAGAGTTTCATAAAGTTCAGGAATTGCAAAACTTAGTCGTTGGTTTTCGAGACAAAACTAACATTAAGTTAAAAGATATATCTGACATTGAGGATGGTTTAACTGATTACAGACAGATTGCCAGATATAACTATAATCCATCCATCGGTCTTGGAATTATTAAAGTTGCAAACTCTAATACTGTTGAAATCATAGATAAAGTCAAAAAGAAAATTGATGAAGAAATTCGCCCCAACCTGCCGCCAGGATTAAACATAGACATCTCAACGGATGATTCGATTTTTATTAAGGAAATGATCAAATCACTTATTGATCATATCCTCGAGGGGACTTTGCTTGCTGCACTAGTCGTATTTATCTTTCTGCAGTCAATTCGATCGACTTTGATCATCTCAATCGCTATTCCCATCTCGCTCTTTGGATCAATCGCGGTAATGTATTTTCTCGGTTACACTTTTAACAGCATGACTTTGCTCGCTTTAATTCTTCTAATTGGTGTGGTCGTTGATGATGCCATTGTTGTTTTAGAAAATATTTTTAGACACCAAAATATTGAAAAAAATAATACTGAAGCGGCTATAAAAGGTAGCAATGAGGTAGTTTTTGCTGTTATTGCATCCTCTTTGGCTTTGATTAGTATTTTTGCACCTGTCATCTATATGGATGGAATCATTGGTAAATTTTTTGAATCTTTTGCTGTTGTTGTAACAGTAGGAATCTTAGTTTCACTTATTGTTTCATTGACTTTAACACCAATGCTATGTGCGAGATATTTAAAAATAAATGATATAAATTTAGATCAATATCTCCCCGAAAAATATAGAGACTCAAAACCAAAAAAATATTTTGATTTTTTAAGCAATGCTTTTAATAATGTTGAAAAAAAATATTTAAAAATATTAAAATGGGTCCTAAAAAATCGAGTTAAAGTTTTGGTAATTACCTTCCTGATCGTAATGAGCTCAGGATTCTTTTTTAAACAAGCCAAAAAAGAATTTGTTCCTGAAACCGACGAAAGTCGTTTTACAGTTACCTTTAAAACTCCGCTAGGTTCAAATATGGAGTATACCGTTCAAAAGCTAATTGAAGTTGAATCAGTTATTGATAAATATAATTCGTATATCGAGAGTGTTTTTTCATCTGTTGGACTTGGTAGTCGAGGTCAAGTAAATCGTGGCTATATCAGTATTCGCCTGAAAGAAAAAAATAATCGTGATAAAAGTCAAACTGAAATCATGGATTTATTGAAAAAAGATCTTGCATCTCTTTCTGGAGTAAAAGCATTTCCAGCTGGAGTGTCAATTGCAAGTGGTAATCGTTCTGAAAAATTACAATTTTCATTGATTGGTCCCGGTATAGAAAATGTTTCTTTACTAGCGGACAAGCTAAATACTAAATTATCAGAAATTGATGGCATCGGAAATATTGATCTCGATCTTCAGCTTAATCTTCCTCAAATGACTTTAGATATTGATCGAGAAAAAGCAGCCTCTTTTGGTATCTCTGCCGAGCAAATCGCTGAAAGTGTATCAATTCTGAGCAATGGGTTTAATGTCGCTAAATATAATGATGAGCCTGGAGATGGTCAAAGATATGAGATTCGCCTAAAAGCAAAAGAAGGATCTTTTAATAATATTCAAGACTTAAATAAGATTTATATTCGTTCTAAAACTGGTGAATTAGTGAGGATCGATAATTTTACTCAATTCAAAGAGACACTCGGTCCTGCAATAATAGCTCGTGAGGAATTACAGTATGCGGCTAACTTTTATACCAATCCAGAAATTCCCCTTGGTGAAGCTATAGATCAAATTAAAAACATAAGTAATCAAATTATTCCTAGTGAATACAGCATAAAATATTCTGGGCAGGCACGTGAGTTTGGGAAAACTTTCTCAAATATTATCTTTATTTTCTCTCTAGCCACTGTCTTGTTATACATGGTTTTATCAAGCTTATTTAATTCTTTTTATCAACCATTGATTGTGATGCTCGCACAACCACTAGCAATTATTGGTGGGGTATTCCTATTATGGCTTACCGGCAATAGTTTAAATATTTATTCCATGATTGGGCTTGTTTTATTGGTTGGCTTAGTCGCCAAGAATTCAATTTTACTCGTTGACTTAACCAATCAATTAGTAAGCTATGGAAATAAGATTGATGAAGCGCTGATAAAAGCATGTCCCGTAAGACTCAGGCCTGTGCTAATGACATCGCTCACATTAATTTTAGCCTTGTTGCCTGCAGCTTTTGGAGTGGGCGCAGGGTCTGAGGAGAATGGGCCTCTGTCAGTTGCAATTATTGGGGGGATGATATCCTCAACGCTACTCACTTTGGTCGTGATACCCGCAGCATATTCCTTGTCTTACGATCTAATCAAAAAAATTAAGCTTTAAAAAATTTATTCATTACTAAGGCGCCCACTAAGTCGCCCTCAACATTAACCGTTGTTCTAAAGGTATCGATGAGGCGATCAATCGGAATAAAAAGGGCGATATATTCAACAGGAAGATTTAATGCGCCTAAAACTAGGGCCAAAGTAACCATCCCTGCACTTGGAATTGCTGGTGCGCCAATAGATGCCGCCATGGCTAAAAATACCAAAAATATTTGGTCTGACAATCCAAGATTGATCCCAACAATGTTTGCTACAAAGAGAGCTACAGCAGCTTCATAAAGGGCTGTTCCATCCATATTTACCGTTGCTCCTAAGGGGAGAACAAATCTTGAAACCTTTCGATCAACTTTAAAATTATTTTCAAGATTACTTATTGAGATTGGAAGGGTTGCTGCAGAGGAACTTGTAGCGAATGCTGTAATAAGGATAGTTTTGCTTTTTGAAAAAAAATTAATAATGCCAATTTGTGTAAAAGTCTTTAATATCAGTGGAAGAAAAACGATGCCATGGAAAAAAATCACCCCAAGGACCAGCAAGATAAAGTAAGCTAAGCTCAAAAAAACTGTTAGATCTTGTTGAATAATTAACAAAGATAACAATGCAAAAATTCCAATAGGAGCTATACCCATTAACTTATTAACGATGATCATGGTGATATCAAACATTCCATCAAACCAATTTTTTA
>JAURED010000004.1:40584-48412 GCA_030827595.1 Burkholderiales bacterium
GTCCCTTTCCATAAAAAGGATGACTGTTTGTTTTCTTGAAGTGAAGAAATACTACTTGTTAAAGAAAAAAATATGAGAGGAATCATAATCATTTTTAAGAATAATATAAAAACCTGCCCCAATATTTCCAAAATAGGGATTAATGAATTTTGTAATACCTCGATGTGAGTGAATCTTAAAAAAAATCCAAGCGTCAAAGCAAAAAAAACCGACCATGCAATCTTTATATTCAAGTCATTCATTAGCTTACCCTCTCAAGGACTGCTGCATAAAAGCCATCCATATTATGCTCATTAAATCTAACCTTAAAAAAAGTATCCATCTTCATGGGTATTTGATATTTATCTAAAATGGATTGGACGTCGATAATTTTAAAATTATTATTGTTGAGTAAAAACCGATTCACAATATCCTCATTCTCTTGGGGCATGAAGCTGCAGGTTGCATAAATTATCCTTCCATTCACTTTACATAATCGAGAAGCTGATTGAAAGATATTGAATTGTTTTTCTTGTAACTCAGTTAAAGTGCTTAGATCATGTTTCCATTTTAAGTCTGGATTTCGTCTAATCGTTCCCAGCCCGCTACATGGAGAATCTATAAGCACACGATCAAACTTTCCTTTTAATCTTTTAATTCGAATATCGTTTTCATTCTTTATCAAATGACTGACTACGTTGGATAATCCTGAACGTTTAAATCTTTTTTTTAGGTTCATTAATCTCTTATCACTTACATCAAAAGCATATAATCTTCCTGACCCTGACATTAATGCCGCAATCCCCAGAGTTTTTCCACCAGCTCCTGCACAAAAATCTGCGACCATGTGGTTACGATTTGCGTCAACTAAGTATGATAATAATTGACTTCCCTCATCCTGGACTTCAATTAACCCATCTGTAAAAATTTTTAAATTCTGAATCTGGGTTCCCCGAGGAAGCCGGATACCTATAGGACTAAAGGGAGTACTCTGAATTTTTTTTTCGTTAAGATTTAGATTATTTTTTAAGTTATCCATAATTACATCGCGATTTTTTTCTTTCATGAGGTTGATTCTTAAATCGATATAAGAAGGGGATGCGAGGGATTCTAGAACTTTTTCTAATTGACTTGATTCATAGGTTTTCTTCAATTCATCAAAAATCCACTGCGGTAGACTATATTTTATCCATAACTCAGTTATCTTATTTTTTTGTTGTTTCAAAGCCTCTTGTGTCAAAGAAAAATCTGGATTTAATTTTTGAATGTCATCATCAGTCATTTCTCCTGACATTGACAAGTCGCATAGAATAAATTTTTCAACATCGTCGGAATCGAGAATTGTTTGATAGAGAAGTTGATTTCTTATAACCCCAAAGTATGATTCAGCAACTTGAGATCTTTCATTTAATCCAAGATTTTTATTATTTCGAAAGAAGTAACTGATTATTGAATCAGCAGGACGTGTTGAAGATGAATACTCCGTTAAAACTTCTTTTGTCTTTTCTAATAGAAATCTATTCAAAGTGTCTTTCTAAATCAGGTTTAAAATATTTCCCTTTGAAAGGACCTGGTCAATAATAAGTCCAATGGGGGTAGGTGTAATTAATCGAACAGGGATATGATTTTTTTGAGAAATCCAGAGCGTATGCGTTAGTGTTTCGTCATTAACCCTGCCCTCATATTTAATCACATTAACCAATCGATCATTAATCATTATTTTTTCATGACCTTGCATGAGATAGCTGTACTTTTTGTAATCATGAGAGTCTAGTATATTAAAATCAATCTGCTTTGGTAAATTCTTTAAGGCGCTAATCTCAAAAAAATAACTTAAGATATCTTGGGTATTGTTTTGTAGTTTGTATTCTTTTGCTTTATTTTTACTTTTAATTTGTATTAAATTATTTTTATGGTCAATTTGAGATGAAATAATTTTATTTTTTTTAAGATTTTTTCTTTCAATTGATTCAGGAATAAAATGATTTTTATCAACGCGTCCTCGACTAATAATTTGATAATTACCCATTAAAAGAAGAGCTCCCTTGAAATCTGAAGTCGCTGAAATGAGGTAATTATCCTTAGTTTTTTTATAGTTAATCTCAATTAAGCCTAGAGGCTGTTGTTCAAAATTCAATTCATAAATAAGATTAATGTCAGGTGGTAAAACATTTGCAAATAAGGAAGAGCTAAATAATATATTAAATATAAATAACTTGATCTTCATTCAGCTCTCTTTTTTTAATAGACCCAAGCTGAACAACTTCTTCTCCAAGCTCTTTTAGAATGTGTATAGATTGATCGACTTCTTTTTTATCAACAATAATTACAAAACCAATTCCACAATTAAAAGTTCGATACATATCTGATAAATCCAGATTAGCTTTTTCTTGTATCCATCTAAATATCTCAGGAAATTGCCAACTTGCCTGAAGTATTTCAGCTTTGAAATGATTTGGGTAGCTTCTTGGTAGGTTATCTGTAAGCCCCCCGCCCGTTATATGAGACATTGCCTTAATGGTTACTTGTGATTTTAAATTTAAAATTGACTTCACATACAGTCTGGTTGGCTTCATCAAATGTTCAGAAATTTTCTCACCATTAATTGTTTCAGTTAAATCAATCTGGTGTGTTTCTATTATTTTCCGAATTAATGAATAACCATTTGAATGAGGTCCAGATGATTTTATTCCTATTAGCACATCACCCTCATTAACTTCAGTGCCATCAATAATTTCATCTTTTTCAACGACGCCAACAGCAAAGCCAGCTAAATCATAATCTCCCTCATGATACATCCCCGGCATTTCAGCCGTTTCGCCCCCGGCTAAGGTGCAGCCTGAAAGCTCACATCCCTTTGCAATACCTTCTATCACTTCTGCTGCGTGGTCAACACTTAATTTTCCACAGGCATAGTAATCAAGAAAAAATAACGGTTCAGCCCCTTGAACTAAAATATCATTTACACACATTCCAACTAAATCTTGACCAATTGTTTTGTGTTGATTTAATTCAATTGCTAATTTTAATTTAGTCCCCACGCCATCGGTTCCAGAGACAATCACAGGCTGCTTATACCCCTTGGGTATTTCAAATAAAGAACCAAATCCACCAATTGATCCGAGCAACTCAGGTCGTGAAGTTTTTTTTGCAAAAGGTTTGATTTTTTCAACTAAACTTTCACCAGCGTCAATATCAACTCCGGAATCCTTGTAATTAATTTTCTTTTTTGATGAGTTTTCTTGAGACAATTGTTTTCCTGGCATATTCGAAAGCGTTTAGTATAATCCAATTTTATCTTATTTTTATTTTGTACGTGTATATTTCATGGATCAATTAATCCTTAATATCAGCCCTCCAGAACAAAAAACATTTGAGAATTATGTTTTTGGAAAAAATGCTGAGATTGTCGCTACTTTAAAAGATTTCGATTCAAAGAATGATGGTTATCAAATTATTTATCTTTGGGGAGTTGAGGGATCAGGCAAAAGCCATCTTCTTTCGGCACTCAAAAATCCCTTGATCGTAAAAGTTGAAGATATCCAAGATATGAACGATCAACAGCAGAATGATCTCTTTAATTTAATCAATGAAATCAAAGCTGGTAATACAAAAATTATTATTACTGGAAATCAATCTCCTGATGAAATTAAAACCCTGCGTGAAGATCTTTTAAGTCGTCTCAAATGGGGATTGGTCATGCACATCAAGCCACTTTCCGATGAAGATAAATTCAAGGTCGTCATGAATCAATCTCAAGAGCGAGGTTTTCATATTGAAGAAAAAGTGATTCAATATTGTCTGCGTCATCTGCGCCGAGATCTTCATACCTTAATCAATACATTGCATGCTCTGGATGAATGGTCATTAAAAACAAAACGTCCAATTACAATAAATCTTCTTAAGGAACTCTTAGATAAAAAAATTATTTAATTACGAATTAAATAATCAAATGCACCTAAAGCTGCTTTTGATCCCTCGCCCATGGCAATAATAATCTGCTTATAGGGAACAGTCGTCACGTCCCCTGCCGCAAAAATTCCTGGAACCGATGTTTCACCGTGATCATTGACTTCAATTTCTCCATACTTGCTTAACTTTAGATCATCTTTGAGCCAATCGGTATTTGGAATTAATCCGATCTGAATAAAAACTCCTTCCAGTGCAAGTTCATGAGTTTCTTGAGTGTCTCTGTTCATAAATTTGATGGCTTTAACTTGACTATCTCCAATAATTTCTTTGGTCTCTGTGTTTAAAATAACATCAACATTCTTCAATGAAAATAAGCGATCTTGTAATACTTTGTCAGCTTTTAAATTAGGCATAAACTCAAATAAGGTCACGTGTCCTACTATGCCAGCCAGATCGATAGCTGCTTCAACTCCGGAGTTACCTCCCCCAATCACGGCAACATGCTTACCTTTGAAAAGTGGGCCATCACAATGGGGGCAGTATGCAACCCCTTTCCCTTTAAATTCTAACTCTCCCGGTATTCCCAATTCTTTCCATCTGGCTCCGGTGGACAAAATTAATGTTTTTGATTTTAATTTTGCACCGTTATCAAGCTCTAATTCAAATTTGTCTTTTTTATCCTTGGGAATATGAATTTTTTTTGCGCGCTGAAGATTCATGATATCAACATCGTATTCTGTCACATGCTCTTCTAGGGCTTTGACAAGCTTGGGCCCTTCTGTTGCTTTAACTGAAACAAAGTTCTCAATACCTAGTGTATCCATAACCTGTCCACCAAAGCGTTCAGCAACAATTCCAGTTTTTATTCCTTTTCGTGCCGCATAAATCGCTGAAGATGCACCTGCAGGTCCTCCACCAACAATAAGCACATCAAAATCTTCTTTTTTTGACATTTTTTCAGCAGCAATATCCTGAGATCGGCTGTCAATCTTAGCAACGATCTCCTCAAGCTCCATTCGTCCTTGACCAAACTCTTTTCCATTTAAAAAAATCGTGGGTACGGACATAATTTTTTTATCTTTTACTTCGTCCTGATAAACATCGCCATCGATCATGGTATGTTTGATCCCAGGATTTAATAAAGACATCACATTAAGTCCTTGAACCACGTCGGGGCAATTGTGACAACTTAATGAAATGTATGTCTCAAATTCATACGAACCTTGGATGGATTTAATTTGATCTATTAATTCTTTTTCAATTTTTAATGGATACCCTCCAACTTGGAGAATCGCTAGAATAAAAGAAGTAAATTCGTGACCCATAGGCACACCCGCAAACACAATCCCTGTTTCTTGATCAGGGTGGTTTACTTGAAATGAGGGGCTTCTATGTGTTGGATCATTCCCTAATTGAAGATCAATTTTATCAGTCATCTGATGAACCTCTTTGAGAAGCTCAACCATTTCATTTGACTTTGGTGATTGGTTTTCAAAATATACAATTTGAATTGGGTTTTCAATTTTTGCCATGTAGGCAGATAATTGATTTTTTATATTTTGTTCTAAAGCCATTTTTATCCTATATTAAAAATTGAAAAAGGGACTTGATTTTTGACCAAATCCCTTTAATAAATTAAATCTTTCCAACAAGATCAAGGGATGGTTCAAGCGTTTCTGCACCTGGTTTCCATGAAGCTGGACATACCTGACCTGGATTCGCAGCAATGTGCTGAGCAGCCTGTACTTTTCTTACAAGATCAGCAGCAGAGCGGCCGATACCCAAATCATTGACTTCAGCAGTTTTGATCATGCCATCTGGATCAATAATAAAGGTTCCTCTTAATGCCAAACCTTCTTCTTCAATCATGACATCGAAGTTTCTGGAGATCGTTCCAGTTGGATCGCCTAGCATTGGGTACTTAATTTTTTTGATGGTTTCTGATGCATCATGCCATGCTTTATGCGTGAAGTGAGTATCTGTTGATACGCTATATACTTCAACGCCCATTTTTTGTAATTCTTCGTAATGATCTGCAACATCGCCAAGCTCAGTTGGGCAAACAAATGTAAAATCAGCAGGGTAAAAGACAAATACATTCCACTTCCCTTTTAATTTTTCTTCTGTAACTTCAACAAACTTTCCATTATGAAAAGCTTGGGTTTTAAACGGCTTTACTTGTGTGTTAATTAGTGAAGACATTCTATCTCTCCTTAAAATTTAAATTGAGATAGCATTATAGGTATTGAAAAATAATTTGTATAATTAATTGTTATTATATGTTTGATAAGTAAAGTAAATCAAATTATTAATTTATTGTTTTCTTCCCTCTTGGATCAACAGTTGTTCATTTTGTAACTGTTTTAACCTTGCTTCGACCCTTGATTGTGCATAAAAATCATTGCTCTTTACTTTTTTTGCTAGACCAAATTGAATAATTGCTTCTTTTAGGTTGAATTGATAATAAAAATATTCACCCATATTTTCATGATATTCCAATTCCTTACCCAGACCCTTATATGCTTTTGCCATTAATTTGTATAGATTTGGGTCAGATCGATATTTAAAAATATAATTCTGAATATTCTCCTGAGCCTCTTTAAAATTCCCCAATATTAGATTTACTTCTGCCAATCGATAGACAAAAGCTCTGTAGAACGGATGTTTAATCAATAATTTTTCGAGCTCCATTTTTGCCTCTTCTATTTTTTTATTTTCAATCAATAAGCTGATGTGTAAATTATCAATTAATGGATTATGTTCATTTTTTAATAGTTGATAAATTTTCTCTGCTTCATTCAATTGGTTTTCTTTTAAGTATGCGAGGGCTAGAGCATATTGCTCTCCTTGAAGATTCACATACGTTTTATTTTCTATATTTTTTTTAAAGACTTTTGTCGAGCTACTCTCTGAATATAAGGCTCTAATTTTTCCCCTTATAAAGTGAAAATAATTATTGTTATTAATATATCGATAGGGGTAATCTTTTAAACGATTAGAAATATCAGAGATTCGATCTGATGTAATTGGGTGAGTCCTTAAATAAGAAGGGGCAGAATAAGCAAACCGGCTTCCCTTTTGTAAGGTATTAAAAAAATCTATTGCGGAGCCAACGTTATAACCCGCTTTATATAAAATCTCTATTCCAATGCGATCCGCTTCTTGTTCATGCTCGCGGGTATAATCTAAAAAATTTTGGACATTCATTGCCTGTGAGGCCATGATTGCTCCACTGGCTGCTTGAGGATTGGATCTTGCTGCAAGCAATCCTAAAGCTAAAAGAAAAATACTTTTATACTTGTCTCGATCCTGTTTCGCCAGAACTCTTTGCAAATGTTTTTGTGTCACGTGGGCAATTTCGTGCCCAAGTACACTAGCCACTTCAGATTCATTGGTCGCGCTCATAAAAAGCCCGGTGTGCACTCCAATTAAACCGCCAAGCATTGCAAAAGCATTGATCGAGTCATCTTTAAGAACAAAAAAAGTAAAATCTTTTTGAGGATTATCACTGTGTGAGGCAAGTTTGTCCCCTAAAAAATTAAGATAGTCATTTACCTCTTCGTCTTGAATGACATCTGGGCTTGAATGAACTTGATATAATATTTCGCGTGCAATCATTTTTTCTTGATATGGAGAGATAAATTGATCGCTATATTCACCTAAATCAGGAATATTAATTGCCCAAGAAACATGGCTTATTACTAAAAAAAGAATTATGATTTTTTTAAAGATGCTCATTTATGCATTTAATTACAGAGGCTTTTAAAATGCTAACTCATTTAGATAAAAATGGAAACGCAATTATGGTAGACGTCGCCGATAAATCACTATCAGCTCGAGAGGCAGAGGCTGAAGGAGAAATTAGCATTACTTCAAAAATTTTGGAGGCCATTAAACAACAGACCTTAAAAAAAGGGGATCTGTTTACCGTTGCAAA
>JAURED010000004.1:48512-82840 GCA_030827595.1 Burkholderiales bacterium
TGGAGGCCATTAAACAACAGACCTTAAAAAAAGGGGATCTGTTTACCGTTGCAAAAATTGCTGCAATCAATGCAGCAAAACAAACCAGTACATTTATTCCTCTGTGCCATCAAATACCTCTAGATTTCATTGATGTTAAATTTAATGTCGATGAAAAACAATTAAAAATAAAAGTTAGCGCTCAAGTCAAGACGTCTTATAAGACAGGAGTTGAAATGGAGGCGTTAATGGCAGTAAATATTGGCCTGATAACAATTTATGATATGTGTAAAGCTTTATCAAAAGAAATGGTCATAAGTAACATTCGCCTATTAACAAAGACCGGAGGAAAGTCTGGCGATTACAAGCTCCTCAGAAAAGATTAACTAATTTTTTAGTCGTTGCCGGCGCCATCGAAATTCCATATCGAAAATGGCCCACATTATAAAAAGTGTTGAGATTATCTGAATCTTGCATAATGATCGGGATATTGTCTTTAGATCCAGGTCTGAATCCACACCAATGATTTAAAATTTTATGCTTCTTCAGTTCCGGTAATATATTTTCAGCTTTTTCTCGTAACATCATTAAATCATCAGGAGATAGATCCTCATTGAATCCAACATTTTCAAGCGTACTCCCAGCGATTAATGATCCATTTTGTCTTTGTAATAAATAAAAATTATTTTTATAAATGATATGTTCCAAATCTAATTGTGATGTATTTTCAAACTCGATTAATTGCCCTTTAATAGGATAAATTTTTCCTGTTAAATGACTATTCAATCCCGAAGTCCATGCGCCGGCTGTTAATATGAATTTATCTCCGTCAATTATATTATTTGAATCATCGGTAAATTGTTTTTTTGTATTCAATTGAATATGGTGGTTTTCATATACATGAATCCCAAGATACTTCATGTATTTAACCAAACCTAAAATTAATTTTTTTGGATTAATCTGATATACATCACTTATAAAAATGCCCGTTAAACTCTTATAATCTTTAAAATTATATTCAATTTTTTTCTTTCTAAGCCAATCCTCAAGAGGCTTGAAGTTCTCGATATTTATCAACATACCTGACTTGAAATATTCAATATCAATATCAAAAAGTTCAAAGATGGTTTTACTTAAAAAAGAATAATACGTTTTTGAGTCATGGATAAAATCATAAACTTCTGCATCGTATAAATGAGGTAAAAGCGGATACATTATCCCAGCACCAGAATTAGTTGATCCAGAACCAATATTATTTTTTTCATAAATGGCTACATCAAATCCGAGCCTTTTAAATTCAATTGCTTGAATACATCCAACAACTCCACCGCCAATTACATTAATTTTCATTATTTGCCATTTGCAGAATAATTCTCAAATAATCTTATTTCATCAAAATGTCCTAGCAGGACAATGACATCTCCTGGGCCTAATATTAAATCATTTCGAGGCTCAATATCCTCAAGCATATTTGGTCTGCGTAAATGATGGATAGAAACACCAAATTCATCTAGGGGTAATTCTGCTAAAGTCTTACCGTTAATAAAGCTTTTATTTTTAATCTCTATTGAGTGGAGCTGGTGCTGATTCATTAAGTCTTCTTTCTCATCGGAGACTCCTTTAAAGTAGCCTTTAAAGATCTTATATTTTGATTCTCTAAATTCCCTTATTCTTTTAATCACTCGGGACAAAGGAACATCAAACATTACCAGCGCATGAGAGGCAAGCATCAGACTGCCCTCTAGCACCTCAGGAACAACTTCATCTGCTCCAGATGAGCGAAGTTTTTCAATACCACTTTCATCCATGGTTCTCACAATAATTGGGATTGTTTTGTTATGACTTCGAGTGACCCTTAAAACTTTTTCAGATGCTCTATCATCAGCATAGGTCACAATTAAACCCCGCGCCTCAGAAAGACCGGCTGCTTTGAGTACCTCAAATCTACTCGCATCTCCATAAACTACACTTTCACCCGCAATTGCAGCATCATTAACTCGACTCATATCTATGTCTATGGCGATGTATGCAATTTTCTCTTCTTGGAGAAATCTTGCGAGATACTGGCCGCTTCGTCCAAACCCACACAAAATGACATGGTCTTTGAATTGTTTACCTAACTCTTCAATTTTGTTGATGTTATTTTTGCTATTAACTAAATAAGATTTAGATAATTTTCTTGCAATTTTTCCATTCATTTGAATAATAAATGGTGCAATTAACATTGATAGTAAGGCTACAGACAGAACAATTTGTGTAAGGGATTCGTTTAATAATTTCTCTTGTTGCACGAGGGCTAAAATCACAAAGCTAAATTCACCAGCATGAGCAAGAATCACTCCAGTTCTTATCCCAACACCGGGCTCATAACCAAATATTTTGATTAAAAAAGAAATTAAAATAGATTTAAATAAAATCAGGCCTACTAATAGAGATATGATAAGAATAATATTGTCATACAATATTTGTGTATTTAACATCATGCCAACAGTTATAAAAAATAAACCAAGTAAAATATCTCTGAAGGGTGCAATGTCTGATTCAACTTGGTAACGATAATGGGTTTCTGAAATAATCATTCCGGCAATAAATGCGCCTAATGCATAAGATAAACCTGATAAGTGGGTTACATAAGAAAATAGCAAGGTGATCATTAATACATTCAACACAAATAATTC
This sequence comes from Burkholderiales bacterium, assembly GCA_030827595.1. Taxonomy (GTDB): domain Bacteria; phylum Pseudomonadota; class Gammaproteobacteria; order Burkholderiales; family Methylophilaceae; genus BACL14. The sequence continues at coordinate 51,170 of JAURED010000004.1, forward strand.
GCTTGATTTTTGTCTTGCAATTAAGTCAAACCATGTATTCATTAAGGGTCTACCTATCCAAAAAACAATTGAAAAAAGAATAGCTGCTTTAAAAATCACAATCATAAATGATTGAAAGATGTTTAAAGATGAGTTGGATAAGGTAGCAATCAGAATTAATACTGGAATAACCGCCAAATCCTGAAATAACAAAATACCGATAGATAGTTTCCCATGGCGTGAATTAAGATCCAATCTCTCCATTAGAATTTTTGATACAACTGCGGTTGATGACATGGTAATTGCTGCTCCCACAACAAACCCATCAATAAAGCTTAAACCGATAAACATCGCGATCATTGTTGACAAGATAAGTGTGATTCCTACTTGTGCAAGGCCCACTCCAAATAATATTTTTCTCATTGAGTTGAGAGTTGGAAGACTGAATTCTAGCCCAATGGTAAACATTAAAAAGACGATACCAAATTCGACCAGGTGTCGATTTGCCTCTGATTCAATTAAAAAAGAAAAGCCACTTGGGCCGAGAATAAGACCTACCAAAAAATAAGCTATCATGGGCGGCAGTTTGGCATTTCTAAGTAATGCAACTAACCCAACAGAGCAAACTAAAAGAAGTATGATTAATTCTAATGACGTATACATACAATAAATTTATGATTTCAAATTTAATTAACTATAATAGTATTAATTATGAATGATAATAAAAAATTAATCATAGAATCGGCAAAAAAAGTCTTAGAGATTGAGTCTCGGGAAATCCTGAATGCTGAAAAAAATATTGATGAGCATTTTGCAGAATTTGTATTAAAAGTCCATGAATGTAAAGGCCGAACAATTTTAAGCGGCATGGGAAAATCTGGACATATAGCAAGAAAAATTGCATCCACCCTATCCAGTACCGGCACCCCATCTTTTTTTATGCACCCTGGAGAAGCAAGTCACGGCGATCTTGGAATGATTACAAAAGACGATATTGTTATTTTCTTGTCGAATTCTGGAGAAAGTGATGAAATTTATAACCTTATTCCTGCCATCAAAAGAATTCAAGCAACTATTATTGCGATTACTGGTAATGATAAATCTGAAATTGCTAAATATGCAGACTTTCATATTTCATCCAAAGTTACCTCTGAAGCATGCCCTTTAGGTCTTGCTCCCACTGCAAGCTCAGCCCTTATGCTTGCTATTGGAGATGCCCTCGCCATTTCACTTTTTCAATTAAAAGGTTTTACTACAGAGGACTTTTTAAAAACCCATCCAGGAGGATCTCTAGGTAAAAATAAGCTCCTAAAAACTGAAGATATAATGCGACAGGAATCATCTTTTCCTAACGTACAGGCAAATACTCTTCTAGCAGATGTAATAAAGCTTATTAGTGATAAAAAGGTTGGTTTTGCAGTCGTTTCTGAAAATGAAAAACCTATTGGAATGTTTACAGATGGAGACCTCAGAAGAGCGTTATTAAAAAATGCATCCCTTAAAGATTCAATCAAACTTTGGATGTCATCAGATCCGTTATTTATCAACGAAAATTCATTAGCTATAAATGCTGCTGAAATAATGGAAAAAAATAAAATCTCAAGCCTTATTGTCGTAGATGAAAATTTATTTTTAAAAGGGGTTGTTAATTTTCAGGATTTATTAATTCATAAAGTAATTTAATGTAATGAGCAAATACTCTATTTTCTTTTCCAGCATGACTCTTTTGATCGTTTTTTTTGTGTCTTATTGGCTTAACAATGAAGTTAAAAAAGAGTTAGAAGTCAGTCAAAAGAAAATAACCAATAACCCTGATTATTTTTTAAAAAATTTTACCTCCAGACAAACGAATGAAAAAGGAGAAGTGAATTTTAGTTTAGCTGCTGAATTGATGAATTTTTATTCATATAATGAAGAATCCACATTAAAAAAACCTATGTTTATTAAATATGAAAATGAAAAAAAGGTATTTGATATGGTTGCTAATAATGGAATTATTTTTGATAAAGGTGAAAAAATAAAGATGCTTGGTGGAGTTGAAATGTTAAAACACGAAACAAAAGATAAAAAAATAATGAAGCTTCTCAGCGAAGAAATCATCATTCTTCCCAACAAAGATATTTTACTCTCCGATAAAAAAATTAAAATTATTCAGGAACCTAATATTGAAGTCGATGGAGTTGGACTAAACTATAATAAAAAACTTGGAATTATTAAAATAAATAAAGATGTGAAAGTACAATATGTTAAATAAAATCATATTTTTACTTTTATTTCTTTCACTCAACTGCTATTCCGAAAAAGCCGATAAAGATCAACCCATAATTATTGATTCAGATGAATTACTCATTGATGATTCAAAAAATACCAGCACTTACAGTGGTGATGTCATCCTCCAACAAGGAACTTTAATTATACGAGGAGATAAGCTAACGATCAGAGAGGATAAACAAGGATTTCAACATTCTACATCGATTGGTAAGCCAACGACTTTTAAACAAAAAATGGAAAATAGTGAAGATTACATTGAAGGACAAGCCCTAACCATCGAGTATGATGGAAATATGGATAAGATTCATTTATACAGCAAAGCGAGGGTAAAAAAAGGTAATGACTTAGTAATTGGTGATTACATTATGTATGATGCAAACTCGGAATTTGCTCAAGCCCTTTCAGGAAATACAACCACCAAAGATGGAAATGAAGTCAAAAAAGGTAGGACAAGAGCAATTATTAGACCAGATAAAAAATAAGATGACTACACTTCGAATACAAAATATTAAGAAGAGTTATAAAAATAAAGATGTTGTTAAAGATATATCTTTAGAAATTTCTAGTGGTGAAATTATTGGTCTTTTAGGACCAAATGGTGCTGGCAAAACAACATCTTTTTACATGATCGTTGGTTTAATTCAACCTGAACACGGTTCTATCTTTGTTGATAATCTCGATATTACTAAAAAACCCATTCATACAAGATCTCAATTAGGCTTGGCTTATCTTCCTCAGGAACCCTCAATTTTTAGAAAAATGTCTGTTGAAGAGAATATTATTTCTATTCTAGAGCTGCGAAAACTATCAAATGTAGATATCAAAACAAAATTGAATCTTCTTCTCAAAGAACTTGGTATTGAACATATAAGAAAAAATACAGCGATATCTTTATCTGGTGGTGAAAGAAGAAGAGTTGAGATTGCCAGGTGTTTAGCAACTAATCCAAAATTTATTCTTTTAGACGAACCATTTGCTGGAATTGATCCAATAGCAGTAATTGATATTCAAAAAATTATAAAATTTTTATCCTCAAGGGGTATTGGAATTTTAATTACTGACCATAGTGTGAGAGAAACTCTAGGAATATGTGATAGAGCATACATTGTTAATCAGGGTACCATCTTTACATCCGGTTCTCCCAATGAAATTGTTGAAAATCAAAATGTTAAAAATATCTATTTAGGACAAGATTTTTCTTTGTAATTAATGCCATTAAGTATTCAATTAAAGCTTAAAAACTCTCTCAAATTATCACCCAATATCGAGCAATCGGTAAATCTTCTCAAAGCCAACGAATTAGAAATTGAATATTTAATTAGCGAGTTTTTATCAAAGAATCCATACTTAGATCTTGATGATTCTGATCGGGTTAAAATTAATTCATTAGCCTATTCAATAGATAGTACTCAGGATAGTGAACATGAGCTTTCAATATATGGATATGGACTTAAAGATTATTTAGAAAATAACCTTTTTGATTTAGGCTTGGATTATGAAGAGGAATACATTGCCCATCTTCTTATCGATTATATTGATGATAATGGATACTTAACCGAGGACTATGAATTTTTTATCGATGAAGTATCCCCTGAAATTATTATTAATGAAAATAATTTAAAAACAATTATATTAAAACTTAACCACATTTCATCACCAGGAATTGGTGCTCGTAATTTATCAGAGTGTCTTATATTTCAACTTGATCAATTTAAGGCTAGTGCAATATCCATTAATTCAAAAAAAATAGCTGAGCGCTATCTTAATGAGTTAGGAAATAAGAATTTTGAAAAAATCTCGAAAGAACTTAATATCTCTATTGACGAAGTTTTAAAATGCCATGAACTTATTGTTTCACTCAACCCTAAACCTGGATTAGCTTATGGAAATCATAAAGACTCAGAGTTTATTTTTCCAGATATTAAGGTTAGCAAAGAACATGAAGGTTTTAAAATCTCTATTTCAAATAATTATGAATCATTAAAATTAATTGAAATTTCCAAAAAAGATATTTTAGATTCGGAGGCATACAATCAAGCTAAATGGTTCTTAAAAAATATCAATTATCGAAAAATTAATATCATCAGAGTCGCTCAATATATATTTAACTATCATAAAAATTTTTTAAATAATAAAAGCTTAGAATATCCATTCACTATAAAAATGGTTGCCAATAAGCTCGAAATTCATGAATCAACAGTGAGCAGAATGATTAATAGTAAATATATTGAAACTCCTTTTGGTATTTTTCAAATGAAATATTTTTTTACACATGAAGTCAATAATTTTTCTGACAATCTTATAAAAGAAAAGATTAAGGAAATTATTAATTCTGAAAATAAATTAAACCCCCTATCCGACACTAAAATAAATTTAACTCTTCTTAAAGAAAAGATTACAATTAGTAGAAGAACTATCGCAAAGTATAGAGATCAAATGGGTATCTTACCCGCATCAAAAAGAAAGGTTTGTTAACAATGGATATTGTCATTACTGGTCATAATATTGAAATTACTGAAGCTCTTGAAAATTTAATACACGAAAAATTTAAAAAAATTGCTCGACACTTTGAAAATATTACGGATGTCACTTTTTTACTCAAAATAGATAAAAATGATCATATTGCCGAATGTAAACTTCATTTAATGCACAATGAAATATTTAGTGAGGCTTCTGGATCTGATATGTATGCAGTTATAGATGATTTAATGCATAAAGTGGATCGCCAGGTTATCAAGATAAAAGAAAAAACCAAAGACCATCATCAGTCAGAAGGGGTTGAAAGAAAACATAATTTTTAACTGTGAACTTATTTATCATTACAGGACTATCAGGAGCAGGCAAGACAAATGCCCTGAGGACATTTGAAGATAATAATTTTTATTGTATCGACAATCTTCCTGCAACATTGCTAACAAAAGCAATATCAGAATTAGATTCAAATAAAATAAAATCCGTTGCTATTAGTGTAGATAGTCGAAGCTTAAACATAACTCAACTTCCAAAAATTCTTAATGATTTAGATAAATCATCAATTCCTTATCACTTGATATTTCTGTCTGCATCTCGGGATCAAATTATAAAAAGATTTAATGAATCTCGCCGCAAACATCCATTAATTAAAAATTCTCAAAGTCTTGATGAAGCAATTTTTGAAGACGCAGAAATATTAAGCTTATTATCTGACGACGCGATTCACATTGATACAACCAATCTCAATCTCAATGAGCTCAGTGAAAAAATAAATAACCATATTAAAAATCAAGTAAATTTTCATCTTCATTTAATTTCATTTGCCTATAAAAAGGGTATTCCACTAGATGTTGATTTTATTTTTGATATCCGAGAACTATCTAATCCATTTTATCAAGAACATTTAAAAAATTTGTCTGGACTTGATTCAGCCTTATCTGATTATTTAATAAATCAACCTAATACAAAACAACTTCTTGATGAATTGAATCATTTTATTCAAAATAGAATTCTTAATTTAAAAAAAATAAGTAGAAAATATTTATCTATTGCTTTTGGTTGTACAGGTGGCAGACACCGATCAGTTTTTGTGACAGAAGAAATCAATAAGCTCATAAATCAAAGTTTGCAAATTGATATTTCAATTTTTCATAGAGATCTCAATGTTTAAGTATTTAATCATTACCCATGGGAGTATTGGTGAATCGCTTCTCGAGTGTGTTGAAAAAAATTTACAGAAAAGTGTTAATACCATTGACATAATTTCATTAAATCCAACGGATATTAATCAGAGTAAATCAAATTTGAAAGACTACATTTCTAAACATTCTGATCATGACTTGATAATTATGACTGATTTATATGGAGCTTCATCGAGTAATATTGTAAAGCCCTATACAAAAAATAAAAATATTTACGCAATCTCAGGGCTTAACTTACCAATGTTGATGAAAGCGGTTACATTTAAAACAGATGATGTACAAATAATGATTGATGAAATCATCAAATGCGGAAATAAATCAATAATTAATTTTTTATGATAAAGAAAGATTTAATAATAAAAAATCAGTTAGGGCTTCATGCACGAGCTTCAAATAAATTGGCGACCCTTTCCTCAAAATTCAAATCAAACGTAGAAATTATCTACAATGATGAAAAAGTTGATGCAAAAAATATGATGGATATTCTATTACTATCTATCGGCCTTCATGATACTTTTACCCTAAAAATTGAAGGATCAGATGAAAAAAAAGCTTTTGAGTCAATTGCTAAACTTGTAGATAACTTTTTTGGTGAAGGAAAATAATGTTTATACTATCTGGCATTCCAGTGAGTCCAGGTATTGCAATTGGACATGCTTATATTCTTGCCCATGCATTAGGAGAAATCGAGCCTTACTTAATTCCAAAAAATAAAGTTACTCAAGAAATTAAAAGATTTAATAATTCTGTGAGAAATCTTCATCTTGAGTTAGTGAATTTAAAAAATGAATTAAAAAAAAATAAAATGATTGAATATGGGTCCTTTATTGACATTCAATTGTCGATACTCAAGGATCCAAAGATTTCAGAGGATCCAAAAAAAATTATTAAGGACACACTTACCAATGCAGAATGGGCCCTTAAAATTCAAATGGATGAAATTATTAGTAAATTTAATAAGATCAATAATACGTATATAAAAGAAAGGAAAAATGACGTATATCAGGTATGTGAAAACCTTATTAAATACTTAATCGGGCATCAATCTCATAAAGTTTCCAATGACAGAAATCAAATTATAGTTGCTCATGATATATCTCCATCAGATGCACTAAAATTTAAAAATACAAATAATTTAGCTTTTATAACAGATATTGGTGGTACAACATCGCATACAGCCATTCTCGCCAAAAGCATAAATATTCCATCCGTTGTTGGGATACAAAATGCAAAACAATTAATTAATCATGATGATCTTCTTATTGTGGACGGAGGTCATGGGTGTATTTTAGTAAATCCTCCAAATAATGTTATTGAAGAATATAAAATCAAGCAAAATTTATATGAAATTGAAAGTAAAAAACTTCTTTCTCTTCAAAATATTCCATCCAGGACAATTGATAAAACGGCTATAAATCTTTTTGTCAATATTGAGGATACGAATAATCTATCCCCTGTTGTTGAGAATAATACAGAAGGAGTTGGTTTATTTAGAACTGAATTCATATTCATGGATCAGCATAAAATGCTCGATGAAAATGAACAATTTGTAATTTATAAAAATCTCACGAAATCTTTACCCAATAAAACTTTAATTATAAGAACCTTAGATTCTGGTGGAGATAAAATCATTGAGCATATGCCACATACTAATCAAAATCCTGCTTTGGGTTTACGAGCAATTCGCTTCTGTTTAGCAGAACCAGACGTTTTTATTACCCAAATCAAAGCCTTATTGAGGGCTGCTTATTATGGAAATATACAAATCTTAATTCCCATGTTAAGTTCAACAAACGAGTTAAGGCAAGTTAAATTACTTATTCAGCGGGCTAAAGATATTCTTTCATCAGAAAGAAAAAAATATAACCCCAAAACCTTAATTGGCGGGATGATCGAGGTACCTGCGGCTGCAATAGATATTGATAGTTTTGCAAATGAATTAGATTTTTTATCCATTGGTACTAATGATTTGATTCAGTACACGCTTGCAGTTGATAGAACTGATGATGCCGTTTCACATTTATATGATTCCTCACATCCTGCTTTACTGAAGTTAATTAAAGGAGTTATTGACTCAGGAACTAAAGCTGGAATCGAAGTGTCTCTTTGTGGTGAGATGGCGGGAGACCCAAGACTAACAAAACTCCTAATTGGATTAGGTCTAAGAAATTTTTCAATGCATCCATCGAGTCTGTTAAAAGTCAAAAAAATGATTTTGGAGTCAGATGCATCAAAACTAAAATTTAAAGCAAATAAAATTTTACGCTCTCATCAAAAACTAGAAATTGATAACTTAATTAATAACTTAAATGATTAAAATGAACAATCCAATACTTGAACAAATTACAATTCCACTGTTTGATAAAATAAAATCTCATCATTTAGTGCCGGCTATTCAAAAGATTATTATTGATAATGAAACTACCATTAAAAATATTGAAAATATACAAGATTCAGAGATTTCTTATGAATTCGTTAAAGAGCTAAGTAAAATCGACTATAGATTGAGTAATGCTTGGTCTCAGATTGGTCATTTAAATTCAGTTTGTAATTCTGAGGAGTTTCGGGTTGAGTACAATAAATGTAAAGATCTCATCACCGACTACTATTCAAATATTTCACAAAATGTAAAGGTTTTTAACTTATATGTTAAGTTAAAAGAGTCCTCATTATTTGCAGAATTAACTTCAATTCAACAAAAAGTTATCGATAATGAAATTAGAGATTTTAAATTGGGAGGAGTAAACCTTGCATTAGAAGAACAGGCAAAATATAAAAAAATACAATCAAAACTTTCAAAATTGGCATCAAAATTTGAAGAAAATGTTCTTGATGAAACCAACCAATATTTTTTACATATCGAAGATTCTGAACGTGTGAGAGGTATACCGGACGATGTGCTTGAACAAGCCACGCTTTTAGCTAAGGAAGATAAAAAATCAGGTTATTACTTTACACTACACTTTCCATCATACATCCCTGTCCTTCAATATGCTCATAATCGAGATTTAAGGCAACAGCTTTATGAAGCGTATGCAAAAAAAGCGTCTGAACTATCAAATCCAAAGTATGATAATTCGAAAATTATTCAAGATATTTTATTTTTAAGATCTCAATTAGCTAATTTATTGGGCTTCCATAATTTTGCCGAATTAAGCCTTGATACAAAAATGGCAAATTCACCTAAGGAAGTTTGTGATTTTTTAAAAAATTTAGCATCAAAAGCAAAACCATTTGCTGAACAAGACTATGAGGATCTTAAAAAATATGCCCTGAAAGATGGCATAAAGCATTTAGAGGCATGGGACGTTGCATATTATTCAGAAATAATTAAACAAGAAAAATATCTAATCAGTGACCAGGAGATTAAACAATATTTTCCTGAGCACAAAGTGATTAAAGGACTTTTTGATCTTGTAAATAAATTATATGGAATTGAAATATTAGAATCTAAAGCGCCATCATGGCATTCCAGTGTAGCTTATTATGAAATTCATCAGAATAATAAAATCATTGGTTCTTTTTACCTTGATCTTTATGCGCGAAAAAATAAACGAGGCGGGGCTTGGATGGATGAATGCATCTCAAAAAGTCAATTTAATGGTCATATTGATTACCCAGTCGCTTATTTAACTTGCAACTTTTCATCACCGATAGGGAAAAATCCTGCTTTATTTACGCATGACGAAGTAATAACACTTTTCCATGAATTTGGACATGGATTACACCATCTTTTAACACAAGTAGATGAATATAATGTGTCGGGTATTAAGGGGGTTGAGTGGGATGCGGTCGAATTACCCAGTCAATTTATGGAAAATTTTTGTTGGAATTGGGAAGTAATTCAAAATATGACGGAACATATAAAAAGCAAAGAAACTATGCCCAAAAATATGTTTGATAAATTAATTCAAAGTAAAAATTTTCAATCTGGAATGCAGACAGTCAGACAGGTTGAATTTGCATTATTCGATATGCTGATTCATATGAATGATAATCCCATCAATCTCAACGTATTAGAAACACTTGAAAAGGTGAGAGATGCAGTTGCGGTTGTCAGACCTCCAAAATGGAATCGCTTTCCTCATTCATTTAGTCATATTTTTGCTGGAGGTTATGCTGCAGGATATTACAGTTACAAGTGGGCTGAAGTGTTATCAGCAGATATTTTTGATGAATTCTTAAACAATGGTGTTCTCAATAAAGATATTGGGACAAGATTTAGAAAAGAGGTATTAAGTGTCGGTGGCTCAAGAGGTGCTAATGAATCTTTTGTAAAATTTAAAGGGAGAGAGCCAACGATTGATGCTCTTCTAAAACATAATGGTCTTGCTGCATGAAGGTATTATCATGGAACGTAAATTCATTAAAAATAAGATATGAGCAACTAGGCCAAATTATCACTGAGTATGGTCCAGATGTTATTTCATTGCAAGAGACTAAAACTCAAGATGATAATTTTCCTGAAAAATTACTCAAAGATCAGGGTTATGATTCTATTTTTATGGGTCAAAAAACATTTAATGGTGTTGCGATATTAACTCGACTTCCTTTTGAGAATATTATTTACAATATTCCCAATTTTGATGATGACCAAAAAAGATTTCTTAGTGTAGATATTGATTATCAAAATAAAAAAATAAAAATAATGAACGGATACTTTCCAAATGGTCAATCTTTAGATAGTGATAAGTTTGTTTATAAAAAAAATTGGATTTCAGCTTTAATCAGCTATATAGAAGATAATCAAAGTGATGCTTTATTAATGGGTGACTTTAATATTGCTCCACATGATATTGATTGCCACGAACCAGAAAAATGGATAAATACAGTTTTAACTAGCAAGGAGGAAAGGGACTTATTTAATAAAATTATTAAATTAAATTACATTGACACATATCGAAAATTAAATCCAAATGAACCCGGATACACATGGTGGGATTATAGAATGGCTGCTTTTAGAAGAAATCTTGGATTAAGGATAGATCATATCTTAGCTTCACATTCACTTATGCCTTATGTAAAAAAAGTTGATGTATTAAAAGACTATAGAAAAATAGAACGCCCCTCCGATCATGCCCCTATTTTATTAACTATGAGTTTTTAATCCCCAATTGTTTTAGTTTACGATACAAATGGGTTCTTTCAATACCAGAAATCTCTGATAATTCTTTCATAGATAATTTATTTTTTATATGGTGCTGAAAATAAATTTTTTCGAACTCGTCTCTTGCTTTCTTTAGATCTTGGCCGTAAAGATGTTCAAATGGATTTTGATTTATGACCTCTTTCTTATAACTAACATTTAATTTAACTGCTTCTTCATAGTCATAGTCTGTAATGATTTCACTCTGTGAAAATTTCAAACTATGCCTAATAATTCGATCCAAATAGAATAAATCATAGCAAAATGAATCAGATCTTATTTTATTCAAAAAGGTAATGTCAAATTCTTTATAAATTTTATTTGAAACCGAGTCTAGATAATAATTTAATATTTGTTTGGAATATTTGATCAATTGATCTTCATCACTTTTTGTAAAAATTTCAAAATTAATCAATTCATAATTCTCGAAATTTATTTCGATATTTTTATCTGATAAATCTGTCTTTTCTACAATCACTGCTTTGATGTTATATTTTGCTAACTTTGATTCAATAATTTTAAAAATGGATAGTGTGTTGGAATTAAAATCAAGAATATTCTCAAAAATCAAAGTTGAGTTCTTTTTTTCTTCTAAAAATACATCGCAGTCATCAACTTTTCTAAGCTGAACTTGATCGATATTGTAAATATTAGATTTATACAATTCAAATAATATCGAATACACAGCATCGGTATAAATCGTTTTTAAAATAAGTTTATTTTTTTTCTTAATTAATTGGTTATATATGCTAATAATGTTTTGATTATCTTGTTTTTTAAGAAAATCTATTGTCATAGCTGGAAATTCAAGCGATTCATTGATTGCTTGATTGATAACTTTTAATACTTTATGGAGAGAAATGGGTTTTTCAATAAAATCATAGGCACCATTTTTTGTAGCATCAATGGCGGTATCAATGGTTCCATGACCAGACATCATGATAATTGGTTGAGAAATATGATTGACCATTTTTAATTCTTTAAGAAGAGTGATTCCATCAATATCAGGCATCCATATATCCAAAAGAATTAAATCAAATGAATTACCATCACTAATTATTTTTTTTGCAGTTTTTGCATTATCGGCTAGTAAGGTTTCGTAACCTTCATCAATAAGTATTTCCGATAAAGAATTTCTTATTCCTTGTTCATCATCAATAATTAGTATTTTTATTTTTTTACTCATAGTTTATTTATTAAATATAATTTCTGCTTTTACACCACTTCCTTTGTTATTTTGAATAGTGATAACACCGTTATGCTCTTCTATGATCTTTTTGACTACCGCTAGCCCTAAACCAGTCCCTGTTTTTTTTGTGGTTACATAGGGTTGAAAAATATCAATATCATCTTGGATACCCATACCGTTATCAATGAATTGGATGGCTATAGTTTGCTTTGTATTTATTATTTTTACTTTTATTTCACAATGTTGCTCAGGTCTTTTTGCCTCATAAGCATTTTGTATAAGATTCACAAAAACCTGCCTTATTTTTGTAGCATCACATTGAATATCTAATTTTTTAATTTTATATTGTTTTATGATCATTAAATCATCTTTTTCATATAAATTAGATAGATCATTTAATAGATTGATTATATTAATTTCTTCTTTATTTAAAATTGGAGACCTCGAATACTCTGTGAATTCATTGACCATATTTTTAATTGCATCCACTTGGTTTACGATCGTTGTGGTAATTTCTGCTAATAGTTTTTTATCATTTTTTTCTAATTTCTGAGAAAACTTATGTTCAATTCTTTCAGCAGATAATTGAATTGGCGTTAGTGGATTTTTTATTTCGTGGGCAAGTCTTCTTGCAACTTCAGACCATGCCTCATTTCTTTGAGCAGCAGTTATTTCAGAAATATCATCTATTAATAAAATAATATTTGCATTTTTTTTGTTACTTTCTTTTGTTAGCTGCAAGGATAAAATTCTTTTTTTTATTTTGATGGTTAGATTTTTATTTGTATCAAAATCATTATTTGATTTATTTATAAAAGTCACAATTTCGTCTAATTCAGAATTTGTCTCCAAAATTTGGCTAAACCGTTGCCCGTTGAGTAAATCAAAATTTATTCCTAACAATTTTGTTGCTAATTGATTAGTCAGCCTGATATTTTTAAGATGATCAATCACCACAATTCCAGAGGACATGTTATTAATAATATTCTCTAGGAAATTTCTTGATGTTTCTATTCTTTGCTTATTCAGCTCTAAAGTCTTTGTAGCAGTATCTAATTTTGATGTCATAGAATTAAAAGAGCGTATTAGCATTCCTAATTCATCTTTACCCTGATCTGGAATCTTCTTCTTAAAATTTCCTTGAGCAATGTCTTGTGTGGCTTTTGACAAGATTGATATAGGCATTGTAAATCTTCTACTAAAATATAATGCTAATGAAATTGATAAAATAATAGCCAAAAATAAAATGATGGTTAAAGTAATTTGATAGATAACCTTCAATGAATTTCTACTGTATGTTAATGCCTGGTAGTCTTCAAAGACCGACTCAACCGATAGTGCAACTTGAGAAATACTGTCTGGAACTTTCTGGATAATATTAAGATAATATTTTGGTTTTAATTTATTACCCGATGAAAAAAAAGGTAAATAAGTTTTTAAATAGATATCATTTTTATCATTAATATCAATTTTTCCATGAAATCCGGTATCAGCAAGAATCAATTCTTCTCGCTCAGGTATTATTTGCTCTATATCGGTATATTCTTTTGAAGATAGTGCAATAATTTGATTATCTTCATTAAGCACCATAGCTTCATAGATATCAAACTTTTCCCTCAAGTCAGATAATACTGTATTAAATTTTTCTTCAGAAATATTTGATAATGAATATCCGATACTTCTTGATTTAAGCTCAATATCTTTGCGCATTAAATCTAAGGTTTTTTGACCAATATTAAGTCCGCCTTCTAAAGCTGACTCAACCCTGACGTTAAACCAGGATTCAATGGATTTTGTAAGAAAACTCACTGAGACAAAGTATAGAACCATTAAGGGAATAATAATCATGATGCTATATGAAATTACCAACCTTAATGTTAAACGGCTACCTGTCACCTCTTTTTTAACTTCATTAAAAAGCCGAAAAATCTGATAAGCAATAAATCCAAATAAGATAACGACAAAAAATAAATTTATTCTCAATAATAACTGAAAGGTATTACCTGAAATAAAATCTGCATTCGAAAGAGAGCGAATTAAAATAATTAATAAAGCCAGACTGATAACAGATATCGATGTGATTAAATACTTCATAACGAATATGTTAATGTTTTTAATACAAACCAGTCAGGTTTTTTTAAATTTAATTGTAGGCTTTTTGGAAGACTATTTTGTTCAATCTTCCAATTAATAATCAATAAATTATTGTTTATATCTTTTTTATCAACCTTAAGCTGTAATTCCCTTTTTTTATTGATATCTACTATTAATTCAGTTAACGATAAATATGATTTTTTTTCACTTCTTTCATAGAAATAATATTTTTTTATTAATGGATGATACTCAATTCTTTTATAGTTTTTTTGAGAAGCAATTTCTTTATCAAAAAAATAATCTCTTTCTTTAATAATCTTAATTTCTTCAAGAATATTAATAGAGATTCCTTTATCTATAATTTTTTCAAACTCTTCATGCATTTGATAATTTAGCTCATATTCAATCTGTATTTGTTTACCATCATCATTATTATTAACAATAATTTGTGCAATAGCGCTTGATGCACATAGGGTTATTAAAAAACTAATTTTTAGTAAGAAGTTGAAAAAAAAGGCCATCATGATTTGAATTGGGTATAAGTTGTTCGTCAATAAAAGAAAAGTCCTTTGGAATATGAGTTTTTTCTAATGTAACATCAGTGTGTTTTTTAAGAAATAAACTTATTACATCCCTATTTTCATCATTAAAAATTGAGCAGGTTACATATAACAATTTACCATTCTTTTTAAGATGGCTCCATCCTTGTTCTAACAATTGCATCTGTTGTTTTTGAAATTTTTTTATATCTTCCTCTCTCCTCATTATTTTAATATCAACATTACGCCGCACTACCCCTGAACCTGAACATGGGGCATCAATTAAAATACGATCATACTGATGGCTTGTTTTTAACTGATGGAGAATATTTGCCTGCAAACCTAAACGGGTTAGATTATCTCTTACTAAAAACAATCTTTCCTCATTGATATCATAGCAGTCTAGTGAAACATTGAACTGTTCAAGAATGTGGGTTGCTTTCCCTCCAGGTGCAGCACACAAATCTAGAATTTTTAAATCATTTTTTAAATCTAAAAAGTTGATTGCTAGCTGAGCTGCTGGATCTTGAATATAAAGAAAACCCTCAACAAACCCTGGTAAATTTTTTACATTTATGGATTCATTTATTTGAATATAGTTTTTATCAAGAATTAATTCATACTTAATATTATTTTTTTCAAGAAGATTTATATAATCAACATGAGTTATTTTTTTCACGTTTACTCTTAAACAAATTGGTGCGCGTGTATTCCCAATTTTAAGAATTGCTTCATAGTCACGGGGGTATTGTTTTTTTAATTTCTCTACCCACCACTCTGGATATGAGTATTTAAGCCTTAGGTCAAATGGGTCTTGAAACTCAGACTTTTTTCTTAAGAAGTTTCTTAATACACCGTTAACTAATCCAGAGAATTTATTATTGATTAATTTAGCAGCCTTTACATTTTCATTGACGATCGTAAAACTTTTGATGGATTGATTACTCAGTTGATAAAAAGCGTTTAATAGTAAATATTTTATGTCTAAATTTTTAAGCTCTACTGAAATCAGTTTATTGAGAAAATACTCATTAAGATATACATCACGAATACTTCCATAAACAATATCTTTGACTAAACTTATATTGTGATTCTTACCAATATATTGATTGAATAATTTCTCAATATTTTTTCCTTGGACAACTTCTTGAATAATTTTTGACGCTGCTAAAAGATCATGTTGCATGCGTAAATATATCTGTTGGTTTGACTTGATAACTTTTAATAAACTCTGACCCTGTTAAAATTTTTCCACCTACTATTTGTATTTCATTAATTTTAATAAATGAATCCATTGTTCCAAGGTGTAAATCATCATTGATAATCGTTACATGTCCTGGAGTACTCATCTTACCTATATTTGATTTTTCTGCATGGTAAATTTTACAATCTTTTCCTCTAAATCTTGCTCTTACGATAGGAAATGGATTAAAAGCTAAAATTTTATTTATAAGTTCATCACTGTTTTCTT
Organism: Burkholderiales bacterium; assembly: GCA_030827595.1. Taxonomy (GTDB): domain Bacteria; phylum Pseudomonadota; class Gammaproteobacteria; order Burkholderiales; family Methylophilaceae; genus BACL14. The sequence continues at coordinate 67,533 of JAURED010000004.1, forward strand.
CAAAAGTCATCAAAGCTTCTTCTTTAGATATTTTTTTTGCGTAAGTTACCTCTATATCATTTTGTCTTTCTGAAACTAGATTGGAATTATTCGCGATTGAATGTAAATGACTTAACATTAATTCAGCGCCATCATCTGCTAATATTTGAAAATAGTCTTTTGATGTTAATTTAATGTCCCTCAATCCTTTTCTTAAAGCATAAACATTGCCCGCATCCAATTTTTCAACTACTTCCATTATCGATACACCAATCTCTTTATCACCATTTAAAATCGCTCTTTGAATAGGAGCCGCCCCTCTCCATTTAGGAAGGATGGATCCATGGATATTAAAGGCTTTTTGGGGAAAAATATTTATAAATTCAACCGGAAGAATAATTCCATATGCTGCCACAACCAAAATATCAGGTTTTAACTCTTTTATTCTCTGTATAAAATCTAACTCGATTTTTACAGGCTGATAACAGGTTAATTTTTTTTCTATTGCAAATTGTTTAACAGCACTTTGTTGAAGCTTTAAACCTCTTCCAGCAGGCCTGTCTGGTTGCGTTAGGACCGCTAATAAATCATGTTCCGAATTATAAATTTTTTTTAAGCAAGGTAATGCAAACTCTGGAGTTCCTGCATATATAATTCTTAACTTTGTCATTAACTTGATCTTAGCAGCTTAGAGATTTTTTTCTTAATTCGTTGCTGTTTTAGCTGAGATAATTTTTCAACAAAAACTTTTCCCACCAAATGATCCATCTCATGCTGAATACAGACAGACAATAATCCATCAGCTGTTAAACTTTTAACTTGTCCATGTTCATCTTGAAAATCTATGGACACAATATCATAACGCTTCACCGTTTCAAAAAAACCCGGAACAGACAGACAGCCCTCATCATATTCCTGATGGCCTGAATAGTTTTTAAGAATCGGATTGACTAATGTGATTAAAGAATTTTTTTCTTCACTGATATCGATAACGATTATTCTTTTATGAATATCTACTTGTGTTGCAGCTAAGCCAATTCCTTTAGATTCATACATGGTCTCTGCCATATTTTTTATTAGAGAAGAAAGCTCCTCATTAAAGCATGTGACAGGTTCAGCAACCTTATGAAGCCTGGGATCTGGGTATTTTAAAATATTTAGTAATGCCATTTTTTACTTGCAATTTATTGCTAATACTGTAAATTTATTATTAGTGAAACATTATTTATCTTATAAATTTTACTTACAACATTATACTCTCATACAGTTATATTTATTTTCTTCACTTTTATTTCAGCTAGCACTTTACAAAGGAGATCAATATGTTTGATTTATTAGTCTATGTATTTGAAAACTACCTCTCATCAAGTCACAACATTTCTGATTTATCAAAAATGACTACAGAGCTTGAGGAAGCTGGTTTTGAGTATAAAGAAATAGAATTTGCTATTGATTGGTTTGCAACCTTAAAAGTGTTATCAGAAAAAATCAATGATAAAAAAATAAACCAATCAGCCCTCAAGTCGAGAATTTACTCGAAGAGAGAGTATGACAAAATCAATAATGAAGGCATAGGTTTTCTAATCTTTTTAGAAAAAGCCACTATTCTTACGCCCTCTGAAAGAGAAATTATTTTAGATCGAGCAATGGCCGTCAATCAGACTGAAGTTAATCTTGATGAACTCAAATGGATTGTGATGATGACCCTTTGGCATTTTGGCCGAGAGAGTGAATATTTATTTGTGGAAGATGCCTTATTCAATCCAAAGAATGGTGTTGTGCACTAACTAGTAATATTTTTTAAAATTTTAGAAACAATACCAGACTCATTTAGAGTATAAAAATGAATCGATTCAACACCAAATTGTTGAAGTGTTTCACATAATTCTGAAATGAAATCAATTCCGTAGTCGCGAAGGGAATTAATATCTTCATCGTAAGATTCAAGTTTATAACGCAGCCATCTTGGAATTTCCGCTCCACAAGCTTGGGAAAATCGAGCCAGTTGCTTGATATTATAGATTGGCATAATTCCCGGAACAATTGGAATAGTTATATTTAAAAGATTACATTCCTCAATAAACTTGAAATAGGAGTCGACGTTAAAAAAGAATTGGGTAATTGCTGAGTTAGCTCCTGCGTCAATTTTAGTTTTAAAATTATTGAGATCATCTTTAGCACCAACAGATTCTGGATGATATTCAGGGTAAGCAGCTACATCAATATGAAAGTAATCACCTGTATTTTCTCGAATAAAGCTAACTAGGTCACTTGCATGGGAAAAGTCACCCTGACCCGCAATACCAGAAGGGTTATCCCCCCGCAATGCTACGAGTCGATTGATACCTTTATTTTGGTAATCCTGAATTAACTTTAACACCTCGTCTTTTGTCGAGGTAATGCATGATATGTGAGGAACTGCAATAAATCCGTCTTCTTTAATGGTATTGACAGTCTCTATGGTTTTATCTTTAGTAGATCCCCCCGCGCCAAAGGTCACCGAAAAAAATTCTGGATTAAAAGCAGATAAATTCTTTACGGTCGTCTTTAACTTTTCCTGACCCTCGGTTGTCCGAGGGGGGAAAAATTCAAAACTATAATTAGTTTTGCTCATTAATATCTATAATGATCTGGTTTAAAGGGTCCGTTTACTGAAACACCAATATATTTTGCCTGCTCTTCAGTCAACTGCGTCAATTGTGCATTTAAAGTTTTCAATTGCAATATTGCAACTTTCTCATCCAGATGCTTAGGGAGCGTGTAAACACCAATTGGATAATCAGATGGATTTTTAAATAATTCAATTTGAGCAATTGTTTGATTTGCAAATGATGAACTCATCACATAACTTGGGTGTCCGGTTGCGCAACCAAGATTTACTAATCTTCCTTTGGCTAAAAGAATAATTTTTTTACCATCAGGAAATATTACGTGATCAACCTGAGGTTTAATTTCTTCCCATTCACATTTTTCAAGGCTGGCGACATCAATCTCATTATCAAAATGTCCAATATTACAAACGATCGCCTCGTCTTTCATTTGACTCATGTGGTTATAGTTGATCACATTGTAGTTTCCAGTTGCGGTCACAAAAATATCAGCATGTTGAACAGCATAGTCCATTGTAACAACACGGTAACCTTCCATTGCCGCTTGCAGCGCACATATAGGATCAATTTCTGTGACCCATACCTGAGCCGACAATGCTCTCAATGCTTGAGCTGATCCCTTTCCAACATCACCGTAACCAGCAACAACAGCAACCTTTCCAGCAATCATCACATCCGTAGCTCTTTTGATTGCATCGACGAGTGACTCTCGGCATCCATATAAATTATCAAATTTTGATTTCGTGACCGAGTCATTGACATTGATGGCAGGAAAAGCCAACTCTCCCTCTTTAAACATCTGGTATAACCTATGAACACCCGTTGTTGTTTCCTCAGTCACACCTTTCACATGTTTAATTCGATCGCTATACCATGTCTTGTCTTGTGATAATTTATTTTTGATCGCTTTAAATAAAGCAACCTCCTCTTCACTTTCGGGATTGTCTAGGATGGACAGATCTTTCTCGGCTTTCACACCAAGATGAAGTAATAAAGTCGCATCACCCCCATCGTCCAGGATCATATTTGTAAATTCGCCATTAGGCCACTCAAAGATTCGGTGTGTAAAATCCCAGTAATCAACTAAGCTCTCCCCTTTAAAAGCAAATACCGGGGTACCATTTTTTGCAATGGCAGCGGCGGCATGATCTTGGGTTGAATAAATATTACAGGACGCCCATCGCACCTTTGCTCCAAGTGCTTCAAGAGTTTCTATGAGCACAGCGGTCTGAATGGTCATGTGAAGAGAACCAGTAATTAGCGCGCCTTTAAGAGGCTGAGATGATTTATACTCCTCACGAATTGCCATTAATCCTGGCATTTCTTTTTCAGCAATAGATATCTCTTTTCGACCAAAATCTGCTAAGTTAATGTCAGCAATGACGTGATCTAATTGAATGTTTTCGTTTGTCACATTATTCATAAATTTATCCTTTAAATTTAAAATTAATAAGTGACCAGCTGGCTTCTTCACCTGAAGCCTTGACTGGCAAGGTTAGGTGAACGCAGTTTAGATCGTCGAGCCTGGGAAAGAATCTCGCAGCGTTCCTCGACAAATGTAATTATATATCAAGATAAAAAAAAAGTTAAGTTGCTGTTTATGTTAATTTTTTATCAGTTTTTTCCCAAGAAAAGCTATCCTCATCTCGTCCAAAATGTCCATAGGCAGCGGTTTTTCTATAAATTGGGCGCAAAAGATCAAGCATTTCAACAATGCCTTTGGGACGTAAATCAAAATGTTTTTGGATAATGTCCACCATTTCCATATTGGATACTGTGCCTGTTCCAAAAGTATCCACCATAATGGAGGTTGGTTTGGCTACCCCAATGGCATAAGACAGCTGGACTAAACATCGACTTGCCAATCCGTTAGCAACAATATTTTTAGCAACATATCTTGCCGCATATGCAGCAGAACGATCCACTTTTGAAGGATCTTTTCCTGAGAATGCTCCGCCTCCATGGGGTGCTGCTCCACCGTATGTATCAACAATAATTTTCCTTCCTGTAAGCCCACAATCGCCTTGAGGTCCGCCAATAACAAACTTTCCAGTCGGATTAATTAAAAATTTAGTGTGGTCATGATTAATCTCATCAGGAAGCGTTGGTCTAATAATTTCCTCAACCACTGCTTCATGAATTTCTTTTTGACTAATTTCAGGATCATGTTGGGTTGAAAGTACAATCGTATCAATTGCCACAGGCTTATTATCAACATATTTTAGCGTTACTTGGGATTTGGCATCTGGTCTAAGCCAGGGTAACTTTTTAGATTTTCTCACTTCCGCCTGCTTTTGAACAAGTCGATGCGCTAACCATATGGGTAGAGGCATTAAACTCGGTGTCTCATCACAGGCGTAACCAAACATTAATCCCTGATCCCCGGCACCTTGATTTAACGGATCATCATTTGCTTGATCTACACCTTGAGCTATATCGGGAGATTGCTCATCATAGGCAACCAGAACGGAGCAGCCGTTGTAATCAATTCCTTTCGCTGGATCATCATATCCAATATCTTTAATGACTTCACGAGCAACTTTAATGTAATCTACTTTTGCTGTGGTTGTAATTTCTCCGGCCAAAAGAACGAGGCCTGTATTTGTCAAAGTTTCCGCAGCTACCCGAGCCTTGGGGTCTTGATCTAAAATGGCATCTAAAATCGCATCAGAAATTTGATCGGCAACTTTATCTGGATGGCCCTCTGATACAGATTCAGAGGTAAATAAAAATTCATTCATAATTTTTTTTATTGTTAAGATTCGCGCTAGAATACCAGATAAGAAGAGATAATTAAATACCCATGATCGTCATACTAAAACTGCTATTTTCATTACCACTTTTGATCATCCACTTACTCGGCTGTTTTTTAGGCATGATGATGTATTTTTTTGATGCCAAATTTCGGGAAAGAGTCTCTAAAAATATTAAAGAAGCAAACATTGTAAGTGGAAAAATTGAAACCAAAAATCTAATTGTCAAAAATTCTATGCACATCGGTATGGCGCTTATGGAAACTTTTACCATTTGGTTTGCCTCTTCAAACAAAATTAAAAAGTTAGTCAAAAAAACCATCAACTGGGATTTAATCGAGCAGCAAAAGTCAAAAGGTCGAGGAATTATTTTTTTAACCCCACATATGGGGTCATTTGAGATCACAGCCCAATATTATGGTATTAATCATCCAATTAAGGTCATGTTTAAGCCTAGCAAAAGAGAATGGATCAATAATCTTATGTTTTATGGGAGAAATAAAAATCATGTATCACCGGTGAATATTGAAATGAGCGGCATGAAGCAAATTTTAAAATCACTTAAAAATGGAGAGGCCGTTGGGATTTTACCCGATCAGGTTCCACCCGAAGGGCATGGAGCTTGGTCAAAGTTTTTTAATCAACGAGTTTATTCGATGACGTTAATTGAAAAGTTACATAAACTAACCCAAGCGCCCATTATATTCGCTTTAGGTCGAAGGAAAAAAATAGGGACCGGATTTGAAATTGAACTCTTTAGTTATGAAGATGAAGTAACCGTTCAATCAATAGACCAGTTTATTGAAAAAATTGTAAGGACCGCTCCTGAACAATATTTATGGAATTACAGAAGGTATAAGTTACCGAAATCATGAAATTATCATTTACTAAAATGCAGGCGATTGGTAATGACTTTATCATCATTAATCAAATTGAAACATCCTATAACCTCAGTGCAAAAGTGATTCAAAAACTTGCAGATCGGCATTTTGGGATAGGCTTTGATCAATTGCTTATCATTGAAAAAAGTCAATCTACAGCCAATGATTTTAAGTATCGTATCTTTAACGCTGATGGGTCGGAGGTCGAACATTGTGGCAACGGTGCTCGCTGTTTTTATCAATATATAAAATATAAACATCTCTCAAATAAAGACATTATTTTAGCGGAGACAATGAAAGGCACAATTCGATTATCACAAGAAAGTGATCGAGTCACTGTGGATATGGGACGCTATCACTTACCTCGAACTGAAACTAATCAGCCTCCCTCTTTTGATATTTTTTATCAAAACAAAACTATTTTGTCTACGGGGGTCATTGTTGAAATTGGAAACCCTCATATTGTTTTCTTTCTTGAACAGATTGATCAGGTTGATGCTGTGAAAACTGGAAAAGCCATTCAGCAATCTCCACATTTTCCTCACAGTGTTAACGTTGGTTTTTGTGAAATTATCAGTGGCCACCAACTCAAGCTGATTGTCTATGAGCGTGGTTCTGGATTAACGCTCGGTTGTGGCTCTGGAGCCTGTGCAGCCACAGTGAGTGCTATACATACAAAAAAAATAAAAGAGACAGAAATTGAAATAAGCATGCCGGGTGGAATTATTTATAGCCAATTAATTGCAAATGACCATGTTTTACTTAAGGGTGATGCTCAAGTTATTTACGAAGGTACTATTCATTTATGAATGAAAACAGCATTGAGCTTTTTTTAAATTTTATTCGCTTTGAAAAAAGATTAAGCCATCTCACAGTTAAAAATTATCTAAGTGACCTAGAGCGATTACATAAATTAATTACCAAACCTACAATCCAGGCAACGACAGAGGATATCAGACTGTCTCTTGCAAAACTTCACGCCTCTGGCCTCAGTGGAAAATCATTATCAAGAATCCTGTCGGCCTGGAGAAGTTATTTTATGTTCTTAATAAAATCCAATCAGATTAAAAATGACCCAACATCAGGAATAAAAGCTCCTAAATCTGCAAAAAAATTACCACAAACATTGTCGATTGATCAGATTTTTAAACTGATTGAAATTAATGATAAAACTTTTTATGGCCTTCGCGATAAAGCCATCCTAGAAATTTTTTACTCTTCTGGTTTAAGATTGGCTGAACTGAGTCATATAAAAATAAATGACATCGACCTTCATGATCAAACACTCAAGGTATTGGGTAAGGGAAACAAGTATCGAATCTTGCCCATTGGTTCCAAAGCAATAGAGGCGATTAATTCATGGATCAGTAAACTTCAAGAAATTAAAAACATTGATGAACAGGAATATCTTTTTGTTAACTCCAAGGGAAGTAAATTAACTAATCGGGCTATTCAATATCGTTTAAAATACTGGGCTAAAAAAAATAATATTCCTGAAAATATCCACCCCCATCTGCTCCGACACAGTTTTGCCAGCCATGTCTTGCAATCGAGCCAAGATTTAAGAGCAGTGCAAGAGCTATTGGGACATTCAAATATTTCAACCACTCAAATCTATACCCATTTAGATTATCAACATTTGGCAAAAATATATGACCAGTCACACCCGAGATCAAAAAAAAAGATGGATTGATCCTCCAGGAAAATTAACTTATAGTGGACGTCATGAGACAAGATCTAGAAATGATTGAACAGAAATTAAAAACATTGGTAAATTTATTAGCTGAGCTACGAATTGAGAATAAACTTTTAAAAGAAAAAACGGCTCAACAAGATGAGTCGATTAAGCAACTCAATACAAAGATTTATGAAGCCTCACAAAAAATAGAAAATCTTCTTGGACAAATTCCCGACGAGGAATTGTTATGAGTAAAATTATCGAAATTAATGTTTTAGGTCGTGATTTTCAAATCAACTGTCCGGATGGCGAAGAAGAATCTTTGATGCAATCTGTTAATCACCTGAATCAAAAAGTCAATCAATTAAAAGATTCGGGTGTTGTCGGTTTTGACAGAATCTTATTGATGGCATCGCTTAATATTATTAATGAGTCGAGTAATCAAAACCCTGATAATCTTATTCAATTAAAACTTGTTCAAGAAAAATTGAACAATTTTGATAAAATTTTAGACCAAGCATTGAGTCAGCATTGATTCAAGTTTGTTTTACTGTTGCTTAGGCTATATATTCTTTGAACTAGTCATTAGCATCGGTTTGAGTTCATCTGATGTGGTGAGATTGTTTTCAATTGGGTTACCTTATAAGGGCTCTTGATGACAAACCTAAAGCATCATAGACTTTTACCACCTGAACCTTTGGTTCTAGATGCTAGTCTAGGCAACAGTAAAATGAATTTATCTTAGGCTGTGGTACTCGAGATCAGCAAGGTCTATTAAATCAAGGCACTTCTCATTGGTTGCCTCTAAAATCACTGGGGGAGCCATGCCCGCATCCGCGGCCTCAAGCCAGCGACTTGCACAAATACACCATCGATCGCCAGGATTTAATCCTTCAAATTGAAATTCAGGTCGGGGGGTAGATAGATCATTACCTAATGCTTTAGAGAAAAGTAAAAATTCTTCACTCACTTCAGCACATACGGTATGACTGCCTTGGTCACTTTCGCAGGTATCACATAAGCCGTTCCTGTAATAACCTGTTTTCGGATTCAGGCTACACACCTGAAGATTGGTCCCTTTTACATTTTTTTGCATGATCGTTTAAACTAGTATTAAAAATTAAGGACTAGTATAAATGAAATATTGGTTAATGAAATCAGAACCCACAGACTACTCCATTGATGATCTTGAAAAAGATGGTCATATTGACTGGTATGGGATTCGAAATTATCAAGCAAGAAATTTTATGCGAGATCAAATGAGCATTGACGATCTTGCCTTTTTTTATCATTCAAATTGTAAAGAACCTGGGATTGTTGGCATTATGAAAGTCTGCAAGTTAGCTTATCCGGATAAACTTCAATTCCAATCTGGTCATAAGTACCATGACCCCAAGTCCGATCCAAATAATCCTCGCTGGGTAAATGTTGATGTTGCCTTTGTCAAAAAAACTCGACTTTTGAGTTTAAATGAAATCAGAACCTATCAAGAATTAGAAACACTCAAAATACTCCAAAGGGGAAATCGATTATCGATCACCCCTTTAACTGAATTTGAATGGGATTTTATCAATAAGAAATTGGCTACCTAACGTCATCAAGACTTCCAATAGCCTTAGGATAAGTCACCACCCCCCAAGGAATTCCTTGAACCGCAATTGATCCGGTCACCTCGAGTTTGTTCGTATCAATTACTTTTAATTCATCAGATCTTCCACAGGCCATCAGTAACTCATTATTGTCAGGGGTAAAAGAAAAATGCCAACATCTTTTACCATCTAATGGAATATCCTTAATTTTTGTAAAATTCTCGGTTTCAAATACTTCGAGTAATTTAGATTTACTAGAGGCGACAAATAGCCGATCTCCAGTTGAGTCGAATGAAACACCATAGGGGTTGCTCCCAGTAGATATAGTTTTTTGATGGTTAAAGTCCTGATCAAGAACTATAAAGTTATCACTGTGCTCCAAAGTTGATACATATACATTCCCTTTCGGTGACATTTTGATTCCCCGGGGTCGATCACCGTAGGGCTTTACATCAAATGTTTTTAATAATTCACCAGAATTTAAATCATGAATGGTGATGGTGTTATCCGCTTCATTGGTCACAATCACTTTTGTCCCATCTTGATTAAATTCAATGCCCTCGGTTTCAGGGCCGCCTTCAATTTCTCTGAGTTTTTTTCCTTGTTTGATATCAACCACAGCTATTTGCGCTGGCGTTTTATCATCGCCATCATCGTCATCATCTTTTCCCTCATGCTCATTTTGAGCCGGGGGTTTTCCAGTTGATGCAGGCTCAGTTGAAACAAATACTAAATCTTTAAAGACTCGAATAAATTCTGGATTTTTACCCACCTCGACTTGACTGACTACTTTTCCAGATACTCGATCTATTATAGTTAAGTTAGCGTCGCCTTTATTTGCGGTCACCAAATATTTTCCATCACTGGATACACCGATACCACGAGGGCCTGAAGACTGAATATCAATTTCATTAATGACCTCTTTGGTAATCAGGTCAATTACAGTTATCCCCCCTTTTTGAGAGGTTACGTAAGCCTTAGGTGATTCTGAGGAGCCACAAGACACCAATGCCAAAAAAATTATTCCTATTAACAGCTTCATCTAAACTCCTTCAAAATTTTAAATTATGTTATTTACTCAAAAATAGTCGATAGCCAGGGTTTTCTGTCTCATCCCAATAAGGATAACCTAAATGACTTAAAAACTTTTTAAAAGTTTTCATTTGTTTTGTCGGAACCTGGATTCCAACAAGAACTCTTGCAGTATCGGCTCCATGATTGCGATAATGAAAAAGACTGATATTCCACCCTTTATTTAAACTTTGTAAAAAATTCATTAATGCTCCAGGTCTTTCTGGAAATTCAAAACGATACATTAATTCATTTTTAGCTTGAGGGGCATGCCCACCAACCAAGTGTCTGAGATGAAGTTTTGCCATTTCATTAGCCGTGAGATCAATGGCTTTTAAACCAACGCTCTCTAGTGAGGTAATAATTTTTTTTACCTCTGAGACATCCTCGATACTGATCCCTGTAAAAATCTGTGCCTCAGTTTCATCAGCAAAACGATAATTAAATTCTGTAATGTTGCGCTTACCAATCTGCTCACAAAAGCTCTTAAAAGCCCCTGGTTTTTCAGGAATGGTAACAGCAATAATAGCCTCACGTTGTTCACCGATTTCTGCTCTCTCAGATACAAAACGTAATCGATCAAAATTTAAATTAGCGCCTGAAGCGATCCCGATAATATTTTCATGTTTGATCTTATTTTTATTTTTTTCAACATACTGCTTGATACCTGCAACCGCTAAAGCGCCTGCGGGCTCTAAAATAATTCTTGAATCTTCAAAAACATCCTTGATCGCCGCACAAATAGAATCATTGTCAACAACTAACATCTCATCGACATAATCTTTACAAATCAGGTAATTGTGTTCACCTACTCTTTTAACCGCAGCCCCTTCGGCAAATAATGCTACCTGTTTCAAGGTCACTCTTTTTTTACTTTTTAGGGACTTGGTCATGGCTTCAGAACCCTTTGCCTCAACCCCAATAATTTTTATTTCGGGATGCATGGCTTTCACATAAGCAGCGACCCCCGAAACCAGTCCACCACCTCCGACGCAACAAAAGATCGCATGAATCGGTTTGTTAAAGTTTTCTAATATTTCTTTTCCAATGGTGCCTTGTCCAATAATGACATCCAGATCATCATAAGGATGAACAAAGGTCATTTTTTCTTTTTGAGCAAGCTCCAATGCATATTCCATTGATTCAGCAAAATTTTCTCCATGCAGAACCACTTCTGCCCCATAATTTTTGACTGCTTTTATTTTTATGAATGGCGTAATTTCGGGCATAACAATAACAGCTCGACATTTTATTTTTTTGGCGCTTAAGGCAACGCCCTGAGCATGATTCCCCGCCGAGGCTGCAATCACTCCATTTTTCAATTTACTTGCAGGCAGTCTTGAAAACTTGTTCATCGCCCCCCTAATCTTAAAAGAATGAATTGGCTGCAAGTCTTCACGCTTAAGATAAATATTATTTTCAAAGCGAGATGAAAGTTGCTCCTGCCTCTCCAGGGGAGTTTTTTTGACCACGGAGTAATTATTCACCTGATCAATTGATCGCTTAATTTTTTTTATATCAATTTTCATATATTTTCTTAATTTTAATTCATTCTACAGAGGTGTATCATTGTAATCAAAATTTTAAATACATTTTATTGATACACAAAGGGGAAGTAATGTCATTCACGCAAGATGAATTAAAACAACAAGTTGCTAAAGCTGCGGTAGCTTATGTTGAATCAGGAATTATTGGAGTAGGGACTGGATCAACAGCAAATTACTTTATCGATGAATTGGCTAAAGTAAAACATAAGATAGAAGGTGCCGTCGCCAGCAGTGAGGCAACCGCTCAAAAATTAAAAGCTCATGGGATTCAAGTTTATGATCTAAACAGTGTGAACGGGATGGAGATTTATGTTGATGGAGCGGACGAAATAACAGCTCACATGCATATGCTCAAGGGAGGTGGGGGCGCACTCACCAGAGAAAAAATAGTAGCGGCCAATGCAAAAGATTTTATTTGTATCTGCGACGAAACCAAATATGTTGACGTATTAGGAAAATTCCCTTTGCCCGTTGAGGTGCTCCCCATGGCCCGAAGCTATGTGGCAAGAGAGCTCACAAAATTAGGCGGTAATCCCGTTTTAAGAGACTTTACCACTGATAACGGCAATGTCATCTTAGATGTGCATAATTTAGTCATATCTGACCCAGTTGAAATGGAAGCAAGGATTAATCAAATTGTTGGGGTTGTAACCAACGGTCTTTTTGCTTCTAGGCCAGCAAATATACTACTTCTGGCTACATCTGAAGGTGTAAAAACTATTAAGAAATAGTTATTTTTCATAAAAATGACATATACTTAATATAGACTAATCTTTTAGGTAAAATTTTATATTATGGCAACTCATTCTTTTTCTAAATTTGACTCAGAACTCGAATCTTTAAGAAGTAAGGTTCTTGAAATGGGGGGCATTGTTGAAGAACAAATAAAAAATGCCGTCGATGCCCTGGTTGATGCAGATGCCAAACTAGCAAAAAAAGTAATTGAGGCCGATGAGAAGGTTAATGACCTTGAAAAATTAATTGATGAAAATTGTCTCCTAGTACTGGTAAAGCGCTCACCCGCTGCCGGAGATTTAAGATTTGTATCCACCGTGCAAAAAACCATCAGTGACTTAGAGCGTATTGGCGATGAGTCGACCAAAATTGCCAGAGCGGCTTTAAGGATCTATGAAGATGACCGCATGGGTAAACCATCACTCAGCGACATCAAGTCGATGGCTAAATTAGTCTCAGAAATGCTACATGAAGCGCTTGATTCTTTTGCGAGGCTTGATCCAGAGATTTCACTGGATGTTATAAAAACAGATGAGAGCGTGGACGATATTTATCAGTCCTGTATGCGCACACAGTTAACGTTTATGTTAGAAGATCCAAGAAAAATCTCAGCGTCCATGGAAGTCATCTATATTGCCAAAGCTCTTGAGAGGATTGGTGACCATTCTCAGAACATTACCGAATATGTGGTCTATACCGTTAAGGGTACGGACGTTCGTCATGCCTCAGTGAAAGATATTAAAAGAGAGCTTAAGGGATAATCACCCAGTCTTTTGAGTCCTACGCTTTTGGGGGAACGTAACCTTCAGCTTGATCCGCTCCGGATCCAAAAAAATAATTTTCTGTTTGCTGAGTGAGGTATTTTCTTGCCTCTGGATCGATGAGGCTTAATCGATTCTCGTTGACCAGCATGGTTTGATGTTTGAGCCAATCAGCCCAGGCTTGTTTGGACACGTTTTCAAATATTTTTTTGCCTAACTCGCCAGGGTATGGCGGGAAATCTAAACCTTCAGCTTCTTTACCAAGTTTTACGCATTTAACAAGTCGTGTCATTTTTTTCTCACAATGTTTTATAATGGCTTTGATTTTATCAAGGGAGTGGTTTAATGGAAAGTCCTTTTAAAGGCAAGACTGGAATAAAAAGATTAATCAATGCCTTCGGCTACTCTCTCTCCGGATTTAAAGTGGCGTTTGCTAAAGAGGATGCCTTCCGTCAGGAAGTTTTCTTATCAATCATCCTGGTAACTGTGGCGGTTTACATTTCTAACAGCTCAATTGAACTTGTTTTACTTATTGGAAGCACCCTGCTCGTGCCTATTATTGAATTATTAAATTCTGCCATTGAGGCCACGGTAGATCGAGTGAGTCTTGACAAACATCCGCTTGCAAAACGCGCTAAAGATATTGGCAGTGCAGCAGTTTTTTTAAGTCTTGTTAACCTTGTCGCGACTTGGTTAATCATCATTTTTTATTAGAACTCTCCGCGTAAACCAAACAGCACCGATCGCCCCCCCATTGGTATCTTGTCTTTCATTAACGAGGCATGATCTCTAATTTCTTCATCTAGCAAGTTATACCCCTTCATAAAAAATTCTAAGTTATATTCAAGGGGTAATTTATAAGATGCATAAGCAGTGATGTTGGTATAGCCAGGTGTTGATAATTCATTTGATCCAATATCGTTTTGATTAAAAGCTCTCAAAACATCCAGGCGAGCAAAGAATGCATTTTTTTGATAATCAATACTCGTCCCTAATCGCAAAGGTGAGATTCGCGGTAAGTCGTTTCCATTGCTTTGCTCAGCTCGAACATAATCACCTCTAAATAACCATGCCACTTGATTGTTGACTTGAAACCTTCCATCAAATTCAATTCCCTTAAACGATGCTCCCACTTGTTGATATTGGTATACATCCAATGCTTCAGCTTGTGACTCCCCATCATGTAAATGATAGAGCTCGCTACCCGAATTGAATAGTCCAATGAAACGATTAAATCGAGTGTAGTATGGCCCAATATTAAAATGATGCGACCCTTGATTCCACTTCAGTTGGAAATCTATTGAATTTGATAGCTCGGTTGATAAATTTTCATTGCCTTTTTGCACGGTCTCGGTTGCATGATGAGAGCCATATGGAAATAATTCAAAAAAAGCAGGTGCTCTTTCTGAGTGGGTAATATTCGACGCAATCGCAAAAGAATTATTGATTTTATAGATTCCACCTAATGAGGCATTGTTCGTTTGAAATGACTCTTCGGAATCATTAAAACTTGGGCTATCTTCTGTTCCTGAAGAGCTCACACAATCACTTGAGCTGCTAAAACTGACACTACAGCCTCCATCTCCTTCAAAAGCACTTCTCCTAACATCATGATTACCCCGACGTAATCCAAATGTGATTTTGTGTTCATCTATGGGTAATTCCTCATAAATATAAATCGACTGTGAGTTAGTGTTTGAATTTG
>JAURED010000021.1:0-1506 GCA_030827595.1 Burkholderiales bacterium
AAATATTGAGTTACACTTTCTGCGTTGATTTTTAATATATGATGAATTAAATCTTTTCTTTCATAAGCCATTTTTTTTATCTTTAAAAAATCTGAGCTTCCTTGGCCTTCGACCATATAGGTCGCTAATGTCCAAGGACTTCCGGAAAACCCTATTAATGGTACTCTTCCATTAAGTGCATTTTTAATGGATTTTACTGCATCAAATACATATGACAACTTATCCATTGAAGGAATATCAAGAGCTTGAACTGCTTGTTCATTTTGCAAAGGCTTATCAAATATTGGACCTTCACCATGGATAAAATTTAACCCCAGTCCCATTGCATCTGGAATAGTTAAGATATCTGAAAAAAGAATTGATGCATCTAACAACGGATATCTATCAAGAGGTTGGAGGGTTACTTCTGTAGCAAAATTTTTATTACGGCAAAGATCCATAAATGATCCTGCATTTTTTCGGGTTTGTTGGTATTCTGGAAGATAACGGCCTGCCTGTCTCATGATCCAAACTGGAGTGTATGGAGTTTTCTCCAGCCTCAACGTTTTGAGGAATGAATCATTAATAATTTTCATTGATATTATCTTGGGAGGATAGAGCTGCCCATTAAAAACTCATCAACAGCACGCGCACATTGTCTGCCCTCTCTTATTGCCCAAACAACTAAAGACTGTCCCCTGCGCATATCGCCAGCGGCGAAAACTTTATTACGTGAAGTAAAATAGGCTTTATCTCCTTCAGTTTCTGCTTTTGCATTTCCTCGCTCATCTTTTTCAATTCCAAATTTTTCCAAAAGATTTTGTTGTGGTCCTACAAAACCCATTGCAAGCAAAACAAGATCTGCTTTGATTTTGAATTCAGAGTCTGCGACTTCTGCCATTTTTCCATCTTTCCATTCGACGCGACTCGCCACTAATTCTTTAACAACACCATTTTCACCTATTAACTCTTTGGTTGCGACCGACCAATCACGCTGACATCCTTCTTCGTGTGAGCTTGATGTTCTTAATTTAAGTGGCCAATATGGCCAAACCATGGCTTTATTTTCTTTTTCCGGTGGCTGTGGCATCAATTCAAATTGAGTAACTGATTTAGCTCCATGGCGATTTGAGGTACCTACACAATCAGAACCGGTATCACCGCCGCCGATAACAATGACATGTTTGTCTGTGGCTAAGATCTGCTCTTCAACTTTATCGCCGGCCACAACTTTATTCTGTGAGGGAAGAAAATCCATTGCAAAATGAACACCTTTCAAATCTCTCCCTGGAACAGGAAGATCTCTTGGCCACTCAGCTCCACCAGATAGAATGACTGCATCATAATCATTAATTAAATCATCGGGATTTATATCAACGCCTACATTTTGGTTTGTTTTAAAATTTACACCTTCAGCCTGCATTTGATCCATTCTTCTATCAATATGCGTTTTTTCCATTTTAAAATCTGGAATACCGTATCTGAGCAATCCACCGATACGATCATTTTTTTCAAGCAAATCAACAT
>JAURED010000021.1:1606-4591 GCA_030827595.1 Burkholderiales bacterium
TGGAGAACTTTAATTGCCTCTGCCCAATTTTGTCTATAAACCAAGTCATTCCAATCTGGAATAATATTATTTACTGGGCAGCCATTATTACAAAAGGGGATTCCGCAATCCATACAACGAGCGCCTTGTATTTTCGCCTCTTCATCAGAAAGATGTAATACAAATTCTTTATAGTTTTTTACCCGCTCATGCGGAGGAATATTTTGCTCAGATAAACGATTAAACTCAATAAAACCTGTGGCTTTTCCCATTATGCAGTTTCCTTCTTCCGTGTTTCACTTAACTCATTCAGAGCTCTTTTATATTCAATAGGCATCACTTTAACAAAATGATTCAATGAATCATTCCAATTATCGAGAATCATCTTAGCAACTTCACTTTGTGTATTATCAAAGTGAGCTTGAATTAATTCCCTTAAGATGACCTCATCTGTCTTATTCAAATGCCTTGCGTGCTCTTCTTGTGATTCTGATTTTACAACCTGTTCAAGAGTAACCATTGATAAATTACAATTAGGCTTAAATAACTGTTTTACATCGTAAACATAAGCTACGCCTCCCGACATGCCGGCTGCAAAATTTTGCCCAGTTTGACCTAAAACAACTACAGTACCTCCGGTCATGTACTCACATCCATGATTTCCAACACCTTCCACTACTGCACTCGCTCCTGAATTACGAACACAGAAACGCTCACCAGCAACGCCACTAAAATATGTTTCACCAGAAGTAGCGCCATACATGACCGTGTTACCCACAATAATATTTTCACTCGCTTTTGCGTTAAAACCAGCTGGCGGTCGAATAATGATTTTTCCGCCACATAAACCTTTTCCAACATAATCATTACCTTCGCCTATAAGATTAAATGAAATCCCCTTGGCCAAGAAAGCTCCAAAACTTTGACCGGCTGTTCCAGTCAAGTTAACTCTTATTGAATCATTTGGTAGTCCATCATTTCCATATCTTTTTGCAATTTCATGAGATAGCAGTGTTCCAGCAGTCCTATTAATATTACTAATGGGTGTATGTATTTCACAAGATGATCTTGTCTCAATTGCATGTTTTGCTTGTTTGATTAACTCATGATCCAACGCTTTCTCTAAACCATGATCTTGATTTTCTTGATGGAAAGTTCCAACTTCATCTGCCAGTTTTGGTCTATGGAAAATTTTCGTAAAATCAAGTCCATTAATCTTCCAATGATCAATACCTGTTTGCATGTCTAATAAATCTGAGCGTCCAATTAGATCGTTGAATTTCTTTATTCCAAGCTCTGCCATGATTTCACGAACTTCTTCTGCAACAAAGAAAAAGTAATTCACCACATGTTCTGGTTGACCTGTAAATCTTTTTCTTAATTCAGGATCCTGAGTCGCAACACCTACGGGGCATGTATTTAAATGACACTTTCTCATCATGATGCAACCTTCGACAACTAAAGGTGCTGTGGCAAAACCAAACTCATCTGCACCTAATAATGCACCAATGACGACGTCACGTCCTGTTTTCATCTGACCATCCACTTGAAGCACCACTCGGCTACGAAGTTTATTTAAAACTAATGTTTGTTGAGTTTCAGCTAATCCGAGTTCCCATGGCGTTCCGGCGTGTTTAATTGATGAAATAGGCGAAGCCCCTGTTCCTCCATCATGCCCTGCAATCACAATGTGATCTGATTTAGCTTTGGCAACACCTGCCGCAACCGTTCCAACACCAGTCTCTGATACTAATTTGACAGAAATATCTGCTTTAGGATTAGCATTTTTCAAATCATGAATCAATTGAGCTAAATCCTCTATTGAATAAATATCATGATGGGGTGGAGGAGATATTAATCCAACACCTGGAACCGAAAATCTTAATTGAGCAATATATGGACTTACCTTATGACCTGGCAACTGTCCTCCTTCACCAGGTTTTGCCCCTTGTGCCATTTTAATTTGTATTTGATCTGCAGCTGCCAAATACTCAGCTGTCACTCCAAAACGACCAGACGCAACTTGCTTAATTTTTGATCGGAGAGAGTCGCCTTTTTTTAAATCTATATTTGATTCAATTAATTCTTTTCCAAGATAGTCTGCCAATGTTGAATCTTGGGTAAGTGGAATAAATCTTTTTTTGTCTTCTCCACCTTCTCCTGTATTTGATTTACCACCAATTCGGTTCATTGCAATTGCCAGTGTGGTATGAGCTTCTGTTGAAATTGATCCTAAGGACATCGCTCCAGTGGCAAATCTTTTAACAATTTCTGTAGCTGGCTCAACCTCGTCAATACTAATTACTTTATTGCTCGAATTAAATTTAAATAAGCCCCTTAAAGTCATGTATCGCTTTGCCTGATTATTTATGAGTTCAGCATATTCTTTATAGGTTTTAAAATCTTGTTTACGGGTTGCATGTTGGAGTTTTGCAATTGATTCCGGGTTCCACATGTGTTGTTCGCCCCTAATTCTGAAAGCATAATCTCCACCTGCATCAAGAGCATTCATTAAGATGGGGTCATTACCAAAAGCATCGCTGTGTAATTTTTCCGCTTCGATGGCAACTTGTGAAAGGCCAATGCCTTCAATATTAGTAGTTGTCCCAGTAAAATAGTCTTGGATAAATTTGGAATTTAAACCAATAGCTTCAAATATCTGTGCGCCACAATAAGACTGAAAGGTTGAAATACCCATTTTTGACATTACTTTATAAAGCCCTTTTCCAATAGCTTTAATAAAATTGCTTTGAGCTTTATCAGCATCATCACTAATTTCTTTCATGGTTTCATAAACCAGCCATGGACAAATTGCTTCTGCGCCATACCCTCCCAATAAAGCAAAGTGATGAACTTCTCTAGCTGATCCCGTATCAACCACAAGTCCAGTTTTTGTTCGATTACCCTCATGGACTAAAAATGTATGGGTTGCAGAAGACGCAAGTAAAGCCGGTATTGCAATTCGATCTCTAGAAATATTTCGATCAGATAAAATTAATATATTAA
>JAURED010000010.1 GCA_030827595.1 Burkholderiales bacterium
TTTTTAGTTTAATCATTACTCGTCTTTTCTGGTTACAAATTTATAAGAATGATTTCTATTTTGAACGATCTCAAGCAAATTCCGAAAGAATAGAACCTATTAAGCCATTGAGAGGCATTATTTATGATCGTCATAAAAATGTTTTAGCTGAGAATCTGCTTTCTTACGATCTTGTCATTAATATTGAAAAAAAAAGCAATCAAGATATTGAAAATATAATCACAAAATTGAGTGAAATTGTTCCAATTACTGATGAAATTAAAAAAAAATTCTATAAATTAAAAACAGAAAGAAAATTTTTAAGATTTATACCCATCGTTAATAATATTGATGCAAAATTGTTACCGTTATTCGTATCAAATAAATATCAATTTCCCGATGTAAAAATCAAAGAAGAATTTTTAAGAAGTTATCCCCATTCACAAATTAATGCACACCTCATTGGCTATATCAACCGGATATCTGCTCAGGATTTAAATAATTTCAAGCAAGATCAAAACTTACTTGAAAGTTACTTTGGACTTTCCCATAAAGGAAAGCAAGGAGTAGAAAAATTCTTCGAAGAAAGTTTAAAGGGTAAGGCTGGATTAAGAAAAATTAGAGTTAATGCCCAAAATTCATTCGTGAATGAAATTGAATACATACCCCCTACTGATGGTAAGGACTTAAATTTAAGTATTGATTTAAAGTTACAAATTAGGGCTTCTGAGCTTTTAAAGGATTATAAAGGCGCCATTATTATGACGCACGTTAAAACGAATGAAATTTTATCTTATCAAAGCAACCCAACGTTTGATCCTAATCACTTTGTGAATGGTATTGGTTTTGATGAGTGGAATAATTTAAATCTAGATCCAAAGAAACCCATGCTTGATCGTATCATTTCGGCAACCTATCCCCCCGGATCAACCATCAAACCTTTTATTTCAATTGCTGGGCTAGAACATAATCAAATATCAAAAGATTTTAAAATTTCTGATCCTGGATATTATCGTCTTCCTAAATCTAAAAAGATCTTTAAAGATTGGAAAAAAGAGGGGCATGGTGAAGTTGATTTAATAAAAGCTATTGCTGAATCCTGTGATGTTTATTTTTATAATCTCGCATATCATTTAGGAATTGATAAGCTCTCACAAACCTTAAACAAATTTTCATTTGGAAACCAGACAGGTGTTCAACTACCCTCAGAAAAAAATGGCATTTTACCTTCACCGGAATGGAAACAGAAACGATATAAGCAAAAATGGAATCTATACGAAACCATTAATACATCTATCGGACAGGGTGATTTTTTGGTAACCCCCATACAGCTCACGCACGCACTTAATACACTTTTAAATAATAAAAAAATTGCACCGCCATCGATAATACTAAAAGAGCATTTTACTGATGAGGCTGTTGAGTCTTCAAAAATTACAGATGATGAATATATAGATCTTGTTAGATCAGGTATGCAACAAGTCACAGGAGATTCCGGTACTTTTAGATCCATTGCGCATAAAAATTTGAATAAACTTGCAGGAAAAACCGGAACAGCACAAGTTTTCTCATTAAAAAATAAAGATTATGATGAGGCAAATATCGAAGATCACTTAAAAGATCATTCACTCTTTATTGGATATGCTCCTTTTGATGATCCAACGGTCTCTATTGCGGTTGTCATTGAAAATGGGGGCCACGGCAGCTCTGTAGCTGCACCAATTGCAAAAAAACTAGTGGATTATTATTTTGAATTAGCAATGAATCATGAATAATTTATTAAACAATATTTTTAACTTCGTGGATAAGCAATTAACCATCTACCTATCCATCCTTATGCTATTTGGCCTGTATTTAATTGGGGAGGCCGCTGGATTTGACTCTAGTTTTTTTTATAAACAATGCATTTTTATCATTACTGGACTGTTTATTTACTTTTTAGTCAGTCTAACGAATGTAAGAACCCTATACCGGTTTTCATTTTTACTGTATCTCATTTCAATTTTTTTATTAATACTCACTTTTTTTATAGGGACTGAGGTTAATGGATCTAAAAGGTGGCTCAATTTAATTTTATTTAAATTTCAAACTTCAGAGCTGATTAAAATTACGCTTCCTATTTTCTTAATTTTTATTGTTGAAAATTTTAAAAAAAAATCAGAAACAGCTGTTGAGTTTTTTATACTCAGCTTTACCCTAATTCCATTCGTTTTAATTTTAATTCAACCTGATTTAGGCTCGAGTTTAATAATCTTATTTATAGGCCTGATAATTATTTTTTTAAATGGCCTGAATAAATATAAAATGATATTTGGATTCATTGTTCTTCTCGCTGCCATTCCTTATGCTTGGTTTAACGTGCTCAAAGATTATCAAAAATCTCGGGTACTAAATTTATTTGACCCTTTTTCTAATCCTTTAGAAAGTGGTTACCACTCCATTCAATCATCGATTGCTATTGGCTCAGGTGGATTATTTGGTAAAAGCTCTGCATATGGAACACAAACAGATTTGCTTTTTTTACCAGAAACTCATACGGATTTTATATTTGCTGTCCTTGCAGAAAACTATGGGTTTTTAGGGAACCTCATCTATTTTGTGATCGCTTTTTTACTCATATCCCGATTAATTAAAATTACCCTCGATCTGCATCTTCATTCAAATCGATTGTTAGCTGTAACCTATGTTATTATTTTTATTGTTTGTTTTTTAATCAATATCGCAATGGTTTCTGGCTTATTTCCAATTGTCGGCATTCCCCTTCCTCTTGTCAGTTATGGGGGAAGCTCTTTGTTTATTTACCTAATAATCTTTGGAATAATCAATGCACTACAAAATAGAAAGACACTAATAGCTAACTGATGATGATGAAAATATTTTTAACTGGCTTAATACTTTTATTAAGTGCATGTTCGACCGTACAAAAAACCAATGAGAGTAAAGGAGCTTATTATCAAGATGATGGTCCACATGCTCAAATTGATATCCAACTTGATGATGTAAAAGATGCTATCCCCAAAATAGAGCCAATAAATAATAATACAAAAAAACCATACAAGGTGTTCGGTGAAAAATATGTTCCCATGACCAAAATTATTCCTTATAAAGAAAAAGGTTACGCATCTTGGTATGGTAAAAAATATCATGGAAATAAAACTTCGATTGGGGAAACTTATAATATGTATGAAATGTCAGGAGCTCATAAAACATTGCCTTTGCCGTCATATTTAAGGGTACGGAATTTAAAAAACAATAAAGAGGTGATTATCAGGTTGAATGATCGGGGTCCTTTTTTAAAAGACCGAATTGTGGATTTATCTTATGCAGCCGCCTACAAATTAGATATCATTGAAAAAGGCAGTGAATTTGTTGAGATCGAACTCATAAACCCAGAGAAATACAATCCTGAAAATTTAGATCAATCGAGTTTTCTTCAGGTGGGTGCTTTTAAAGATTACTTAAATGGACAAGCCTTATTGAATAAAATTAATACGCTCGACTTTTCAAACGAATTTGATTCCAAAATCATAAAAATTAATGATCTCTTTCATGTATTAATTGGTCCAATTGGCGATAATATAACTTTATTAGAAATCAAAGAAAAACTAGAGACTGAATATAGTTTATCCGTATATGTCAAAAAATATTGATAATAATCAAGAAACCCTTATTGAGTTTCCTTGTGATTTTTTTATTAAAGTCATTGGCATGATGAAAGATAATTTTACTCAATCGATTATTGATGAAATTCAAGAAATTGATCAAACCTTCGATGCTTCAAAAGTTGATATTCAGCCAAGCCAACATGGGAAATACATCAGCTTAACGTGCAAGGTGTTTGTTACCTCGAAAAATCAATTAGATTTAATTTATTCAAAACTATCCTCTCATCCTGATACAAAATTTGTGATTTAAAATGAAAATCAAAGACCTTGGTGTGCAAGATTATTGTTCTACCTTCAAAGAAATGAAAAAAACAGTTTTTGAAGGACTGGCTGAAGATGAATTATGGATACTGGAACACTTTCCAGTGTATACCATCGGTGTCAATAAAAAAAATATACGTCTTCCTGATTCTAATATTCCTATCGTTGAATCTGATCGAGGAGGAAAGATTACATATCATGGACCGGGCCAACTGATTATCTATACTTTAATAAGCTTAAATCACTATTCGTTAACAATCTCAAAATTTGTCAGATTGCTTGAACAATCCATAATCGATTTTTTAATTCCCTTTAATGTAAAAGGAGAGCGAAAGCAAAATGCGCCGGGAGTCTATGTCAATTCAAAAAAAATTGCATCCGTTGGCCTAAGAATAAAAAATAATCAAACTTATCATGGTATCAGTATCAATAACTCAATGGATCTTCACCCTTTTTTAGATATTGATCCTTGTGGGTTTCGGGATTTAGAAATGACTCAGTTAAGAGACTTAGGAATATCTTTAGAGAATAAAGAGCTTGCTGATAAAATAGTCAGTATATTTTTGAAAAAGTTAAGGTCACATGAAACAACCCGGAACTAAAGACAGCCATAAAGATAAAATGGCACGCAATCCAATTAAAATATATCCAAGCGTGCCTCAAAAAAAACCTTCATGGCTAAAAATACAACTCCCACAGTCAGATAATTTTACCAAAGTTAAGAACCTTATTCGAGATCACAATCTTCATACAGTTTGTGAAGAAGCCAGTTGTCCCAATATTGGAGAATGCTTTAGTAAGGGTACCGCTACCTTTATGATTATGGGAGACATTTGTACCAGAAGGTGTCCATTTTGCGACGTTTCTCATGGTCGACCTTTAGCTTTAGATTTAAATGAGCCTAAAAATCTTGCAAAATCCATTCAAATTTTGAAACTTAAATATGTAGTGATAACCAGCGTTGATCGAGATGATCTAAAAGATGGAGGTGCTGAACATTTTGTAAACTGTATAAAAGAAGTGCGTTTAATGAATCCAGAAATTCAGATCGAGATATTAGTTCCTGATTTTAGAGGACGCCAAGATCTTGCAGTCGATAAATTTAAACAATCATTACCTCATGTTCTCAATCACAACATCGAAACTGTTCCAAGACTTTACAAGAAAGTAAGGCCTGGTTCAGATTATCAGGAATCGCTAGATTTATTAAAAAAATTTTCCAAAGCCTACCCCAAAGTAATTACAAAATCAGGTTTTATGATAGGACTTGGGGAAACGATGGATGAAATTAAACAAACCCTAAGTGATCTAAATACTCATGGCGTTCAGATGGTTACCATAGGGCAATACCTTCAGCCATCAATCGATCACCTTCCCGTTGATACCTATCACGAGCCCGAATACTTTGATCAAATACAAAAAATTGCAGAACAATTTGATTTTACATCAATTGCCTGTGGGCCTTTTGTTCGAAGCAGTTATCATGCGGATATTCAAGCGAAGAGTGTATTATGACCCCGGAATTAAAAACTCCCATCACATCTGAATTCCTTAAACTCGAAAATTTAATTATAAGAAATTCATGTGAAATCGAACAATGGTTTAGGATGAAATGGCAAGATTACTCAGCTCCATTTTATGCTTCGGTGGACTTACGCAATTCGGGATTCAAAATTGCTCCAGTAGATACCAATTTATTTCCAGCGGGATTTAATAATTTAAATCCTCAATTCGAACCGCTTGCGATTCAAGCAGCCGTCATCGCGATTGAAAAAGTATGTCCAGAAGCTTCTAAAATTATTTTAATTCCTGAAAATCATTCAAGAAATATTTTCTATTTTAAAAATTTGTTATACCTGATAGAAATTTTAAGAAATGCTGGATTAGAAGTTGAATTAGGAAGTATAGATCCCTTGTTTACCCAGACTGACTTTGAAGTTAATCCTGGACAGATACTTAGCATTTATCCAATTAAAAAAGAAAAACAAAAAATTTATATTGAAAAAGGTAATCAAAAATTTATTCCTTGTTCAGTCTTGCTGAATAATGACCTATCTGCTGGTGAACCTGAAATTTTAAAAAATATATCTCAAACAATTCTTCCAAATTTAAATGCAGGTTGGTTTAATCGAAGAAAATCTCAGCATTTTTCTATATATAACCAGGTGGTCAAAGATTTCTCAGATTTTTTAAAAATTGATGAATGGTTGATTAATCCTTTTTTTGATACTCATGACAATATGGATATCAATAACGAACAAGACCTTCAAATCATTGCTGATAAGTCAGAATTTCTCTTAAAAAAAATTAAGGAAAAATATCTAAAATATCAGATAACTCATCAACCCTATCTTGTGATCAAAGCTGACTCTGGAACGTATGGCATGGGAATCATCACCATTCAGGATCCAAAAGAAGTCTTACAACTTAATAGAAAAAAACGAAATAAAATGTCGATCATTAAAGATGGTCAAAAAGTAAATCGAGTGATTATCCAAGAAGGGATTCATTCAGAAGAAATTCTTAATCAAGCAGTAAGTGAACCTGTTGTCTACACCATCGATCATTTTGTCATTGGTGGATTCTATCGAATTCATACCAATAAAGATAAAAATGAAAATCTAAATTCTCCAGGGATGCAATTTATCCCTACACCTTTTGAACAATCATGTCTGATGCCTGACCAGGGACGAGACTGTAATGACCCTCCAAATCGATTTTATGTATATGGGGTAATTGCCCGTTTGGCCTTGCTCGCGGCAGCTGGAGAGCTAAATGGTTAAAAAAATATTATTCATCATTGATTCACCTGAAACTCTAAAACCCGAGAAAGATACCAGTTTACTCATGATGAAAACATCACTTAATCTCGGCCATCAAGTATTTTTTTGTTCATTTCAAGATATTTCGATAAAAAAAAATATTCCTTTTGGAGATATCAAATTAATTAATAAATTTGATAATACGTTATCTTTTTTTACAGAGCAGTCTCTTAACTTAAACAATCTTGACACTATATTTATTCGCAAAGATCCTCCCTTTGATAAAGATTATCTTTTCCTCACCATGACTTTGGAATTATTGAAAAAAACTAAAATCATTAATAATCCAAAGACTTTGCAATCGCACAATGAAAAACTGTCTATTCTAAAATTTCCAGACATTATTCCACCGACTCTTGTTTCAAGTAATTATTCTGAATTTCAAAGTTTTATTAAAAAACATAGATCGGTTGTATGTAAACCTATTGATGAAATGGGAGGGAATAAAATTTTCTTAATTAATCAAGGTGACGCAAATACAAAAGTGATTCTTGAAGTGCTCAGTAATAACTTTAGCTCTCTCATTATGTTACAAGAATTTATCCCGGATATTAAGCGTGGAGATAAACGAATCATTATTGTCAATGGTGATCCAATTGAATATGGACTTTTAAGAATTCCTCAACATAAAGATTTCAGAGGAAACCTGGCAAAAGGAGGAAAAGCTAAATTATCACGCTTGACCAGCAATGATCTTAAAATAATTAATACCCTCAAACCCTACTTAATAAATAACAATCTAAATTTTGTAGGTATTGATGTCATTGGAAATTTCCTGACTGAAATCAATGTCACTAGTCCAACAGGTCTTGTTGAAATCGAACATCTTAGTAAAAAAAATGTTAGCAAAAAGATTATCCAAGCTCTTGTTTAAATATTTTTCAATTTTTTTATTATTGCTCATCAATTCTTGCTCGAATTCAAACTTCTATGAACACAAAGTATTAATTTATGGGACGATTCTAGAATTTAAATTCTATGACACTAACCACGATCAAGCCAATCAGGCCATTAATCAAATCGTTGATAAACTCAATGATTTGAATAAAAAATTTCATCCATGGGAAAAAAGCCTAATTTCAGAATTTAATCAGACGCATCAAATAAATAATTGTGATCAAGATTTTATTAAAATAATAGAAATAGCAAAAAACTATGAAAATATTACCCATTCAAAATTTAATCCAGCCATAGGTAAATTAATTGAAATTTGGGGTTTTCATGAGGATGTCATTAAAGGACAAGTACCCCATGAAGAAGAGATTAATACAATACTCCTAACTCAGCCAAGCCTCAATCAACTATTGATCACAGATCACTCTATTAGCACTGATAACTTATCTTTAAAAATTGATTTAGGAGGAATGATCAAAGGGCTTGCTTTAGATATCGCCAAACAAACTTATCAAGATATGGGGATTAAAAATGTTTTAACTAATTTTGGAGGTAATATCTATGCGCATGGTAAACCAGACAATCGCTTATGGGAAGTTGCAATTCAAAACCCCCACAATAATAAATTATTACTTGCCAAACTAAAAATGCCACCTGGATCCGCCATAGGTACCTCAGGTGATTATGAAAAATATTTTATACATAACCACCAAAAATATTCTCACCTCATCAACCCGAAAAATGGCCAAGCCTTTTCTTCTTATTCATCAGCAACAGTTCTGATTAACCCGAATGAGAATGATGTTGGAATAAAATCAGATATTTTTTCAAAACCATTATATTTTTCAGAGAATCTACTCGAAACCTCAAAAAGTCTTCAGTTAAATCATTTTTTTACCACTGATCATAAAAACCACATCTTTATCTCAAAATCATTTGCTGATGAAATTATTTGGTTATTCAATGAGGGAGATTTTATTGTTGAAGTTATTTAAGTTAGGTGATTTTTTGATATTTTTTATATTTATGACTATCATCATTCTCGCTTTAAATTACTATTTCCAGCTACCCAAAGGAGACTATTTAGAGATCTCACATGGAAATGAAATAAAGCATTACTCACTATTTCAAAACAAAATCTTAATTTTTGATGAAATTGAAGTTGAAATAAATATGGGAAAAGCGAGGATTAAAAAATCAAATTGTGCTAATCAATATTGCATCATGCAGGGCTGGATCTCAAAAATAAATCATTCAGTTGTATGCATACCTAATTTATTTAAAATATCGATCAAATCAAAGATGTTAAGCTATGACAGCACAAACTATTAATATTCATCAAATCTCAAAATTTTGTGCAATTGCTATCATTCTTCACTCTGCTGAATTTTTTTTCCCAACGCCAATTTTTGGAATAAAACCCGGTATTGCTAATATTATTATTTTATTTACTTACCTAAAATTCAATTTTAAATCAGCCGTATATGTTTCATTAATTAGAGTTTTTATCTCAAGTCTCATCATAGGCACATTCATCACACCCACTTTTTTTATTAGCTTGTCTGGGGCCATACTCAGTTTAATTTTTTTATTTTTATGTCAATTTCTTAGTCATAAATTTTTTTCAATTTACACCTTTAGTATGCTGATGGGTCTTGGTCATATTTTGGGGCAGTTTATTATAGTAAGAATGTTTATCATTCCCGATGATGGAGTTTTTATTTTATTTCCTATATTTTTATTATTCACATTTATATTTTCCTTAATCAATGCCTTCATCGTTTCTAGATTAATAAGTCCATCGAATTAGTTTTTAAATAATGGTAAAATTTAATTTATGAGAAAAATCTTATGTCTAATCTTATTTATATTGCTTCAATCCTGCGGAACCAAAGGTTCACTCTATCTTCCTGAAACAAAGTATCCCCTAGACGACAGTCAACAAGGAACACCACAAAATACGGATACCCAAGATTTGGATGAGTCATCAGGAACAGTTGATGAGTAACAATTTTGTAACTGAAAAAAATAACAGTTTTTTTATAGAAGAGGTTGACATCAGAATCCTTGCTGAGAAATATGGGACTCCTTTATATATCTATTCGAAACAATCTATTCTTCATCAAATATCGTTACTGCAAGAGGCTTTATCTGACATTAATCATTTGATTTGTTTTGCTGTTAAATCAAATTCTAACCTGAGTATTCTTAATTTAATAAAAAATGCCGGGTGTGGATTTGATATTGTCTCGGGTGGAGAATTAAAACGAGTGATCGCGCTTGGAAATTATGATGCCAATATTGTATTTTCTGGAGTGGGTAAGTCTAAGGATGAAATTGAATATGCATTAGAACAAAATATTCTTGCTTTTAATATCGAATCTGAGCCTGAATTAATTAGACTGAACAATATTGCAAAACAATTTGCAAAAAAGGCAAATATATCGATTCGAGTCAATCCAAATGTAGATGCTAAAACACACCCATATATTTCAACAGGGCTTAAAGATAATAAATTTGGTCTAGACGAAAAAAAAGCGATTGAATTATATAGCCTCGCAAAAACAATGGATTCCATTAATATCACTGGGATTGATTGTCATATCGGTTCACAACTGACCGACCTATCCCCGTTTGAAGATACATTTATAAAATTGGCAAATATGATAGATCATCTAAAAACTATTGGAATCGAATTAGATCATATTGATATCGGAGGTGGAATTGGGATCAGTTATAACGATGAAAAAATAACACCCCTTAATCATTATGTTTCCATGATTAAAAAATATTTATCAAAATATGATAAAAAAATTATTCTTGAACCTGGCCGATTGATTATTGGAAAAGCTGGAATCTTGCTTACAAAAGTTGAATATATAAAACGGTCAGAGCATAAAAACTTTATAGTCGTCGATGCTGCAATGAACGATTTAATGCGACCATCTCTTTACGGTGCCCATCATCATGTTATCAACATTAGTAACCCTAAAAATGGTGATGAGGTGTTTGATATTGTTGGGCCAATCTGTGAAACCGGAGATTTTTTAGCTAAGGATCGACAAATCTCAGCCTCCGAAGATGACCTTCTAGCGTTTATGGATGCTGGAGCTTATGGTTTTTCCATGAGTTCAAATTATAATACTCGGCCTAAAATTGCTGAAATTCTAGTAGATCAGACTAATTTCAAACTAATACGACAAAGAGAAACTTTCGATGATTTGATTCAGCATGAAATTGAATTTGTTAATCAAAAAAAATAATTGTTTATGAGCAATAAAGTTATCCAGATTGCTTTAGCAAACCCAAGAGGTTTTTGTGCGGGAGTTGATCGCGCCATTGAGATTGTTGAAAATGCTTTGGAAAAATATGGAAAACCTATTTATGTGCGTAATGAGGTTGTCCATAATAAATATGTAATTGAGTCATTAAAGCAAAAAGGTGCGATATTTGTAAATGATCTCAAGCAAGTTCCTGAAAATTCTTTCCTCATTTTTAGTGCGCATGGGGTGTCTAAAAAAGTTAAAGCCGATAGTCTCAATTACCATTTGAAATCAATTGACGCCACCTGTCCCTTGGTCACAAAGGTTCACAAAGAGGTAAATCGCTATTTGTCAGAAGATTTTGAAATACTTATGATTGGACACAGCGGTCACCCTGAGGTTGAGGGTACTTTAGGTCAAGAAGCAGATTCAAAAGGAAAAATGCATCTGATTGAGTCATTAGAGGATGCCAAAAATATAGCTATAAAAAATCCTAATAAACTGGCATTTGTCACACAGACCACTCTATCTCTCGATGAAACAAAAGAAATCATCAGTTTTTTAAAGCAACGCTTTCCAAACATTCAAGGTCCAAAAGCGGATGATATTTGTTATGCAACACAAAATAGACAGGATGCTGTAAAAAAGTCACTTCATGATGCAGATTTATTATTAGTTGTGGGTTCAAAAAATAGCTCAAACTCGAATCGTCTCAAAGAGCTTGGTGATAAAAATAACATTGAAAGTTACCTCATTGATGATATGAATGAATTTAATCCTCAATGGCTTGATAATAAAAATAAAGTGCTTATTACAGCAGGCGCATCTGCCCCAGAAGCATTGACTCAAGCACTCATCCATACAATTAAAAAACATAATCAAATTGAGATTAAAGAAATCGATGGTACTGAAGAAAATATTATATTTAAGCTACCTAAAATTTGACTAAGTTAAAAAAAATCCCAATTTCTACACAAATTATTGTTTTTACAAATCAAAAACAGATTTTACTATTACAAAGAAAAGATAACCCAAACTATTGGCAATCTGTAACAGGGAGTTTAGAGATGAATGAAGCACCAAGAGATTGCGCCATCCGAGAGCTATATGAAGAAACTAATCTGAATGCCAATCAATATAATTTTTTTTCATTAGGACAAATTAATCAGTATTCTATCTACCCCGAATGGCGTCATCGTTATGAGGAAGGGGTTAACAACAACACGGAACACCTCTTTGCATTACAATTACCTAAAAAAGAAAATATAATAATAAATAATGAAGAACACCTATCATACAAATGGCTCAATTTAGAAGATGCCATAAAAAAAGTTTTTTCTTGGACTAATCGAAAAGCGCTAATTAAATTTAAAAAATTATATGAATGAATCCGTAATTCAATTTGAACAATTTCATCAACTGCAAGAGGACATCTGTCAGCAAAAGATCATTGATGCAAAAAAGAAACTAAAAGATGACCTTGTCATACTCGGTCACCATTATCAAAATGAATCCGTCTATCGGCACGCTGACTATACTGGAGATTCTTTAAAACTCGCCCAATACACACAGGAGTTAGAGGCCAAATACATCATTTTTTTAGGTGTTCATTTTATGGCGGAGGTCTCTAATATCCTGTCACGAAAAGACCAAGTGACTATTCTTCCTGATTTATCAGCAGGATGTCAAATGGCTGATATGGCTGACCTACAAAAAGTTAAAAGATCATATCGAGAATTAAATAAAGTCTTAAATTTTGACCAACAGATTACCCCCATTACTTACATTAATTCGGCTGCTGATCTAAAAGCTTTTTGTGGTGATCACGATGGCATTGTTTGTACATCCACTAATGCACCTAAAATTTTAGAATGGGCCTTCAAGCAAAAAGAAAAAGTTTTATTTTTTCCAGACCAGAACTTAGGTCGGTGGACGGGTCATAAAATGGGAATCAATCTTGAACAGATGGTTGTATGGGATCCTGACCTGCCCTCAGGAGGATTAACAAAAGAGCAAATTGAACAATCTAAAATTCTTCTTTGGAAGGGTCATTGTGCAGTTCATCAGATGTTTCGATTAGAGCACATCAAAAAATTTAGAGAAGAATATCCAAGCGGTTTTGTAATATCTCACCCTGAGTCACCTTTTGAAGTGTGTCTCAATTCAGACCTGGTGGGATCCACTGAATTTATTCTAAATACCATTAAAAAAGCTGAGCCAGGAACCAAATGGCTGGTGGGTACTGAATTAAATCTCGTCAATCGGCTTGCTAACGAGATGATTAAAGAGGACAAAATGGTGAAATTCATGTCGCATATTATTTGCGAATGTTCGACCATGGCTAGAATTGATCCGCAACATCTTTCATGGGTATTAGAAAATCTTGTGGACCATAAAATTGTGAATGAAATTGTTGTGCCGCCATCAATTGCTCAGTCCGCAAAAGTTGCGCTCGATAGGATGTTAACTGTTGTCTGATTGTAGTTTATGTAAAGTCCCAATTTTACCTATTCTCTGGAGTGATCATAATTTTCGTATCGTTCTCGTCACTGACCAGAATATCAAGGGGTATCTCAGATTGGAAGCATTGGAGCATGTTTCGGAAATTTATCAACTTTCTGCAAGTATCAGACAACAGATGTTTTCACTTTTAAATATTATTGAAATTAATTTGGTAAATATTTTTCACCCCGATAAAATAAATATTGCATCACTTGGTAATATGACCCCTCATGTGCATTGGCATATTATTTCTCGGTATAAACATGATAATTATTTTCCAGAAAGCATTTGGTCAACGCCCATCAGAAATAATCTATTTGAAAATACACAAGAAGAAATTTCAAACTTGAAGCATCAACTGACAAGCATGATTAAACAACGAGACGCTGAACAGGCTTTTGATTCATAATATGAGATTCAATAATCTCATCAATATCGCTTTCATCAATAAAGTTATACCACACCGCGTCCGGATAAATGACCAGGAGTGGTCCTGAAGCACATCGATCGAAACACCCTGATCGATTAATTCTCACTAAACCTTTTCCCCTCAAGTTTAATTTTTTAATTTTCTGTTTCATATATTCAAATATTTTTTCTGAATTAAATTGAGAACAGCATTGAGAACCGTCCTCTCTTTGATTTAAACAAATGAAAACATGGTATTTGTAATAATTATCTGTCACTGGTATCTCCTAAACTATTTGAAAATCTCCACACCCTTCGAATCTGCAGTGTATCAAGTTTTTCCTTAATGGATTCTGGAAAAGGCGCATAAGGCGATCCAAGCCTCACTATATTTTCTGCTGCATCATCGAGGTCCTTTACCCCTGATGACTTATTGATTTGAATATTAATTACCTCCCCCAATTGATTTAAAGTGACAGTCATAATCAATGTCTCATTAATGCCACTCCGGGCTGCTTTCGGATAATTTAGAGCACCAATTTTTTCTACTTTATTTTTCCAAGATTGAAAATAGGACTGATAGTCCCTTTCTTTTGTTTGGCTTGAAATAACCCTTGTTCTTTGTTGAACAACCTTATCCGAAATCAAGTCAGATATTTTGGATTGTATAAAATCGGAATCAATACTAATTTGTTTTGGTTTTTCAATTTCTTGAATTGGCTCTATTTCCTGGTTTAATGATTCTTCTTCTTTTATGATTTCTTGTATTATTTTTTCTTTGAATTTTTTTTGATCCTTTTTAATTTTTTCGATGGCTTGAGGAATAATTTCTTTTGTTGGCGCTGTTTCTAAAACTTGATCTTCTGATGTTTGTTGAATTTGAATAATATTTACAATTAATTCATCATTACTGATCATTATTTTTGTTTTGTGATTGAAGAAATATAAAACAACAATATGAACACATAAAGATATGGCAACAAATAAAAAAAGATAATTATTTTTATTGTTGATCATGTTCCAAATAATGAATCACTTTTTTTTGTAATCCATCAAAACTTCCATTACTGACAAAGACAATATTATTATATTGGGTATGAACCTGTTTGATTTTTTCCATCATATGACTCACCTGGTCAGATACAAACCCATGTTTTAGGTGACGCATAAATTCATCTGCGTCCCAATGCAGATCTTTTGAATAGAGCATAAATGATTGCATCCCTGATAAAACACTGCGCAAATGCTCTTTTAAGTCCCCTCTTTTCATTGTATTGGACCTTGGATCAACAATGAATAAAGTACTTTCTTTGTTAAATTCCTCTTGAAAGGTTTTTACTATGAACTGTATTGCCGTGGGGTGATGTGCAAAGTCATCATAAATTTTTAACGTCTTTGATTGATAGATTAATTCTAGACGACGGGCTGTATTCTTAAACCCCGCCAAAGAAATCAGTGCTTTATCTTCACTAATACCCACATGTTTTACAGCTGATATCGCGGCTAAAGCATTTAATTTATTATGCTCACCCACTAAATTTTTACTGAGCTCACCAATATATTGATTCTTGTAATACAGCTGACCGTTTTCATTTTTTTTGATGTGTAAAGATTGTTCTGAATTAAAATTCTCTAATTCTGACCAGACCCCCATGGCCAAGGTTTGTTTTATATTTTCATCCTGATCATTGACTAGAATTTTTCCTATTTTCGGAACGATTCTTATCAGTTGATGAAAGTGTTTCTGGATGTGCTTGAGATCTTCAAAAATATCTGCATGATCAAACTCTATATTGTTTATGACTAAAGTTTTTGGGTGGTAATGGACAAACTTTGAGCGCTTATCAAAAAAAGCTGTGTCATATTCATCGGCCTCAATGACGAAAAATGGAGAATCGCTTTTTGAAAGTTGACTGCTTCTTTTAAAATTACCCGGTATCCCCCCAATGAGATAACCACAATCGATATCGTTATCTCGGAGTATCCAATTGATCATGGACGAAGTCGTTGTTTTTCCATGCGTACCCGAAACTGCAATGACCCATTTCCCTTTTAGGATATTTTGGTAAAGCCACTCTGGCCCAGATTGAAAAAATAGATTCTGATTGAGAATAGCCTCCATTAAGCCATTTCCCCGAGAGACGACATTACCAATAATGAAGAGATCAGGTTTTAAACTCAATTGAGATTCATCATAGCCCTCTATGATACTGATGCCTAAAGAATCCAGAAAAGTTGACATTGGTGGATAAACATTTTGATCACATCCAGTCACTTTATGCCCCAATTCAGTGGCCAAGGCAGCAAGTCCTGCCATGAATGTTCCGCAGATGCCTAAAACATGAATATGCATAAAATTACTTTATATGAGTCGCAAGCAAACGTCGAGCTTGATCTAAGCCCACCTGAGCTCTCTTGGCGAAATCTTCGACTTGATCGAGATCAATTTTATCAACACTAAAATAAGTTGAATCCGGATGGGCAAAATAAAACCCTGAAACGGATGATGCTGGGATCATTGCATAGCTTTCAGTGAGGCTCATCCCAATTTCATCCGTTTGTAAAAAGGAGAAGATCTCATCTTTAATTGAATGTTCAGGACAAGCTGGATAGCCAGGGGCAGGGCGAATTCCCATATATTTCTCTTGAACTAAATCCTCATTGGATAGATTTTCTTGTTGCGCATAGCCCCATAAATCTTTACGGACTCTTTGGTGCATATATTCTGCACAGGCCTCGGCTAATCGATCCATCAGTGCTTTAAACATGATCGAACCATAGTCATCTTTATTATTTTCAAACTGTTTAAGATAAAAATCTCCACCGTCCCCAGCAGTCACTGCAAACATTCCGATGTAGTCATCGATTCCTGAGTCTTTAGGTGCGATAAAATCACTCAAGGATAAATTTGGTTTAGCTTCATTATTAATGACAGGTTTTTTGGTTTGCTGCCTCAACGTATGGAAAGTAAATAGAGGTTCATTATTCTCATTGAGTATCTCAATATCGTCGTTGCTAGACGATGCTTTACAAAATCCAACAACGGCATGTGCTTTTAATTTGCGATCATTGATAATTTTATTAAGCATAGCTTGCGCATCAGCAAAGAGTTGAGTTGCAGTATCGCCAACTACTTTATCCTCAAGAATTTTTGGAAAGTGTCCTGCCAAATCCCATGTTTTAAAAAATGGAGTCCAATCAATAAATTCAGCAAGATCGCCTAAATTTAAATTTTTAAATGTGCGTCTGCCGATGAATTTAGGCTTCACTGGATTAAAAGATAACGATAATTTATTTTTTCTCGCTTCAGCAAGGGAAATATACTCTGGTCCTTTTTTCTGGCTATGTAATTTACGCACATTGTCATAATCGCTCTTCAGCTTTTCAATGTACTCATTTTTTGTTTCAGGCGATAATAAAGATTGCATTACTGAAACCGAACGAGAGGCATCGGCCACATGAACCACCGGTCCCTCATAATTGGGGGAAATCTTCACAGCGGTATGCGCACGAGATGTGGTTGCGCCTCCAATGAGTAATGGCATCTTCACCGACCTAAAATAAGGATCACGTTGCATCTCACTGGCCACATGCGCCATCTCCTCTAATGAGGGGGTAATCAGTCCTGACAAACCAATGATGTCAACATTTTCTTCTTTTGCTTTGTTTAATATTTCAGCGCAGGGTACCATCACGCCCATATTCACAACCTCAAAGTTATTACATTGAAGAACAACCGAGACAATATTCTTACCGATATCATGGACATCGCCTTTGACGGTAGCAATCAGCATTTTTCCCTTGGGTTTTGATTTTTTCCCGGTTCTGGCTTCTTCCGCCTCTTTTTCTTTTTCAATGTAAGGAATTAAATGGGCAACGGCCTGCTTCATGACGCGCGCCGATTTAACCACCTGGGGCAGAAACATTTTGCCCTCCGCAAATAAATCTCCGACCACATTCATGCCATCCATTAGAGGGCCTTCAATCACATTGATGGGCCTTCCTCCCTGGTTAGCCACCTGAATTCGGGCTTCTTCGGTATCCTCTTCAATAAAATTGGTGATCCCATGAATTAAGGCATACTCAATTTTCTTTTCAACAGACACCGGATTATGTTCATCGCCCCGCCACTCGTCCGTCTCTTTTTCTTTTTTCTTACCTTGGAGTGATCCGGCAATATCAATCATCCGGTCAGTGGCATCGGGTTTACGGTTTAAAACCACATCCTCGACTATTTCTTTTAATTCTTCCGACAAATCATCAATCACGCCAATCATGCCTGCATTGACAATTCCCATGGTCATCCCATTTCTAACCGCATGATTGAGGAAGACTGTATGAATCGCTTCGCGTGCCGCTTCATTTCCTCGAAAACTAAAACTTACATTAGAAACACCCCCGGAAATTTTCGCATGTGGCAAGTTCTCTTTGATCCACTTGGTTGCATTAATAAAGTCCACGGCATAGTTGTTATGCTCCGGTATCCCGGTTGCGATTGCAAAAATATTTGGATCAAAAATAATATCTTCAACTGGAAAGCCCACTTGATCCCTTAAAATTTGATAGGCTCTCTCACAGATCTCAATTTTCCTCTGGTAAGTATCGGCCTGTCCTTGCTCATCAAATGCCATCACAATCACCGCAGCACCATAACGCAGACATAACTTAGCTTGATGAATGAATAATGCTTCACCCTCTTTTAAAGAAATGGAATTTACAATTGGCTTTCCCTGAATACATTTCAGCCCAGCCTCGATCACTGACCATTTGGAGGAGTCAATCATAATCGGCACTCGAGAAATATCCGGCTCAGAGGCAATTAAATTTAAAAATTTGACCATGGCTTTTTCAGCATCGAGCATGCCTTCGTCCATATTAATGTCGATAATCTGTGCGCCGTTTTCGACCTGCTGCCTGGCCACACTGACAGCTTCCTCATATTGTTCATCAATAATCAATTTTGCAAAGGCTCTTGATCCGGTGACATTTGTTCTTTCACCCACATTGATAAATAATTCAGAATCGCCAATGATCATAGGCTCCAATCCTGACAAACGCATCTTGCTGTCAATTTTAGGCACAGCCCTCGGATGACAAGCCTTTAAACTTTCTGCAATGGCAGCGATGTGTTCTGGGGTGGTTCCACAACAACCGCCGGCAACATTCACGAAACCACTCTCAGCAAATTCTTTCAATAAGCTTGAGGTGTCCTGAGGTTTCTCATCAAATCCGGTATCCGACATTGGATTTGGGAGCCCTGCATTGGGATAGATGCAGACAAAGGTATCTGCAATGTTTGATAATTCTTCTGCATAGGGTCTCATCAGAGCAGCTCCCAACGCACAATTTAGTCCAATGGTCAGTGGCTTTGCATGACGAATTGAGTTCCAAAATGCGGTGACCGTTTGCCCTGACAAAATTCTTCCTGAGGCATCTGTCACCGTCCCCGATATCATAATCGGCAAGGTGATTTGTTTTTTTTCAAAAATCGATTGCACCGCAAAAATAGCTGCCTTACAGTTCAGCGTATCAAAAACCGTTTCAATCAGAATAATATCGGCTCCTGCATCGATGAGCACCTCTGCCTGTTCCGCATAAGAGTCGCATAGCTGATCAAAATTAACGTTTCTCGCTCCTGGATCATTGACATCAGGGGAGATGGAAGCTGTTTTTGGGGTGGGCCCTATGGCGCCTGCCACAAATCTTGGCTTATCTGCTGTGGAAAATTTTTGTGCAGCTGCTTTGGCTAATTTGACCGACTCGGTATTCATCTCTTTGACCAGCTCGGTCATGAAATAATCATCCTGGGCAATACTATTTGCCCCAAAGGTATTAGTCTCAATAATGTCAGCGCCAGCGGCCAGATAATCCTCATGAATTTTTTGAATCACATGAGGCTGGGTGATGGATAATAATTCATTGTTACCCTTCAGGAAAAGCTCACGCTCACCTTTTGGTGCTGAAAAATCCTTAAATCGAGCACCTCGATAATCATCCTCAGTAAACTTTTGCTGCTGAATCATGGTTCCCATGGCGCCATCCATGATCAGGATTCTTTTGCCAAGCTCTGCTTTTAAATAGGCTTCTGTATTTTTAAATGGATCCATAAATTCTGTTAATTATAAGATGATCAGGTTGTGATATGAGGAGATTATTTGGTTTTAGTTTCGTACTTGGCCAATTCTTGTTCGACGGCCTCTAATTTCTCACGTGTTTTTCTCAACACTTCTGTTTGCACGTCAAATTCCTCTCGAGAAACAAGCCCCAATTCGGTGCACTTGCTCTTTATGAGTGCATTAATGGTGGCCTCAATGTCCTCTATTGGTGAATTTTTTAATAATTCTCGAATCTTGTCCGAAATCATTTGAAATTTATTTTCCATAAGAATATTATCAGCTCGTAAAGTACTGATTTTAACAGACTTTTTTACTTTACATAAGGCAGAAATGAACATTGTTATTCCCCAAAATAATAGGTTAATTATTGCTTTATTAAAAGTTGGCACAGTAATTGCATATATATAAATACGTGGTAAGTGTTTTTACTGGATCACTGTTTAACTACATAAAATTTTAAGGAGAATATTTTATGAATAAATTAAAAATGGCTTTGTTGGCTGCCTTAGCTTTGCCAACGTTAAATGTTGTTGCTGAAGAAAAAGCAGAGGAAGCAAAATCTGATTTTTCA
>JAURED010000011.1:0-16086 GCA_030827595.1 Burkholderiales bacterium
TAAAAAGAGTAATTGCATACTCAACTTTATCTCAACTTGGATATATGACAATCGCCCTAGGAGTTTCAAGTTATTCACTCGCAATCTTTCATTTATTTACCCACGCTTTTTTTAAAGCACTTCTATTTTTAGGCGCGGGTTCCGTGATTATTGGAATGCACCATGAGCAGAATATTTTTAGCATGGGAAATTTAAAAAAATATATGCCTATTACATGGGTTACTTTTTTACTTGCAACTTTAGCTTTAGTGGGGATGCCATTTTTTTCAGGATTTTATTCAAAGGAGTCAATCATTGATGCAGTGAAATATAGTGAGTTGACGGGTTCATCTTTTGCATATTTTTGTGCTGTGATCGGAGTGTTTATTACCTCGCTCTATAGTTTTAGATTATATTTGATTGTTTTTCATGGCAATGAGAATTGGAGAGTGCCAAAAAGTAAACATCATCATGGACTGGGTTCATCACAGTCACCGCATGAATCAAGCTGGGTTGTTACGCTTCCATTGATACTATTGGCTATTCCTTCTGTGGTGATTGGTTTTTTTACCATCACCCCCATATTAACGACTGACTTTTTATCCAATACTGTATGGGTTGGGGAAACACATTTAGCATTAGCTCATGTTGTTGAACATTTTCATGGCCCGGTTGGTATGGCTCTGCATGGTGTTTTCACGCTCCCATTTTGGCTCATGATTTTTGGCTTTGCGACTGCGTATTGTATTTATTACAAAAAATATAATTGGGTTAAATTGCCACGAATGATAAAAAAAATTATGGATGAAAAGTATGGGTTTGATCGCTTCAATGAATTGATCATTGCTCCTTCAATTTTAAAGCTTGGACGTTTTTTATGGAATTTTATTGATATGAAATTAATTGATAACGGTTTGGTGAATGGCGCGGCTCGTTTGGTTAATTCGTTTTCGCTGGTAACAAAAAAAATTCAAACCGGTTACGTGTCACATTATGCTTTTGGGATGGCGATGGCTTTGATCGCCTTTATTAGTTATTTTGTAATGATCTGGCTATGATGATGAACTTTATCTTATCAATAGCTATTTGGACTCCTATCAGTCTTGGCATTTTGCTGTTAATTTTACAAAAGAACTTATCCGAAAAAATCATTTACAAACTGGGAAATATTTTTGGATTGATCGCTTTTTTAATCACAATCCCACTTTATATTTTTTTTGATACAACTTATTCAGGTTTTCAATTTCAAGAGATTGCTCCATGGATTAGTCATTTTTCAATTCAATACCATCTTGGTCTTGACGGCATATCTTTACCTTTAGTCATGCTTACAAGTTTGATTACTTGGCTAGTGATTTTCATATCTTCTAATTCAATAAGCCGATCCTTAGGTTCGTATATTGCATCCTTTTTAATCCTTTCCGGATTAATGATCGGGGTCTTTTTAGCATTAGATGCAATTCTCTACTATGTTTTCTGGGAAGCTATGTTGATCCCCATGTTTTTGTTAATTGGTGTATGGGGTGGACCAAATCGAGTTTATGCAACGATTAAATTTTTTCTTTATACGGTGTTAGGTTCACTGCTGATGTTGGTTGCTTTTATTTACCTCTTTAATCAAACAGGGAGTTTTTCAATCATTGATTTTTATTCAAAACAATTATCATTAAATGCTCAGGTTCTTTTATTCGTAGCATTTTTCATGGCATTTGCAGTGAAAATCCCAATGTGGCCAGTGCATACATGGCTTCCTGATGCTCACGTTGAAGCACCAACGGGAGGTTCAGTTATTTTAGCTGCCATAATGTTGAAATTAGGAGCTTACAGTTTTATTCGTTTTGCCATGCCAATTGCACCCGATGGACTCTTATTGCTAAAACCTTATCTGATAGCGATTTCACTAATAGCAATTGTTTACATTGCTCTTGTGGCTATTGTTCAAACCGATATGAAAAAATTAATTGCTTATTCTTCGATATCACATATGGGCTTTGTGACTCTTGGTCTATTTATGCTCAACCCTTTAGGGTTTGAAGGGGGTTATGTTCAAATGATTTCCCACGGCTTTATCTCTGCAGCATTATTTTTCTCTATTGGTGTACTGTATGACCGGATGCACACTAGAGAAATCAAGGACTACGGTGGAATCATCAACAGTATGCCGGTATTTGGATCTTTTTTTGTATTGTTTGCCATGGCTAATTCTGGATTACCTGGAACATCAGGATTTGTAGGAGAGTTTTTAGTTATCCTCGGTGCGATGCAAGAAAATTTTTGGATTGCTTTTTTAGCCGCATTAACTTTAATTTTCGGAGCAACATATTCTCTGTGGTTGGTAAAAAGAATTATTTTTGGGGTTGTTAAAAATAAAAAAATAGCAGGTTTGGTTGATTTGAATGCCAAAGAATTTTTTGTCATGAGTACACTTGCAGGATTGACGCTTATTATTGGTATCTATCCAGCTTTAATTACTGATATTACCAATCAGTCCTCTATTGTGATGTTGGAATTGATTCAGCAATCTAAAATTTAAATGGAAACAGAATGTTAACTAATATACTTACCGTCGCATTGCCTGAGATTATTATCTTAATCTCAGCCATGAGTGTTTTATTACTTGGAGTTTTTTTTAAAAATAAAAACGCTACATCTTTATTTGGGATTACACAGTTAACCTTATTAATTGCTGCATACTTTACGTCTCAGCTCCCCATTGAATCAAAATTATTGGCATTTAATGACATGTTCGTGGCTGACAGCCTATCTTTATATTTAAAGCTATTAAGTTACTTTGGCCTCTCTTTGGTATTAATTTACAGTCGTGATTATTTATTAAAGAAAAATTTACTTAATGGTGAATTTTTTTCTTTAGTTTTATTCGCTTTATTAGGTATTAATTTAATTATATCGTCTTACCATTTATTGACCCTGTACATGGGCATTGAACTTCTTTCCCTAAGTCTTTACACTTTGGTTGCAATTGATCGGAAGCGGCAAGAAGCGACAGAGGCGGCGATGAAATACTTTATTCTTGGTGCAGTGGCCTCTGGATTTTTACTGTATGGTTTTTCAATGCTGTATGGCATTACCGGATCGCTCTATTTAAATGAAATATCACAACAAATTGGAATCACTGAAGCTAATCCAATGATTCTTTCATTTGCGCTTGTGTTTGTTACGGTAGGTATTGCTTTTAAGTTTGGAGCAGCACCGTTTCAGCTTTGGGTTCCCGATGTCTATCAAGGATCATCAACTCCAATCACAATGTTTATCGGCTCAATTCCAAAATTTGCATCAGTGGCTATGCTGGTCCGCTTACTCTATCAAACCTTAGATCATCTTGTCATGGATTGGCAATTGATGCTCCTGGTGATGGCAATTACTTCAATGCTCTTGGGAAATATCACAGCGATCGCACAAACTAAAATTAAACGACTGTTAGCTTACTCAACAATTTCTCATGTCGGTTTTATGCTGCTTGGTTTGGCAACGGGAGCAATAACTGGTATTTCAGCAGCTTTATTTTATATTGCCACATATGTTCTGATGACCTTAGCTTCTTTTGGATTAATTCTATGTTTGAGTAATCAAAGAGGTGATATCGATAAAATATCGGATCTCTCTGGATTAGCAAAAGATCAACCATGGCTTGCTTTCTTACTTTTAATAATCTTTTTAAGTCTCGCAGGAATTCCTCCCACAATAGGTTTTTATGCTAAATTTTCAATCATTCAAGCGACATTGCAATTTGGGTGGATATGGCCAGCTGTAGTTGCAGTAATGTCAGCACTTATTGGAATCTACTATTATCTTCGAATGATAAAAATTGCATACTTTGATGAGGCAATTAAAGCGACTAAACCATCAAAGAGTGTTCATAGTGAACTCAACCTCACATTAACAATGAATGTTATAGCATTGATTATATTAGGATTATTTCCAAGTACATTAATGGAAATTGCAACCCTCACTTCAGCACTCATTTTTTAAGATGGTTATTGCACTGACTCTTCTTTTGATGATTTTTTTATCCAATCTCCCTTGGATAACGCAAGATTTTTTAATTTTTATAAAATTAAAAAAAACTTTATTAGTTATTTTTATTGAGATCTTGTTG
Source organism: Burkholderiales bacterium (assembly GCA_030827595.1). Classification (GTDB taxonomy): domain Bacteria; phylum Pseudomonadota; class Gammaproteobacteria; order Burkholderiales; family Methylophilaceae; genus BACL14. The sequence continues at coordinate 4,097 of JAURED010000011.1, forward strand.
TATTTTTTTGTATTTCGACTCGTAACTTTTTTGCTTGAATTATCAATTTTTGGAAATGTGCATGATCAAGGCTGGCAATTTTATGCAGCATTGCTAGCTCTTTTTATGGTATCCAGCTCCCCTGGTTTTGTTATTAAGGTTTTGTGGAAGTAACCATGCCTAAAATCATGATCATTGGTTGTGGCCGACTAGGTCAAATCATTGGAAATTTTTTTCAAATTAATAATTTTTCTGTCGTTGGCATTAGAAGATCAAAAGTGGAGCCAAGTAAATTCCCAATGCATGCGTATGATATTTTTTCAAATGAATTTGATATTTTTTTTCAGCAGCAAAAACCGGATTACATTATTTACTCAGCAACACCCAGTTCACAGGACCCAAAAGACTATGAATGGATATATTTTAACGGTTTAAAAAAAGTACAGCATTTGTCGAGTCAATTACCTAAAGCAAAACTTTTTTTTATATCCAGCACTCGAGTTTTTAATGGGCATCCCAACGAGACCCTTCTGGATGATGACACCCCAACAAATCCATCTGACCCGCAAGGTGAAGTTTTGGCTAATGCTGAACGTTTAATCACTGATGCGGATGATGGTATAGTGTTTCGCTTAAGTGGTATCTATGGCCTAGATCGACAGATGATGATTGGTTTGGCAAAAAGTCCACAAAGCTGGCCTGAAAATCGCTATACCAATCGTATATTTGATACTGACGCTGCACACATTATTTATCATGTTATTTGTGCTGTTCATGAGCATAAAGCCATCTCACCCCCTCGTGTCATTAATGTAACTGACTCACAACCTATTGATTTATATACAGTTTTATCATTTATCCGATCGAAGTTAAAATTAGAGCCCATTGAGGACTTAACTCAAGATCATATCCAGGGAAAAAGAATAATATCTTCTTATCTATTGAAGAAGATGAAATACAAATTTCAATATCCAAATTACCAATCTGGATATTTAAAGATTATTTCCACACTTTTAGATTAAAGCTTTAATCATTGCCCATACCAGTGGCTTGATATAAAATGAGCGATTAGTTTGAAGGCAGCAGGCGCGTAGCTCAGTTGGTTAGAGCACCACCTTGACATGGTGGGGGTCGTTGGTTCGAATCCAATCGCGCCTACCAAATAAAAAACATGATAAAAATTACACTTCCAGACGGTTCAATTAAAGAATTTACAGACGCAATTACTTTGTCTGATGTGGCTTACAACATTGGAGAAGGCCTGGGACGAGCTGCACTCGCTGGACATGTTGATGGGCACCTCGTTGATCTGTCCCATCCAATTAATAAAGACGCCGAAGTGTCAATTATTACCGCAAAAAATGACGAAGGTTTAGATATCCTCAGACATTCAACCGCTCATTTGTTAGCCTATGCTGTAAAAGAGCTTTTCCCTGAAGCACAAGTTACCATTGGACCAACCATTGATGATGGATTTTATTATGATTTTTCATATCAAAGACCTTTTACTCCCGATGATCTTGAAGCTATTGAAAAGAAAATGACTGAATTGGTAAAAGAAGATCATCCGGTTCGGCGAGAAGTTATGCAGCGAGATCAGGCTGTTGAGTTTTTTTTAAATCAAGGTGAAAAATATAAAGCCGAAATTATTGCCTCCATTCCTAAAGATGAACCAGTTACTATTTATCATGAAGGAAAATTTTCTGATCTATGCCGAGGGCCTCATGTGCCATCCACTGGCAAATTAAAAGTTTTTAAATTAATGAAAGTGGCTGGGGCTTACTGGCGTGGCGACTCAAATAATGAAATGTTGCAGCGTATTTATGGAACGGCTTGGGCCACCAAAGATGATTTGAAAGATTACTTGCATCGATTAGAAGAAGCCGAAAAAAGAGATCATCGTAAATTAGGTAAGCACCTCGATCTATTCCACATTCAAGATAATGCACCAGGCATGGTTTTTTGGCATCCAAAGGGGTGGTCCTTATGGCAAGAGATAGAAAATTACATGCGAAAAAAGTTCATGGAATATAATTATCAAGAGATCAAAACACCCACAGTATTAGATAAAAGCCTTTGGGAAAAATCAGGGCATTGGGATAACTATCATGAAAATATGTTTGTCACTTCCTCTGAGAATAGAGACTACGCGGTAAAACCGATGAACTGTCCTGGACACGTTCAAGTATTCAATCATGATCTTCATAGTTATCGAGAGCTCCCTCTAAGGCTTGCGGAATTTGGGTCATGTCATCGCAATGAACCCTCAGGGGCCTTGCATGGACTCATGCGCGTCAGAGGGTTTACTCAAGACGATGCGCACATATTCTGTACTGAAGAACAGATTCTTGATGAAGTGGTAAGCTTTAATAAGATGCTCATGGAGACTTACCATGACTTTGGTTTTGATGATATCGAAGTAAAGTTATCCACGCGACCTGAAAAGAGAGTGGGCAGTGATGCTGTTTGGGATCAATCGGAGAAGGCGCTGGAAGCCGCATTAAAGGCGACTGGTTTGGCCTATGAAGTTCAACCTGGGGAGGGTGCCTTTTATGGGCCAAAAATTGAGTATGTGCTGCGTGACAGTTTAAATCGCTTATGGCAATGTGGAACCATTCAACTCGATTTTAATTTACCGGTTCGTTTGAATGCTGAATACGTTGATGAACACAGCAACAAGAAAAATCCAGTCATGTTACACCGTGCCATCGTGGGCTCTATGGAAAGATTTATTGGTATTTTGATTGAACACTATGCTGGAAAATTCCCTGTATGGTTGGCCCCAACTCAAGTGGTTGTCATGAATATTTCAGATGCACAGTCTAAATACGTTACAGATGTTGTTGATTTTTTAAAGAAAAATGATATTAGATGCGAATCAGACTTGAGAAATGAAAAAATTACCTATAAAATACGCGAACATAGCATTTCTCGTATTCCGTTTTTATTAGTAATTGGGGATCGAGAGATGGAAAACAAACAAGTTGCCGTCAGAACTCAACAAGGCGAAGATTTAGGTGTCATGAATCTTCAAGATTTTGTAGATACACTATCTAACAAAATACTAACTAAAAGCTAGGGAATTGAGTTGACGGTTTATTTTTTTAGGGGTTAAAGCATAGCACAATCAAAAGATGCAAGAGTCAATGGGGACATAACAGCTCAGGAGATTCGTTTAGTGGGTGTTGAAGGTGAAGCACTCGGAATTGTAAGTTTATCAGAGGCTTTAGGAAAAGCTGAAGAATTTGAGACTGATCTTGTAGAGATTGCGCCAAAAGCTGAACCACCAGTTTGTCGCTTAATGGATTATGGCAAATTTAAATATGCCCAAAGTAAAAAACTCCATGAAGCACGAATGAAACAAAAAAATGTTCAGGTCAAAGAAGTTAAATTTAGACCAGGAACGGATGATGGAGATTACAACGTTAAATTACGTAACTTAATACGTTTTTTAACAGATGGTGATAAAGCCAAAGTCACGCTCAGATTTAGGGGTCGTGAAATTGCTCACCAACAACTCGGAATGGCTTTGCTAAAAAGAGTTGAAACAGATTTAGAGGAATATGCGATAGTTGAGCAATTCCCTAAAATGGAAGGTCGACAAATGGTTATGGTGTTAACACCAAATAAGAAACCAAAGACCGAGAAGAAAAAAGTAGAAGACGATACGGCTATTTAGGCATGCCCAAGCGTCTCTTAATAATAGGAGAAAAAAATGCCAAAAATGAAAACCAAAAGCGGTGCAAAAAAACGCTTTAAATTCCTGGGTAGTGGTGCGATCAAAAGAACGCATTCACATCTTCGTCACATCTTGACTAAGAAGACAACAAAACAGAAAAGACATCTACGTGGAACCGAAATCATATCTTCAACAGACGTGAAGCGCGTTCGTTCTATGATGCCAACTCAATAGTAAAGATTAAAGGAGAAAATAATGCCTAGAGTAAAACGTGGGGTAACAGCCCGAGCAAAGCATAAGAAAGTCTTAGACGCGGCCAAAGGCTATCGTGGAAGACGCAGTAACGTATATCGTGTCGCTAAAGAAGCGGTCATGAAAGCTGGTCAGTATGCTTATCGCGATAGAAGACAAAAGAAAAGACAGTTTAGAATATTATGGATAGCCCGTATTAATGCAGGCGCTAGAGAGTTCGGATTGACTTACAGCCGCTTAATCAATGGCTTAAAGAAAGCCTCAGTTGAAGTGGATCGTAAAGTGCTAGCTGATTTGGCGATTTTTGATAAAGCTGCTTTTCAGAAATATGCAGAATTAGCAAAATCAAATATTGAAGCCTAATTTGATAAACAACTTTAAAAAGGGGCTTCCACAAAGCCCCTTTTTTATTTATTAATGTATGAGCGACTTAAATCAATTAATTAACCAAGCGAGAGATGAGTTTTTAAACTGCTCAAAACTGGCTGATCTGGATCACATCAAAGCAAAGTTTTTGGGTAAAACTGGACCCATCACTGAAGCCATGAAGGCTCTATCGACTTTACCGGTTGAAGAGCGACCCCAAAAAGGTGCCGAAATAAATCAAATCAAAAATCAAATTGAAGATTTATTAAATGCCCGAAAAAAAGAAATTGCTGATCATGAATTAAATCAGAAGCTTGAAAATGAAAAAATTGATGTAACCTTGCCCTCCAGGCCTCAAGACAAAGGCTCACTACATCCGGTCATGAAAACCATTGAAGATATCAGTCAAATATTTCATAGCATCGGATTTGATGTTACCGATGGCCCTGAGATCGAGGATGATTTTCATAATTTTACGGCTTTAAACATTCCTGAATCTCATCCCGCAAGAGCAATGCATGATACATTTTATGTTAATAAAGAGTATGTTCTGAGAACACATACGTCTCCCGTACAAGTGCGCCATATGGAGGAAAATAAACCTCCCATTCAAATTATTTCTCCGGGCCGGGTTTATCGGGTCGACTCGGATGCGACCCATTCACCAATGTTCCATCAAATTGAAGGTTTGATGGTGAATGAAGAGGTAAACTTTGCTAATTTAAAAGGCATTGTCCAATCTTTTTTACAGTGCTTCTTCGAGGATGAAAAACTCACAATTCGATTTCGCCCATCTTACTTTCCCTTTACTGAGCCATCAGCTGAGATTGATATGAGCTGGAATGGTGGGTGGTTGGAAATTGGTGGCTGCGGCATGATCCATCCAAATGTGTTAAAACATGTGAAGATTGACCCTAGTCAATATCAAGGATTTGCATTTGGCCTTGGGGTAGAGCGGCTTACCATGCTGAAATATGGGGTGAACGACCTTAGACATTTTTTTAATCATGACTTAAGATTCCTGGAGCAATTTAGATGAAGTTTTCTTTTTCATGGTTGAATAGTTATTTCAAAAACTCATTGGACATTCAACAGCTCGAGCAAGATTTAACCATGGCAGGTCTTGAAGTTGAGTCCGTGCATCATTTGGCTGAGAACTTAGAGCACATCGTTGTGGGCGAGATCGTTGCTATAGAAAAACATCCGGATGCTGATAAATTAAATGTATGTCAAGTTAATGTGGGCGCTGAAAATTTACAGATCGTTTGTGGGGCTCCGAATGCGCGATCAGGAATAAAGGTTCCTTGTGCATTGATCGGGGCAAAATTTCCAGAGTTTACAATCAAAAAAGCCAAATTAAGAGGCGTTGAATCGCATGGCATGCTTTGCTCCGCCAAGGAACTCAACTTATCTGAAGCAGCGGAAGGGCTGTTAGAATTAGATGGTAAGTTAACAAACGGTATGGGAATTGTGGAAGCACTTCATCTTGATGATGCGATTATTGAAGTGTCATTGACACCGAATCGCGCAGATTGCTTAAGTGTTCATGGAATTGCTCGCGAGGTGAAAGCCATTACCGGGAAAACATTTGTCGACCCGCATACTCAAATTACAACTTCAAAAAAGACTTCATTCCTTCAAGTCCATGTTGAAAATAATAAGGCTTGCCCAGTCTATAGTTGTGTTGAAATTACCAACATCGATAATACCGTCACATTACCTGCTGAAATCATTCATCGCCTAGAATGCGCAGAAATTAATTCCATCAATCCGATCGTGGATCTCGTGAATTATGTAATGCTGGAAACCGGCCAGCCCATGCATGCTTTTGATATGGATAAAATCAAAGGAAGTCTCTTCATTCGGGATGCCAAGGCGCATGAAAAAATCGAATTATTAAACGATCAAACGGTAGACATCAAGAAAGATGATTTAATTATTGCTGATGATGATGGCCCGCTAGCCATTGCCGGGGTGATGGGGGGGAGTCGATCATCAGTGCAATCAAACAGCACTCGAATTTTGGTTGAATCAGCATTTTTTACTCCAGATTCTATGGCAGGCAAAGCTCGACATTACCGACTTAATACGGATTCATCGCATCGGTTTGAGCGGGGGGTTGATTTTGCAGTAACAGCAAATTCACTGCAGCGGTTAGTCAATTTAATTGTCTCCACATGCGGTGGAGAAGCGACTGCCATACACTCTATTGAAGCTGAGCTTCCGCAAAGGGATGTCATTAAACTGAATCCTCAGCGCGTAGACAAAATTTTAGGCAGTTCCGTTGATCTCAACCAAATTAAGGATATTTTTTCAAATTTAGATTTTGATTTTAAAATCAATAATCAAATTTTCGAGGTTTTACCTCCAAGCTATCGTTTTGACTTAAGTATTGAAGAGGATTTGATTGAGGAGGTCATTCGTTTAATTGGCTATGACAATATTGTTGCCGAGCCTCCAAAAGCACACCTCAAACCCTTGACTTACAAACCTCAAGAATCTTCAGTTAATGCGATTCGGCATAGAATAGCCGGTCTTGGTTATCATGAGTTGGTGAGCTATAGCTTTATTGATCAGCATATGGAGCAAAGCTTGCATGGGAATCAAGATCACATTGTGCTAGAAAATCCCATTGCAGAAAATATGAATACGATGAGAAGTCATTTATGGGCAAGCCACCTTGAAGCTTTGCAATACAACGTAAATCGTAATCAACATAAGATTAAATTCTTTGAAATTGCAAAAACTTTCATAAAAAAATCTAAGGCTTACCATGAGCAGCTTGTGCTGAGTGGATTAGTATCTGGAACGGCGATAGAAAAAAACTGGGTTGAGAAAAATAGAAAATACGATTTTTTTGATGTAAAAGCAGATATTGAAAATCTATTAGAGTGCCCCCTTGAATTCCAAACCCCGAGTAAGCCAATTCAGTTATTTCACCCTGGACAACAAGCGGAAATATTGTCGGACGGAAAAGTGATTGGAAACCTCGGTATGCTTCATCCTTCATGGCAAAAAAGTTTTGATGTAGACGACTCTGTATTTTTGTTTGAAATTAACTTAGATAAGGCATATGCCAAACCGATAAATCTAAATACCACAACATTAAAGACTATTCCCATTCAAAGGGATATTGCCGTGCTGGTAGACCGAAATATTCAAGTTGGCGAAGTGGTTAATCTGGTTAAAAATGCCAACATTGAGTATGTGATCGACTTTAGTTTATTTGACGTTTACCAAGGGCAAGGAATTGATGAAGACAAAAAAAGCCTTGCATTTCTGATACTTATGCAAGATACTTACAAAACGCTTGAAGAAAAAGATGTTGAAACAACCGTTGAAAATATCTTGAATCTTCTAAAAAAAGAGATCAATGCTGTATTAAGGTAAGTAAAAAATAATAATTTAATATGACATTAACAAAAGCAAATTTATCGAATTTATTGTTTGAACAAGTGGGTTTAAATAAAACTGAATCCAAAGAAATGGTTGAAGCCTTTTTTGAACAAATTAAGCTCGCATTAGAAAATGGCGAGAGTGTTAAATTATCTGGTTTTGGTAACTTTGAATTAAGATCAAAATCTGAGCGTCCAGGTCGAAATCCTAAAACTGGAGAAGAAGTTCCTATTAAAGCCAGACGAGTTGTCACTTTCCATTCTAGTCAGAAGCTTAAGTCTAGTGTAGATGGTGGAAAACCTGGAAAATAACGAGCAAAATCAATTACCACCACTTCCACAAAAAAGATATTTTGCGATTGGAGAGGTCAGTAAATTATGTAATGTAAAGCCTCATGTTTTAAGATATTGGGAACAAGAATTTCCAAATCTATCTCCAAATACACGAAGAGGAAATCGACGCTATTACCAACCTGAAGAAATTCTGTTAATTCGTAAAATTAGAGAACTTTTATATGATGAAGGTTATACAATCCAGGGTGCAAAACAAAAACTATCTAACAAACAATTTGTTAAAGACACCACTTCGCAGGAACAGATACAAAAAGCACAAGCAGAATTACCTTTAAATAATGAACCACTAACCAGCAAAGAGCCGGTAGAGAATCTAAAAAATCAGTTAGCAGATATTTTAAAAATCCTTAAAAGTTAGTTAATACATCGGGGCGTAGCGCAGCCTGGTAGCGCACTTGCATGGGGTGCAAGGGGTCGTGAGTTCGAATCTCACCGTTCCGACCATATTATCTAATTAAGCGAAAGATACATCATGAAGTTATATGTTGATATTGGTAATTCAAAATCCAAATGGTCTTTAGTTGAAAATCAAATTGACCAGAGGTCGGGTTCCTTCTTTAATCATGATATTGAAGAATTTATTGTGCCTGACGATATTGATGAGGTGCTCATCGCAAGTGTGGGTCGTGAGGAATATGAAAATATTCTTATTTCTAAATTAAAATTTACATGCAAGAATATTATTTTTGCACAAATCGATAAGCAACTTTTAGAGATAAATTATTCAAATGAACTTGGCATTGACCGCTGGTTGGGAGCTTTGGCAGTTACAAAGAGAACCACAAATAATGCAATCTTAATTGACGCTGGATCTGCTGTGACCATTGATTTTATTAGAAATGATTCCCCTCGACCAATTTTTGAGGGAGGGTTAATTCTACCGGGATTACATTTATTTAATCAATCATTAGTGGAAAAATCAGCAGACATATCCTTAAAGAATAAAGTCATGACCGCCCAGATTAATAATACAGACATGGCTCTCATGCATGGATTTTTGATGTCTGTATCCGGAGCGATTGAAAAATTTTTAAATTTTTATCAATTAGACATTGAAAACACAGATTTTTTCATTTCCGGGGGCGATGCAGAATTAATTTTTAACTCAACCCACCTGGGACATAAATCAAATTTTAAATGGGTTGAAAATATTGTGATCGATGGCCTAAAGATTTATCAACAATTAACGTTTTCTAATAAATAGATCAGTAATTGTACCTTCATGAACTTCAGAGGCCATGGCGATGGATTCTGATAAAGTTGGATGTGGGTGAATGGTTAAACCAATGTCTTGAGCATCGGCACCCATCTCAATGGCTAAACAAGCTTCAGCTATCAGCTCACCAGCATTGACCCCAGTAATACCTGCCCCAATTAATCGTTTTGTATTTTTATCAAAAATTAATTTTGTCAAACCCTCAGTACGATTATTGGATAATGCTCGACCACTTGCTGCCCAAGGAAAAACTGCTTTTTCAATATCCATGTTATCAGCTTTAGCTGAGATTTCAGTCACTCCAACCCAAGCAACTTCAGGATCTGTATAAGCTACTGATGGAATGACATTTGCTTGATATTCCACTTTCTCACCCGCAATCACCTCGGCTGCAATTTTGGCTTCATGGGTGGCTTTGTGAGCGAGCATAGGCTGACCAATAATGTCCCCAATCGCATAGATGTGAGGAATGTTAGTTTTAAATTGCTTATCAACCGCTATGAAACCTCGATCATCAACCAATACACCGGCTTTTTCAGCATCGATAAGTTTACCGTTTGGTATTCTTCCTACAGAAACTAAAACCTTATTGAATGTGTCTTCAAAGGTTCCATCTTTGCCTTCAAAGGTCACCTTGATCGCATCCCCATCCACTGACATCGCGACCACTTTTGTTTGTAGAAAAATATGTTCAAATCTTTTTTCCATCCTTTTTTGTAAGGGCCGCACAAGATCGCGGTCACAACCTTGCATTAAACCATCCGCTAGTTCAACCACCGTTATTTTAGTTCCCAGCGCATCGTATACCGTTCCCATCTCTAAACCAATAATTCCTCCACCAATAATTAACATGCGCTTAGGAATATCTTTAAACTCCAGGGCACCCGTTGAATCAATGATGTTTGGGTGATCAGGGGTATTTGGAATGGCGATGGGTTTTGACCCTGCAGCAATAATGGCAGTGTTAAAAGATAGATTCGTGGTTTTTTGATTTTTATCCTCGACGACAAGGGTGCGCTCATTCAAAAACTTTCCATAACCTTGAATGACGGTTACCCCCCTTTGTTTGGCCATCTGCGTTAGCCCACCAGTGAGTTTGCCTACAACATCGTCATTTTTCCAGTTACGTAACTTATCCAAATCAATATTGGGTTTACCAAAGGTAATTCCATGGTGGCTTGCTTCTTCTGCTTCAGTAATAACTTTAGCCATGTGCAGCAGAGCTTTGGAGGGAATACAACCCACGTTTAAGCATACGCCACCGATATTAGAAAATTTTTCTACAAGAGCCACATTTAATCCGAGATCCGCTGCACGAAAGGCTGCGGTATACCCACCAGGCCCTGATCCCAGGACTACTAAGTCATAAGTATTTTGTGAGTCTGTTTCAGCTGTAGGCTTGTTTGACGCAGTCTTTAATACCTTATCTTCATTTGGGTTAGTTTTTTTTGATTCATCTTGAGATGATGTATCCGATTTAAAACTCAGGATATTGGCACCTTTAGAAACTTTATCTCCTACTTTTAATAATATTTTTTCAACAACACCCTCAACCGTTGAAGGGATATCCATAGAAGCTTTTTCAGATTCAAGGGTGATCAGGGAGTCATCTTTTTTGATGGTGTCACCAGGATTCACATGAATCTCAATCACTTCAACCGTGTCAAAGTTTCCGATATCTGGAATTGTAAAAAAATTTTCAGCCATAATTGGGTTAGAGTAAAAGTCGTCGAACGTCAGATAACATCATACGCAGATGTGAAGTAAAGCGAGCACCATCGGCACCGTCAATGACGCGGTGATCGTATGAAAGAGAGATAGGCAGTATTAACCTAGCTTCAAAACCTTTTGAGCTGCTGTCATAAACCGGCTGCATCTCGGCTTTTGACACTCCTAAAATGGCAACCTCAGGGCAATTAATAATCGGGGTAAATTTAGTTCCACCAATGCCGCCAAGGCTGGATATGGTAAAACAGCCTCCTTGCATTTCATCAATGGTCAGTTTTCTTTCACGCGCCTTTGCTGAGAATACTGAGAGATCTTGAGCGATCTCTAACACATCTTTTTTCTCAACGTCCTTCACCACAGGAACCACGAGACCATCGGGCGTGTCGCACGCGAATCCAACATTATAGTAATTCTTATAAATTAAATTCTCCCCATCAGCAGTCAATGAGGTATTAAAAATCGGGTAGGCGCGTAATGCATTCACCGAAGCCTTCATTAAAAATGCGAGCAGGGTCAATTTAGTCCCTCTTTTCTCCGCTTCAGTTTTCATTGATTTTCTGAACGCCTCAAGGTCAGTAATATCAGCATTATCAAATTGGGTGACGTGAGGCGCGGAAACCCAATTTCTGTGCAGATTAGATCCAGATATTTTTTTAATTTTAGATAAGGGTTTAGTTTCATTCGGCCCGAAGAGGTTAAAGTCAATCACTGGCATTGGGCTAGGCGCAAACGAAGCGCCCATATTTTGAGATCTCGGTTTACTTAACTCACCTTTGACAAAATTCTGTACATCTTCAATGAGAATCCTTTTTTTTCTGCCTGTGCCACTCACAAAAGATAAATTCACTCCAAGTTCTCGTGCAAATCTGCGCACAGAAGGGGAAGCGTGTGATTTTTTTCCCGGGTCAGCAACAATACTTTCAGCCACAGGAATAGGTTTATTTTCAGGCTGTATTTTTTGAGGGGGCTCAGGAAAAGGTCGAGAGGGTTCTGAGATTATTTTTTTCTGAACCTCTTTTGA
>JAURED010000011.1:16186-19936 GCA_030827595.1 Burkholderiales bacterium
CTTTTTTCTCTTCTTTTTTGTTAACTTCACTGCCGACAGCTTCAAATGTTGCTATCGCCACTCCTTGTTTTACTTTATCACCCACGCTCACTTTTATTTCCTTAATAATTCCTGATTCAGAGGCAGGAATATCCATGGATGCTTTATCTGATTCTAACGTGATTAAAGGGTCATCTTTGTTGACATGATCACCTGGTTTGACGAGGATCTCAATGACGTCAACACTTTCGAAATTTCCAATATCTGGGATTAATATATCAGTCATAATTAACTCAATGCTGGGTTAGTTTTAGTGTGATCGATGTTATATTTTTTAATTGCATCAGCAACCATAGAAACATCAATCTTATTTTGATCTGACAATGCCTTTAAGGCTGCGATCACAATATAATATCGGTCGACTTCAAAAAAACTTCTTAATGCTTCACGGCTATCAGATCGACCATAGCCATCCGTTCCGAGAGACACAAAATGATTTGGAATGAAGTTAGAAACCTGATCCGCAAAAGACTTCATATAATCGGTTGAAGCGATAATCGGTGATTCTGAGTCCGTGATTTGTTCTTGAATAAATGACTTTTTCTGGGCAAGGGGATTCAGCATATTGTGACGCTCCACTTCAAGTGCGTTTCTTCGAACTTCGGTAAAGCTGGTGACGCTCCATACATCAGCCGCGATATTCCAATCGGCTTCAAGAAGGGTGGCCGCTTCTAAGGCTTCTCTTAAGATAACTCCGCTACCCATGAGTTGAACTTTCTGCTGAGATTTAAGAGTAGTTTTTTGAATCAGGTACATACCATTTATGATTTGCTGTTCAATGTCTTTAGGCATATCAGGGTGACTGTAATTTTCATTCATTAAGGTAATGTAGTAGTAAACATCTTCTTGTTGTTCCACCATGCGATGTAATCCATGTTGAATGATTACCGCCAACTCATAAGAGAAGCAAGGGTCATAGGAAATACAATTTGGAATTGTTGCCGACAATAAATGACTGTGACCATCTTCGTGTTGAAGACCCTCGCCGTTTAATGTGGTTCTTCCTGCTGTAGCACCGAGTAAAAATCCTCGTGTTCGCGAGTCACCGGCAGCCCAAGCCAAGTCACCAATTCTTTGAAAACCAAACATAGAATAAAATATATAAAAGGGGATGGTTTGAATACCGGTTGTGCTGTATGAGGTGCCCGAAGCAATCCAAGATGAAAACGAACCCGCTTCATTAATCCCTTCTTCTAAAATCTGCCCATCTTTTTGTTCTTTATAAAACATCACCTGATCGGCATCTTGCGGTTCATATAACTGACCCACAGAGGAGTAAATGCCTAATTGTCTAAACATACCTTCCATACCAAAGGTTCTCGCCTCATCAGGAACGATCGGGACAATATATTTGCCAATTTCCTTATCTTTTACCATGGTTGTTAGCATTCTTACGAAAGCCATGGTGGTTGAAATTTTTCGCTCTCCCGTGGTGGTTAAAAGATTACTGAAGCTATCTAGTTTAGGGACAGTGAGTTGATTTCCTTTAGTGCGTCTTTGCGGTAAAGAGCCTCCTAAAGCCTCTCTTCGCTCCCTCATGTATGTCATCTCAGGTGAATCTGGATCAGGTTTGTAAAATTTTAACTCTTCAACTTCTTTATCGGAAATAGGTAAATCAAATCTTGATCTAAATTTTTTCAAAGATTCAATATCCATACTTTTTTGTTGGTGCGATACATTATGACCCTCACCAGCATCACCCATGCCATAGCCTTTAACTGTTTTTGCAAGTATCACTGAAGGCTGACCTTTGTGAGAGGTTGCCGCCGCATAAGCTGCGTATACTTTATGCGGATCATGACCGCCTCGGTTAAGTCGCCATATATCGCTATCAGACATGGCGGATACCATCTCCCTTAATTCTGGGTACTTACCAAAGAAATGCTCTCGAGTATATGCGCCACCTTTAGCTTTAAAGTTCTGGAATTCACCGTCCACACACTCTTCCATACGTTTCTTCAAGAAACCCTCTTTATCAAGATTGAACAGTGGATCCCAATATGAACCCCAAATAACTTTGAGTACATTCCAACCAGAACCTCTAAAGTCTGATTCTAATTCTTGAATAATTTTTCCATTGCCTCGAACAGGGCCATCTAGTCTTTGCAAATTACAATTGACCACAAAAATCAAGTTATCGAGTTTTTCTCGAGCGGCTAATGAAATAGCTCCTAATGATTCTGGCTCGTCCATCTCACCGTCTCCACAGAACACCCAAACTTTACGATCACTGGTGTCCGCAATTCCACGGTCGTGTAAATACTTTAAGAATCGCGCTTGATAAATTCCCATGATCGGACCGAGTCCCATTGACACTGTTGGAAATTGCCAAAAATCAGGCATCAGCCACGGGTGAGGGTAGCTCGAAAGGCCATTGCCTTGCGACTCCATTCTAAAGTTACTTAATTGTTCTTCACTCATCCGTCCTTCGAGAAAAGCTCGTGCATAGATGCCCGGTGAGCTGTGGCCCTGGAAGAAGACTAAGTCACCATCAAAATTTTCGTTAGGCGCTCTAAAGAAATGATTAAAACCCACGTCATACAAAGTTGCCGAAGATTGAAAGCTGGCAATATGTCCACCGATACCAGGAGATTTTTCATTAGCTCTTAATACCGTCATCACAGCATTCCAGCGAATGATCGCGCGAATCCGTCTTTCCATATCTGGGTCGCCTGGATGTTTTTGCTGCAGGTGAGTAGGAATCGTATTGACGTAAGAGGTGGTTGCGTTATACGGAAGATTTGATCCAGAGCGACGTGCTTGATCAATCATCATTTCAATTAAATAATGTGCACGTTCGGCCCCGTCAGACTCAATAACTGAATTTAATGAATCAATCCATTCCTGGGTTTCTTGAATATCAGTATCTGGATACAATTCCATAAAACACTCCAAAAAAACTTTTTTAAAAATTAACTACAATGAATGTAAGAACTTAATTTATGATTTAGTCTCGAAGTATATGATTTTACGTGAAATAATAGGTTTTTTCTAATAAATTTAGTCAGTGGAGTTAAGGCATGAAAATCAAAATTAATGTACATAAAAATGTTCCTAAAATGTTATCAAAATCGGTTAAACATAACCTAATTGTTGTTAACTCCGATAAATCTAGTTTTTTAACAGAGTCCGTAAAAGCGAAGATTAAGCGCTTAAAATTAAAATTGAGTGATCTTGAGGATAAATTTTTAAGCTTAGATGATGAGCATCAAGCTCATACTGTGATCCTTAAGTCATCCGATAAAAGTGCTTTTAAGATCCAAACACAACTGCGTAAATCATTAAAAAATTTACTGGATGAAAACCCAACAGAAATTAATCTAATTATCGAAACGGATAATGTATTGTGGAACCGTGAACTCCTTTATACAACACTCCTGAATTCAAAAGACCTGCCTTCACGAAAAAAGAAAGTTGATAAAAAAAGCTTAAAAGTTATTAATTTTTACGGCAAGTTAGAATCCAAGGATATTAAAGAAATTGAAGCCTTGGTTGAGGGAAATACCTTATCGCGAATTTTAACCATGACGCCACCGAATGATTTAACTCCGACCATCTACAGAAAAGAAATCAAAACACTGGCGAGAAAATCTAAATGGAAATTCAATGAATACACCATGTTGCAATTAAAAAAAATGGGGGCAGGGGCATTTGTTGCCGTTGGTCAAGGGTCTGAACCCCAGGATGCCGCCATTGTTCATTTAACCTACA
>JAURED010000012.1:0-8297 GCA_030827595.1 Burkholderiales bacterium
ATGCAGTGATTGAAGTAAATATCAACGATGGAGCATATGGAGTTTTTGCCGGAACTATGAGTTTTCCAAAGAGCCCAGTGTTCTTAAATGATATCGATGTTGATGACCAAGGCAATCTTTATGTATCCGACTCTGGTGATTTTAAATCAACGGGCTTTATATTTAAAATTAAACAGACAGGCGAGGTAAGCTTGGTGCTTGAGGATCAAAGAGATGTGGTCAAAGCTCCCAATGGTCTTTTGATAGAAGGCGATAAACTTTTTATTTTAGACTGGGGTGGTGAGTTTTTTAAAGCCGATCTCAAAACTAACAAGGTTAAAAAAATTGCTGAGGGGTTTAATGGAGGTGACGGTATAGCTAAGATAGGTAAAACAATTTATTTAAGCAGTTGGCTCGAAGGCAAAATTTATACAGTGGTTCAAGGAAAAGTAAACGTGATTCAAGAGGGCTATGAAGCGGCTGCAGACATTGCTTTGTCAAACAACAAGGGTCAGCTTCTAATTCCTGATATGAAGGCCGGGACACTCACCATTATGGATCTTCAGTAAGCATTTATTTATTATTAATTCGGCTCTTGTTTCTGTTTTTATTGCCTTTAAAGAAACCGGGATGCTCGATCATTCTCAAATAGTCTTGATATTGAGTGAAGTCATCAGTGCCGTATTGCTCCTTAATCATGTCATTGGTAATGTAGGTTGGAACAATCACGTCATCACCCGGCTGCCAATTTGCTGGAGTTGATACTTTATATTTTGCAGCAACTTGAAGAGCGTCAATAGTCCTAATAATTTCATCAAAATTACGTCCTACGTGCATCGGGTAAGTTAAGATCGTTTGTATTTTTTTTTCGACATCAATTATAAACACAGATCGGATGGTGGCTTTATGTTTGATTCCAAACGCACTCTCATTCGGATTCGCATTAGGATGAATCATGTCGAAAAGCTTTGCGATATCCATGGAGGTGTCAGCAATAATCGGATAATTTACATCAGGACGGTCATCAAATAATGATGTGATTTTATTTAATGAGTTTTCAAGTGATAACTCTTGTTTGATTTGATCTTTAAAGTTATTCACATGAGGTATCCATTCTTTGTGATCCTCAAGAGGATCCACACTCAGGCCTAATAGTTTTACATTTCGAGATTCAAAATCAGGTTGCAGGTAGGCAACTTGCGCTAATTCTGTGGTACAGACAGGGGTAAAGTCTCCTGGGTGTGAAAAGAGCACCACCCAATGGTTTTGAGACCAATTATAAAAGTTTAATTTGCCTTGAGTCGTTGATGCGTTAAAGTTGGGGGCAGTGTCTCCAATTTGAAGCGCAGATAAAGGCATGCAAAAAAATACAAGGATTACTAAAAAAAATTTCATTTTAAATTTCTATGTTGTTGAGAGTCTGCTGTTAATTTTTGCACAATCTTTTGACTGACAAATGGAAACAGCGATGGAATAAAGGCGTGAATAATAGAAGTTATTCCAGCATAGAGCAATAAAAACCCAGCCTTAAAAGCAAAGATAAAATGATTCCAATAGGTCTTGTTTGCTTCTGTTAAATGTTTTTTAAATAACATATGATTAAAACTATAATGTAATCAGTCAACTTTGAATAGATATTATAGTGTTTAATTGCGCAAAAATTATTATAACCACCTTACCAAAAACAAAAGTGAAGACATTTGTAAATAGACTATTGTCGAAAAAGTTAGCCGCATGTGTGAATATTCTTCATAATGTTGAATCGGTGTATTGGTGGCGGGGAAAGATCGTGAAAGATAAAGAAAGTATATTGCTGATTAAGACGACGAAAAATAATATTAGAAACATAAAAAGTTTCTTTATTGAGCATCATCCCTATGCAGTTCCTGAGTTGTTGATTCAGGATGTCAAAGGATCCGACAATTATATAAATTGGCTAAAACAGGAGACAAAAAAGTGACCATAAAATATTTTATTGATTACCCCCAAGAACGAATTGAAGAGGGAGTAAATAATTATCAGTGTTCATATTGCAAAGTTTCAACACTTGAAATTAATGGGCTATTAGAAAAGCACAAGAGTAATTGTAAATACCGCATAGAAAAAGAAACTACCTAATGACTGAAGCATTGTTAAAAGCAGTTCAGTTTGCCCTTGATGGACAGTGGGATCAATCTCATCAAATTGTCCAAGAAATAAACACGAACCACTCAAATTGGATTCATGCGGTATTACATAAAATAGAGGGCGATGAATCCAACAGCAGGTATTGGTATGCACAAACAGATCATGACTACTTAGACTTTGATGATCCCAATCAGGAACTAAAAGCTATTCAATCAGAACTTACTTAACAAACAGGTCCACATATTCGTTAACTGGCGTTGCAGCAAGTTTTTCATAATCAAGATTTAAATTTAATAATTTCGCTGCATGCTCTGGATCAAATTCTCGATTTAGATTTTTAGAGAATTTTTTAATCAATTCAGGAATACCTTCGGCGCGTCTGCGGCGATGACCAATCGGGTATTCAACCGTTATTTTTTCTGAATGAGTACCATCTTGGTAAAATATCTGAAGAGCATTAGCAATAGAGCGTTTGCTCGGATCTAGATAATCTTGAGTAAATTGTTTATTTTCAATACATTGCATTTTTGCTCTCAATGCATCAATCCGAGGATCTTGAGCTACAGCATCCTCATAATCTTGAGCGGTCAGATTACCCTTAAGCAGTCCAACGGTGGCCATGTACTGAATACAATGATCTCGATCGGCAGGGTTATTGAGAGGACCGGTTTTATCAATAATTCTTATCGCTGATTCATGTGTTGTGATTTCAATTCGATCAATGTGATTAATTTTTTCCAACGTATCTATATTGTTAACATGATTAGGATGAAGTTGAAGCGCACATTCGACCGCGGTCTGTGCATGAAATTCTGCAGGAAATGAAATCTTAAAGAGCACATTTTCCATCACATAAGATCCATAGGGTTGGTTGATTGCAAAGGGTTTGCCTTTAAATAAAACATCATAAAAGCCCCATGTTTTTGCAGTTAATGCCGAGGGATATCCCATTTCACCTTTCATCACCATTAATGCCAACCTGACGGCACGGCTGGTCGCATCACCTGCGGCCCACGATTTTCTTGAGCCTGTATTAGGTGCATGTCTATAGGTGCGAAGACTTTGACCATCCAACCAGGCATTCGATACCGCATCAATAATTTGCTCAAAACTAGCACCAAGCATTTTAGCAACCACAGCAGTCGAAGCTATTTTTACTAAAACTACATGATCAAGACCTACGCGGTTAAAACTATTTTCTAAAGCAATAACCCCTTGGATTTCATGCGCTTTAACCATACCAATGAGAACATCCTTCATGAATAAGGGTGTTTTTCCCTCGGCAATGCGCGTTCGGGATAGCCAATCTGCTACCGCCAAAATACCACCTAGGTTATCGGACGGATGACCCCATTCTGCAGCAAGCCATGTGTCATTAAAATCTAGCCAGCGGATCATGGCGCCAATGTTAAACGCAGCATTGATCGGGTCAAGCTGGTAGCTTGTTCCTGGTACTTTTGCTCCATTTGGGACATTTGTCCCTGGCACAATAGGCCCTAAAAGTTTTGTACAGGCCGGATAACTTAAGGCTTCTAATCCACAACCCAATGTATCCATTAAACAATATCGAGCGGTATCTAAAGCTTCAGAACTTTGAATTTGGTAATCGTTTACATAATTTGCAATGTCAGCAATAACTTGATCTGGCGCAGGTCGAACATTAGAGATGTGAGATGACATGTGTTACTAAACCTTTCTTTTATCTTTGATTAATCGGGGTGTAGGATCTGTTTTCTGGACCTGTGTATTCTGCATTGGGTCGAATAATTTTATTATCAATACGTTGCTCAATAATATGAGCCGCCCAGCCAGTGGTCCTGGAAATGACAAAAATAGGAGTAAACATTGCCGTGGGGATACCCATTAAATGGTAACTGGAGGCACTATACCAATCGAGGTTTGGAAACATTTTCTTTTCTTCCCACATCACAGATTCAATTCTTTCTGATATCTCAAATAAGGTATTATTTCCTTGATCTTCTGAGAGTGATTTTGAGACTGATTTAATACTTTCGTTTCTCGGGTCACCAATGGTGTAAACGGGATGACCAAATCCAATAATAATTTCTTTACGAGCCATACGATCACGAATATCTTTTTCGGCTTCATCTGCATTCTGATATCGGGATATGATTTCCATGGCAGCTTCGTTTGCTCCACCATGTTTTGGTCCCCGAAGAGCGCCAATTGCACCGGTGATAGCGGAATAGATATCGGATAAGGTTCCAGAGATTACCCGTGATGTAAAAGTTGACGCATTGAATTCATGCTCTGCATAGAGCACCAAAGATGTATTCATTGCTTTTTCATGCAACTCTGATGGAGGCTTTCCATGCAGTAAATACAAAAAATGACCTGCAATTGAATCCATGTCAGACGTGCATTCAATTTTCTTATGATTATGAGAAAAGTGATACCAATAGATGAGCATAGAGCCAAAACAAGAAATGAGTCGATCGGCAATATTTTTTGTTTGCTCAATATTACGATCTTCCGCTTCCTGTTCAATTGTTCCAAGCATAGAGCAGCCGGTGCGAAGGACGTCCATGGGGTGAGCATTTTTTGGGATTTGTTCTAATACAGATTTAACAGTCTCGGGCAAATCTCGGAGTTGTCGAAGTTTATTTTTATATTCACTCAGTTGACTTTGGGTTGGAAGTTCTCCATAAATTAAAAGGTAAGCAACTTCTTCAAAATTTGAATATTTGGCTAAATCCAAAATATCATATCCGCGATAATGTAAATCATTTCCGGTATGCCCAACCGTACAAACCGCAGTCGTTCCTGCATTAACTCCTGCTAAAGCTACTCCTTTTTTTACTTTTTTTTCTGGTGTTGTCGTTGTATTCATAAAATCTCCTGCTCGTATTTACTTTTCTTGCTTAAAAAGTTCATCTAATTTTTTTTCATAATCATGGTAGTTTAAGAAATCATAGAGTTCATTTCTCGTTTGCATTAACTCGATCACATTTTTTTGAGTTCCATCTTTACGAACAGCTTCATAGACCGATAGGGCCGCTTTATTCATGGCTCGAAAGGCACTTAGTGGATAAAGAATTAAGCTCACATTTGCGCTGGCGAGTTCATCCTTTGTAAATAGGGGAGTAGACCCAAATTCAGTAATATTAGCCAATACTGGAACTTTGACAGCATCAGAAAATTGCTGATACATGGAGAGCTCGGTCATTGCTTCTGGAAAAATCATGTCTGCACCCGCCTCAACACAAGCACAAGCTCGATCAATTGCGCTACTTAATCCTTCAACAGCGAGAGCATCAGTCCGGGCCATAATAATAAAATTGGGATCAGTTTTTGCATCTACTGCAGCTTTAATCCGGTCAACCATTTCGGATTGCGAAACAATAGCTTTATTGGGGCGATGTCCACAACGTTTTGATTGAACTTGATCTTCGATATGAACAGCACCAGCACCAGCTTTTATTACAGATCGAATCGTCCTCGCAATATTTAGCGCACCCCCAAAGCCAGTATCAATGTCTACAAGGAGAGGGGTGTCGGTAACGTCTGTAATGCGTCGAATATCAATTAATACATCCTCTAATGTAGATATTCCAAGATCAGGGATGCCTAATGAGCCAGCTGCTACCCCGCCACCCGATAAATATAAAGCTTTAAATCCAGACTTAGTTGCTAGAAGTGCATGGTAAGCATTAATAGCGCCAATAACCTGCAGAGGTTTTTCTTGTGCTAGAGCTTGTTTAAATTTTTTTCCTGCCGACATTTGAATAACTTTCTATGAAAAAAAACGTTGATTAGCTTCGTCTGGAATATCTTGACCGGTTAGTTTAGCCGTTTGTAGAATCTCCCAAAAATAGCGATAGGTTGCTCGGTCATGCAATTCACCCTTAAATTGAATAGGCCCCCAATCAGCATCTTGTGCCAGGATTAGGATTTCAGAACCATCTTGAATCTCTTCATAATTGGGTTTCATCGCATCAACAATGGCGGTAATTTGTGTCGGGTAGATACTCCACATGCGCATAAAACCAAACTCATCTCTGGCTCTTTTCGCATCAGCAAAAGTTGTTTCACTATTTTTTAAATCCAAGGTGACGTTATGTGCCGGAACAACTCCGTTAGCAATTGCTGCAGCAACTACTTCTGTTTTTGCTCGGGCTAATAATTTATGCTCAAATTGACCAGGGCTTCTCATGGCCGAGGCGGGAATAGCTCCGTGATGTCCGCTGACAAAATCCATTAATCCAAAATCAAGTACTTGAAGCCAGGGTAGTTTTGCAATTTCATGCACTTGCGCTAGAGCGCCATGGGTTTCGATTAAGATGTGAATCGGAATTTCTCGACTTATATGCTGATCTTTTGCTACCTTTTGAATGTAAGCAATCATTTCTTTTGGCTGAGACGCATTGGTCGATTTGGGAATAGTAATATAACTTAATATCTCACCCGCACCTGCAACAAGAATATCAATATCTTTTTTCCAATGGGGATGAGTGTAGTCATGAATTCGGCATCCGGCCATGTTGTGTTTATTTAGTTCTGAATTTAGAACTCTTACAATCATTTCAGCATGAGCTTGCTCTTGTCCAGCCGCTGCACCATCTTCACAGTCACAGGTAATATTAAAAATTGGCCCTAAGGTATCTTGTAACCCTAAGGCTTTTGAAATTAATTTTTCACTCCCTGCAAAATGCTCACAGGTTGGGATGATCGGAAAAGGTTTTTCTCCAATAAATAATGCATCATTTGGATGTGTCAAAGCCATAGTTATTTCCTTCTGGGAATCAATACAAAGTAATCAATATCGAGAACAGTATTCGAGTTATAAATTTTTTTACCATTTTTTTCTGTGGCAATTTCAGATATTTTTGAACCGGGTTTATTTTTAAATCCATATTGTCTTACCCTTAAAACACCGGCACCATTTAACTGAGACAGTTCTAGCTTATCCGTAATTTCAGTTCGACAATAAATAGTGTCGCCCGCAAAAGTTGGGTTGCAATGAGTGCCGCTATTTACCCCAAGAATCTGTATAGCATTCTCTATACCTTCAAACGACAATGATCGGCACAATGAAATAATGTGGCCCCCGTATATTAATCTTCTTTTAAAGGGTGTGTCTTTCATCATGTGTGCATCAAAATGTAACTTTGCATTATTCTGATAAAGTTTTGTGGCCAAGGTATGATCCGTTTCATCTATCGTAATGCCGGATGAATGATTGAATACATCCCCAATTTGATAGTCCTCAAATAATTTGTTTGAACCCGTGTCAGCGAGGTCAAGATTTGAAAATACCATTCCTTTGCGCTCTATGATGGAGAGGTCAGCCCTATCAGGAAGGGCATCGGGTAATTGTTCGATAATTTTTGCGCCTGCATCTTTTTTTGGAACCATAACCCAGCGAATCCAACTGAGGAGCTCTGTACCGTCTTGATTGAATGCTGCAGATTGAACATAAACAATCCCAGTGGATTTATTAGAATTTTCTTTTAAACCGATAATTTTTGTTTGTGACGAAATTGTGTCTCCAACAAAAGCAGGGTTTTTAAACTGAATATTGGCATACCCTAAATTCGCAACAGCATTTAATGAGATATCATTTACCGTTCTGCCAAAAGCAATATGGAACAGCAATAAATCATCAATTGGAATTGATTTGAAATTAACAGCATTTGCCGTTTTCAGAGAGCAATGTAAGGGGTTTCGATTTCCTAATAAAGCAAGATATAGCGAAGCATCACCTTCAGAAATTGTTCTTGGAATAGGGTGATTGAATATCTGACCGGGTGAAAAATCTTCTAAATAATTTCCTTGTTGAGTACTCATGTGTTATTTTCCAGTTCTTCCATCATTTCATGTTGCACGAGCAGTCTTTTTGCCGCAGTAACATGGTGGTGTTCAACTAGTTTATCATCAACCACAACCGTTCCTCGTCCAGAAGCATTAGCTTCAGCTAAACCACTAATAATTGCTTTGGCTTGATCAATTTCTGATGGTTTTGGTGTATAGGCATCATTCGCATAAGCCAGCTGATCTGGGTGAACTAAAGATTTTCCATCAAAACCCATATCACGCCCCATTCGACATGCGTACTCAAATGAGGTTGTATCTTTTAAATTGCTATGAATTCCATCAATAACAGATAATCCGTAGGCACGAGCTGCCAAAATAACCATAGATAAACTGGTGGTTAATGCAATTCGATCTTG
>JAURED010000012.1:8397-19376 GCA_030827595.1 Burkholderiales bacterium
CATTTTGTTTTAACATTTCAACCACATTCTCTCGAGATTGAATTTTTGCATCCAGCAGAATAGGATCCCCAAGATCCAAGATAAGGGTATCAGCGCGGAGTGATTTTGCTTTTTCCAGATATCGTGTATTGCATCCTGGAACATAAAGCATTGATCTTCTGGGTCTGTATGAGTTTGTATTCATAAAAAATTGAAATTAAATATATGCATTGATATTTTAATAAACTTAAAAAATATGTCAATAAATAATTTAGTCTTATATAAGAGTTTGAAGATAATTTATAAAAATATTATATTTTTTATAATAAAAACAATAACTTAATAAAATATAAATTTTTATATAATATTGTTGATTTTTTATTAAGTCTTATATAAGATATATATAAATTTATTTTATGTGTTTTTATGAATATTCCTTTATATATACAAGTAAAACAAAAAATTACCCAAGAATTGATGTCCGGTAATTGGCGAGCAGGAGATCTGATACCGAGTGAAATTGAACTAGCTCAGAGCTATCAGGTAAGCCAAGGTACAGTTCGCAAAGCTATAGATGAATTATCTATCGAAAAGATACTTATTCGTCGACAGGGTAAGGGCACCTATGTGACAACTCATGATGAAGAACAAATCCAGCTGAGGTTTTTAAGGCTTACGTCCTCTAAAGGAAATAAAGAGAAATTGGAAAGCCAGCTACTATCTTTTGAAAAAATGAGGGTCAATAGTTATGTAGCGAACCGACTAAATTTAAGACCTGGCTCCTCCGTGTTCAAGATTAAGCGCGTACTGACGTTTGCCAAAAAGCCTTTGATCTTGGATGAAATTTATATTTCTACGATCCCATTTAAGGGTCTTAATGCAGAAATGATTAATCAAAAAAAAGGTTCTCTTTATCGTTTGTATGAGTCAAATTATGGAATTCAGATGTTAAATGCCGATGAAAAAATCAAAGCAGTCAGCGCTGAGGCTGAAGTTTCAAAATTGCTTAATATTAAGAAAGGGCATCCAATACTTGGTATTGAAAGAGTTTCGTATACCTATGGAAATAAACCCATTGAATGGCGTTTAGGACTTTGTCTCACTGATGAATATCACTATCAAACGGAGCTTGAATAAGATGTCCCTCAAACTTGATGCACTTAAATACCATGAATATCCAAGGCCTGGAAAGATAGAAATTCAGTCGCTCAAACAATGTGATACGGCCTATGATCTATCCTTAGCATATTCACCTGGAGTCGCTGAGCCTGTTAGAGAAATCCAAAACAATCCCGAGGATGCCTATCGGTATACGAATAAGGGTAACTTAGTCGCGGTTATCTCCAATGGCACTGCTGTTTTGGGATTGGGAGACACGGGTGCTTTAGCCAGTAAACCGGTCATGGAGGGTAAGGGCATTCTGTTTAAAAAATTTGCCGGTATTGATGTCTATGATATTGAGGTGAATGAAACAGACCCTGATTTGTTTATACAGACTGTTGTTGCTATTGCTCCCACCTTTGGCGGCATCAATCTTGAAGATATCAAGGCTCCGGAATGTTTTTACATCGAATCTGAACTCAAAAAGCGTCTAGATATTCCTGTATTTCATGATGATCAACATGGAACAGCTGTGATTGTTGCAGCAGGTTTACAAAACGCACTTGAAATTGTGGATAAGAAAATTAATGAAATTAAAGTTGTTTTTTTAGGCGCAGGCGCTGCTGGATTGTCGTGTGCAAAACTGATTAAACATTTAGGAGTAACAGAAATTCATTTGGTTGATCGAAAAGGGGTTTTAAATCAATCCAGGACAGATCTTAATGAGTACAATAAAGAATTTATTAGCGATACTGCTTACAACAGTTTAGAAGAAATTATTGATGGCGCTGATGTTTTTATTGGTTTATCAGGAGCAAATCTGTTCCCCAAAGAGTATTTGCTAAAAATGAAACGCGATCCCATAATCTTCGCCTTAGCTAACCCTGATCCAGAAATTACCCCTGAAGAGGCCCTTTCTGTTCGTGATGATGTGATTATGGCAACTGGCCGCTCAGACTATGCAAACCAAGTGAACAATGTGCTTGGATTCCCCTTTTTATTTAGAGGCGCCCTTGATGCGAGGGCACCTCAAATTTCTCAAAAAATGATGTTAGCGGCTTCGGAAGGACTTGCAAAATTAACGAAAGAACCGGTTCCGCAATCAGTGTTAGACGCTTACAAAATCAAGGAATTGAAATTTGGACGTGACTATATCATTCCAAAACCATTTGATCCAAGGTTAAATCAGTTTGTGGCAGAAAGTGTTCGTTTAGCAGCATTGGAAGAGTTTAAACAATGATCAAGTCACCAAAAAATTTAAACCTTTTCACAATCCGTTTTCCAGTTCCGGCCATGGTCTCTATTTTGCACCGAGTGAGCGGTGTTGTTTTATTCGTGTTTATGCCATTGTTAACAATATCGCTCTATTGGTCTACAAGAAATGAGGCCATCTTTCATCTCATTCTTCAAGCTTTTGACACAACAGTATTAAAAATTATCAAGACATTGATGATCTGGGGCATTATTCATCATTTGATAGCTGGGACACGTCATATTATGCTTGATCTCCATTATGGAATGGACCTTATTGTTGCGCGCTTCACCAGCAAAATTGTTCTTATCATAAGTTTTATAATGACCCTCTTTGTAGGATATTGGGTATGGTAAAAAACCCCTTTTTGAATTTATTCGGTGGAATGACCCAATGGCTTTATCAAAGATTCTCAGCCATCTCAATTTATTTTTTCATCGGATATTTATTCTTTTATTGGATTCAGATCGACCAAGTTAACTATCAAGCGTGGGTTCAATTTTTTGATTCAATATTCCATCGGTTGATCATCACTGTCCTTTTTTTACTGACGTTCTTTCATGGGTGGATTGGGGTCCAGCATGTGATAGATGATTATGTAAAAAATAAAATTATTCATCAAATAATTTATTTGTTGTTACTTTTCAGCATGACGATACAGGTCATTTTTTTACTATTATTTTTATTGGAAATTTAATTCATGCAACATTTTAAATTCGATGTTTTAGTTGTTGGTGCTGGAGGCGCAGGTTTGCGAAGTGCGCTTCAGTTATCAGATGCGGGACTGAATGTTGCTGTGATTTCAAAAGTTTTTCCGACACGTTCGCATACGGTTGCGGCTCAGGGAGGAATAGCCGCAGCGCTTGGGAACGTGACGGAAGATAAATGGATATGGCATATGTATGACACCATAAAAGGGTCTGATTATTTGGGTGATCAAGATGCTATTGAATTCATGTGTAAAAATGCTGCTGAGGCAATTTATGAATTAGAACACTATGGCATGCCATTTGACCGAAACTTGGATGGAAAGATATATCAGAGAGCTTTTGGCGGCATGACTAAAAATTTTGGTGAAACTTCCATTTCAAGAACATGCTCAGTGGCCGATCGAACGGGCCACGCAATGTTGCATACCCTTTATCAAAGAAACATAAAAAATAAAACTCAGTTTTTTATTGAGTGGAGCACACTTGACCTCATTAAAGATGACGATGATCAGGTATTAGGGGTTATTGCTTATGAAATGGCAACAGGCGAATTAGCTATATTTCAAGCCAAAAAAACAATCTTTGCTACCGGTGGTGCAGGTCGGATATTTGAAGCAAGCACAAATGCGTATATTAATACCGGAGATGGATTAGGGATGGCTGCACGTGCTAATTTGCCTTTAGAAGATATGGAATTTTGGCAATTCCATCCAACCGGAATATCTGGAGCTGGAGTGCTGGTCACTGAGGGTTGTCGGGGTGAAGGTGGGTATCTCGAAAATTCTGATGGTGAGCGATTTATGGAGAGATATGCGCCTAATGCAAAAGATTTAGCGAGTCGAGATGTTGTTTCAAGAGCTATTGCAACCGAAATCAAAAATGGAAAAGGTGTGGGTAAGCATAAAAATGCCGTGTATTTACAACTTTCTCATCTAGGCGAAGATAAAATTAATGAGAAATTACCCGGTATCCGAGAAATTGCCATAAAATTTGCAAATGCAGATCCAGTGAAAGACCCCATACCCGTTGTCCCAACCGTTCATTACATGATGGGAGGGATCCCCACCAATCTGCATGGTCAAGTAAGAAAAAATAGTAAGGGTGATTTGGTTGGAAACTTCTATGCTGTAGGGGAATGTGCCTGTGTTTCGGTGCATGGTGCAAATCGTTTAGGTTCTAATTCATTATTAGATTTGATCGTGTTTGGAAGAGCGGCTGGGCAGAACATTGTTGAAACAATTAATAAGCAAGAAAAGTTTCCCGATATTCCAAAAAACGCAGTTGAGTTTACCCAGCAAAGAGTGAATGAGTTAAATGATAAATCAGATCAATCTGAGGATATAGTGACTCTTGGCAATGATTTACGTAAAGTCATGCAAGAACATTGTGGTGTTTTTCGTTTTCCAGAATTGCTGGATGCTGGAGTTAAAAAAATACATGAGATCCGCGAGCGTTCAAATTATCTAAAAATTAAAGATCCAAGTAAGATTTTTAATACAGCACGTATTGATGCTCTGGAACTTAAAAATTTAATCGTCGTTGCTCAAGCCACGATTGAATCTGCCTATGCTCGACAAGAAAGTCGAGGCGCTCATTGCCGGTCTGATTATGAGGAGAGGGATGATGAGAATTGGTTAAAACATACCTTATATTATGCTGACAAAAATAAAATTGATTATCGTGATGTTAAATTAAAACCATTAACTGTTGAAACATTCGCATTAAAGAAAAGGGTTTATTAGTTATGAAATTTTCTATTTATCGGTTTGATCCTGAGAAAGATAAAAAGCCATACATGCAAAAATATGACATAGCACTGGATGATAATGATCAAATGTTACTTGATGCTTTAATGAAAATTAAACAAACGGATGAAACACTGGCATTAAGAAAATCATGCCGTGAGGGCGTATGTGGATCAGACAGTATGAATATCAATGGAAAAAATGGACTGGCTTGTGTGACAAAATTAAAAGACTTAAAAGAGCCTGTTGTGATTCGACCTATGCCTGGGTTACCCGTTATAAAAGATTTAATTGTGGACATGGATCAATTTTTTAAAAATTACCATGACGTTAAACCTTATTTTATAAATAATGATCCGCCACCAACAACTGAACGATTACAAAGCCCAGAGGACCGTAAAAAATTAGATGGATTATATGAATGTATATTGTGTGGAGCATGCACCACATCTTGCCCATCATTTTGGTGGGGACCGGATAAATTTATGGGACCAGCTGCTCTGCTTCAATCTTATCGTTTTTTGGCTGATTCACGGGATCAAGGCAGTGAAGAGAGGTTAGAATTTTTAGACCACGAGGATCGTTTATTCCGTTGCCACAATATTATGAACTGTGCTGATGTATGTCCTAAAGGCCTGAGCCCAGCTAAAGCGATTTCTGGTATCAAAGAAATGCAATTTAAAAATAAGAAAAAATCTGTCCGAAAAATATTTTCTTTAAAGAAGGAGTCCTCATGAACATTGATCAGGTTATACGTTATAAGAGCAGAAGAGGATTGCTTGAACTGGATTTAGTTTTAAATGATTTTTATAAAAATGATTATGAGGCATTGTCGGATTTGAAAAAACAGGTACTGCTAAATATCTTAAAAAAACAAGACAATGAGCTTTGGAAAATTTTAAGTAAAAAAAATTTAAAAGATTTGATCGATGAGGAGGCGGGCTTATGATAAATGAAAAAAATATATTAAAAATTGAGTCCGATGTATTTGGCGGATTCTGGCCAGGCATTCAGTTATATTATCCTCCAGTAAAATATTCACCATCAACAGGAGCCTATGAGGATCTTGAAGAGGCCTCAAAGCGTTTCAAAAAACACGCCCACCAAACAATTGCACACACCTTAATATTTGACCTTGAGGATGGTTGTCGTCAAAAAGAATTAAGTCGCGAATTGTTAAAACTTGAATTACCTGGACTCAGACAATCTCGACCTGATGTGCAGATTGCTATTCGAATTAACCCGTTTCGTACAGTCGAGTTTGAAAAAGACATCACCTTATTAAAAGTGATCTCGGATGAAGTGGATGTGGTGATGCTGGCAAAAGCAGGTGAGGCCTATGGTTCTGCTGAAGTAAGGGATCTCTCAAGCATCCTTTTAGATCTAAATACTAAAATTACAATACAACCGATCATTGAACACCCCAGATCTCTAAAAATTGTTCCTGACTTGATGTCCTACAACACGGTGAAGCATGTTGTTTTTGGGATTCATGACTTTTCAAAAGCGATGGGAATCAACATAACCCCAACCAATTGGATTGAGGAATTAAGTTATTTTTTAAACCAAATTATGTTTGAGGCAAGGATCGCAGGTAAGGGTGTTATTGGAGGTGTTGAAACATTGATTGGGGAACACGTTATGCCTGAAAAATTTATCGAACCCCATGATGTAAGGAGGTGGTTAGATTTACATGGTGATGATGAATCTCGCATTGTATATCGACATGCAGTGACTGAGGCTGAAAAAGGTCTAACCGGAAAACAAGTAATTCATCCGGGTCATATTCATTTATGTAAAGTTGCTTACACGCCGTCACCTACAGAAATCAATCTTAGAATTCGTATTTTAAAAGCTGCAATTGAGGCTGATGCTTTACTGGGTGGTGCGATTAAATTTGAGGGTGAAATGCTTGATCCGCCAATGTTCGGTAAAGCACTGCAAACTTTGTTAAGAGCGCATGCTCTTAGATCTCTCAATCAAGATGATACAGATTTTGCCATCAGTGTTCTGAATAAACTTCCAGCCCAAGTAATTCGAGAAAATTGGCCATACGGAGCAATCTTGTAATGAGTATTAAACGTTTTGATTGGCAATGGAATGTGCCTGAAGATATCAATATTGGTCATTTATGCTCATCGATTCATCTTGGGTCAGATGTAGAAAATAAGTTGGCGATGATTGTTGAAAATGATGAATCAGGAACCAGTCAAATCACTTTTAAAGAGTTAGCCAAAAAAACAGATCAATTCGCTCAGTGTCTGATCAATCTGGGTTTAAATAGAGAAGATCGAATATTGATTCGTTTACCCAATTCGCTTGAGTATCCGATTTCATTTTTAGGGGCAATGAAAGCTGGATGTATATCAGTTCCAACCTCAACGTTATTGACTGCAGAAGAGGTGGTTTACCTTGCCAAAGATTCGTCAGCCACTGCACTTGTAACAGATAAAAAAATGTGGGAATCCATAGATGAAAGCTTACTTCCTCATGAATTAAAATTTATTTTTGTGACAGGATCCGGTGACGTCAAGCCCTCGAAACAATTTCAAGTGATTGAACTGCAATCAAAATTAGAAGAAATGGGTGATGTCAATGTTAAGGTTAGAACCCATGCGAACGATCCCGCATATCTGGTTTATACCTCGGGGACCACAGGTTACCCGAAAGGGGTGCTTCATGCCCACCGGGCTATCATTGGTCGGCAACCGGCTTCAAAATATTGGTTTGACTTTGAAGGTGAGGAGGATCGAATTGTTCACTCGGGAAAATTTAATTGGACTTATGTATTAGGTTCTGGATTAATGGACCCTCTTCATTTAGGCAAAACTATTGTTGTCTACGAAGGAAAAAATCATGCTGATACGTGGATGAAGTTAATCCAAAAACATCGAGCCACAATTTTTATTGGGGTGCCCACCATCTATCGTCAAATTCTACAAAAAACAGATTTTAAATCATCCGATGTTCCAAGTTTGAGGTACTGTATGAGTGCTGGGGAACACCTATCGGATGAGGTGTTAAATCAATGGCGAGAAAGATTTGACCAAGATATCTATGAGGCTGTAGGGATGTCAGAGTTTTCATACTACTTGTCTGAAAATAAATTTAATCCGATTCGTCCTGGATCAGCAGGGTTTCCTCAACCTGGACATGATATAAAATTATTAGATCCAGAAACCTTGCAAGAGGTGAGTGTGGGTGAAGAGGGCATGATTTGTGTTCCAGACAATGACCCAGGGTTATTTCTACGTTATTGGAATTTACCTGAAGAAACGGCAAAGCATATTCATGATGGATGGTTTTTTACCGGTGATTTTGCCAAATACGATCCAGATGGATATATTTGGTTTTTAGGCAGAAAAGATGACATCATCAAGAGTTTTGGATACCGTGTTTCTCCTTACGAAATTGAAAGAGTGTTTAAATCACACCCAGATATAGCCGATTGTGCAGCCATTGGTGAGGAGATTGAAAAGGATAAGTTGCTGGTCGTGACATACATTATGCCGCATGAGGGTAAAGATCCTGATCCTAATGATTTATTACAATTTGGACAAAAACATTTAGCTGCATACAAAGCACCGAAAACAATTTATATTACCCATGAGTTTCCAAAAACAAAAAATGGAAAAATATTAAGAAAACAAATTGATAAATCAATAGCCATAAAACAATCAACTCTGCGATAGCCATGATCAAAAATAAAGACATTATCTCAAGCGTTGCTGATGCACTTCAATTCATCTCCTATTACCATTCAGATGATTTTATTCAAGCAATGACTGCAGCTTATGAATTAGAGCAATCAAAACCGGCAAAAGATGCTATGTTGCAAATCCTGACCAGCTCTAAACTGTCCGCTCTTGGAAAAAGACCATTGTGTCAGGACACCGGTATTGTCACTATCTTTGTTGAGGTGGGTATGAGTGCAAAACTTGAGGGAGACCAAGTTCTTGAAGATCTGATTAACCAAGGAGTGTCCCAGGCTTATTTAAATGTCGACAACCCACTGCGCGCATCAATCGTAATGGATCCATTGGGCAGAAGATCTAATACAAAAGACAATACCCCTGCCGTCATTCATACGCGTTTGGTCAAAGGAGATAAAATCTCCTTCAAGATTGCCGCTAAAGGGGGCGGTTCTGAAAACAAAGCCCACTTGAAAATGATGAACCCATCCGATGATATTGTGAGTTATATCTTAGATTTAATTCCACAAATGGGGGCGGGGTGGTGTCCTCCTGGAGTCTTAGGCATCGGTGTGGGTGGAACAGCAGAAAAAGCTGTGATCATGGCCAAAGAGTCTTTAATGGATCCGATTAATATTCAAGAGCTGATGCATCACGGAGCGACAAATAAAACTGAGGAGCTCAGGCTAGAACTCTATACCAAAATTAATAAATTAGGCATCGGGGCTCAAGGGCTAGGTGGTTTAACAACTGTTCTGGATGTGAAGATAAAAGATTACCCAACCCATGCAGCTTCGTTACCGGTCGCCATTATTCCAAATTGTGCTGCAACACGACATATCCATTTTGAACTTGACGGAACTGGACCAGCAGACCTTATTCCTCCTAAAATGGAGTTTTATCCCAAAGAAGAATGGCAACCTAATTCAGCGTCAATACCGGTAAATATTAATCAAATCACTAAACAGGATTTATCCCAATTTAAAGCGGGCGACACCTTGCTATTAAGTGGAAAAATTCTAACAGCTCGTGATGCTGCGCATAAAAGAATATGCTCGTTGATTGAAAATGGTCAAGAATTACCAGTCACAATTAAAGATCGATTGATTTATTACGTAGGTCCTGTGGACCCAATAGGTGATGAAGCTGTAGGACCTGCAGGACCAACAACAGCAACCCGAATGGATCAATTTACTGAGAAAATGTTGAATCAAGGCATTCTGGGGATGATTGGAAAGGCTGAACGTAGCCAAACCACAGTTGAGTTAATACAAAAGCATCAGGCGACCTACATGATTGCCGTGGGTGGCGCGGCGTTTTTAGTTTCCAAGGCCATTAAGAAAGCAAAAAAAATTGCGTTTGAAGAATTAGGTATGGAGGCCATTTATGAATTTGAAGTTGAGGATATGCCGGTGACCGTTGCTGTAGATCAGAATGGGCGATCTATTCACACCGAGGGGCCTAAGCAATGGAAAATAGTAGCTGAATAAAAATTAGTTATTTGGGTTTGTACTGATTTTTGGCGTAAGCATTAGAGGTTAAGAAGCCTCTTTTTTTTTGATGTTTAAGACCGATCTCTTTCACGCGCTTTCTCCACAAGACGTAAGATGAGCGCTTGAGATTTTTTTGCATGATACGCATGACTTCATTTTCAGTGAGGCCAAATTGAGTGAATATTGCATCAAATGGGGTTCGGTCTTCCCAGGCCATTTCAATCAAGCGAGATAAGTCCTCTTTATTTAACTCAGCTTCACTCATTGAAGGATGTAAGTTAAGACATTGTCGTCTTTAACGTAAGATTTTAATTGAAGCCATGCTTGAGTTTCAGGGTGATACCATAATTCAATATGAAACTTCTCGTCTTGATCGCCCAAAGCTTTTAAGGTGTATTTATTGGCTCGAATAGACTTTCCTAGACTGTTGATAGGTTCTGTTCCATCGTGAGTAAAGTTGAGGGTGAACAATTTCCCGTCTTGAGGATTAATAGCAGTCTTTTGTTGAGTAAAGTTAATATCCCAGTAGCGAAATGTTTGCATGCAGCTTGGGTGAGTTATTTCTTTCTGATTGACCAGAATTTTAAAGTTTGGAGTCGCTTCAATTGTTTTCAAGGCAAAGTTATCTGCACCGTCTTGGGTCTCACTTTGTAGACTGGTTAAGCAGCCATTTAGATTGGTTTCCGTAGCTTTGTGACGATACTTGTAAGCAGGAATAATCCATAATTTCACATCAAATGCGGCGTCACTGTTGACTGTTTGATCCTCAACGCTAAAGCGGTGGTGTCCGATATCTTTATCATTAAGCAACACTTTAAAATTAAATTCTTTTGCGATTGCAAAAGATGAAGAAGCAAGAAGTAATAAGCTAATTAATATTTTTTTGGAGGCCATGGAAAAATCGAATTCGTGGATTGGATATAATCTTTGTAATGCGGTTTTCGATGAATTATGGTTTCTTCCATCAATCCAGCACCTGAGAATTTAAATAAAAAATAGGTCATAAG
>JAURED010000013.1 GCA_030827595.1 Burkholderiales bacterium
TTTTACCATTAAGATATCTGCGCCTTCACTAATGTCTTGTTCTGCTTCATGCAATGCTTCATTTGAATTAGACGGATCCATTTGGTAGGTTTCTTTAGAGGAATTGCCTAAATTTTCTTTTGAACCCACCGCATCTCGAAATGGACCATAAAATGCGGAGGCGTACTTTGCTGTGTAGGATAAAATTTTTGTATTGACATGTTTGGTATTTTCCAAAGCCTCTCGAATGGCCCCCACTCTTCCATCCATCATGTCAGATGGCGCTACAATATCCGCGCCGCTCTCAACATGACTCAGTGCTTGCTTAACCAAAACATCTACGGTTTCATCATTCAAGACATAACCCTTTTTATCAATTAATCCATCTTGGCCATGAGTGGTATAGGGGTCGAGTGCCACATCGGTAATCACTCCCATATTTGGAAATTCTTTTTTGATTGCTCTTATAGTTTTTTGTACAAGGCCATTTTCATTAAAGGCCTCGTTCGCAAATTCAGATTTAAGATTTTTTTCAATGACGGGAAACAGGACAATGGCATTGATATTTAATTTTTGTGCGTCTTCTATTTTTTTCAAAAGGAGGTCTTGAGATAGCCTAAATACACCCGGCATAGAATCAACAGAATATTGCTGTTTTACACCTTCAATTAAAAATAGAGGCAGGATAAGATCATCCGCCGCTATTGAGGTTTCTCTCACCAATGATCGGGAGAATTCATTTGATCTCAGCCTTCTTAATCTATTTTTTATGATCATAACTATCTTTCAAATAACCCTCTAAGTGCATGTCCAGGATTTTCCTCTCTCATAAAAGACTCACCAATAAGAAAGGTATGAATATCTTGTTCATTCATCAGCAACACATCCTCTTTGGTGAAAATGCCTGACTCTGTGACAACAATTCGACTTGAATCGATCAATTTTTTTAAGCGAATGGTGGTCTCAAGTGACACATCAAAGGTTTTTAAATTTCGATTATTAATTCCAATTAATGGTGTTTTAAGCTTTAATGCGGAATGAAGTTCTTTTTCATCATGCACCTCCACAAGAACAGCCAAACCCAGATCCATCGCTATTGTTTCAAAATCTAGTAATTGTTGATCGTTAAGAATCGCCACAATCAAAAGGATACAATCAGCACCTTCGGCCTTTGCTTGATATATCTGGTAGGGATCAACAATAAAATCTTTCCTTAAAATAGGAAGTTTTACTTCAGACCTCACTAAATTTAAATAACTTAAGTGTCCCTTAAAATAGATCTCATCCGTTAAGATCGATAAACAAGATGCACCATTTTGCTCATAAGATTTGGCGATCTCCACCGGATCAAAATTTTCTCGAATTACGCCTTTAGAGGGGCTCGCTTTTTTTATTTCAGCAATCACAGCTGATTGGTTGACTTTATGATGGTCCTTAATTGACTGAACAAAATTTCTCGAGGGTAAGGTCAGCCGCGGAGAACTTTTTAAGTCACTCAGAGGAGTGGTTTGTTTAAAGCGTTCTATCTCCTCCCACTTTGTTTTTACAATTGTATCTAGAATATTATCCATTTGATTCTTTAATAAGCTCATCTAATTTATTCAGTGCTTTACCTGATTTGATTGAGGTTTGCGCAACATCGATCGCATCCCTAAAATTATTGGTGATGTCTGATACATAGATGACTGCAGCTGCATTCAGCAACACAATATTTTTAGCTGGAATATCCTCATCATTTAAGATTTTAATAATCATATCTTTCGAAGATTGCACATCATCAGCAAATAAATATTCTATAGCGTATCTTTTTAAACCAAAGTCTTCAGGTTGAATTTCATAATTTTTTATGGCTCCTTCGTTTAA
Source organism: Burkholderiales bacterium (assembly GCA_030827595.1). Classification (GTDB taxonomy): domain Bacteria; phylum Pseudomonadota; class Gammaproteobacteria; order Burkholderiales; family Methylophilaceae; genus BACL14. Next base: position 1,843 of record JAURED010000013.1, read on the forward strand.
TTCTGATACAAAGGTTTTTGCTGACATAGAAATTTCATCCATTCCATCCTCACCATGAACAATCAATACTTTTGATGAGCCAAGATTCTTCAAAACTTCAGCAAAGGTATGCGTGAGTGATTTTTTAAATACACCAATCACTTGCCTTTTTGCATTTGCTGGATTGGCAAGAGGTCCTAGGATATTAAAAATTGTTCTAATGCCTAATTCTTTTCTAATTGGTGCTACATGTTTCATCGCGGGATGAAAATTTGGTGCAAACATAAAACCAATACCAATATGTTCAACTAATTCTTTCATTTTTATATGGTCAATGGATACATTTACACCCAATCTCTCCAAGACATCGGCGCTTCCTGAAGATGAAGACACCGACCTTCCTCCATGCTTTGCAATTTTTACTCCTGCACCTGCGGCTACGAATGAGGCGCATGTTGAAATGTTAAATGTCTTGAGACCATCGCCTCCGGTACCACAAGTATCCACAACATCATTGTCCGTATTTACCGAAGTTAAATTTTCTCTAAGCACTTGTGCTGCTGCAGAAATTTCATCAACAGTTTCCCCTTTCATGGCTAACGCTGTGATAAACGCAGAGACGACATTGGACGATATTTTTCCAGACATAATTTGATTCATTGAGTTTTTCATTTCATCAAATGTTAAGTCCTGAAATGAGGTAACTTTTTTTAATACATTATTCATAAGTCTTTAAAAAATTTCTTAATAACTCGTGACCGTGCTCTGTCAAAATTGATTCTGGATGAAACTGCACCCCCTCAATGGGTAATGTTTTATGCTTAATTCCCATAATCTCATGATCCTCCTGAGACCATGCAGTTATTTCAAAGCAATCAGGGCATGTTTCACGTTCAACAACCAAAGAATGATAGCGTGTCGCTATAAAAGGGTTATTTAAATTTTGGAAAACGCCATTATTCTGGTGTTCAATTTTGGAGGTTTTACCATGCATGATTTTTTTTGCATGAATAATTTTTCCACCAAATGCTTGTGCAATAGATTGATGTCCTAAACATACCCCAAGGATAGGAATCTTATCCTTAAAAGCGTCAATCAAGGCTAATGAAATTCCAGCCTCATTTGGTGTACATGGACCAGGTGAAATAACTATATAGGCTGGATTTTTTTTTGCGATCTCTTCAATGGTGATTTTATCATTACGAAACACCTCAACCTCTTGTCCAAGTTCAGCTAAATACTGAACCAGGTTATAAGTAAATGAATCATAATTATCAAGCATCAAAAGCATTATGAAAAATCCTTTTCTGCTATTTCAGCAGCCCGAATCACTGCTTTAGCTTTATTATTGGTTTCATCCCACTCATTTTTAGCGATTGAATCAGCTACTACGCCGGCACCCGCTTGAACATAAAGTTTTTTTTCTTTAATGACGGCTGTTCTAATCGCAATAGCAACATCTAATGTTCCATCAAAACCAATATAACCAACGGCACCTGCATACACTCCTCTTTTGGTTTTTTCTAGCTCATTAATGATTTCCATCGCACGAACTTTTGGAGCACCGCTGACAGTTCCTGCTGGAAACGTTGCGCGCAATACATCGAGAGGTGATAAATGTTTTTGAATCTCCCCTTCGACATTTGACACGATATGCATCACATGGGAGTAGCGTTCAATTTTCATATTCTCAGTCACTTTTACGGATCCTGGCTTTGAGACTCGTCCAATATCATTTCTTCCAAGGTCCATCAGTTGGATATGCTCAGCGATTTCCTTTGGATCATTTAATAAATCTCTTTCTAAATCCTGATCTTGTTGAAAATCTTGCCCTCTTGGACGGGTTCCTGCAATAGGCCTCACGGTGACCTTATTATTTTCAAGTCTAACTAAAATCTCAGGAGAGGCGCCCACAATAAAGTGATCATCCAAATGATAGAAAAACATATAGGGAGATGGATTAATGCTTCTTAACACTCGATATAAGCTAATGGGAGGGATAGAAAAATTCTTTACTAGACGTTGAGATAAAACAACTTGCATCACATCCCCCTCAAGGATGTAATTCTTAATTTTATCAACAGCATCATAGAAAGCTTGTTCTCCAAATTCAGAAGAAGCAAGCTGGGATTCGTAATTCATTGAAACGTCATTTTTATTTGAAATATTCGCAGAGTGAATGATTTCTTCTATCCGGTTGATTCTCGCGAGAGCTTGATCGTAAGAATCATCCTTCTCATTAGCGTAAACCACAATGGATAATTTGCTTGTTAAGTTATCAAAAACAATAACCTCATCTGACTCCATCAAATGAATATCCGGCAAATTTAGCTCATCTTTAATAAATTTTTTAATTAATTTAGGCTCAATATAGTGAATAGTTTCATAGCCAAAATATCCCGCTAAACCCCCAGAAAATCTCGGTAAATCAAGGTCGTTTGGGGTTTTGAAAGTATTTAAGTATGTATTAAAATATTCCAAGGGATCGCTTTCATGTTTAACACTTGAGTTTTTTCCCTCCTCAATGATTTTTATTTCTGTTCCATGAACTTGGAAGATTTTTTTAGCCGGCAGGCCAATGATGGAATATCTTCCAAAGTTCTCGCCTCCCTCAACAGATTCGAGTAAATATGAATATGATGTGTTTGCTATTTTTAAATAAATGGATAGGGGAGTTTCCAAATCTGCATAACAAGATCGTACCAAAGGAATTCGATTGAATCCTTTGTCCTGATATTGCTTAAACTGATCTTTATTTAAATTCACTGACATATATATTTAATGAATAATTTGCTTTAGATCATTAAAGTTATTTAACTTATAGTCAACTTGCAAACGATCAATTGCTTCATCATGCTGATAGCCATAGGGGACCGTTGCTATTTTTATACCCGCTCGATTTGCGGCCTGTATATCATTCACAGAATCGCCCACCATCAATGTTTCCTCTTTTTTAATCATTAATTTTGACCTTACTAATTCTAGTGAATAAGGATGAGGCTTCCTATAAGTCATTTCATCACCACAGATGACATAGTCAAAAAAAATAGAAAAACCTGATTTCTCTATAATGTCATGAGTATGCATTGAGGGCTTATTCGTTACACAAGCTAATTTCATATCATTGCCCTTTAAAAATCTTAAGGTTTCTTCAACATACTCATAGGGTTTACTTTGATGTGAGATTTTTTGATAAATGTCATTGAAAGCCCTTTTAGCCTCATTAAAATCTAAATCACATTTTTGATTTGTCGATGAATCTATGGATCTTTGGATTAAATGATCAACCCCCTTGCCGATAAAATTTCTTATTGTCGCAAATGGAAGCATTTCATAGTCGAACCTTTTTAACATTTCATTGACCGACCAGATGAGCTCAGGTGCCGTATCAAACATGGTCCCGTCAAGATCAAAAAAAATCGCCTTAAAAGTATTCTTCATTTAATGATGTAAAAAAATAATTAAGCGCTTGCTAAGGACTCTCTGAGTTTTTTAATTATTGAGTCATAGCGATGAGGATCATTATCATTGGCCGCTCCAAAGACGGCTGAGCCTGCTACAAAAGTATCTGCTCCTGCTTTAGCTATTGCAGCGATGTTTTCTACATTGACACCACCATCAATTTCAAGCCATATTTCTCTACCTGTTTCTTGAGTATATAAATCAATTTTTTTTCGGGCCACCTTTAATTTTTCAAGTGCTGAGGGTAAAAACTTTTGGCCACCAAAACCAGGATTGACTGACATTAAAAGCACCATATCAACTTTATCCATTACATAATCAAGATAATCGAGGGGTGTTGCCGGGTTGAAAACTAGTCCTGATTTACAACCCTGATCCCTGACTAAGGACAAACTTCGATCGATGTGATTAGATGCTTCAGGATGAAAAGTGATGATGTTGGCTCCAGCCTTAGCAAAGTCAGGTATGATTCTATCCACAGGTTCGATCATTAAATGCACATCAATAATCGCATCCGTAACTGGACGAATCGCTTCACAGACAAGTGGTCCAATAGTTAAGTTTGGCACATAGTGATTATCCATCACATCAAAGTGAACAATATCTGCTCCTGATGAAATAACATCATTGACTTCTTGACCGAGTTTAGCAAAATCTGCAGATAAAATACTGGGTGCAATCCTGAAATCCTTACTCATACTTTTAATCCTTAATATCTATTAGTAATGTAAAATGGTTATTTTAACTGCTTTTATTGTTATTTAGTAACAACATAAACGATATCTTACAAAACTCAAGCTCATGAAAGTTACTGTTCTTGGAATAAATCACAAATCAGCTCCAATCTCTTTGCGGGAAAAGCTTGTATTTAATCAAGACGCGATTACCCAGTCATTAAATGAATTTAAGAAAAAATTTAATTCCGGGGTTGTGATTTTATCCACATGTAACCGCACCGAAATTTACTCATCTATTTTAAATCGCAAAGAGATCGAGATATGGCTAAGTAAGCATCATGGGGTAAAAATTTCAGAACTTAGCAAACATAGTTATTTTTTTTCAAAAATTGAGGCCCTTAAACATGCAGCTGCAGTCGGGGCTGGACTAGACAGTATGATTATTGGGGAACCCCAAGTTTTAGGTCAAATCAAACAAGCCTTCAAAGTCTCTCAAAATGGAGGGTTAATCGATCAAAGTTTAATTCTATTTTTCAATAAAGTTTTTGAATTATCAAAAATTATTAGAACTAAAACTCAGATTGGAACTAATTCCACAACGATTGCCTCCACTGCACTTAAATTAATTTTAAAAATTTTTGGAGAACTCAAACAACTTTCGGTTCTGTTTATTGGTGCTGGTGAAATGAATGAGTTATGTGCTAAATATTTTGCCAAACAACATCCAAAAAAAATTATGATTGCAAATAGGACCCTTCAGCGTGCTGAACAATTAGGGAAAAAAATTAATGCGCAATCCTGCCTTATTGGCGATGTTAATAAAATTATTCATCAGTATGATGTTGTGGTTTCATGTACCGGCAGTCAATTACCCATTATTGGACTCGGCATGATTGAAGAGGCCATTGAGAAAAGAAAACACCAGCCCATGTTTTTTGTAGATTTAGCTATTCCTGCAGATATTGAAAAAGAGATTGAAAATTTAGATGATACTTTTTTATATAATCTCGACGATCTTGCTAACATTGCTCAAGAGGGCATGACCATGAGAGAGCAAGAACTGATAAATGCTTATAATTTACTTGAAGACTTAATAGAAAGTTTTGTTCAAAATAAAAAAAATGAAAACATATCGCTGACCATTGCATTAAAAACATATTTTGATCATATTCAAGAAAATGAGTTGAAAAAAGCTTTGAAAGATATTAAAAATGGCGCCCAGGCGGATGAGGTATGTAAAAAGCTTGCTCGAAATTTAACAAAAAAATTATTGCACCATCCCACAAAGTCTTTGAATGAAAATAAAAAATATGCACAGATTATTAAAGAAATTTTTAACTTAAAGGATTAAATTAATGAAAGATTCAATGAAAAATAAATTAGAAAATTTAATCTTAAAATATGATGAGTTAAATAAAAAATTGAGTGCAGAAAATATTACTAATGATTTGAATATTTTTAAAAAAATCTCCAAAGAACATTCTGACCTGTCACCTATTATTGAAACCTACACAGAGTATAAAAAAATAATTCAAAATATTTCTGAAGCCAAAGAAATGTTATCCGATCCAGAAATGAAAGAATTTGCCCAAGAGGAAATTGAGCAAGGAAAAGATAAAATTGATGACTTAGAAGTCAAGTTGCAAGCATTACTGATCCCCAAAGATCCTAACGATGATAAAAATATCTTTTTAGAAATAAGAGCAGGTACCGGAGGAGATGAATCAGCTTTATTTGCTGCTGACCTTTACCGAATGTATACCCGTTTCGCAGAAAGACAAAACTGGAAAGTTGAGGTCATTTCACTCAATGAAGGAAGCATTGGTGGATACAAAGAGATCGTCGCTAAAATTATTGGCGATGGTGCATATTCAAAATTAAAATTTGAATCTGGTGGCCATCGTGTTCAACGTGTTCCGGATACTGAAACACAAGGAAGAATTCATACTTCTGCTTGCACAGTTGCGATTCTTGCTGAAGCTGATGAAATTGAGGATGTTGATATCAACCCAGCCGATATTCGCATAGATACCTATCGCGCATCAGGTGCTGGTGGACAACATATTAACAAGACTGATTCGGCCGTGAGAATAACTCATGAACCAACAGGTATTGTGGTTGAATGCCAGGATGATCGATCTCAACATCGTAATAAGGCTCAGGCCATGAGTATATTAGCTGCAAAAATAAAAGATAATCAAATTCAAGAACAACAATCACAAATCGCGAGCGAGAGAAAAAGTTTAATTGGAAGTGGAGATCGCAGCGAAAGAATCAGAACCTATAATTTTCCTCAAGGCAGAATTACAGATCATCGTATCAATCTAACCCTTTATAAAATTGACTTTATTATGGATGGTGACTTGGATGAAATGATTAATGCCTTATCACTAGAGCATCAAGCCTCATTGTTAGCTCAAGATAGTGAATAATGAATGAGCTATCATTTCATCAAATAAAAATCTTTTTTCAAGATCAGTTAATCCAGAATTTAATCCTTAGCAAAAGAGAAGCAGTGATTGAATTCAATCAAATACTTCAATTTATTTTTAAAATTGATTATGCAAAACTTTTAAGTCAGAGTCCTCGGATTAACAAAAGACAATTGCAACAAATCGAAAAGATTATTAATTTAAGAATTAAAGGAACTCCACTGGCTTATATTTTTAAGGAATGGGATTTCTATGGGCGAAAATTTTTTCTCAACAAATCTTGTTTAATCCCTCGCCCGGATACCGAATTAATGATTGATATTCTAAAAAAAGAATCATTTAAGGAAGAAATTAAAACCTTGCTCGATCTTGGTTCTGGAAGTGGAGTGATTGGCATCACAGCCAAACTTGAAATCCCATCGATAGACAAACTTGTTCTCACAGATATTAGTAAACGATGTTTAATGATCATTAAAAAAAATCTTTTTTTTCACAACCTCAGTGCTGATATTTATTTAAGTGATTGGTTTAGACAATTGCCTGAGCAAAAATTTGACGTCGTTGTTTCAAATCCTCCATACATAGCAAAGAATGATGATCATCTTATTCATTTAGCCTTTGAGCCCAGAAGTGCTCTCATTGCTAGTAATCATGGTTTATCTGATATTGAAACTATTGTAAAAAATGGAGTAAACTTTTTATCAGACAAAGGAAAGTTGTTTATTGAACACGGTTATAATCAAAAACAAAACGTACAAGAAATTTTTAAACGATATAATTACAAGGATATAGTTTCCTTCATGGACTTGACTGGTCATTATCGAATAACTAAAGGTGTAAGAAAATAAATTGAGCCGATCCGTTGGAATTGTCAAATCAAAAATATTTCATTGCAAAGATGAATTATCTCTTGCATGTGGACAATCTTTAAAAGAATTTGAGCTTGTCTATGAAACCTATGGAAAACTTAATTCAAAAAAAAATAATGCCATTCTGATTCCACATGCCTTATCCGGAAATCATCATGTAGCGGGCAAGTATCACAAAGCGGATAAATACCCTGGCTGGTGGGATAACATGGTTGGTCCGGGAAAACCAATTGATACAAATCAATACTTTGTTATCGGCGTTAATAATATTGGTGGCAATGATGGTTCCACATCAGCAAAATCAATTAATCCAAAAACAAAAAAAATATGGGGCTCATCATTTCCAATTGTTACCGTTCAAGATTGGGTATTAGCCCAAAAAAAACTAATAGAGTATCTCGGTATTAATCAGCTTTACGCTATTGTTGGGGGAAGTTTGGGTGGTATGCAAGCAATACAATGGTCCATTGCTTATCCCGATGCGGTAAAAAAAATTCTATGCATCGCGGCCGCTCCAAGCTTAACAGCGCAAAATATTGCATTTAACGAGATTGCTCGTCAAGCCATACTTCAAGACGATAATTTTTTTAAAGGTGATTTTTATCAACATCATACCAAACCAAAAAAAGGGCTCAGAATTGCAAGGATGCTTGGTCACATCACCTATCTATCAAATGATGCAATGGATAAAAAATTTGGAAGAAAATTAATTCAAGGGAAATATAATTATAATTTTCAAAAAAACTATGAAATTGAATCCTACCTGAACTACCAAGGAGATAAATTTGCATCATCATTTGACGCTAACACTTACCTGAGGATGACAAAAGCTTTAGATTATTTTGATTTAGAAAAAATTTATAAAAAAAAGCTATCAAAAGTTTGTTCAAAAATTAAAGCAGACTATTTGGTGATCTCTTTCACCAGTGATTGGAGATTTCCACCCGCACGCTCTAAGGAGATAGTCACGGCATTATTAGATAATAATATAAATGTCACTTATGCAGAAATAAAAGCTGAAACAGGGCATGATGCATTTCTTCTTCATAATGATCACTATCATCAATTAATTTCAAACTACCTTAGGTCATGAACATGAAAAGATTAGATTTTATTAAAATCTCAGAGTGGGTTGATTCAGAAACTAAAGTTCTTGATTTAGGCTGTGCAGACGGGACATTACTCAAATTTCTTAAACAACAAAAAAATATCAATGGGTATGGAATCGAAATTGATCCGAGCAATATTGAAAAAGGAATCAAAAATAAAATAAATATTATTCAAATGAATTTGGAAGATGGACTGTCCGTCTTTAATGATCAATTTTTTGATACGGTTATATTGTCTCAAACCCTTCAAGCCATGGTGAATATTGACAAAATTATGGACGAGATGAAGAGGGTTGGAAAAAATATTATTGTGTCTTTTCCTAATTTTGGTTTTTGGAAAAATAGGTTTCAAATATTGAATGGAAAAATGCCAAAATCTGCAGATTTACCTCATGAGTGGTACAACACCCCAAATATTCACTTATGCACAATTAAAGATTTTGAAGATTTGTGTGCAAAAAAAGGTCTGACCATCACTAATCAATTATTTTTAACGGATAATCATCCGATTAAATATTTTTCTAATTTAAGAGGTTCTCTGGGCATTTTTCAACTAACCCAATAACTCATGCAGGCTTACCTCAAAATACTTTTCAGTAAAAAAATGGGCGTGTGTTGCCTGACTGGATTTGCCTCAGGCCTCCCTTTGTTTATTCTTATAAGTCTAATTCCCGCGTGGTTAAGGATTGAAAATATTGACCTAAAAGTGATTGGTCTTTTTTCACTCATTCAGTTACCTTTTACATGGAAATTTATATGGGCGCCGCTATTTGATCGATATAAAATTTTCTTGGGCAGGCGTAGAGGGTGGTTACTTTGTTTTCAGATTTTATTACTTATCAATATTGGCTCACTGGGCTTTTATTCACCTCTTCTAAATTTACAAACCATTGCATTACTTTCATTCTGCATTGCTATTTTTAGTGCAAGTCATGATGTTGTTATTGATGCTTTTCGACGAGAAATTTTAACAGATAAAGAACTGGGTCTTGGTAATGCTATTCACGTCAATGCCTATAAAATTTCAAGTTTAATTCCTGGCTCATTGTCTCTTATTCTTGCTGATTTTATCAGTTGGCAATCCGTGTTTATCATCACCTCATTATTTATGCTGATTGGAATTGGTATGACACTCTTTATTAGTGAGCCTAAAATTCACTTTGAGCAACCAAAAAAACTAAAAGATTCAATTATTGATCCATTTATTAGCTTTTTTAAAACAAATGGAACATCGCACGCATTATATATTTTACTTTTTATTTTTTTATTCAAGCTTGGAGATAGCATGGCCACAGCTCTGATAACTCCTTTTTATATTGATCTTAATTTCACGATGACAGAAATTGGCCTTATCGCAAAAAACGCCGGTTTATGGTCAAGTGTCATTGGTGGATTTTTGGGGGGGATGTGGATGATTAAGATTGGTATCAATAGAGCTTTATGGATATTTGGTTTTTTACAAATGATTACCATTATTCCCTTTATTATTCTGTCCATTATTGGTCATAACCTATTATTTTTGGGAGTAACAGTCGGACTTGAAGCTTTTGCAATGGGCCTTGGAACAACAGCCCTAATTGCATACATCGCAAAACAAACGGACCCAAGGTACACAGCGACTCAATTTGCTTTGTTCACCAGCCTTGCCTCTATCCCTCGGTCAATAACAAATGCCTCCACTGGGTATTTTGTTGAATCTTTAGGGTGGACCAACTTTTTTTACCTTTGCCTTATTTTGGCTATTCCAGGTATGCTTTTACTGATTAAAGTTGCTCCCTACAATTCAAAGTCATAATCTATAATTAACGGAGCATGATCACTGAAACGTTCATCTTTAAATACAAAGGCGTTGAGTATTTTTTTTGAGAGATCAGGTGAAGTCATTTGGTAGTCGATTCGCCAGCCAACATTATTAGCCCATGCCTGGCCACGATTACTCCACCAGGTGTAGGCTAATTCTTCTTCAAGGGGAAAGAGTTCACGGTATGCATCCACCCAATGCATTTTATTAATTAACGTGCTAATCCAATCTCTTTCTTCTGGTAAAAAACCTGAGTTTTTCTTATTTCCTTTATGATTTTTTAAATCTATTTCTTGATGCGCAATATTCAAATCGCCACATAAAATCACATTTTGATTTGATGAAATTTTTTTTTCCAAAAAAGGTTTCAAAAAATCTAAACATTCAAATTTTATTTGTTGGCGGATATCACCGCTTGATCCAGAAGGTAAATAAGTTGATATTAATGTTAAGTTTTCAAAAATGAGTTCAATATATCGCCCTTCATGATCCATTGTTTCAAAATTAACTTTATCAATGACTCTAAGGGGTACTTTTTTTGAATATATTCCAACACCGCTATAACCGGGTTTAATTGCATATGAAAAATATCCTTGCAAATTATCTGTTTGTAGCATTTCATCGGTCATATTTATTTCATGGGCTTTTAATTCTTGCACACAGACAAAGTCTGCATCCTGGAGCTTGAGCCATTCAAAAAATCCCTTTCTAGAAGCAGATCTGATACCATTTAAATTAATTGTAATAACTCTCATCTATGGATACTTTTTCAAAACAGTTTATTGATTTTACCATCAGTCATCAGATTCTAAAGTTTGGTGAATTCAAAACAAAAGCTGGAAGAATTTCCCCTTACTTTTTTAATCTAGGTTTAATCAGCAACGGTCTGGGGCTAAAAAAACTTGGAGAATTTTATGGTAATTTTATTTTAGAAAAAAATATCTCTTTTGATATGCTTTTTGGTCCTGCTTACAAAGGAATTTCTTTAGTCAGTTCGACAGCAATAGCTTTATCATCCCAAAATCTTAAAGATATTAATTTCGCTTTTAATCGAAAAGAGGTCAAAAACCATGGAGAAGGGGGTCAAGTTATTGGGTATCCCATCAGTGGAAATGTTTTAATATTAGATGATGTAATTAGTGCAGGGACAGCGATACGCGAGTCAATTGAAATCATTAAATCTCAAGGAGGAAATCCTCAAGGCGTGGTTGTTGCCATCGATCGTCAAGAAAAGGGTCAGGGTGAATTGAGTGCCACTGAAGAAATCAGAAGTCTTTATAATTTAAACGTTCATTCCTTGATTTGTCTGGGTGACATCATTGAATATATTAAGAAGGATGATCGATATTCCCAATATTTATCGTCCATAGAAAATTATCGAGCGAAATACGGTATCTAACTTTTTGTTAATTTTTCTTTTAACAGCTCACTAACCTGCCCAGGGTTGGCTTTGCCTTTAGAAATTTTCATTACTTGACCAACCAAGGCATTGAAGGCTTTATCTTTGCCTGATTTAAACTGTTCCACCATTTCTGGATTATTTTGAATAATCTCATCAATCATTGGAAGTATTGCAGAAACATCGCTCACTTGCTTTAACCCAAGGGTATCAATCAGCGTGTCAACATTTTTATCTGGATCCTCCCACAGTAGATCAAAAATTTTCTTTCCTGCATTATTAGAAATGGTCTGATCCATAATACGTTTTATTAATAGGATAAATTGCTCTTGAGCTATCGGACAATCATCAATAGAAAGTTCATGATCATTTAATTTTGCAAATAGATTACCAACAATCCAATTGGCGGTTATTTTCGCATCTAAACCGGATGCAACTAAAGATTGATAAAATTCATAAGTCTTTTTATCGGATACGATAATGGATGCATCTGCCTCATTAAGTTTAAAATCAACCGTTAATTTTTTAAGGCATTCCTCTGGGAGCTCGCCTAATGAATCTCTAATTAAATCAATATCCTTTTGGGAAATTTTTAACGGGAGTAAGTCAGGGTCAGGAAAATAACGGTAATCATTTGCTTCCTCTTTAGATCTCATCGCTTTCGTTTCTCCTGAGTCCGGATTAAATAGAACAGTGGATTGAATAATGTCATGACCATCCTCAATCTGCTCAATTTGCCAACTCACCTCGTAATTAATAGCTTGCTCCATGTATCTAAAAGAATTCAAGTTCTTAATTTCACGACGGGTTCCTAACTTATCTGATCCCCTTGGCTTGACGGATACATTTACATCACAACGAAAGCTTCCTTCTTGCATGTTTCCGTCACAAATTCCTATCCATTGAACTAAATTATGTAATTTCTTCGCATAAGCAATAGCCTCTTTTGCTGAGCTCATATCTGGTTCTGTTACAATTTCAAGCAGGGGGGTTCCAGCCCTATTCAGGTCAATGCCTGTCTTATTATCCATGATGCCATGCACAGATTTACCGGCATCTTCTTCTAAGTGGGCTCGAAGAATTCTAATTTTTTTGTTTACACCCTCATTATTAATTTCAAGATGCCCATGGTTTACGACCGGCAATTCAAATTGACTAATTTGATATCCTTTGGGTAAATCTGGATAGAAATAATTTTTTCTGGCAAAAACTGAATATTCGGCAATTTGAGCGTCAACGGCCAGGCCAAATTTAATGGCTTTCATGACTGCTTCTTTATTCAACACGGGTAAAGTTCCTGGATATGCCAAGCTCACTAGACACGCATTTTCATTCGCTGGCAAACCAAACTCCGTCGAGGCTCCCGAGAAAATTTTTGTTTTTGTTGTTAATTGAACATGCGTTTCAATGCCAATCACAATATCCCAGGTCATAAGACTCCTCCTGGAGAGTATTTATGCCAATCAGAAATGGATTGATACTGGTGTGTAAAATTTAAAATTTTAGCTTCTTCAAAGTAGTTTCCAATTAACTGAAAACCGATCGGCATCTTATTAATAAATCCTGCTGGGGCACTGATTGCTGGCAGACCAGCTAAATTTGTTGAGATGGTATACATATCTTGCATGTACATGGCAACAGGATCTTCTGTTTTATCCCCAATTTTAAAAGCTGTTGATGGTGAAGAGGGTGCTAAAATCAAATCGCATTCTGTAAATGCTTTTGTGAAATCATCTGCAATTAATCGCCTAATTTTTTGGGCTTTTAAATAATAAGCGTCATAGTAACCTGCGCTTAAAACGTATGTGCCTACTAAAATTCTTCTTTTCACCTCATCGCCAAACCCTTCTTCACGAGTTTTTAAGTACATTTCTTCTAAATCTTTATAATTGGATGCTCTGTATCCAAATTTCACGCCGTCATACCTGGACAGATTACTTGAAGCTTCTGCAGGAGCAATTACATAGTAAACGGGAATGGATAATTGTGAATTAGGTAAAGAAATTTCTTTGATATTAACTCCCAATGATTGATATGCTTGCATGACCTTTTCTAAAATAATTTTTACGTCATCATTAAGCTCATCGTTAAAAAATTCTTTTGGGATACCGATTGTTTTTCCTTGTAATGATGCATTTAGAGATTGCGTATAGTTTTCCTTATCACGTTTAATGGATGTTGAGTCTCTCTCATCAAAATCCGCCATAACATTAAGCATCAGAGCACAGTCTTCAGCCGTTTTTGCCATTGGTCCAGCTTGATCAAGACTCGAAGCAAATGCAATCATCCCAAATCTAGAAACCAGCCCATAAGTAGGTTTTAATCCTGTTAAATTGCATAACGATGCAGGTTGTCGAATAGACCCTCCGGTATCGGTAGCAGTCGCAGCAGGCGCCATTCCTGAGGCAACGGCGGCCGCACTTCCTCCTGAACTTCCTCCGGGGACAAAATCTATGTTCCATGGATTTTTCACGGCCCCAAAATATGATGTTTCATTAGAGGATCCCATGGCAAATTCATCCATATTGGTTTTACCAAGATTTATTGCTCCGCACTTATTAAAGAGATCGACTACCATTGAGTCATAGGGAGCATAAAAATTATCTAACATTTTTGAGCCACATGTTGTTTTCCAGGATGATGCGCAAAAAATATCTTTTTGTGCAATCGGAATGCCAGTTAATTCAGAAATGTGATTTTGACTAATTAATTGATCTGCCTGCTGAGCCTGCTGGATTGACTTTTCTTCATCAATGGTAATAAAGGCATTTATCTCAGTATTGAGATCTTTTATTTGATTTAAGTAATATTGAGTCAGCTCGACACTTGAAAAATCTTTATTTTTTAAACCCTGATTTAATTCATTTAACGATAAGTCCTTCATAATTTATTCCACCACTCTGGGGACAATAAAATAGTCCTCATTAGATTCAGGGCCCAATTGTAAAAACTTTTCTTTTTGATTCTTTTCCGTTACAACATCATCTCTTAAGGTTTGATATATATCTAATGCATGCGACATTGGCTGGACATCGGTAGTATCAATTTTTTGCATTGTATCAATGAGTTTCATGATGCCATCCAGTTTTTTTAAAACAATCATTTCATCATCTGAACTAATATTAATTTTGGCCAGATGGCTGAGTTTTTTTATATCTTTGTCTGTAAGTGCCATAATTTTAGGGCTATAATGCTCTTATTGCGAAATGCAGTATTATACATTGCATACAGCTTTTCATTAATATTTTGGTTTTAATTAAGCATGAAAAATTTTTTGGCAAAGTTATTTTCTGAACAAGATATGGCAATTGATTTAGGGACGGCAAATACCCTCATCTATGTCAAAGGAAAAGGTATCGTTCTTGACGAACCCTCTGTGGTTGCGATGAAGTATCAACCGGGTCCAGCAGGCTCTCAACCTAAAACGGATATCTTAGCGGTAGGAAAAAGAGCCAAAACCATGCTCGGAAGATCACCTCAAAATATTACTGCAATTAGACCTATGAAAGACGGTGTGATTGCCGATTTTAATGTCACCGAGGAGATGATTAAATATTTCATCACCGAAGTAACTTCTAAAAGTTGGTTTACTCCTAATCCAAGAATTGTTATATGTGTTCCCTACGGAGCAACTCAAGTAGAAAGAAGGGCCATTCGTGAATCTGCAGAGCGTGCTGGTGCAAAGCAAGTTTTTCTTATTGAAGAACCTATGGCTGCTGCAATTGGAGCAGGACTTCCCGTAAACGATCCTACAGGATCAATGGTTATTGATATCGGTGGTGGAACAACGGAAGTGGGCATCACCTCATTAGGGGGAATTGTATATGCTGAATCTGAAAGGGTGGGTGGCGATAAAATTGACCAAGCCATTATTGATTACATGAGAAGAAACTATGGCATGGCCATATCTGAACCGACAGCTGAAAGAATCAAAAAACAAATAGGCAGCGCCTTTCCTTTAAAAGAAATTTTAGAAATGGAAATTACTGGAAGAAGTTTGTCCGAAGGTCTTCCTAGAAAAATAACCATTAGTAGTAATGAGATATTAGAGGCACTGTCAGAACCTTTAAACGCAATTATTGGAGCTGTCAAAAATGCTCTAGAGCAAACACCTCCAGAACTTGGTGCCGACATTGCTGAAAATGGCATGGTTTTAACGGGCGGCGGAGCACTGTTAAAAAATCTTGATCGCCTACTTTTTGAAGAAACTGGTATTCCCGTCATTGTTGCAGATGAGCCACTAATGTGTGTCGTAAAAGGCTGTGGTATGGCTCTTGATTCACTCGATGAATTTAAGACCTCATTTACGAATGATTAATGCTCTTATCTGCAAAAAAAAGAAAAAGTAGCTCCTTATTTAATAAATCAAAGACCAGTATTAATCTAACCTTAGCGCTATTTGTAATAAATTTTTTTATTTTTTCCGCTCATCAAGATAGTAAATTTTTTAAGTCCATTAAAAGTAGTTTAAATTTAACGTCTTATTCGCTCAGCTTTTTCTTGGATAATTTAACTTATGGGATTGATTCAGTTCACCAATACTTTCTATTTAAAAAAACATTGATTCAAGAAAATCATGAGCTTCAAAATAAGCTATATTTTTTAAATAACCAAATTCTGCTTCAAGAAAATCTGATTTTGGATAATCAAGAATTACAGAATAAATTAGAAATTAAAGAAAAGTATTTTGATCATTCGATTATCGCAAAAATTTTAAAAATAAATTACTCAGGAAAAAATCATCATTTTTTAATCAATAAAGGGGAATCTGACCAAATACAAGCTGGTCATATTGTTGTTGATGATAAAGGCATTCTTGGGCAAATCATAGATGTTCAAACAGACCGATCTACTGTAAAGACAATTCGCTCGAAAGATTTTTATTTAACCGGGTATCTTATGATTAACAGTAAACCTTATCAAACTTTAGTCCAAGGCAATAACCAAAACTTAACCATAAACTATTTGAGTAAAAATATACCCATTCAAATTGGGGATAGTATTTTTACCACAGGGGATGATATGTTTATACCAGAAGATTTAAGAATTGGAAAAGTTGCTGAATTACAGCCATCAGAATTAAAAGATTTTTATAAAGTCATTATTCAGCCAGCATCAAGTCCTAATAATCAGAAATATTTAATTGTTCTCAAATGAAATCAAAAAAATACATCGTTAATAATGTTGTTGGCCTATTTGCATTAACCCTATTGATCTCTTTATTAATTTCCAGTTGGTTAATTTTTGAGCCAATAACGATTTTAATCATTGTTTTTTTTGTCTTTGCATATTTTCATAAAAAGCTAAATAGCCTAGTGACTATTTTAATCTTTGGCTTTATCTATGATGGCTCACTCGGGTATTTATTCGGATTTACAAACCTTATTTTTCTTGAAATTATATTAGTGGACTTTGGTCTGAAAAAATTTGTTAGCTTAAAAAACCAACGCACTCAGTATTACCCTTTAATTCTCATTTTAAATGGTCTCCTTTTTTCTCTCATTTTAAATTACCCAACTTCACAGTTAATACCTTACCTGATTGTAAATTTAATCATTGGTTATATATATTTTTTCAGTTTAATGAAGTATGGAAGATAAAAAATTTATTTTTGATCGAAGGATTCAATTAATACTCTTAGTATTTATTATTTTTTTTAGTTTAATCATTACTCGTCTTTTCTGGTTACAAATTTATAAGAATGATTT
>JAURED010000014.1 GCA_030827595.1 Burkholderiales bacterium
TTTTTGAAAGAACCACCTTGTTTGTTACCACCGTTTACATCTTCGTAAACTGATAGAGCTGAGTATAAAGGTGTGTCTTTGTTGAAGTCTTTACCGATAAGAACTTCTTTATCTGGACCTGTTGAGTATGCTTTCCATGCTACAGAACCGTCTTTAAGGTTAAGAGCTGTAAAGAAGCAACGAACACCAAATTCAGCACCTGAACAACCTTGAAGTACTTTATCTTTAATCACGTGTGGAGCTGAAGTGTTAGTAGCACCAACTTTTGGATCTGTAATTTGAGCAGTCCATACTTCTTTACCAGTTTTAGCATCTAATGCAACCATGATACCGTCGTTCTGTTGAAGCATAACTTTACCATCACCAAAACCTAGACCACGGTTAACGTTGTCACAGCATAATACTGCTTGAACGCTTGGATCTTGTTTTGGGAAATATGACCAAACGATTTTTTGATCGTTGTTTAGGTCTAAAGCGTAAACGTTATTTGGAAACGCTGTGTGAACATACATTGTGCTACCAACAACTAATGGTGAGCCTTCGTGACCACGGTTTACACCAGTCGCGAATGTCCATGCAGCTTTAAGGTTCTTAACGTTACCTTTGTTGATTTGTGTTAAAGCTGAGTGACCATTGTTTGAGTGGTTACCACGTGGGTGAGCCCAATTGTTCGCATCAGCAATAGCTTTTTCTTGATCAGCAGCAGCAGAAGCAACCATAGGGGCTGCAACAGCAAAACCAGCAACTAAACCAAGAGCTAATTTGATTTTATTTAATTTCATTATATAAATCTCCATAGTTAAAACTAAGGGTTTAAAAAAAGAGCAAATAAATTCCCCTCTATAAAAAATTTACACAGTGGATTTCATTTACTGTAGCACTAACTTCATGTGCTTGTTGAACACTCTATACCCAACTTTTATAAATTGCAACAGTTTTGTTACAATTTATTTACAATTGTTTGATTTAAATTTCTTATTAATACATCTTGTATATTGCACACGGTATAGATCAATATATAGTGTGGAAGTGCCTAAATTTCAAATCATTTAGATTGAGATATAATGCTACATTAAAGTAGAAACAAACATAAATATTAAGAAAGTTTGCTGCCCCATGAAGACCCTGTTTCCAGAAATTGAGCCCTATCAAGTCCATGCATTGACGGTAGATTCCGGTCACACCATCTACGTTGAGGAGTCAGGCAATCCAAAGGGCAAACCCATTATTTTTTTGCATGGAGGGCCAGGGGGAGGAACAGGGCCAAAGCAAAGGCGTTTTTTTGATCCTAAACATTACCGGATTGTTCTGTTTGATCAACGTGGTTGTGGAAAAAGTATACCTAATGGTGAAATTGTAAATAACACGACAGATGATTTAATCGATGATATTGAAACAATTCGGAAACATTTGAATATTGATCAATGGATTTTATTTGGCGGTTCTTGGGGAAGTACTCTAGCTCTCGCCTACTATGTCAAATTTCCCAAACTTGTCAGGGGGTTGATTTTAAGAGGTATTTTTTTAAGTCGTGTATTTGAGTTGGACTGGTTTCTTAAAGGTGTTGCTATTTTTTTCCCAGTCAAATATCAAAAACTTTTAGATTTTCATCACTCGATTAATAAAGACTCACTGGTAGCGGATTACTCTCGATTAGTGTTTGGTCAAGATTTGAAGATTGCTGGAAAAGCGGCTCATGCTTGGAATAGTTTTGAGGGAAGCATATTAAAGTTAACCTATGAAGATCATGATGATGACCAACCTGAAATTAATTATGACGATGAGTTAGCCAGGGCTCGTGTTCAATTACACTACATTAAACATCATTGTTTTGTGAATGGAGATGAAATTTTAAATAAACTTCAATCTTTAAAAAAAATTCCTACGGTTATTGTTCAAGGCCAATACGATATGGTCTGCCCCCCTCAAACCGCCTTTGACCTTCATCAGACCTTACCTAATGCAGAATTACATTTAATAGCTGATGCGGGTCATTCAGCATCCGAGACTGGGATCACCGACGCGCTAATCAAAGCCACAGAAGCCTTTAAAAAAATCTAATGAATTTATTTCTTTGGAAAACTAAATTTTACTTTTCACACTTTTCAAAGAATTTAAACCAGCATCGATTCTTTTCTTTGTGTGCAACGACCAGTTTTTATTTTTTATTTACCTTGATCCCATTTATTATTTTGATTTTTCTATTATTAAGTAAATGGGTATCGAATTCAGATATTTTATTGCTTGAACTGCATGATGTAACTAATAATCTTTTACCTGAAATTTCTGAGCGGATGATGACTCAAGTGAAAAAATTCACCACAGACTCAAAAGGCTTAAGCTGGATTTGGTTTTTTATTTTATTTTGGGCTGCAAGTCCATTGGCAAATGGATTAAGGAAAAATTTTCAATTAATTTTCAATATCCAAATAAAAAGACGATTTTTAACAAATAAAATAATCGATGTCATTGTGCTGCTGCTGATTATTTTTCTTTTTTTCAGTTACATTTTTATTTCAAAATATCTTCAAAATTTAGCCTCTGTCTTCCACGCCCTTATCCCCTTTAGTGAAAAATCATTATTGTTAATATTGTTTTCCAGTATTCTCATGCTTACCGTGATGACCGTTTTTTATAGCATTATGGTTCCGATAAAAAGATTACCAAAAACATTATTGATCATTGGGGCTGCAGCCACCTGTTCTGTATGGATATTTTTGCATGAAATGTTCGATGTCATCATGAACATGAGCCAGTCTTATGGAATATTTTACGGAAGCATGAGAAATTTATTTATTTCTTTGATCTGGTTATTTTTAAATATTGCAGGATTACTTTTTGGGGTTGAGCTAATTGCCTTTATTTATAATAAAGATGTTTATAAATATCGGATGTTGTTAATGCAGCCAAATCAGACCTTAATCGAAAACTTTTTTAGCAATAAAATTGAGCGTTTTAAAAAAGACGAGATCCTGTTTAATGATGGAAGTCCATCAACCTTTGTCTACTTTATAGTCGAGGGTCAAATGGAGACAACCATAAATAATCAAAAAAGAGTTTTACACAACAATGAATATTTTGGGGAGCTTTCTATCATTAACAATACCAAGAGAGTGGGTAACGCCAAAGTGATTTCTGATTGGGCGAAAGTCATAAAAATTCCGCAACAGGCTTTTAAAAAATTACTGAAAGAGGACATCAACTTTCAGAATGATATTCTCAAAAATTTAAATAAGATTATTATTAACTAAATCTTAACGCTTGGCTTTAAATCAAAAGCGATGCAAATTCTCTCTTCATTTGAATTGAAGGGAATTGTTCGATGAAACACGGAGGATGGGAAAAAAATCACATCGCCCTCATCAGGAAGAATGGTTAATTTGGGGAAGTTGTTATGTTGCTTTGGATAATTATCCCCATCAGTACTTAATTCAATAGCTCCCTCATCAGGACTTTCTCTCAGCTTTGGAATACTTAAATACACAGCTCCACTGATCCAACCATCTTCATGAATATGAGAGTTTAAGTGCCCTCCTTGTTTCATTCTCACATACCAAGAACTGCTAAATTGTATGTCTTTCGGGAACAGCTTAATGAATGCACAAGGACTCCCTTGATGCATCTCGTAATATTTTTGAATCATTTTTTTTAAAGCCAAAGATAACAGCTGAAATGATTTTTCATTGCGCTGAAATAAATTCCCTGAAGATTGAATCCCGTTATATAACCTGCTTTGCTTGCGATCTGAAATTTCTGTTTGCTCGATATCTGATAGTAAATCTAATCGCAGCTTGTGATTATTAAACACGAGTTCTGGTACCTTCTCATGTAAAACAAATTCCAGTGGATTTGGGCAAAAGTTATATAAATCTGATTTATTAAAATTTACAGCGTAATGATTTGAGAGCGTAGCAAGCAGGGGGGATGTATGCTTTGTACCAATGACTTTTTTTAATTTTTGTTCAAATTGACTGAATTGTTTTAACTTATAGTGGCAATACAAAGCCCTTGATGGGGCATCATATAGATTAGCTTTCTCAAAATGAGGAATCGCTAACTCAAATAGTTGATTATCATAATAGAAAATAGCGAGTTGATAGTTGGCTTTTGGATGCTGCGGGTCAACCTCAATCGCTTTTAAGAGGAACTTCCTCCCCTCATTGATATTTCCATCATGCCAAAGAGCATCCCCAATATCGGTAAAAAATTCTGCATTATCTTGTTCCAAGTTAATTGCATTTTCATATTCTTGTATCGCTAATTTTAGTTGACCTTGATTTCTCAGAGCTCCGGCTAAATTAAAATGTGTTCTAGCCACTTTGGCAATCATTAAAGATTGTCGATAAATATCAATTGCCTCCTCTAATCTCCCTTGCTGCTGATAAACCGATCCCATATTATTTAATGCTTCATAAAAACCTGGTTGAAGCTGGATTGCTTTTTGATAATTAACAATAGCCTCTTCAAAATTTCCGAGCTGTTGAAACAAAATTCCTTTATTAAAAAATACCTCCACAAAATCAGGCCTGATCCTTATCGCTTGATCATAACAATCTAATGCACCTTGAGAGTCATTTAAATTGAATTTAACTGCACCTAAGTTAAATATAATCTCCGGGATCTGATCATTAATTTTTAGCGCCTGTACATAGGATTTTTGTGCATTAATCAAATCTCCAATTTTTTCAAAACAAGCGCCCAAAATATTCCATAAAAATATTTCATTAGGTAAATGTTTAATAAAGCTTTGTGCTTGTTTTATGGCGCTCTTGTAATCACCCTGTTCATGAAGCTGGATAATATGTTGAATATCGCTTTGTGTTAAATTTTTCATTATCGCGTCATTAAAATTTTAAATAAATTTTCTTACAACTTCATCTTAACAAATTATTTGATCTGATTATCAAACCTATAAGTTGTCATGATAAAATGCGCGCTATGGATAATATCACTACAATCAATTTAATTGGATCAGTCCTTTTTGCTATAGCAATTTTACATACCTTTTCCACCAAGTACTTTGAGCATTTAGCGCACACCCACAAAAAATTTTCTGGACTCCTGCATTTATTGGGTGAAGTTGAAATTGTCTTTGGTTTTTGGGCCATGGTGCTTGTTATTTTTATGTTTGTTCTTGAGGGCAAAACATCAGCCGTTGAATATGTAGATTCAAGAAACTTCACTGAACCCATGTTCGTCTTTGTGATTATGGTTATTGCAGCTACAAAGCCTATTCTTGAATTTTCAGAAAAGTTAGTCATCTTATTGAGTAAGTTAATTCCAATTAAAAAAGAGATCGGAATGTTTTTCTTATTATTAAGTTTTGTCCCTCTGTTAGGATCCTTTATTACTGAGCCCGCTGCGATGACACTTGCAGCCCTACTACTGGGCCGATTGTATTATAAAAGTAATTTATCCAACACCTTGAAGTACCTAACTTTAGGTGTCTTATTTGTAAATATCTCCATCGGCGGAACACTTACTCCCTATGCTGCACCACCTGTGCTAATGGTGGCTGGGACCTGGAATTGGGATATTATATTTATGCTTGAAAACTTTGGTTGGAGATCTGCCATCGCTGTTTTAATTAACGCTGGACTGCTCACCTTTTTGTTCAGAAATGAAATAAAAAACATAAACTTTAACCCACAAGTGAAAAGTGTTGTTCCTTCGGTACTGACTATCATTCATTTATTATTTCTTTTAGGCGTGGTCATTTTTGCTCATCACCCAGCAGTGTTTATGTCGCTTTTTTTATTTTTTCTCGGTATCACAACAGCTTACAAACATTATCAATCTGAATTAATTCTAAAAGAAGCTTTATTGGTTGCTTTTTTCTTGGCTGGGCTGGTGGTCATTGGGGGCGTTCAGCAATGGTGGTTGCAACCCATTTTAGTCTCAATGAGTGATAATGCTGTATATTTTGGAGCGACAATTTTAACCGCTTTTACTGACAATGCGGCATTAACCTATCTAGGATCCTTGGTTGATGGGCTGAGTGATCCCTTTAAAATTTCACTGGTGGCTGGTGCTGTTACGGGAGGCGGACTCACCGTGATTGCTAATGCACCTAATCCTGCAGGAATCAGTATTTTAAAGCAGTATTTTGATGAACAATCGATTAGCCCTCTAGGACTATTGGCAGGTGCATTAGCTCCCACGTTAGTGGCTGTTATTTTATTCAGGGTCATCTAATTTGTTCAAGTCAAAATACGTTATTAATTCAGATAAATTAAAATCAACCCGCGAGCGAGCAAAACTCTCTCTTGAAGACGCAGCGTCCTCTTGCAGCTTATCCTCTCAACAAATCAATTCACTTGAAAATGATTTAGATGTTGGTTTTTTTAATGCGCATTTTAAAGAAATAGCTGCCAAAAAATATATAAAATATCTTGGCTTAAGCCAATCTGATATTCTGATGCACGAGGAGGCCAGCCCAAGTAAAGAAGTCGAACCCTCGAAACAGACATTAACCCCCCAAACAAATTTTCATAGGCTTATTAGAATTGCGATAAAAAAAAAGAAAACCACCATTATTTCCGTTCTGGCAGTAACTCTATTACTAATGCTTGCCCTGAAGGATCCAATTGAAAATGAACACAGTCTTCAAGAAAATGAAATTCCGGCAGATGCATTAATAAGTGACAATCAAACGGATGTATCCCTATCAGAGGAGCCGATACGGATCAATGAACATGATGATCATTCTCATTCTTCACCCAGTCCTATTATTGCTGAGACTGATGAGGTTCCTGTAAACAATTCAAATGACTGCGCTAACTTGTTAAATACTGATAATTTTCAAAA
This sequence comes from Burkholderiales bacterium, assembly GCA_030827595.1. Lineage (GTDB taxonomy): Bacteria > Pseudomonadota > Gammaproteobacteria > Burkholderiales > Methylophilaceae > BACL14. Next base: position 6,808 of record JAURED010000014.1, read on the forward strand.
TTATCGAACAAAGTATGTGCCTGAAAAACCAAATAATTATATTCACATTAAATCCTCATTGACCCAAACGCTATGTATTCAGTCAGGAAATGAAGAGGCTAAATCAATCGTAGTCACAGAATCTGAACCATTAAATTTTAAGGGTGGCGCACCATTTTTACTGCAAATCAACGAACCAGATAAAGTCGAGGTGTATTTTCAAGGCTGGAAAGTGTGGCTGAATCCTAACTTTCAAGTCTTTAAGATTAACGCTTACCAAGATCCGACCTTAACAAGCCTCGAGTAATTCTTGCCAAGATGTTGTGAAGCGTTGACTTTTGTTTAATTGCTTCATCTGCCACTTTCCATCTTTTGACTGCCAACCACTGGTAATAATATTGTGACGATATTTGCTGCGGATGGCATCCAAAGTATTGCTTAAATTGGCACGCATTGTCTGTGCAGCATAATCCTGATTCACATGTTGAGCTCTTTTTAAGTCTAGCAAAATAATACCCGCTTTATGATATGCCGTATTATGCTGATATATTTGTGTTAAACCGGCTATTGCTAAACGCATTAGCTGTTCATGATGATCCGTATGGATGGCATGTTTCAATCGAATCGAATATTGAATAGGCTGTTTAGCAGTAAATGGGTTATTTCTAATAAATAAGATCATTTCCTTTGTGAGTAATTCTTGCTTTCTCAGTTTAGCTACAGCCCTCTGTAAAAACGTAGCAATTGCATCTGCCATATCTGTAAAATTATCAATTGTTTGTCCAAAACTTCTTGAGCATATGATTTGTTTTTGATCGGATTTAAGTGATTCTATCGGGTAACACTGAATTCCATTCAGTTCATAAATCATTCTTTCCATGTTGATCCCAAAGAGCTGCTTCATCCATTTTGGGTTGGCTGTTTTCAACTGATATACAGAGTCAATTCCAATTGCATTCAGTCGCTTTGCTAATCGAACACCAATACCCCATAACTCAGAAACAGGTATTTTTTTTATCAAACGATTTTGAGCTGCTAAATCAATTTCAGAAAAACACACCACTCCGTCAAACTCAGGATTTTTTTTTGCCACATAATTTGCTAATTTGGCTAAAGTTTTCGTTTCAGCCATGCCAACACAAACCGGGAGTCCAATATCTTTGAGTATTTTAAATCGAATCAGTCGGCCATGTTGTAGATAGTTTGTACGTTTTAATTTTAAGAAACATTCGTCAATGGAATAAACTTCTTGATCTTCCGCAAGCTTTCCTAACAGTTGCATCACTCGATTACTCATATCTGCATAAAGAGGATAATTAGACGAATAAATCATCACTTTATGTTGACGCATAATAGATTGCGCTTTAAATAACGGCATTCCCATCTTAATGCCTAGCAATTTGGCCTGATTGCTTCGAGAGATAATGCAGCCATCATTATTACTTAAAACAACAACAGGGGTTTTTTCAAGCGATCGATTAAAGACACGCTCGCAACTGACATAAAAATTATTCACATCAACCAGTGCAATCATTATTTAAATTTACGGACAGATCCAGTAACCACCCCCCAAATTTCAAACTCACTGTCTGGCTTAATATGGATTGGTTTATATTCTTTATTTGCAGGCATTAAGTATGGTCCCTCACTATTTTTAGCGAGTACCTTCACCGTGAATTCACCATCAATAGATGCCAGCACAATGTCATTAATTGCTGCTGACTTAGAGCGATCGACAATCACAATATCATTATCTAAAATTCCAGCATCGATCATAGAATCCCCTTTAATGCGAACAAAAAAAGTAGCTTCACTTTGGTCGATAAGGTATTCATTTAAATCTAATCTTTTTTCCGCATGATCATCGGCTGGTGATGGAAACCCCGCAGGAACTTTATGGCTAAATAATATTATTGGATTAACCCTGGCTTGCTCTACTGGCATCATGAATGACGCTACATTGGATGTCATATTACGTAATAAAAAATTCTTCACTGCCTCAACACGGCTATGTGGAATACGGACTACCTTTGTTGGTTCGGCATAAGGTCCCGTGTCTTTTTTTCGACCAGCCCCTACTCTCAAGCCTCCATGTGTGTGTTTTATTTGATTCATATTTTGATTAATGTAACATTAATCAAAATATTTTTACAGTCCTTATTTTTAAAAAAAAATCGAAAATTATCTTGACAACTGAATTTAATCACGGCAAAGTGATTCACAGGAGCCCAGATTCAGCAGTAAACGGGCGGTTTGAGCTGATAATAAAAATTATTTGTGATTAGCTTAAATAATTTATTCAAAAAATATGGAGGAAATTATAGATGAATAAAGGCGAACTTATAGAAGCAATTGCAGGGGCAACAGGCTCTACAAAGGCTGATGCCGGACGTGCTCTTGACGCTACGATTGCAAACATTACCAAGGCTTTAAAAAAGGGTGACACAGTGACTCTCATTGGTTTTGGTACATTCAAGGTTACTAAACGAGCAGCTCGAACAGGTCGAAACCCACAAACGGGTGCTGAGTTAAAAATCCCAGCACGTAAAGTTCCATCATTCAAGGCAGGCGCAGGTTTAAAAGCAGCAGTCAACTAATTTATTCTTTAATGAATGTAAAAAAACCCAGTATTTCTGGGTTTTTTTTCGTCTTAAGTTCATATCCAATTTTTATTTATTTTTTGGTAAACATTTTATACAGTACGGGTAAAACAATTAACGTGAGTGATGTTGAGGTGATGAGTCCGCCAATCACAACGATGGCTAAAGGTTTTTGAACCTCAGAACCTGGACCCGTTGCAAATAAAAATGGGACTAATGCCAACATCGCAACTGCAGCGGTCATTAACACTGGTCTTAATCGCTGCTTACAGCCTTCAATAATTGCCAAATCTTGTTTGAGGCCGTCTTTTTGCAAACCTTGAATGCAAGAAATTAACACCACCCCATTTAATACAGCAATGCCCGCGAGCGTAATAAAGCCAACAGAGGCAGGAACAGACAAATATTCTCCGGTAATGGCTAAACCAAAAATACCGCCAATACTTGCAAATGGAAGAACTGTGATAATTAGAGTAGCAAAGCGAACTGAATTAAATAATAAAAACAAAAGAAAGAAGATACCAACAATGGTGAGTGGAATAATAATAGAAAGGTGTCCAAGAGCTCGGGTCATATTTTCAAACTGTCCCCCATACTCAATATAATACCCATCAGGGAGGTTAAGTTTTTGATCGATTGCTTTTTGTAAATCAGCCACTAAACCACCCAAGTCACGCCCTTCAACATTAATACCGGTATAAACGCGTCGTTTTGCAAATTCACGACTAATTCGGGCAGGGCCATCGCGCGTTTCAATAGTGGCCAGGTCTCCTAAAGAGACCCTAGATCCGTTAGGCGAGGTCAACATAATATTACGAATCACATCATCATCATCTCGGTATTGAGCTGGAAATCTTACCGCTGCTCCAAAGTTTCTTTGTCCCTCATAAATTCTTGTTGCCTCTTTGCCCCCAATGGCCATTTCAATCAGATCGTTAATTTCTGACACATTAAATCCATGACGCGCAATAGCCGCTCGGTCCAATACAATATTCAAGTACTGTTGGCCGGTGATTTTTTCAACCTTAATTCCAGTTGCCCCTGGAATGGTTTTGGCCAACTCTGCCACTTCATCCGCTTTTTTTCGAAGTATGTTGATGTCATCACCAAAAATCTTAACCGCAACGTCCGCCCTCACCCCAGTCACTAATTCATCTACACGATCAGAGATGGGTTGCATCATAATGATCACCACCCCTGGAAGAAATTTAATTTTCTCTTTAATGGCGTTAGATATGTCATCTTGCGTCCATCCTTCCGGCCATTCATTCTTAGGTTTTAAGCTCACCAATGGTGTTGACTCATTTTGCGCCTGAGGGTCGGCTGGGCTCTCTCCCCGACCTAGGGCGCTGACTACAGATTTAACACCTGGAACTTCCATGATGGCCCTCATGGCTTTGAATTCCATATTAATTGATTCTTCAATAGAAATATTTGGGACTCGATCAATCCCCGGAACAATAGAGCCTTCTTTCATTTCTGGAATAAACGAAGTACCTAAAAAAGGAATCGTTAATATAGATGCAATGAAAAACCCAACAGCAACAGAGATCACTTTTTTTTCATTTATTAAAACTTTTTTTAATAAAGCCACATAGGGGGTTTTTATTTTTTGAATAATTTTAGTATCTTCACCGGATCCTCCGGTTAAAAAGAAACTGCATAACGCTGGGGATAATGAGAAGGATAAAATCAATGAAATTGTAAGGGCAATGGCTATGGTTAAAGCTAATGGAGAAAACATTTTTCCTTCCATGCCTTGCATGGTCATTAACGGTAAAAAAACTAAAATAATAATTCCCACTCCAAATAGAACTGGGGTTGCGACTTCCTTACACGCATTAAAAATCACCGTATTTTTGATAATATTTTGACGCTCTTTGGCGTCATATTTATCTAAGGTCTTAATAAAATTTGGATCTATTTTCATCAACGCTTTTTGATTGTCTCCTTTTTTATGACCCAAACGATGAAAGGTATTTTCAACAATTACCACTGAACCATCGACCATCAGTCCAATAGCAATTGCTAATCCTCCAAGTGACATTAAGTTCGCAGAGATGCCTAAATAGTTCATGACCATAAAAGTGATTAACGGCGTTAATACCAAGGTCATCACAACAATCATGCTGGATCTAAAATCACCCAAAAAGACAAATAAAATGAGAATCACTAGAATAATGCCTTCAATAAGCACCTTGACTACGGTATTAATTGCCGCATTCACCAATTCACTTCGATCATAATAAGGCACGATTTTTAAGCCGCCTGGCAATAATTCTTTATCGTTAATTTCCTCAACCCTAGCTTTAATATTTTTTACAACTTCCTTGGCATTCCCGCCGCGCAGCATCATCACCACCCCGCCCACTGATTCGGTAATTCCGTTTTTAATAACTGCACCCACGCGAACTTCATAGCCAATTTTTACCTCGCCAATATCTCGCATATAAACAGGAATACCGTCTGTTTCAACCAGAACAATATTTTCAATATCATTTACAGTCTGTATTAAGCCTTCTCCACGAATTAAATATTGTTGAGCACCTTTGGGTAAAACACCCGCTCCACTATTAATATTATTTTTTTCTAAAGCTTCAAATACTCTGGATAATTTAATTTTATAGTGGGCCAATCGATCAGGATTCACTAACACTTGATATTGTTTAACGTAACCCCCTTGGGAGTTTATCTCGGCAACACCACTTATATTTCTTAATAGGGGTCGAACCACCCAGTCGTTAATTGTTCGTCGATTTGTCAGCTCAGGAACCGTCAGCTGCCGACCCTCCTCGCCGGGTAGCTCTAAAGTATATTGAAATATTTCTCCTAAACCTGTAGATACCGGTCCGAGAATTGGAGAAACGCCTTTTGGCATATTCTCTTGGACTTGCATCAACCTTTCCATAACCAATTGACGCGCAAAATAAACATCTGTTTTGTCATCAAAGACAAGGGTGATCAAAGATAGAGCATCTTTGTTTAATGATCTCATTTCAACCAAGCCAGGTAAGCCCGTCATGGCAATTTCTATGGGGACGGTAATAAAGCGTTCAACTTCCTCAGGAGACTTACCAGTAGCTACTGTAGCTACTTGAACTTGAATATTGGTGACATCAGGAAAAGCATCCAGTGATAATTTTTTTGCTGCAAAAAAACCGCCCACAATCAACATGGCAGAAATAACCAAAACAATCAGTCTTTGGTTTAAAGAACCGTTAATGAATGATTCAATCATAAGTTATTATTCTTTTGCATAGAGACGCTCATTGTTTAAATGAAAAGCGCCGTCAATGACAACCTCTTCCCCCTCCAGTAAGCCATCTTCAATATGAATGAATTCTTTATTTTTAATGCCTAACGTGACTGGCCTTAATAAAAACTTATTATCAGCAATTTTGATAAATACATTGGGGATATCGTCAATCGATACGATCGCATTTACTGGGACACCGACTTTTTCAACCTCTTTACCCGATACTTTCATGGTAATCAGCATGTCAGGCTTGAGCAGACCATGGCTATTATCAATCTCGGTCCTTATGGTCACTGTTCTGGTTATTGGGTCAACGATGTCTCCGAGATAGCTTATTTTTCCTTCTACATGTTTTTCTTCGTAAGCAGGAACATCGATTAAAATATCATCGCCTTCTTTTAAAAATCCGATCTGTCGCTCTGGAACTTGCGCTACCCCCCAAACCTCACTTAATTCAGCGATTGTAAAAATATCTTCGGTTGGCTCAACGACTTGGCCTACATTGACATTTTTTTTGATAATTTTGCCGTCAATTTTAGCAACGATACTTGTAATTGCATCAATTTGAGTTTCCGATTGAATCGCCTCTATTTCTTTTAACGTCATCCCCATAACAAATAATTGATCTTTACTGGCTTCCATTTCAGCTTTGGCCGCGGAAAGCTCTGTTTTACGCTCTAATTTTTGCGCCTCACTGACCACATCTGCATCAAATAATAAAACAGCACGCTCATAAGCTTTCGTTTTTAATTCAACCATTTGTACTGATTTAATATAATTCAGCTGTTGTTGAGCAAGCTCGGTGCTATTAATGACGGCTAGAACATCGCCTTGTTTAACGGTTTGCCCGAGCATCCCACTGATCTCGATAATCCTTCCTTGCACCGGGGATCCAATACGAGCAAGTAAATTTTGCTTCACTTCAATGCTACCCGGAATGTCTAATGATCTTTTAATGGGAATTTTGATTGCTTGCTGAAACTTTATTTGTTGTAACATGGCATCAGATGCTACAACTTCATTGGGATTAATTCTTTGAGCTTCAGCCTCATCACTTTTTTCTGAACAGGCTCCAAAAAATACAACTAACATTATTAATAAATATTTAATTTTCATATCACTCCATTATTTTTGAACCTAACAATTGTTCCATCTCCATAATCGATACGATGTAATCTAATCGCGCTGACAAATAATCTTTACGCACGACCCTTTGCGTTCTTTGTGCATCTAAGTATTCTAAAATACCTCGCTCACCAAATCGATAGGCGGCTTCAACTACTTTTAATACCGATTCTGCTTGATCTAAAAGACTCTCTTCAAAAGTCATCACTTGTTCTTTAGCAATTAAATATCTCTGAAATGCTGCATTCACATCTCTTTTTAAAAGAAGGGATTGTTGCTCATAGGTTGCCTCTACTTCTCTTAAGTTTGCTGCAGCTTGGCTAATTTCACCTTCTCTTTGATTCCAAATTGGTAGCGGGATACTGACCCCAATGGTGTAGTTCCGAATACCAGGATCTTGATTCATGCCCGCACTTAATGTCAGTCCTGGATTAACTAAATTTTTTTCTAATTTAATTTTATTCTCAAACACTGAGGAGGCAGCTTTCAGTTGCTTCAACCTGGGGCTGGTTTCGATTAAATTCGTTACGTCAACTTTGTTTAGTCTAATATTGGACTGAGGAAATTGTCCGGTCAACTCAAACTCATCTGGGATGCTGTTACCAATCAAACCCTTTAAAAAAAACTTACTCTCCTGAATTCTCAGTTTTGCAGCTTGAGCATCGCGTCTTGCCGCCAACAATTCTGTATCAGCTTTAATTAATTCATAGCGAGGGGACTCGCCTACATTCACCCTTAACTCAACGCGGTCTCTGATGTCTTGAATGACCTTCTGGTCAGCTTCGGCTAATTTTAAGATTTCCTGATTGTGAATGACACTGTAAAAGGCTGACTTGATGTTCAGCATTAAATTAATTTTGGTTCCTTTATTCACTTCATCAACAAACTTTAAATTTGACTCGGCAATCTGTTTACGAGCACTTCTCACATCAGAAAATTCGATGGGTTGTGAGATGCCAATAGCCCAATTCTTATCCTCTACGATAGGGGCCTGCCGTGTTTTAGAGGGTCCAACTGCGACGCCAACATTTGGGTTCAAATATTGTTCAGCCACAGTAATTCCAGCTTTTGCGGCATCTTCTTTGGCTTGAATGACGTCCATGACAGGATTGGCTTGATTGGCCATATCGATGAGGTCGTTGAGCGTATAAACGGGATTTGAAAACAATCCAGATGACACTAACATCAGAAAAAGAATGAGTTTTGACTGTTTTAAAATCATTGAAGTATATTATAGAGTAATCGAGTTAGAAAAACAGAATATTTAAGGAGAAAAAATGAGTCAAATCCTTGTGACAGGAGCAAATCGAGGCTTGGGTCTAGAATTTGTTCGTCAGTTTTTAAATCGTGGGGATCATGTCATTGCAACATGTAGAAATCCAGACACAGCCGATCAATTGCATGACTTACAAAACTTAGTTCCACTCGAAATTTATCGACTGGATGTAGGTAATCAAGATCAAGTCAACGCCCTTCAAAAACAGTTAGCGCATCTCCCCATCGATATTTTAATTAATAACGCAGGTATTTGGAGAGGGAGTCAGCTCGGCCATATTTCTATTGACGAATGGATGGAAAGTTTTAGGATTAACAGTATAGCGCCCATACACATGATTCAAACATTCTTGCCTAACCTTGAAGCTGGTAAAGATAAAAAAGTGATTTCCATCACCAGCAAGATGGGAAGCATTGACGATAACACCAGTGGCGGCTCATACATCTATCGCTCCTCAAAAACTGCTCTCAACTCCGCCATGCAAAGTATGCGTCATGATTTAACATCTAAAGGTATTGCAACCTGCACCCTTCACCCCGGGTGGGTTAGAACTGACATGGGAGGTCCGGGTGGGTGGATTGATGCTCAAGAAAGTGTGTCAGGAATGATTAAAGTCATTGATCAAATCAGCCTTAAAAAGACTGGGCAATACATAGACTATGCGGGAAAGATTATTCCTTGGTAGGGGATATTGAACTTGGGGAGGCATATCTGGCCTCTCTTGGAAAACCATGGAATTTATTGATTGATCAATTCAGGCCTTGTCAGCTTGCAAAAAAAGACCATTTACTTCCCCATCAAAGTGTCATCAAAAGTATTTTTTTTCAACAATTAACCCCACATGTTGGCAACATCATCTTCAATCGATTCAAGGAATTATTCGGTGGCCACTTTCCACCAGATGAAGATTTATTAGAAGCCTCTGAATGCTTGAAAGAGATTGGATTGTCGCAACGAAAAATAGAAACGATTATTCAGATTAGTGAATGGAGCTTGAATAAAACTATTCCCGGTGCAGAAGAAATAAAAACGCTCAGCAATCAAATGATTATTGAGCGATTTATACAAATTAAGGGGATAGGCCAATGGACTGTGGAAATGATGCTAATGTTTAATCAACTTCGCATGGACGTTATGCCCACATCAGATTATGCACTCCGCAAAAACTACACCCAGCTTTTCCAATTCGATAAACTCGTTACAGCCACCGAACTAGGCAAGGCCACCCAACACTTAAGCCCCTATCGTTCGATTGCAGCTTGGTATTTGTGGCAAATCAAATAGAAATCTATTTCTTCTTTGATTTTTTAATCTTGGGTTCCTGGGTATGGCAAGAAGAACCTTTTCGATAGGCACACATCACCGTAAGAGCATCAATGATTAATTGAAACACAACAATAAATAGGGCAATTTGAATCAAATACCCGGCCCAATTAATTGTGGTAATGTCAGCAACGGCAGAATCCATCGAGTTAGCCCCTAAACACATAAAAAATAGTCTCGTATTTTCATACAAAGTTTGACCATCGATTACCCGGGTAATCACCGCCGGGACATAGGTTAAAGGGACTAAGAATAGAATCCAAAAAAATAATCTTACAAAAGCACAACGCATGAACTTCTCCTTAATTTAATCAGTAAATTTAAAATCTCGCACAAAGTGACAGGAATATCCATTTGGATTTTTCTTTAAATAATTTTGGTGAGATTCTTGAGCAGGGTAAAAATTTTTGAATGGATGGATTTCGGTGACGACTGGATCTTGCCAATGTCCAGAGGCATTCACCTGGCTGATGACATTGTGAATTGCTTGCTTTTGATCTTCCGTGACATAAAAGATAGCCGATCGGTATTGCGTTCCCCTGTCGTTGCCTTGTTGATTGATTGTGGTTGGATTATGCATTCTAAAAAATTCAAACAATAATTTTTCTGTTGAGATTATCTCGGCGTTATAAATCACCTGGATGGTTTCCGCATGACCCGTTTCCCCGGTTTTCACATCATCATACGTGGCATTGTTTAATGTCCCACCGGAAAAACCCACGGTGGTTTCTATAATGCCATCCAAATCTTGGAGAAGGTATTCAAGACCCCAATAACAGCCACCGGCTAAATATATTTCTTTTTTTTCCATAGAAGAGGTTGTAAAAGTTTGAAAGAATAATAAAAAAGCTAAAAGAAAACGCTGCATCAATTCATCATGATATTATGCGCAATCACCGAATGCTTCTAAATACCGAGTTTGACATTCTTTATCTTCACTCAAACACTTGTCAAGTTCACTGGGAACTGTTTTTTTTTGTGGATGTGTTTTTGAAGATAACTTTTCCTCTGATAGGGTTTTCATTACCTCAAAACCGCTAGTATGATAGCTGGGCATGTTTCTTTTCTCCTTGTGAGATACATTATTAACGTTTAGCTTTTGGCTACCGTTATGATGAAGAATATCAAATTTAGTTCAGGTTTGGCAAGAAAATCCTTGATTAATTGATCAAGGAACATGTGCCTTCACGCATGCGCGAGGAAAACTGACCTTTGGTTAACTCTTTTTCAGAATAATCTTTTAATAACAGGTTATATCGATTTAAGTAAGTTTTTTCATAGAATGCGTTAGCTTGATCCGTATTTTGAATGGTGTACTTTTCGCACACCAATTCTTCCTCACCTAATTTGCACTCTTTTAAAAGGTATTGAGTGTGTGCTGATCGTAAACCCTTTTGGTCGTCATAGGTCCAGACTTCTTTTTGATTGTCTGTATCCGAAGACGCCCAATCCGTGCTGATCGTCATCTTTAAATCACATTCAATATTGATAACTTTAGCCTGAGCAATGCTTAACAAAAAAAATAAAAACAAGAACACACCCGACTTAATATAAGTCATTTTTTTCCTTTTAAAAATATTATGGTTTAGCTTTTACCAGCCAAGCTCACAAATAAAATTCTCATCCCCGAGTAATTTTTCACAACGCTCTGGGTAGATATAAAAATATGTTAGAACAAGCAACAAAATTATGACGATATAAATAATTTTTTTCATAAAATCTCGGCTTTCTTAAAATGGCTTTATTAGAACCTACATTGCTATGATCCCCTATTTTTTGAAAAGTTACATCTATTTTTGCTTTTAATTGACTTGGCCACAAAAAAAGGGGATAGTGAGCCCTTAATTTACGCTTGTTATTTACGCTTAGAATCTAAAGTTGCACTTTCACTTAGTCTTTTAATACTTCATAACTCCCCATAAATTAATACTTACTACTAAATTTTTAAAAAGGAATACACATGGCAACAGGAATTGTTAAATGGTTTAATGAGGATAAAGGTTTTGGTTTTATTATGCCCAATGACGGAGGCAAAGATCTTTTTGTTCATTACACCGAATACAGATCGCCAACAGGCGCACATCCGGTTCTTAGAGATAATGACAAGGTAAATTATGAAGTTGGCGAAGGTCAAAAAGGCCCTCAAGCAGTCAACGTTACCATCATGGAATAATGTGTTGTTGATTAAAAAGGCAACTATTTCTTAGTTGCCTTTTTTTTTGCCTTCTTAGCCTCAGCGAGGATTTTGTCTTTCTTCTCTTTTTGTTTTAGTTTTGCAAGCTCTTGCAAGACGGTAAAGCCACTCTCAAAAAAATTAGCCATAATGCTCTCAATAGATTAACC
>JAURED010000005.1:0-46859 GCA_030827595.1 Burkholderiales bacterium
ACCTCGCTAGGGCTAGTTTTGATATTAGAGGGTATTTTGCCCCTATTATTCCCTAATTTATGGCAAAATCTCATACGTAACATTTCTAATTATAATCCAGGTCAGTTGAGAACCTATGGATTGGCAATGTTGGTGATGGGAATCATTGTTTTATTTTACGGGATACAAAGCTTATGATTAATACCTGGTCTATACCTGACAAGGTTGAGGATCTTTATCCAAAACGTGCTTTAGAGCTTGAAAAATCTAGACGCACTCTCGTTGATTATTTTTTAAAGAATAAGTTTGAGTTAATTAATCCATCAATGATTGAGTTTGCTGACAATGTCTCATTCAGTGGAGAATCTGTTGACAGTGATATGTTTAAGATACCAGATCCACTGACGGGCAGGTTAATTGGCATTACACCAGACCTTACCATTCAGACAGCCAGGATCGATAATTACCTTTCTACTTCAATTAGCGATATTCGGAGGTATTGTTATTGTGGCTCCGTTCTAAAAACAAACACCAATTTATTTAATCAGTCCCGGGAAGAGCTTCAGGTCGGTGTTGAGATCTATGGAAATGATAAAATTGATGCCGATATTGATGTAGTAAACACTTTAATTAAATCGTTTAAATTATTGAAATTAAATAATATTTTATTATCATTTAACGACATTTCAATCTACACAGAATTTCTCAATAGCCTAGGACTCTCGAGTTTTGATTCACCACAGCTTAGGATGCTGTTTGCCAAAAAAGATAGCGTTTCTATTATTGAAACCTTGCAACAAAATCTCACAAAAGTAAAAATCGATAAAATCAAAAAGTTTTTGACTATATACGGCGATAACAATGCATTAAAAGAATTAGCAGAGCTTTTCGCAGGGAATATTAAAGTCATTCAAACAATCAAAAATATTAAGAATATTGTTAAATCATTACCGAGTGGTACAGATTATATTATCGATGTCTCAGACGTGGATTGTTATGAGTATCATTCAGGTTTAATTTTCTCAGCTTATTCAGCAAAATACACCTCAGCTCTTGCTAAAGGGGGGCGTTTTGAAAATCTTACTTCAAGCTTCGGTAAAAAGAGGCCAGCGGTTGGGTTTACATTTGATTTGCGAAGGCTCTTATTCATTGGGTAATTTATGAACAAAAATATTGTGGTAATTGGAACCCAATGGGGTGACGAGGGAAAGGGTAAGATAGTGGATTGGTTGACGGACCATGCTTCAGCAGTAGTTCGCTTTCAGGGCGGACATAACGCTGGCCATACGCTGGTCATTGAAACCAATGGAAAACAAAAAGAATACAAACTGAATTTAATTCCTTCGGGCATTGTTCGATCTGGAGTTGCTTGCTTGATTGGCAATGGGGTCGTGCTCGATGTTAGCCATCTACTCAAAGAAATAGATATCCTTGAGGCTGATGGCCTTAATGTGCGTGATCGTCTATTTGTTAGCCCGGGCTGCCCTTTGATTATCAAATCTCATGTCATGATTGATCAGGCGCGGGAGGCGGCGAGATCAGCCACTAAAAAGATTGGCACCACTGGAAAAGGTATTGGACCGGCTTATGAAGACAAGGTGGCTCGCAGATCGATTCGGGTCTATGATTTATTTAATTTAGAGACATTAAAAGCCAAACTCACAGATTTACTGGATCATCATAATTTTATTCTGAAGCATCAATTGCATGCACCTGAAGTGAGTTTTGATGAGGTTTTTAATGAACTTTCTTCAGTTGCAGATGCAATTAGGCCTATGGTTGTTGATATTTCTAAAAAAATTCATGATCTTAATCAAGAGAATAAAAATATTTTGTTTGAGGGGGCTCAAGGGGCTTTGCTGGATATTGATCACGGTACCTACCCCTTTGTAACATCCTCAAATTGTGTTGCAGGACAAGCCTCTGCAGGTTCTGGAATTGGTCCAAATAAACTGGATTATATTTTGGGTATCACCAAGGCTTACACCACAAGAGTAGGGGGCGGGCCTTTCCCCAGTGAGCTCGATATTGAAGAAGCAGGAACTCCTGGATTTCAAATGTCAGAAGTGGGTCGGGAGTATGGCACGGTCACTAAACGAAAAAGAAGATGTGGTTGGTTTGACGCTGTTGCGCTGAAGCGCTCAGCGATGGTTAATGGTTTATCAGGGCTCTGTATTACGAAGCTTGATGTGTTGGATGGTCTGGATGAAATACAAATATGTACGCATTATGAATTCAATGGAACCTTGATTGATACTCCACCCCTTAGTGCAGATGAAGTGGCACAGTGTAAGCCACAATTCATTTCCATGCCGGGATGGCGAGATTCCACCTTTGGGGTCAAGCAATGGCAAGATTTACCAGCTAATGCGCAAGGCTATCTAAAAAAAATAGAGGCAATCACCGGGATTCCAATTCACATTGTGTCAACAGGGCCTGAAAGGGACGAGACTATATTAATTAAACATCCATTTGAGTTGAGTTAATGCTCGAGGATAGCTCAAATAAAACTCATTTTGGAATTAAAGCCCGCTGGATTTACACCGCTAATAATCATCAAGAATTACTTCATAATCACACCGTTTTTATAAAAAATGGGTTAATTGATGAGATCGCTCCTTCAGAATTAAATAATCAAGCAAATATTATCGACCTGGGAGAATCCATTCTGACGCCAGGGTTAATTAATATGCATACCCATTCGGCAATGACATTTCTTAAAGGTATTGCCGATGATCAAAAATTAACTGACTGGCTTGAGCAGTCTATTTGGCCCAATGAAGCCAAATTTTTAAATCATGACTTGGTATTTGAGGCCTCCCAGTTAGCCTGTTTAGAGATGATAAGCTCAGGTGTAACCACCTTTAATGATATGTATTTTTATCCAGAGGCAACGGCTAAAGCAGCCATTAAAATAGGCCTAAGAGCAAATATCGGTCTAGTATTTATTGATTTTAAGACAAACTATGCCAGTGATTTTACTGACTATTTTGACAAAGGATTCGCATTTAGGGATCACTTCAGAGATGAGTCTCTAATCTCAACATCTTTGGCTCCCCATGCTCCCTATACCGTCTCTGATGAATCTTTTAAAAAAATTCGAACCTATGCCGATCAACTTGGGTTAAATATTCACTGTCATCTTCATGAGACAGAATGGGAAATTAATGAAGGTTTAAAAAAATTCGGTATCAGGCCAATAGACCGACTTCATAGGCTAGGTATTTTAGGGCCCGATTTTATGGGTGTTCACTGTGTACACCTGAATGAATCTGACCTTAGGCTCATTGAAAGTAACCAGATTAATATAATTTCTTGTCCATCCTCTAATTTGAAACTCGCTAGTGGTATCCCACCGATAAATTCAATGATAGATAAGGCAAAATTTGTCAGCATTGGAACCGACGGATCGGCGAGCAATAACAAGCTGAGTGTATTAGATGATTTAAGATTATTTTCATTATTACAGCGCAACGACGGGAACGAACATGAGTTTTTAAAATCAGAAGATCTGATGGATATGGTGACTATTGATGCCGCTAAATCACTTGACCTTGATAGCACAATCGGCTCAATAGAAGTGGGTAAAAAAGCGGATATAGTAGCCTTTGACTTATCAACTATCTTTACCCAGCCGGTGTATGACCCACTATCCAGTCTGATTTATTCAGGAAGTCGAGATAATGTTCAACATGTTTGGGTGGAAGGTCAATTGAAATTTAAAAATAAACAGTTAGTCAATCTGGATGATGCTGAAAGTGCAATTGAAAAAGTAAAATTATGGCAAAACAAAATACAGTAAACGTTGACCCCTCTGAGGTTGAAAAATTTAATCAGATTGCTCATAAATGGTGGGACCCCACTTCAGAGTTCAAGCCGTTACATGACATCAACCCCTTGCGCCTTAATTTTATTAATGAAAATTTTCCCTTACAAGGTAAAAGAGTCTTGGATGTGGGTTGTGGAGGAGGGATATTGAGTGAGTCGATGGCGCAGCTAGGCGCTGAGGTAACTGGTCTTGATCAAAGTCAAATTGCAATTAAAATAGCACAACTCCATGCGAAAGAAAGTAATTTAAGTATTGACTATAAATTATTGAATATAGAAGAATTTTTAAAAAAAAATAAGACAAAATATGATGTAATCACCTGCCTTGAAATGGTAGAGCATGTGCCCAATCCTGCTTCAATTATTGAAGCCTGTTCTAAGTTATTAAATAAAAATGGTAGGCTTTATCTGTCAACGATTAACCGTAATCCAAAAGCTTTCCTATTTGCTATTATTGGGGCGGAATATGTTTTAAAAATGTTACCCAAGGGGACTCACCAGTACGATAAATTTATCAGACCCGATGAAATCCAAGCTTGGTCCACAAGGGTTGGCTTAAAAATAACCGATATAAAGGGCATGAGTTATAACCCATTCTTGAAAACGTATTCGCTGGGTAATGATGTTTCAGTCAATTACCTTATGGAACTTCAACACAACGATGATTAAAGCAATCATCTTTGATTTTGATGGAACCTTAGTAGACACAGCGCCTGATTTAATTGCTTCAGCCAATCATGTTTTTAAACAACACAATCAACTTGAAATTTCATATCAAGAGGGATTGGCTTGTTCCTCGAATGGAACCTTAGCCTTTTTGCTAAAGCGTTTTTCCAAGGAGGAGATAGATTCACAAGGGTTGGTAAATGAATTTATTGAATTTTATCTCACTGTTTGTGCCGATAATGTGAGTCTGTTTAATGATTTGGAAATTTTACTTAAAGATTTGTATCAACAAAATATAATCTTAGGCATAGTTACCAACAAACCAAAAATTTTTACTAATAAAATTATTGAACGGCTTGATATACAACATCTATTTAAGTTTGTGATCAGTCCAGATGATGGTTTTAAACCTAAACCAGATAACGACATGCTGGTCAGTGCTCTTGTTCAAGAAAATTTAAATCCTTCTGAAGTCCTCTATATTGGAGATGGGGAACGTGACATTATTGCGGCGAATAAAACCAATGTTGGTTCGGTATTAGCTGCTTATGGATACATTGATCCTAAAGAAAATGTAGAAGTTTGGGGTAATGATTATGTGATTAATTCATCAAATGATTTAAAACTTTTGATTAATAGTTTTTCGCTCTGATATAGCCTGAGCCAAGGTGCCTGAATCGGTATACTCGATTTCTGACCCAGAGGGCATCCCCCTTGCAATTCGGCTCAATTTCTTTCCTAAATCTTTGAGTAATTCGGTGATGTAAGTTGCCGTTGCGTCACCCTCTTTGGTAAAGTTTGTGGCGATGATGATCTCTTCAATTTGTTCATCCTTACAACGATCATAGAGGCCACCCATATTTAAATCTTTTGGACCAATTCCATCTAGAGGAGATAGTCTACCCATTAAGATATAGTAAATGCCGTCAAAGGAATGTGTCTGTTCAAACATTAGAAGATCGGTTGGCATTTCAATAATACATAAGACTTTTTTGTTACGCTTTGGATCGAGACACAAGTCACAAGTGGGTGATTCTGAAAAATTATTACATGATGAGCATTTTCCGAGTAACTCAAAACTATTGAGTATTGAATTTGCTAAGCGCCTCGCGCCTTTTGGATCACGTTGGAGAAGATAATAAGCCATCCGGGTAGCAGATTTTGGACCAACACCAGGCAGACATTTGATGCTATCTATTAATTCATCAAGCACTTTTGACATGATATTCTTTTCTTAGAAAGGAAGGTTCATGCCTGGGGGAACAAGCCCAGACATTTTTTGACTGGTTGTGGCTTCAATTTTTGCTTGTGTGTCTTTTAAGGCCACCAGGATAAGATCCTCTAGTAGCTCTTTATCTTGCATCAAAGAATCATCAATAAAAACTTTCCTGACTTCATTTTTACAAGTCATAGTGATCTTTACTTGCCCATTACTTGCTGAGCCTTCGACTTCAATATTACCCAGTTCATTCTGAGCTTTTTGAAGATTGGCTTGCATCATTTGAGCTTGCTTCATTAGGTTTCCCATGCCGCCTTTTGCCATAATAACGTCTCCTCTTAGTGATTGATTGGTTTGATGGTCTCTTCAATAATTTGACCCTCAAACTCATTTAATATTTTTTCCAAATTTTGATCGGATTTTATTGAATTTGTTGCATGTTTTAAAGCCTCAGTGTCTTCAAGATTTTTTTCATGAGCTGGCGTTTGCGTGGTTTCAGCCTCTTGAATATAAACGCGAACTCTTTCACCCGTTAATTCAAGAAGCGATGACTCAAGAATGTTGATGTATTTATCGTTATTTAGGTGTTTAAATTTATCGTCCACTGCGAGGTAAAGTTGCTGATCACTATACGAAATAATTTCACAATTCTGCGCGAGTGTCTTTGCCATCCCATGTTTAAGTTGCTCGACAACTTGACGCCAATTATTTGGGTTGATTTTTATATCAATATCATCAGATGTTAAATTTTTTTTTTCAGCTTCTTCGGTGGAATTAGGTTTTTTAATTGCGTTGCTTTGCGTCTCTTTATTTGGCTCTATAGATACTTTATTCGGATTATGATTTGGCATGAAGTTCATTAATCGGATCACCGTCATAACAAAACCAACATAGGGATTAGGCGCTAATGGAAGGTCTTTTAATCCATGAATGGTAATTTGATAAAGTGTCTGAAGTAATTTGGGTTCAATGACATCTGCCATGGATTTTTTACGATCCGGATGCTCATTAAAGGTTTGCTCCACAGAGATCTCATAAAATCTCTCTGACAAGGTTTTTAATATATTTTCATAGGATAAGTTTGCCGTCTTAATTGTCGATAAAATGGATTGCACAGCATCCTTCTTATTGGTCACAATGGCCTCTATTAAATTGGTCGTTGTGTCCTTAGATATTATCCCTAGGATGGCCTGAAGTTTTTCACTGATTACTTCCCCATTGGTGTAGTTAATTACTCGGTCCGCCAAGGACAATGCATCCCGCATACTTCCCTCAGCAAATTGAGCAATCATGTCAACGGCTGCCTCATCATAGTTAATTTTTTCTTCATCAAATATTTTTTTTAATTGACCAATAAGTTCTTCATTGGTCATTTGCATCAAATTAAAATGTAAGCACCGAGAAATTACTGTGACTGGAATTTTTTCAGGATCGGTGGTTGCCAAAATAAAAATAACATGGGCCGGGGGCTCCTCAAGTGTTTTTAACATCGCATTAAATGAGCTTTTCGAAAGCATATGCACTTCATCAATGATAAAAACTTTGTATGGCGAAGAGGTCGGTTGATAATTAGCATTTTCCATCAACTCACGCATGTTATCGACTTGGGTATTTGATGCTGCATCCAGCTCAATCACATCGATGGCTTTTGATTGATCAATTTCCAGGCATGAGGAACATTCGCAGCAGGGGGTATCGGTGACCCCAGTTTGGCAATTCAAGCATTTAGCAAAGATTCGGGCAATTGTTGTTTTTCCGACCCCACGAGTTCCAGAAAATAAGTAGGCATGATGAATGCGTTCATTTTGAATGGAGTTTTTAATTGCTTGTATAGTAAATTCTTGACCCACGATGGAGTCAAAATTTTTCGGGCGCCATTTTCTTGCTAATGCTTGATTTTTCATAATGTTTAAAAGTTAAGGCGAGCCATAATCTCGGCACTTGCTTCATTAGTTGTGGCTGCTTGCTTCCGCACCTGACCAGGTTGGCTAACTTACAATGCGAGGTGACCCGCCAATTAATATTCTACATGAAGATGGTTTGCTATGCTCAGCTAGCCACATCTTTTTACTGGGTGTTGTGAGAGGTATTTCCATTCCTCATCTGAGTAGAGGCGGGAGCGAATAAAAAAACGCAAACCTGTTGGCCTCTCTAATGAAAATTGGCCTCCAGTACCTGGTATGGCATCTAAAGTGAGGTGAGTATGTTCCCAATACTCAAATTGAGTAAAGCTCATGTAAAAAGGAACACCATGAACTTCTCCAAGACAAACGTCACTGTTCCCTAAAAAGAATTCACCCTGGGGATAACACATTGGTGCGCTCCCGTCACAACAACCCCCAGATTGATGAAACATGACGGGCCCATGAATCTTTACCAGCTCATCTATAAGTTGGTTTGCTTTGTCGGTTGATGTAATTCGTGTAATCATAAAAAAAGGCTGCGTTTAATAGCAGCCTTCATTTTATACTAATTTAGCAGGCTAAAAGAAACCTAATTTATTTTCGCTGTAACTGACCAATAAATTTTTAGTTTGCTGATAGTGATCAAGCATCATCTTGTGGTTTTCACGACCGATACCAGATTGTTTATACCCACCAAAGGCAGCGTGGGCTGGGTAAGCATGATAACAATTAGTCCAAACACGTCCAGCTTGAATGCCACGGCCCATACGATGAGCGGTATTGCCATTTCGCGTCCAAACACCTGATCCCAATCCATACAGAGTATCATTAGCAATTGCAAGCGCTTCAGCCTCATCTTTAAAGGTAGTGACTGAGACCACTGGACCAAAAATTTCTTCTTGGAAAATTCTCATCTTGTTATGCCCTTTAAGGATTGTTGGCTCTATATAGTAGCCCCCTGAAAGTTCACCATCAAGCGAGCGTTGATTACCACCCGTTAATAGTTCAGCGCCTTCTTCTTGACCAAGTTTAATGTAAGACATGATCTTTTCTTGTTGTTCGCTTGATGCTTGCGCACCAATCATAGTCGCTGCGTCCAGTGGCGATCCACTTTTAATTGCTTTAGTTCTCTCAATGGCACGCTCAATAAAGGCGTCGTATATCGATTCTTGAATCAATGCACGAGAAGGGCAAGTACATACTTCACCTTGGTTTAGAGCAAACATCGTGAATCCTTCTAAGGCTTTATCGAAATAAGCATCATCTTTATCCATAACATCTTCAAAGAAAATATTAGGAGATTTGCCACCGAGTTCAAGTGTTACCGGAATAATATTTTGCGACGCATATTGCATAATTAATCGACCAGTTGTGGTTTCACCGGTAAAAGCAATTTTAGCAATTCTGCTTGAGCTAGCTAGAGGTTTGCCTGCTTCAAGACCAAACCCATTCACAAGATTCAGCACTCCAGGAGGGAGAAGGTCGCCAATAATTTCAGCTACAATCAGGATGGACACGGGAGTCTGTTCTGCAGGTTTCATAACCACGCAGTTGCCAGCACCAATAGCTGGTGCAAGTTTCCATGCCGCCATTAAAATCGGGAAATTCCAAGGAATAATTTGACCAACCACCCCAAGAGGTTCATGAAAATGGTAGGCCACGGTGTCGTGATCAATTTCACAGACCGATCCTTCTTGAGCACGAATGGCTCCTGCGAAGTATCTAAAATGATCGATCGCTAAGGGAATGTCTGCAGCCATTGTTTCTCGAATAGGTTTACCGTTATCAATTGTTTCTGCGAGTGCAATTTTTTCAAGATTTTGCTCCATGCGATCAGCAATTTTATTTAGAATATTTGCTCTTTCAGTAGGGCTTGTTTTACCCCATGCATCTTTGGCTGCATGGGCTGCATCCAAGGCTAAATTGATATCAGCTTCGGTCGATCTTGCAACCTCACAAAAAGGCTTGCCGGTTAGTGGAGTGATGTTCTCAAAGTATTTACCTTCAACAGGTTTAACCCATTTACCACCAATAAAATTATCATATCTTTCCTTGAATGGACTATCAATTCCAAGGTTCTTCAGTGTATCAAACGCCATTTTTCTTTCCTCCCAAAAATAAAATTAGCTGTAATGAATAAATAGTTATTAAGCTAAGTAGATCTATTACATTAAAGCCATTTGGATTTTTAATCAAGTCAACATTCTCATGAGCTATCTATGTATAATATGCAAAATTTCTCGGAAGGGTGGATGAGTGGTTTAAGTCGCACGCCTGGAAAGCGTGTTTAGGGTGAACTCCCTAACGCGGGTTCGAATCCCGCCCCTTCCGCCATTAATTACTTCCACACAAAAAATAACAACAAATTGATTTTTTTTGTTAATCAGATACAATATGTTGTGTATTTAACTTAGACAGGTATCAAGAATGGTGAAAACAGTCTTGAAACATCTCGTAGCTCTAACGATGCTCTTCTTAGTCTTCGGTATCGTTGTGCAACACTTAGTATCACAGCCACAAGATCCGAAAAAATTAGTCTGTAATGAGGGAAAATTATTATCTCAAGTCACTGGGCAGGGTTCGGTCTATACCAAGGTAAATGGGTTGTCCTGTGCTTATGAAAAAGGAATACTGATCATTAGTGATAATAAAACTAGAGTTGCGATAAATGAATATCAATAGATCTAATTTAGATTAACTTACAAAACTCTCCGTTGATTTTTTGATCCGAAATACTAGTCGGTAATTTTTCAGACAGCTGATTTAAAAATTCCAAATAAAGATTTTTGAGCTGGATATCGTGTCGGGCTTGAATATACATTTGTTTTTTTATGGAGAGTGTTCCATGATTAACTTGCTTTGATGGCTCTTGGTAAATGTAATAATTTAAATCAGCATACATCGTTTGCATGAGCGGGTTGTAAAAGAAATTAGGTTCAAGCTTGATAATAAAGTCTGAGGTATTTGATTTTTGACATTGACTGTAGGTTATCTTGTTAATAGATTGCTGATAGTCGGCTAATGCTTCTTTAAATACATCGGAATGACGATAAAAAATTCTTCTGTTTACACGTGTGGCAATTCTTTCTGAATCGGAGTAATAATTATAACGATCATCAAAATAATATTGGACAGAGGTTTCTTCATTGGCTGATAATGTCCTAATAAAAATGAGATTAAAAATAATGGATAAAAAAATAATATTTATAAGTTTATGGTTCATTTTTTTTAGTCTAAATGGTTTTACTTATAGTTCAACAGAAAATGGGAATATTATAAAGATAATTGATGGCGATACGGTTCATTTTTTAAAAGAGGGGGATACAAAATATAAAAAAATTCGATTAGTAGGCATTGACGCACCAGAGTTAAAACAGGAGTTTGGAAAAGAATCAAGACAATGCTTGGTTGAATTAATTGAAAATAAACCAATACAGTTGGTCAAGTTTGGGCAAGATCGTTATCAGAGAATTTTAGCTAAAATAAAGATTGATCAAGTTGATATCAATCTTGCTATGATTAGAAAAGGATGCGCGTGGTTTTATCGACAATATCAAGAAAGTCTTAATGAGGATGATCAAAAATTTTATGATCAAGCAGAACAGATGGCTCAAAGGCAATTTTTAGGTTTGTTTAAAAATGTAAAAGCGCTTCCACCTTGGGTGTGGCGAAAAAAGAATTGAACAATTAAATTTATTAAGGATCATACGAATTATGAAAAAAATATTATCTATACTCTCTTTATTTATATTTCCTGTAGTGAGTTCTGGGGCCTGTGGTAATTTTTACGACACTCCTTTAAAAACACTTCAGGGTGAAAATTTTAATTTATGTGAATATAAAGATAAGCCAATTATCTTTGTCAATACGGCGAGTAAATGCGGATTTACTTCCCAGTTTGAAGATTTAGAAAAATTATATGCCAATAATAAAGATAAGCTCTTAATCGTCGGTTTTCCATCCAACGATTTTAATCAAGAACCAGGCTCAAACGAGGATATACAAAAATTCTGCAAATTAACTTATGCCGTTGAATTTCCAATGATGGAAAAATCAAGTGTTGTGGGTCCTAAAGCCAATCCGATATATCAGAAACTCAGCGAGGTAACTGGCAAGGCTCCGATGTGGAATTTTTATAAATTTGTTGTCATGCCTAATTTTGAAAAAGTCCATGTGTTCTCAAGCATGACCAATCCAGAATCAAATGATATTAAGAAGATCCTAAAGCCCTACAACATTAACTAGTTTTTGTTAATGTGCTGGATGATGATTGCAGACAATTCTTCGACGGAGCGACTTGTCGAATCTGCAATTGGCACACCCAGTTTTTGCATCAATTTTTCTGCTTTTTTAATTTCATCTTTACAGTTTTCAATCGAGGCATAATGGCTGTCGGGCCTGCGCTCACTTCTTAATGAGCTTAAGCGGTTCGCTTGAATGGTTAGACCAAAAATTTTATCGATATAACCTTCGAGAATAGGTGGGACAGTTCCTCGTTCAAAGTCTTCAGGAATCAAGGGATAGTTGGCTGCTTTGATGCCAAACTGCATCGCCAAGTAAATACTAGTTGGCGTTTTTCCACTGCGAGAAACGCCGACTAATATAACGTGAGCCTGATTTAGACCATTATGGGTCATCCCATCATCATGACCGAGTGCAAAGTTGATCGCCTCAATCCGATTACCATAATTTGCTCCATTCATGCTATGAGCAACACCCGGGCGGGTGAGAGGATCTTGTTGCAATTCTTTTCCTAAAGGAAATATAAAAGATTCAAACAGGTCAATGTAGTAGGCATCAACTTCTTTCAGTTCGCTCCTTAATTCATTACTCCCAATAGACATAATGACTACAGGACGCAAACCATTGATTAATTTGGCATTTACAATACGTTTTTGGGCATCTTCAATTTTTTGATGTGAATCTGTAAAAGGGATTCGAATTTGCTCAAATTCTGTTTCTGGAAAATGCGCCAAAAGACCGCCAAGTGATCCGGCAGTAATACCTGTTCAATCAGAAATAAAAAAAGCACGACGTTTAAGATCGTTAGCCATTAATTAGAGATTTTTTTCCAGGTTGAAACCACTGTATCTGGATTTAATGAGACTGAAGTAATTCCTTTTTCAACCAGCCATTGAGCAAAATCATCATGATCTGACGGACCTTGTCCACAAATACCAACGTATTTATTTTTTTTCTTGGCGGATGAAATTGCCTGCTCAATTAATTTCATGACCGCAGGATCTCTTTCATCAAATCCATCTGCTAAAATACCTGAATCGCGATCGGTCCCCAGTGTGAGTTGAGTTAAATCATTTGAGCCAATCGAGAAGCCATCGAACAGATCAAGGAAATCATCTGCAAGGATTGCATTGGATGGTACTTCACACATCATGATGACTTTGAGCCCATTTTCTCCTCTTTTTAATCCGTGAGTTTGTAAAATTTCAATTACCGCTTTAGCTTCATCTAGTGTTCTAACAAATGGAATCATGATTTCAATATTAGTGAGGCCTAATTCATCACGCACTTTTTTCAGAGCTTTGCATTCCAGAGCGAAACAGTCTTTAAATTCATCAGAGCGATAACGTGCAGCCCCTCTGAATCCGATCATGGGATTCTCTTCATCAGGTTCGTAAATATCACCTGCAACTAATTTTTTGTATTCGTTTGACTTAAAATCAGAGGTTCTTAAAATTACTGGATTAGGGTAAAACGCAGCCCCAATGGTCGCGATTCCTTCAGCCACCTTGCTGATGTAAAAATCCTCAGGATCTTTATAGCCTTTTGCCTTATGATCAATAACGCTCTTGATATCATTTGGCATAGCCGCATAATTAATAATTGCTTTTGGGTGCACTCCGATAATGTTGTTAATGACAAACTCAAGTCTTGCTAAACCAACACCATGGTTAGGAATTTGAGCGAAGGTAAAAGCCATATCTGGATTACCTACATTCATCATAATTTTTACAGGGGGTTTGGGTAGCTCACCATCTTCTTGAATGTCAATATCAAAATCAAGCTGGCCTTGGTAAACAATTCCGGTTTCTCCCTCAGCACAGGATACAGTGACAATATCTCCATCGTTTAATAATTCGGTGGCATTTACGCTTCCAACAATAGCTGGAATGCCTAACTCACGAGCAATAATCGCGGCGTGGCAAGTTCGTCCACCACGATTAGTGACTAATGCAGAAGCACGTTTCATAACGGGCTCCCAATTAGGGTCTGTCATGTCTGCGACTAAGATATCACCCGGTTGTACTGTATGCATCTCGTTTGGATCAGTAACAACTCTTACGGGGCCTGTTCCAATTTTTTGAGTCACTGCTCTGCCAGCTACAATAGCTTTACTGGTTTCTTTTAATTTATAAGTTTCGGTAACATTTTTTTTCTGAGACTTAACTGTTTCAGGTCGTGCTTGAAGAATATAAAGTTTATTGTCTAAGCCATTTTTTCCCCACTCAATATCCATAGGGCAGCCGTAATGCTCCTCGATGGTAACTGCATATTTTGCTAATTCAAGAACTTCTTCGTTAGTTAAACTAAATTGATCCGCATCTTGTGGATTAACATCAATCGTCTCGGTACTTTTTCCAGCCTCATTTAAATTCGAGAAAATCATTTTAATTTTTTTTGAGCCTATTGTTTTTTTAACAATAGCCGGAAAGTTTTTTTTCAAAAGGGGTTTGTGTACATAGAATTCATCAGGGTTTACTGCACCCTGAACGACCGTTTCTCCTAAGCCGTAAGATGAGGTAATAAAAACAACATCCTTAAATCCTGATTCAGTGTCGATTGAAAACATTACTCCCGCACAACCAATATCACTTCTGACCATCTGTTGCACACCGGCTGAAATTGAAACATCTGCATGAATAAACCCTTTATGAACACGGTAAGAAATTGCCCGGTCATTGTAAAGAGAAGCAAATACTTCTTTAATTGCTTTTTTAATATTATCAATACCATGAATGTTAAGGAAACTTTCTTGCTGCCCTGCGAATGAAGCGTCTGGAAGATCTTCAGCAGTTGCTGATGATCGAACTGCAAAGGTCATCTCATTGGATGAGCGTTTAATGAGAGTTTCATATTCTTGTTCAATAGCGTGATCCAGTTCCTTAGGAAAAGGGGTTTGCATAATCCAATTACGAATTTTTTTACCAGAGGCTGCAAGTTGTTGGACATCATTGGTATCGAGGTGCTCAAGTTCAGACTCAATTTGCACTCCAAGATTATTATGCTTAAGGAACTCCTGGAAAGCCTGCGCTGTGGTTGCAAATCCAGTTGGAACACGAATTTCTTTCTGTGTCAGTTGAGATATCATTTCTCCCAATGAAGCATTTTTTCCGCCCACCGAACCAACGTCGGTATTCCTGAGTTTTTCAAAAGGGATTACGTAATCAACCATGCATTTCTCTCTATATTGAATTGTGTGATTTAATTAAATCACTGATTATGTTCTTAAACTATTGATAAAGTGTGTAATTTTGCCAAATTAGTGAAGAAATGTCATCAAATAATGTAATATAAATTCAGTTTTTCACATACCTAAACCAATGAATGTATTGAAACAAGACATAGAAAAAGTATCTCAGTGGAGCCGTTATTTTAAACGCTCGATAGCAAACCCAGTCATACTTGAGTATCTGGAGAAAGCTGCTTACGATCCTTTTACCGTGTCTGAGGTTGAAAAAATTATTCCCAGTGACTGTCAAGAAGAACAGTTATTTTTGAATAATCTAAGAACATCTAGAAATCAAGTACTAAACAAGCTTATTTTTCAAGACCTACTGGGAATTATCGATTATAAAAATGTGGTCGAAATCATCTCGCATTTTGCAAACGAGGCTATAACTGCCGTTTTTAATTTTTATAAAAAAGAATTTTTAGAAGTTCAGCAACACTTCTATATCATTGCGATGGGCAAATTAGGTGGTGGGGAGCTTAATGTATCTTCTGATATCGATTTGATTTTTGCTCATGATTATCCTTCAAATGACGATCGTGAATATAAGACGCAGGTTCTTAATTTTGCTAAAAAGATTATCTTTGCTCTTAATCACAATAATGAAAATGGTTTTGTCTTCCGTGTAGATACTCGATTAAGGCCGCATGGGTCTGAAGGTGTTCAGGTACCCTCCCTCAATTTTCTGGAGGATTATTACCTAAATTATGGAAGAGAGTGGGAGCGATATGCTTGGATTAAACAGAGAGTTATCATTGGAAACCAAAAAAAAATTGACACCATCATCCGACCTTTTGTGTATCGGAAATATCTTGACTATAAAACCATAGCTGAAATTAGAAACCTAAAAAAACTGATCAAAAAAGATTTGAATGATAAAAATAAAGGAAACGACATCAAGCTCGGATATGGGGGCATTAGAGAAATTGAGTTTATTATTCAAGCTCTACAATTAATAAGGGGTGGAAAAAATATCCACTTAAGGGGCAATAACAGTTTAGACGTTCTCCAACAAATTTATGTCGAGGGACTGGTGCCACAAAAAGAATATTTGCTTTTAAAAGATACCTATATTTTTTTTAGAAACGTTGAACATCGAATTCAGTATCAAGACGATAAGCAAACACACCTCATTCCAAACGGAGATGATTTAAAAATTTTGGCAGACAGTTTTTCGATGGAGGTAGAAGTTTTTTTATTAAAACTTAACAATTGCCAGCAAGAGATTAATTTTTTATTTGAAGGTTTCTTTAATCAAGAGAAGCAGGGGGATCAGAAAACATATCTTTATAAAAATGAAAATAATAAGACAATAGTTGATAATTTATGCCAATCAAAACGCTGGCAAAAGTTGCCAGCAATATCCCAAAATCGAATTCTATATTTATTTGAAGTATTAGATGCTGAGATCGTAGCGGAGGGTTACGACGATCAAATTTTTATTAAAGTTTATGACCTGATTGAAACCATTGCCTCAAGGTCAAATTACATTGCCTTCTTTTTTGAATACATTGAATGTTTTAAAACTATTATCGAATTTGCCTCAAAAAGTTCCTGGATCATAGATTATATAAAAAAACATCCAATTCTGATTGATGATGTTTTAATCAATGAAGGCATGTTCCAGGTTGAATATGATCAACTGTATGCAAGAACCTTAGACTCTTTGTCGATGACTGATCAACTGGATGAACAGCTAGACCTTTTGAGAGATCTAAAACATAAGCTTGTTTTTCAACTTGCAATTTCAGAAATTCGTGGAGTTATCACACTTGAAAAAGTCTCTGACGAGTTAACGGCGATTGCAGATTTTTTTATTCACCTCACCCTTAATTTTCTTAAAACCAAATTTAACAATACCGAGTTTTTTGAATCTTTTGTAGTTATTGCCTATGGTAAGTTTGGTGCAAAAGAGATGAGCTATGCCTCAGATCTTGATATTGTTTTTTTATATGACCATGACGCTTGTGAGAAAACAGAATTTATCAATATCGCTAAAAAATTAAGCACCTGGCTTTCAAGTTATACCAATGCAGGTATTCTTTATGATTTAGATTTAGCGCTGAGACCTAACGGAAATAATGGTCTTTTAGTTAGTTCTTTTGATGCTTTTGCAAAATATCAGTTTGAACAAGCATGGGCTTGGGAACATCAGGCGCTTTCAAAGGCAAGGTTTTGTTATGGCAATAAAAGACTTGCACTAAAATTTGAGAAAATAAGATCTGAAGTACTCATGAAAAATAGAAATGCTTCCGAGCTTAAAGCTGAAATTTATCAAATGCGCTTAAAGATGTATGACAATAGTGAACAAAATAGCCAGGGCAATTTTGATATAAAAAACAGCAAGGGGGGGCTGATTGATATTGAATTTTTCGTTCAGTACTTTATTTTATTGTATGCAAAAAAATACCCATCATTAATTGAAAATAAAGGAAATTTGGCGTTAATTGATGATTTAGCTTCGTTAAAATTAATTAAAAAAATAGAAGCTGATACTTTATCAAAAGCTTATCGCATGTATCGCAATATGATTCATCAATTCTCGTTAAATAATCTAACAACTTTTACAACAGCCGATACTGATATTATCAAAATGGCTGATCAAATTCACCTGTATTTTCAAAGGTATTTGGGAAACACTTAATATTAATTGCAGACTTCTGTGGATATTGCTAAAATTGATCTCTTAATTACTTAGTCAAAAAAATTACTTTTTTCTTTCAAAAGTATAAACATAATTTCAAGATTAAAATACGCAAACGGAGAATACAATGGCATCTTTATTAGAACAATTAAAATCAATGACAACCATCGTTGCCGACACGGGTGAGGTGGATGCAATTAAAACCCTCAAGCCAGTCGACGCAACAACTAACCCATCTCTATTATTAAAGGCGAGTCAATTACCACAGTGTGAGTCAATGATTGAAGAGGCTATTGCTTATGCCAAAGCCCAAGGGGGGTCAAAAGAACAACAAGTCGAAAATGCTGCAGATAAACTTGCAGTTGCGGTTGGTCTTGAAATTTTAAACCACATCCCTGGAAGAATATCAACTGAGGTTGATGCAAGCCTATCATTTAACATTGACAAGATGGTTCAAAAAGGCAAAAAGCTTATTAAGTTATATAACGAAGCTGGAGTTTCAAATGACCGTGTTTTGATTAAACTTGCCTCTACATGGGAAGGGATTAAAGCGGGTGAGATTTTAGAAAAAGAGGGCATCAACTGCAATTTGACCTTATTATTTAGCTTTGCTCAAGCGCGTGCATGCGCTGAGGCTGGTGTATTCCTGATTTCTCCTTTTGTTGGACGAATCATGGATTGGTACAAAGCCAAAACTGGTCAGGAATATGCCCCACAAGACGACCCAGGCGTGAAATCAGTAACAACGATCTATAACTGGTACAAGGAACATGGTTTCAAGACAGTTGTTATGGGCGCGTCATTTAGAAATATTGGGGAAATCACTGAGTTAGCCGGGTGTGATCGTCTAACTATCGCTCCTGCGCTCCTCACAGAGCTTGAAAATACAGAAGGAAAGCTTGAGAAAAAATTGGTTGATAATGGAGCTAAAACGGACAAACCTGCAAAATTAGAAGAAGATCAATTTAGGTTTGATCATAACGAAGATGCCATGGCAACCGAGAAGCTGGCGGAAGGTATTCGAAATTTTGTGATTGATCAAAATAAACTTGAAAAAGCCCTTGCCGAGAAACTTTAAGCGAGGCTGATTTTGCATTGACATGGGATCTATCTACCTATAATATTCCGGTTCAAACACGAAATAGGTAGTAGAGACTTATTTTTTAATTTTATTTATCGGGAGATATTAACGATGGCATTAACACAAGTCGCATTAGACTCATTAGATTTCGACGCAACCGTTGCTTTAGCTGAAAAAGTTGCTGCGAATGTAGACATTTTAGAAATTGGTACACCTTGCATTAAGCATAACGGTATCAAATTATTAGAAACTTTAAGAGCTAAGTTCCCAAACAACTTAATCTTAGTTGACCTTAAAACAATGGATGCTGGCGAATACGAAGCTGAGCCATTTTACAAAGCTGGCGCAGACATCTGTACAGTTTTAGGTGCTTCAGGTATCGCTACTATCAAAGGCGTTATTGCTGCAGCGAAGAAATACGGCAAAGAAGTTCAAGTTGACATGATTAACGTTGACGATAAAGAATCTTTAGCAAAAGAAGCTGTTGCTGCTGGTGCTCAAATTATTGGTGTTCACACTGGTCTTGACGCTCAAGCTGCTGGCCATACACCTTTTGCTGACTTAGCTGCGATTGCTGCACTTAATACTGGTGCTAAAATTTCGGTTGCTGGTGGTGTTAAAGCTGCTACAACACAGCAAGTTAAAGACGCGGGTGCTGCGATTATTGTTGCGGGCGCTGCGATTTACGGTGCTGCTGATCCAGCTGCTGCTGCAAAAGAAATTACTGACATCGCTCACTAATTACTTAGTCGATCAGGTATTTTTAAAAATCCCGGCTCAGGTCGGGATTTTTTTTGGTATGATTTGATTTTACGATTTCGATATTTAAGGAAATTTAATGGATACACAAAAACTAATTTTAGATAGATTAACCACAGTATTATCAGAAACTGATAAAAGCAACGCCGCAAAGCTTAAGTCTCTTGTGGATGGAGCAGGAAGAATTTTTGTTGGAGGGGCAGGCCGTTCTGGCCTTGTTTCTCGTTTTTTTGCAATGCGATTAGTCCATTCAGGATACCAAGTAAATATGGTTGGTGAAGTTGTGACACCAGCATTAAAAGATGGAGATTTATTAGTCATTATCTCAGGATCAGGAGGAACAAAAACACTCATGCCAATTCTTGAGACAGCCAAATCAAAAGGCGGAAAAATCGCTGTGATATCACAAAAAACAAGTTCTGCGATGGCAGATCTTGCTGATTTAGTGGTACAAATTGGCAATGATGATAGTTACTCAACTTATACCGAAGGTATGCCTATGGGTACGGTATTTGAGTTATCCACCCTTGTCTATCTAGAGGCGGTCATTGCTGAAATTTATTTTGACAAAGGATTAACTGAGGATGGCATGAGAGCGATTCATGCTAACCTAGAATAATCTAGATTCAATCGATGAAAAAGGGAGCGTTTGCTCCCTTTTTTGTTTAGAATTAATGCATATGCATACTTTCAACCTACCTTATTTTAAAGACTCTTTTGTTTGGTTTGATTGTCTTAGATTTGACGATACCCCGATGTTTCTTGATAGCTGTTTTAGCGATAAAAAAAACAATCAGATAAATCGGTACGACATTATCTGCAGTAATCCATTTATTAAATTGAAAGATCTCGGTACAAAGACTTCTATCCAAAAAGACGGCGTAAATTTTTTATCTGATGAATCATTTATGTCTATCGTGGATATCATGTCTGAGGATTTTAAGAAAACTTTTAAAACCAAAGGCGAGTTACCTTTTGAGGGAGGCTTTATTGGTTATCTCGCTTATGAGTTTAATCATTCTTCTGATAAATTCTTAACGATACCCATCGCGAGAGCAAATGCTTATAAAACGGTAATTATTATTGATCACTATACGGAGCAGGCGTATTTGGTCAGTCATGAGGATAAAGTTTTTGCTGAAAATTATCACCAAAAATTACTGGATCAGCTAAACCATTCCAGGAGAGAACAGGAAAAATTTAACATAGTAGGTAATTCTGAGCCTCAAGAAGATTTCGAAGCGTACTGTAAAAAGTTTAATAAAATTCAAGATTATATTGTCAATGGTGATGTATATCAGGTCAACCTTGCTACAAACTTTACAGTTAACTACAGCGGAGATCCATGGATTTTTTATAAGCAGTTTAGAAAAATCAATCAATCTTCTTACATGGCTTTTATAAGTTTCGAAGATTTTTCAATTATTTGTGGGTCACCAGAACAATTTATTTCCATTAAAGACAACATCATTGTTTCTCGGCCAATCAAGGGGACCATGCCCCGGGGAAAGGATGAAACATCTGATGAAGGATTTAAATTAAAGCTAATGTCTAGTGAAAAAGATAAAGCCGAGAATCTAATGATTGTAGATTTAATTCGCAATGATTTGGGTAAAAATTGTGAAATTGGATCAGTCCAAGTAAAGGATTTGTTTGCTTTAGAAAGCTACCCAAATGTTCATCACTTAGTAAGTACAATTGAGGGAAAATTAACAAGTAATATTTCAGCATGGATGGCTTATTGCGATGCATTTCCAGGCGGTTCAATCACGGGTGCACCCAAACAAAGATCAATGGAGATTATTAGTGAGCTTGAAGAATTTGCTCGCGAGGTTTATTGTGGTTCAATTTTTTATTTAAGCTTTTCAGGCTCAATGAATGCAAATATTGCAATCCGAACCCTAGTGGCAAAAAATGGAGTCTTAAATTATTTTTCCGGTGGTGGAATTACCCGAGGATCTTCAGCTCAAAGTGAATTTCAAGAGATTCAAGATAAAGCTGCTAATATTGAAAATGTTATTACTTATTTTAGGAGGGGCAATGATGACAGCGGAAATAATCAATAAGGCTAAGGAGCAGTTACCAAGTTGGGTCACTGAGGCTAAATTAATTTATAAATTATTCGAGTTTCAATCATTTGAAAAGAGTATTGTATTTACCAACAAGGTGGCTTCATTGGCAGAATCTTTAGATCACCATCCAGATATTTTAATTCAATACAATAAAGTAAAAATTACTTGTTCTACTCACGATGTTGGGGGGTTATCAATAAAAGATATTCATTTAGCGCAACAAATAGACGCACTAAAAATTTAAAAATTTTGTTCTTTTAAATTCCCCATAATGTAACAAGACCGTCGGAAGAATAAGTAAATTAAGAATAGTGGAGGTGAATAATCCACCAATAATAATCATGGCCATTGGCCCTTCAATTTCCTTTCCTGGTTCACCAGACCCAATCGCAATCGGCAAAAGGGCTAGACCAGCAACTAGGGCGGTCATTAAGATTGACGGAAGTCGCTCTGACGCTCCTTGAATACATGTTTCAAGATTCCAGGAGTGACCCTCGTGATCAACGAGATGTTGGTAGTGTGAAATGAGCATAATAGAATTTCTTAGAGTAATCCCAAATAAAGTTACAAAACCAACTAATGAGCCAATTGAAATCCAACCCCCATGCATAGAGGCCGCAATAACTCCACCAATTAATGCAAAAGGAAGATTCAATAAGGTTAGGCTTAAGTTTCTTAGAGTCCCAAAGGCAATGAATAGCATTAGCAAAACTCCCGCAATGGCAATAACTGAATGCGCAATTAAGTCTTCTCGTGATTTTGCATTTTCTTGAGCTTCTCCGGTGATCTCATAATAATTTCCAGATCCAAATTGTGTCTGATTTAAACCTTTGGTAACGTTATCAATAAAGTCATTTAAATCATAATTTTCAATATTTGCAGTAATCGTTTGCACACGCT
Source organism: Burkholderiales bacterium (assembly GCA_030827595.1). Taxonomy (GTDB): domain Bacteria; phylum Pseudomonadota; class Gammaproteobacteria; order Burkholderiales; family Methylophilaceae; genus BACL14. The sequence goes on from JAURED010000005.1 coordinate 22,524, forward strand.
TTCCTCCTTGATGAAGGATTTTTGATCGCCCACTAATTTGTGAAATTTGAGCGACATCCTCAAGTGTAATCATTTGCCCCGAGGATGTATGCAGAGGTAATTTTTTTATATCCTCAATATCGTCCTTAAATTCATCGTCGATTGTTACAGCAATATCAACAGGGATCATTCTTTCGTAGATTTGGGCGACAGGAAGATTTTCATATGCAGCTCGAACGACATCAAGTACATCGGCTCGGCTTAATCCAAAGTTAGTGAGCTGTTCCGGGAGTAATTTAATATTCACTTGAGGATTACCTGGCGGCGATTGCAACATAATATCTTTTGACCCCGGCATACTTTCAAGGAGTTGTGCAACTTTGATAGCATCTTGATCAAGAGAGTCCAAGTTTTTTCCATACAGATTAACTACCACAGCCGCATTGTAACCAGATATGGTTTCCTCAATCCTTTCTGTTAAAAAAGTATTGATGGCAAAATTCACACCAACAAACCCATTATTTTTATCATAGACAATATCTTGGATTGACTTTAATATTCGGCGCTGATCATCCCCCGACTGCTTGGATAATTCAATTTCAAACTCACTGTAATGGGTCCCAAATGTATCTGCGCCTAACGGAGATCGACCGACCCATTGAGCAACGGATTGAACACCATCGATATTAAGAATTTGATTTGAAACCAAGTTACCAATTCTCAGTGATTCTTGTTCAGAGGTTCCTGGGTAAGCCGTCATGTGCATAATATAATGACCCTCATTTAACGGAGGAATGAAATGAGTTTTAAATAAGGGGATAAAAGACAGTCCAAACATAATCACAAAAAATGAAAATGTGAGTATTAATTTGGAGCGAGATTCGATTTTTAATAATACCTTACGATAGCTTTTTTTTAGAGATTGAATCACTGGCGAATCATCAGTATTTAAATTTTCATTTTTCGCTAACAATATGAAACTTAAAGCTGGTGTAACTGTTAGAGCAACTAACAAAGAAGCGAGGATCGATAAAATATAAGCTATTCCTAATGGCCCAAATAACTTTCCGGCAACTCCTGAGAGTGATAACAATGGAAGAAAAACAATTACAATAATTAATGTTGCATAAACAACTGATTTTCTGACTTCCATGGATGATTCAAATACCACTTGATATAAAGGTTTTTTGTTGGTGAGCTTTTTGTTTTCTCTTAACCTTCGAAAAATATTTTCTACATCAATAATCGCATCATCAACAACTTCACCGAGGGCGATAGCTAGTCCACTCAAAACCATTACATTTAAACCCAAGTTCATATGGCTCATAATGCTGATAGCAGAGAGAAGTGATAAGGGGATTGCAACCGCAGAAATAAAAGCAGTTCTGAAATTAAAAAGAAATAAATATAAGATTGCAATTACCAATACCGCACCAATAATTATATCTACCCTAAGACCCTTAATCGACGCATCAATAAAATTAGCAGGTTTAAAAAGCTCCGTGTGGATTTTAATTTGTTCTTTATCAGAAACTGGAAGAAGCGATTGAATCGACTTTTCAAGATTTTTTGTCAGTTCGTAAGTGTCTGAACCAAGCTGTCCTTGAATAGAAAGATAGACACCAATTTGTCCGTTAATTGATGCACTGCTGATAGATGGTACAAAGCCATCTTCAATCTCAGCCACATCTTTCAATCGAAGAAGTTTTCCTTGTTGGTTAACTAAAGTCGTTTGTTTTAACTCTTCTATGGTTAACGCCTGACCCTCGGTATTAATAATAATTCTTTGATTTTTATTTTGAATAAAACCCGCTCCCCTAACCGCAGATGATTTTTGAGCTGCTAAAAAGATATCTTGCAAACTGATATTATTTTCGATTAATTTTTTTGGGATCGTTTTTATTTGATATTGTCTTACCTTGCCCCCAAAACGATTAACATCAGCCACACCTTCAACGCTCATCAAATGTGGAATAACTACATTGTCGGCAAAAGAACGAAGCTCAATTTCATTTTTTGTTTTTGAGGTTAAACCAATGCCTAAAACACTAGATGCCGAAGAGGTGAGGGGCGTGATTTTTGGAATAATATTTGTGGGTAAAATATTCGTTAAAGTTGAGAGTTTTTCAGTAATGGATTGTCGATTGAGGTAAATATTAGTATCTTCATTAAAGATCACAGTTACCACCGAAAGCCCGGGGATAGATTGGGAGCGAATTTGTTTAATGCCAATTGTTCCCGATACCATCACCTCAATCGGTCGTGTGACTAACTTTTCAACTAAATCTGATGAGAACCCAGGAGATTCAGTTTGAATCACAACTTGTGTTGGCGAAAATTCTGGGAATACATTTAGGGGGCTATTTTTGATTTGAACAATTCCATACACCACGATAATGAGAGCCAAGCCAATAATGACACCAGCATATTTAATAGAAAATTTAATTAATGATGACAATTAATCCTCATTTTCATTTTTAATTTGATATTTATATTCCTCGGAAAGAAGAAGTTGGACTCCATTAATAACTAGTAAATCTTTATCATTTAATAATTTTGATTCGGCCAACCATCCTGATTTAATTTCATTTATTAAATTAATGGGTTTTTTTATAAATAAATTACTCTCAGTTTCTGTGTAAACCCAAGAGATTCCATTACTCCAGACAATGGCGGAATTGGGGATTTCATATAATTTCTTTTGATTTTTTTGATCATTTTTGTAAAACCCAACAAGTTTTGAACCTATTCTTAATTCAGAGGAATTAATGAGGTAATAAAAAGTCTGTCCAAGAATACTCGGTTCTATCGTTGGCGCTTCGGCAACAAAAGTTCCTTCAATCTCATTATTCCCATTGATAGGAGAAAAAATTATTTTTTTCGGAACCGGGTTATTACTCTCAGCCGAAGGGAGGGTAATCTTAATTAACCGAGCATTTCCTTGCAGTATTTTTTTTAGGTTACTTTTATCTTCATTTTCACTGATTAAGCGATAAAATTTATCACCCCATTGGGTCATCACTTTTTGTTTTAAGTTATTTTTTAGAGTAGCTTTTTTTTCAAGCGTCACAGCGAGGTTATTCAAAATTGCTTCTTGATCAAGTAAAACTTGATCAGATATATTTTTTTCATCTTTATTGAGTTCAAGAAAAGCAAAATATTTTTTTTCTTCAGCTTTTTTTTGATTCTGGAGTGTTGCGATATCCTGAAGTAATTGATCATGAATATTTTTTAAATCAATGAGCGTATCGGTAGCTTGAACAATGCCATAATTTGAAAATGACATCTTTTTGTCCGAGGTCTGAATTTTTTCTGTAACAATGCCACTATTTTTTACAATAGATTGATTCAATCTGACCTGGCTCAACCCATCTGCATTGATTTCTAAAAACGATATAGACTCATCTTCTTCTACTAAGCTGTCATCAGTAAACTCATCACTGCCAATAAAAATAACAACCCAAATTAAAATCATAATGACAAATGACTGAACGACAATAATGATTAAACTTTTTTTATTCATTCGGCTGTTTTTCTATAATTAATTTACTAACAAAGGGTTTATGGTAAGTTTTTTCAATTTCATAACCATTGATCACTAAATTATATAAGCTATCAAGATAAATATAGTCAATTTCATATAATTTAATTTTTTCTTTTTCTAGTTCATATCGACTTAGCAAGCCCTGACTATATTTTTTTTGAATGCTTGAGAGTAAATTTTCTTTTTCAGAAAGTAAATTTTTGGCATTTTCGAATTTTTCCTGTGCTTGGTTCAGTATCAAAACAACATTATCGGTGTCATTCACGAGCTGCAATTGAAGATCTATTATCCTTGTTGCTTCAGCTTCTCTAATTTTTTCAGCTCGTGATATCAGGGCTTTATTTTTTTCAATATTTGGAATGAGGGAGGTTATACCCAAGGTCCAAATTTTATCTCCAAAGTCATACAAGTATGCCGGATTGAATTGAATATCAGGGTATTGTTTGGCAACCTCAAGCTTTAGACCCGCCTCTGATATTGCATAATCAGCAAGACTTTTTCTTAAATCTATTCTTATTAGTGACGCTTCTTCATTCCATTGTTGATAGAGCTGGTTTTGATGAAAATTTGCAATTTCCGTTAGCAGGCCGTCAATAATGTTATCCGCAAGAATTGGATTTTTTTCAAGAAAATTAACGCGAACTCCAGTTGCTTGGGCAATTGATTTTCGTAAATTGATTTGTTCCAATTGTAAATTTTTTAATTTATTTTCTGCTGCCTGTAAGTCAAGCTTAGCTTGTTGCAGCGAAAGTTGATCATTAATACCATTTTCAAATCTTCTTAGACTCATGTTATAAATCGCTTGTTTTGAAATTAACTCATTTTTAATAACCTGAATTTTTTTAATTTGAAAAGCATATTGGATGGTCGCATTGACTAATTTTAAGCGTTCATTCCAAGATACAAGTCGATACTTTTCGTAAGATGATTGTGAGGTATTCAATGCAATTTCATAACGAATCAATCTCTTGTTTGCCGTTTCAAAGGGAAATAAAAGATTCAGACCCGCAATATCTTTTGAGATATCATCGTTTGCATTATTTCCAGAACCTACATCAAGTCCAATTGATGATTGTGGTCGAAATTTTGCAATGACCTCATTTGACTTTGTGCTTTGGTAGTCTTTTTCAGCAATTTTAATTTGAGTATTAAAAAAATACAGAGCAGCCAAAAGAGAGTTTATGTTCCAGCCTTTATCTATTGGTTGAATATTTATATCATCAATCGATGATATAAAATCTTGAAAAGAGGGGGCATTCGGAGTTTGATCATCGATCTGTTCCTTAATCTCAGCTAAATCAATCTCTTTATCTGAATAGGGGATAAGTTGACATCCCGCCATGAAAAGGCAAAAAAATAAGATAACAAGAGGGCGTTCTAGAAGGGCAAAATTCAATTTATGTTTATAAGTTTTAAGTTAATGATTAATACAAATTCTAACAAACTTTATCCTATAAATTTATGGAATTTATTTATCAAATATTCGTCTGTAATGATATAATTTGCGATTCTCTGGTTTTGCGAGAGTGGCGGAATTGGTAGACGCACTGGATTTAGGTTCCAGCGCCTAAAAGCGTGAGAGTTCGAGTCTCTCCTCTCGCACCAACATATTAAGCGTCTTTATTTTTATATTGATCTAAACATTAGGTTTTTAAGGTACTGAACAATGACACAAGCTGTAGAAAAAATTAGCGACATCGAAAGAAAAGTGAAGGGCAAAATAATTATTGCACCTCTCGAAAATGAAATTAAACAAAAGTTTAAACAAGTCTCTAGAAATGCACGAATTCAGGGTTTTCGTCCCGGCAAGGCCCCGATGAGTATCATCGAGAAGCAGTATGGTCCTGACATACGATCTGAAGTATATTCTCGAGCGATTGAAACTCAGTTTGGACAAATTGTTCAGGAGAATAAGCTCAATATTGTTGGGATGCCTCAAATTACCCATGACCCACTGCCAGAAATCAAAGATGATTTTGAGTTTACAGCAACATTCGAGGTCCTTCCTGAAGTCAAGGATATTGACTTTAAAAAGATTGAAATTACACATCCTGAAGTTAAATTATCCAAAAAAGACATCGAGACAACCATTGAAACGATGCAAAAACAACGAGCCACATTTAAAAAAGTTGAACGTGCATCAAAACTTGGAGACCGGGTTCATGTCAAGCTTGAATCTTACATTGATGGAAAAACAGCTGAATCAACTGGTTCTGAATCATTAAATTTCATTTTAGGCGACAAAAATCGTTTGGAAGTTTTTGATAAAGAATTGGTAGGTTTAAAAGCATCTGATATGAAAGATTTTGAAATTCACTATCCGAAAAATCATGATCCAGCTCAGCTAGCAGACAAAAAAGTTAAATACAGTGTACAAATTTTAGAAGTGAATGAAATGGAACTGCCAAAACTTGATGAGGCATTTGCCAAGTCTCTTGGCATCGAGAGCGGTAATGTCGAGGAAATGAAAAAACAAATTGAAGCCTCTTTGACTGAAGAGGTCGATAAGCGTGTCAAACTTAAAGAGAAAGATCAGGTTTTTGTTGAACTTGTGAAGCATGCTAAGTTTGATCTCCCTAAATCTGTGATTGACAATGAATCCTATCGCTTAATGCAACAGATGTTAGAAAATTTGGAGCGCCAGGGTGGAAAAGTGAAAGATCTTAAGCTTGAGCCATCGATGTTTAATGAAAGAGCTGAACAAACAGCTCGCTTGAGAATAGTTTTGGCTCACTTAGTTGATAAAGAGAAGCTGCATGCCACCGAAGAGCAGGTTAAATCTAAAATTGAAGAATTTGCTCAGTCTTATGACAATCCAGCGGAGGCAGTGAAGTGGTTTTATGAAAAACAAGAGCGTTTAAATGAACCGGCGGCTCTTGCTACAGAAGATAATGTCGTTAACTTTGTGCTTAAATCCTGTAAGGTTAAACAAGAAAAAGTTTCTTTTGACGATTTAATGGGAAATAGATAATTTATTTATGTATATAGAAAAATCTAATACAAACAATACAACAGTAGGCTTAGGCTATATTCCGATGGTTGTTGAACAAAGCGGAAGAGGTGAGCGTGCATATGATATCTACTCTCGACTTTTAAAAGAGCGAGTTGTATTTCTTGTGGGACCGGTCGATGATATGACCGCAAATGTAGTCGTCGCACAACTTTTATTTTTAGAAGCCGAAAACCCAGATAAAGACATATCCCTCTATATAAACTCACCTGGCGGTTCCGTGACTGCAGGAATGGCTATATATGACACCATGCAATTCATTAAACCTGATGTGAGCACACTGTGTATTGGGCAAGCCGCGAGCATGGGTGCTTTACTCTTAACCGCTGGTGCAAAAGATAAAAGGTTTTGTCTCCCAAATTCAAGGGTGATGATTCATCAACCTTTGGGTGGATTTCAAGGTCAGGCATCAGATATTGAAATTCATGCTAAAGAAATTTTATATTTAAAAGATAAATTAAATAGAATTTTATCTACACACACAGGTCAAAAAATTGAGAATGTTGCCAAGGATACAGATCGTGACAATTTCATGAGTGCTGATGATGCTGTTAAATATGGTCTTGTTGATCAGGTTATTAGCAAACGATAAACTCTTTAAGTTACTATTTAGATACTTATGAGCGATCAAGATAAAGATAAATCTCTTTTTTGTTCCTTCTGTGGAAAAAATCAACACGAAGTTAAAAAGCTTATCGCTGGGCCGTCTGTTTTCATTTGTGACGAATGTATTGATTTATGTACTGATATCATTAAAGAAGAAATAAAGGCATCTGATTCAAAAAAAGAAGTTGATATCGATCACATTCCAAAACCCCAAGAAATTTTTGACCAATTAAACTTGCATATCATTGGTCAGGACCAAGCCAAAAAGGCACTATCAGTTGCTGTTTACAATCACTATAAAAGATTAGGAGAAACAATCACTGATGATGTAAAAATTGCTAAAAGTAATATTTTGTTGATTGGCCCTACTGGTTCAGGCAAGACGCTTCTTGCGCAAACATTGGCTAGTTTTTTAAATGTCCCATTTGTTATTGCAGATGCTACGACGCTGACAGAGGCTGGTTATGTAGGTGAAGATGTTGAAAATATCATGCAAAAATTACTGCAAAAATGTGATTATGATGTAACCAAAGCCCAAAAAGGAATTGTGTATATTGATGAAGTTGATAAAATTTCAAGGAAATCTGATAACCCCTCTATTACCCGTGATGTATCTGGAGAGGGAGTTCAACAGGCCTTGTTAAAGCTTATTGAGGGTACAGTAGCCTCTGTTCCCCCTCAAGGTGGAAGAAAGCATCCGAATCAAGAGTTTGTTCAAATAGATACGTCTAATATTTTATTTATTTGTGGAGGCGCTTTTGACGGTTTAGAAAAAGTTATCCAAAGACGCTTAGAAAGTAATAGTATCGGATTTGGAGCAAGTGTTGCATCAAAAAATGATAGTAAATCAAGTTATCAGCTACTTAAAAAAACAGAATCTGAAGATCTGGTTAAGTTTGGATTAATTCCAGAATTTATTGGAAGGCTTCCTGTGATTTCAGCTCTTGAGCCCTTAGATATTGATGCATTAAGAAAGATATTAATCGAACCAAAAAATGCGTTAACAAAACAATATAAAAAATTATTTGAAATTGAGGGTGTTGAATTAGAATTTAGGGATCAGGCGTTATCTCAGATTGCTAAAAAGGCATTGGATCGGAATACTGGGGCGAGGGGACTAAGGTCTATTTTAGAAGAAACCCTGCAGGATATTATGTTTGATATTCCGTCTGACAAAACGATTGAGAAAGTTATCATTGATGAAAAAACCATCACTGAAAAATCCAAACCTATTCTAATTCATTCAGATCAAAAAAAAATTAACGAATAATCTTATATTCACTTGAATTATTCTAATTAGCCTCCATAATAAAAGTAATAATAAACAGATAATCTATAAGCTTAACCTTACATATGGCACAAGAAAAAATAAATCCAATCACACCATTACTCCCACTGAGGGATGTTGTTGTTTACCCTCAGCTTGTTATTCCTCTATTCGTTGGTAGAGATAAATCAATAAAAGCGATTGAAAAGGCTAATAATGGGGATAAACAAATTTTATTGGTTGCTCAAAAATCAGCAAATAAAGACGACCCAGATGTCAAAGATCTGTTTGAAATTGGAACGTTAGCTACAATTCTTCAAATGCTCAAACTTCCTGATGGAACCGTGAAGGTTTTAGTAGAGGGCATAGAAAGAATTCAGTTAACAAAATTTTTTGACTCAGGTGACTTTTGGTCTGCGGAATCAAAAATCATAAAATCTAAAGAAACTAAAGATAAAAAATCGATTGCATTGATGAGAACATTATTTTCTCAATTTGATCAGTACGTGAAACTTAATAAAAAGATACCGCCAGAGTTATTAACAACATTATCCTCAATTGAGGAACCAGGACGCATGGCTGATTCGATTGCTGCTAATTTAAACCTTAAATTAGCAGACAAGCAAAAACTTCTCGAGTGTATAAATGTTCGAGAGCGTTTAGATATCCTTTTATCGCTTTTAGAGGGTGAGCTTGATATTCTTCAGGTTGAAAAAAGGATTAGGGGCCGAGTTAAGCGACAAATGGAAAAATCTCAGAGAGAGTATTACTTAAACGAACAAGTCAAAGCAATTCAAAAAGAGCTTGGTGAACAAGATGAGATGGCTGAATTTGAAGAACTCGAAAAGAAAATAAGTTCTGTAGGGATGTCAAAAGAGGCTCAAGAAAAGTGCACCAGTGAGTTAAGAAAGTTGAAGATGATGTCTCCCATGTCTGCTGAAGCATCTGTGGTCCGAACCTATATTGAAACGCTTTTAAATCTTCCATGGGCAAACAAAACAAAGATTAATTCAAGTTTAAAGGATGCTGAAAATACGCTTAATTTAGACCACCATGGGTTAGACAAAGTTAAGGAAAGGATCATTGAATACTTGGCTGTTCAGCAGCGTGTTGATAAAGTTAAGTCTCCAATCCTTTGCCTTGTGGGACCTCCTGGCGTAGGTAAAACATCTCTAGGGCAAAGCATAGCCAAAGCGGTCAACAGAAAATTTATACGTATGGCCTTGGGTGGGGTTCGTGATGAATCAGAAATCAGAGGACACCGAAAAACTTACATTGGCTCAATGCCAGGTAAAGTTCTACAAAACATGACCAAAGTGGGTGTAAATAATCCTTTATTCCTTTTGGATGAAGTGGATAAAATGGGTCAGGATTTTAGAGGAGATCCGTCATCAGCCTTACTTGAGGTATTGGATCCTGAGCAGAATCATACTTTTGCAGATCATTATGCTGAGGTTGAATACGATTTATCTGATGTTATGTTTGTGGCAACAGCAAATACATTAAATATTCCTGAGCCACTGTTAGATCGAATGGAGATTATTCGATTACCTGGGTATACAGAACAAGAAAAAATTGATATTGCGATGACACATCTTGTGCCAAAGCAATTAAAGTCTCATGGATTGAAAAAAAATGAGCTCACTATTACGCAATCAGCTGTGAAAAGTATTATCCAATTTTATACCCGAGAAGCTGGTGTGAGAAAGCTTGAACAAGAAATTGCAAAAATTTGTCGTAAATCGGTCAAGCAATTATTGACCAAAAGAAAGCTTACTAAAATTTCCGTAACAGCAAAAAATATTGATGACTATTTAGGTGTTAAAATTTTTGACATTGGTTTAGCTGCAAAGAAAAATCAAATTGGTCAGGTTACAGGATTGGCATGGACTCAAGTGGGTGGCGAGTTGCTGACTATTGAGTCAATTATTATGCCAGGTAAGGGCAAAATTAATTTAACCGGAAAACTCGGGGATGTGATGAAAGAGTCGATTCATGCTGCACTGAGCGTGGTAAGAAGTCGATCATCTAAGCTCAATATTCCGATGGATTTTTACGAAAAAAATGATTTTCATATTCACTTACCTGAGGCTGCAACTCCAAAGGATGGGCCAAGTGCCGGAATTGGCATGACCACGGCAATCATATCATCACTCACAAGCATTCCAGTTCGATCTGATGTTGCCATGACGGGTGAAATTACCCTGAGAGGAGAGGTCTTGCCCATCGGCGGCCTTAAAGAAAAGTTATTAGCAGCGCATCGCGGTGGCATAAAGAAAGTGATTATTCCCAATTTAAATAGTAAAGATCTTATTGATATATCAAATGAAGTATTGGCAAAAGTAGAAATAATTCCCGTTAAAACAATTGATGAAGTGTTAAAAATTGCGTTAACAAAGGATCCATCAAGTGATAAATTTTTGAAAAAAAATGCCACAAAAAAATCTCTAAATAAAGACAATTTAGTGAAAATTGATAAATCTGTCGCACACTAAAATAAGCTAGCATTTCATAGGTACTTATTGTAGAATGGCGTCCTCGATATTATTTTGGGTGCTTAGCTCAGTTGGTAGAGCGTCGCCCTTACAAGGCGAATGTCGGCGGTTCGACCCCGTCAGCACCCACCAGTTAGGAGTGGTAGTTCAGTTGGTTAGAATACCGGCCTGTCACGCCGGGGGTCGCGGGTTCGAGTCCCGTCCACTCCGCCAACTTTTTAGAACTTTTTGATTCTGTAAGGTCATAAAATTCATGTTAGAAACCATAAGAAATGGACTAGAAAAAAAATGGGCTAAGGTTGTTTTAGCCATTATTGTCGTGCCCTTTGCTTTGTTTGGCATCGATTCTTATTTGAACTCAATGGGCTCTAATGTCACTGTGGCTTCAGTGAATAACTTTGAAATCAGCGCCCAAGATTTCCAAAGATCAATGATGGTCCTTCAAGAAAGACTTGATGCTGAAGGACAAGACCGTTCTATTCTTCAATCTCCTGAATTAAAAAAAAGTGTCATAGAGTCTTTAGTTGATAGTCAGCTAATCAAAGAAGCGGTTAACAAATATAATTTTCGTATTTCGAACGATCAATTAACCACTTATCTGGTTGGCATGCCTGATTTCCAAGAAAACGGAAAGTTCTCTCAACAACGCTATGATCAAATCGTACAATATAATGGACTCACTCCAAAGAAATTAGAGGATCAAATTCGTGGTGATATGGCTACCCAGCAAATCCAGGGTACCTTAGCAAATTTATCTTACTACCCAAAAAATAAAATTGATGATATCGCCAAAATAGCTTATCAAAAGCGCCATGTGAAACTATATGACTTGTTACTAAAAGATTACGAAGCAGCCGTTAAGGTTTCTGATGAAGAACTTAATACTTTTTATAATGACAATCCCTCTTCTTTTATTCGTCCCGATCAAGTTAAGATTGATTTCGTGGTCTATTCTGTCGCCAATATTGTCCCAACTATTAACGTGACAGACGAGGATATTAAGTCGTTTTATGAGGCCAACAAGGCTAACTATGAGGGTGCCGAAGAAAGATCTGCCAGTCATATTTTATTTTTAGCTGATAAGTCTTTATCTAACGATGAACTAACAAAAGTAAAAACACAGGCTGAGAAAGTGTTAGCTGACCTTAAAAAGAACCCAAAGAAATTTTCTGAATATGCCAAAAAATATTCACAAGATCCGGAGTCAGCAAAAAATGATGGTTCATTGGGATTTTTCAAACGTGGGGTTATGGTTAAGGAGTTTGAAGATTCTGTTTATTCCATGAAAAAGGGTGCTATTTCTGACTTAGTACAATCTGATTTTGGGTTTCATATTATTCGTCTTGACGATATTAAAGGTGATCAAGTTACTTTTGCTGATGTTAAGCCTCAGATTAAAGGTGAGCTCATATATCAAAAAGCCCTCGAGAAATACAATACGAATGCTGAAGACTTTAGCAATATGGTCTATGAAAGCAAAGATTCACTCCAGTCAGTCATAGATAAGTATAGTTTAGATGTTCAACAAAGCCAGTGGTTGTCAAAACAGGACGCAGAGAGATTCTTCAATAATCCAGTGTTCGCTGATGCAATATTTGATAAATCCATTATTGAAAATAAATTTAATACACCCGCCATCGAAGTTTCACCAAATAATTTAGTCTCTGCGCGTGTCGTTGACTTTAGAAAATCGGAGACCAGACCTTTTGAAGAAGTTAAGTCAGAAATTAAAGATTACTTAAAAAAACGTAACGCTCAAGAAAATTTAATTAATGATGGAAATAAGCTAGTTTCAGACCTTCAGGATGCTTCTGCAAATGAACCAAAGTGGTTTGATGATTTGACGATAGATCGTTCAGATAAAAAAGGGCTTTCTGACGTTATTGCCGAGGAAATTTTTAAGTTAAACTCATCAAATCTCCCTGTCTATTCAGGTATCTTTGATCCTAAAGGAGAGTTTATTGTGATTAAGCTTGATAAGGTAAGCAGTGAGGATATTGGAGCTGAAGACATTGAATTTTTTAATGAAGAGTTTTTATCAGCTATCGATAAGGAAATCGAAAGAGCTTACATCGAAGATTTGAGAGCTGATTCAAAAATAAAAATCAACTCCAAATTTCTTCAATTTAATGACTAGATAGTTATTCAATTGCTCCTGCAGCAGTGATATTCATTCCTCCATCTACATAAGTTACCTCACCGGTAATGCCACTCGCAAGGTCACTGCACAGAAATGCTGCAACATTACCAACCTCATCAATTGTTACATTTCTTCTTAAAGAGGCATGTTTCTCGTTAAAGGAATACATCTTATCAAAATCAGAAATGCCTGAAGCAGCCAAAGTTTTAATGGGACCCGCTGATACAGCATTCACTCTTATTCCTCTCGGACCCAAGCTTTGGGACATATAACGAACGTTTGCTTCTAAGCTTGCTTTAGCAAGACCCATAACATTATAGTTAGGCATTGTCCGTTCAGCACCCAGATAGCTCACCGTCAATAAGCTTGCATTGGGAGATAACATCGGTAAGGCTGCTTTGGCCAATGCTGTAAAGCTGTATGAACTTACATCATGAGCAATTCTAAAATTTTCTCGGGAAGTATTTTCAACAAAATCACCTTGAAGAGCCTCTTTTGGAACAAATGCAATCGAGTGCACAATGACATCAACTGAATTCCAATAGGTTTTTAGCTTAACGAATAGATCAATTATTTGATCATCAAAAGAAACATCACATGGTAGAACAATATCTGAATTAAAATTAGCAGCCAATTTTCTAACACGTTGTTCATGCTTATCAACTTGATGCGTAAAGGCTAATTCAGCCCCTTGTTGATGCATTGCATTGGCAATACCATAAGCAATCGAACGGTCACTAAGTAAACCTAAAATTAAAACTCGTTTATTTTTTAAAAAAGACATATGTACCTCATAGCGATGATGATATTAAGTATTTTGGTCGAAGTTATCTCTTAGACCCTCCCCAAGTAGATTATAACCTAATACAGTAATCAAAATTGCTAATCCAGGGAACAGTGATAACCACCATGCAAATTGAATATACTCTTTGCCATCTGTCAGAATATTTCCCCATGATGCTGTTGGAGCCTGCACACCTAGACCAAGAAAACTCAAACCAGATTCAATAAGCACAGCACTTGCCACACCCAAAACAGTACTCACAATAATGGGCCCAAGGCTATTTGGAAGCAGATGGGTTAGAATAATTCTAAGATCACTGGCACCAATAGTCTCAGCCGCTAAAATGAAATCTCTTTCTTTGAGGCTTAAAAATTCAGCACGCACTAGACGGGTTACACCCATCCAAGATGTCAGACCAATAACTATCATAATATTCCATATAGACGGTGTTAAAAACGCAATGACAGCAAGTATTAAAAAGAATGAGGGGATGGATAACATTACGTCTACCAACCGCATAATTAGGGTATCAGTTATACCTCTATAGAACCCAGCGATAGAGCCAAGAACAATACCAATGAGTGTCGAGATACCGACTGCAACAATACCAACCAATAGTGAAATTTGGGCTCCATGCAGCATTCTTGAGAAAACATCCCGACCAAGTGCATCTGTTCCCATAATATGTTGTTTATTCGGAGACACCAATATTGATTGGATGTCTATGTAATTTGGATCATAAGGACTTAGGTAGCTAGCAAACAAAGCTAGAATAGCAATTAGCAGAATGATAATTAATCCTGCAAGCGCTAATGGATTCTTAATTATTTTTTTCATTTGCTTAGACCTCTTCTAATTCTTGGGTCTGCCCAAGCATACGCTAAATCTGCAATCAAATTTCCCAATAAAGTTAAAATCGATCCAATGGTTAAAATACCCATGACCACAGGAAAGTCCCTCATTAACACGGCGTCATAAAATAATTTTCCCATCCCGGGAATCGCAAAAATAGATTCAGCAATCACCGAGCCACCTATGAGTCCAGGAATTGAAAGTCCTAGTATGGTGATGAGTGGTAAAAGCGCGTTTTTAAGAGTGTGAACAAAGATCACTTTTTTTTCATACAAGCCTTTTGCTCTCGCTGTTTTAATAAAATCTTGATTAAGAATTTCGATCATTCCGTTTCGAACATAGAGGGAAATTCCTGCTAATCCACTCAGACAGGAAATAAAAACAGGAAGAATGAGATGTTTGAGCATATCAATAAATTGGGTAATTGGACTCATTTGTTCATAACCAATTGAGTGCAAACCAGATATGGGTAAAATTTGATTCGAAACACCTAATGAGTACATTAATAAAAGAGCTAGCCAAAAACCAGGGATAGCAAATCCAACAAATACAAAAAGGGTAATCAGTCTATCCGGTATTTTATTTTTCCTGATGGCAGCAATTGTTCCAAGAACAATTGATATAGAAAAAATTAAAAAAATAGTTAATAAATTGATTAGTAAGGTAATCGGTAAGGCTTTTTGAATCAATCCAGGTTTAATATTTCCATTCTTATCCTTTTCTTGCCACAGCACAGGCCTTTGGTGGGACGCAAACGAGTTTCCAAAATCAAGTTTTGCGATTCGTTTTAACCATAGACCATATTGAACTAGGATTGGTTTATCAAGGTTATACATCTCACGTAATTTTTGTCTTGACTCTTCACTTGCTTTTGGATTAAAAGCTGACTCATTAGAGGTAATGTCACCTGGAGCCAGATGCATTATAAAAAATGAAATGAGGCTGATACCAATTAACATTGGGATCATCCATAAAATTCTTTTTAATAAGTATTTCAGCATTACAGACTCATTTCATTTCTTCGAAATTTGGTTGGTACGAACCACTCATAGTCATTGTGATATATCCCAGCGGGGGGAGATAATTTTTTTACCCCTTTTATTTTTTTATGAATAGCGGATAGACCATAACCTGCGTATAAATAGACAATAGGCTGATCTTCATAGAGGATTGAAGAAAATTCATCATAAATAGCCTTTCTTTTTTCTTTATTTAACTCTCGCCTTCCTTTTTCTAAAAGGTCATCAACAGTTTTATTCGAGTAACCAATAAAATTAAACTGTCCAGGCCCTTGCTGACTTGAATGCCAAATACTATATTGGTCTGGATCTAGAGATAAACTCCATCCTAGAACAACAGCTTGAAACTCTCCTGTTTTAATAAATCTATTTACAAAACTTGCCCATTCAATGACGCGTATGGATACATCGATACCAATATCCTGAAGACGACGCTGGATTAATACAGCCGTCATTTCTCTTTGCTTATTTTGGTTGGTTAAAATTTCAAATGAGAGGGGAATACCATCTTTTTCATAGATGTTATTATTCAAGTGATAACCTGATTTTTCTAATAATTCTTTAGCTTTTTGTGGGTTAAAACTCAATTTTTTGATATTTTTATTTTCCCAGTAGGTGCCCGGCTTATATGGGCTGGTAATTTCCTCACCGAGGCCAAGTAAAACACCATCAATGATTTCTTGACGATCAATCGCATAGCTTATGGCTTTCCTGATATTAATATCATCAAAAGGCTTTTTATTTAAATTAAAGCCAAAATAAGTGTAGCCATTACCCATTTCTTTATATAAATTAATTTTATTATTTAATTCAGACCTATTAGGAAAGACTCGTGAATATTGGATAGGATTTATACTCATTAAATCAATATTTCCTGCAATTAATTCCATAAACTGTGAAGATAAATCAGGAATAATTCGTGAAACTTTATTTTCAATTAATGGTTTGCCATGAATGGCATTCGGATTTGCCTTTAATTTTAACTGTTGTCCAGTTACCCATGAGTCTAAGGCGAAGTAGTTAGATCCCACCGGATTTAATGAAAAAAATGTGTTATTGATATCTTCATCTTTAAGCAAATGTTCAGGAAGAATGTGAAGAGATGCCCAAGTCTCCAAGGCAGGGGCATAAGGCTCATTATATTTGGCAATAAATTGATAATCATTTATACATTCGGCGGAAGAGACTAATTGGTAGTCAGACCCATAAGGGGTTCGGGTATCAGGGTGGGTTACTGCTTTCCAAGTAAAAAGCACATCTTTACATGTAATTGGCTGATCATCAGACCATTTTTTTTGCGTTTTTAAATTAAATTTAATGGTTTTGTAGTCTTCAGAAACTTCCCAACTTTTTGCTAAATCTCCTTCAAATTCAAGATTCTCATCATATTTAAGGAGGGAATTAAAGATTTGTCCAGCAATTGCAGATGATGCACCATCTCCCGCAATCATGGCAATAAGGTTATTAGGCTCGCCAATCATTGCATTTGTAAGGGTGCCTCCCGATTCTTGAGAGGCTTCTTCATCGAAATTTATTACATCCTCAGTTTGTGATTTATTACATCCAAAAAGACAAATAAAAAAAAGTGAGGTAAGTATTAATCGCATAAGGCACTATTGGGGAATATCTATATACTTACCTACGATTATATTTGTACTCTTGAGTTCATTAAACTCCATAATATCTTTGATCGGTATTTTATATTTTCTTGCTATTCCTCCCAGGGTATCGCCAGGACGGATTTTATGAGAAATTATGTTTGAATATGAGTAAAGAGTGTTCGTACTAACTGGGTATTTTTTAAGTACATCCGGAGAGGAGGGGATAAGAATAATATTGTTTTTTAAAGTTTGGTTACTTCTTAATTGATTGATTTTAACTAATTCGTTGATATCAATATTGAATTTTTTTGCAACATGAGTTACTTTTTCGCCTTTAATCGGTTTGTAAGTTATCCAATTGGTTAGAGGTTCAGTATTTTCTTTTAAATTTTTCATGAAAGTGTCAACACTATCAACTGGAAGTAAAATATCTTGAACGCCGAAGTGAGCTTTCATAACTGGACGGTTGTGTTCAGCATTTAACAGTTGAAATTCTTCATAAGGAATGTTTGCAAATTCAGCGGCAATATGGGTATCAATTTGATCAGGAACATTGACTACTTGGAAATAAGGTTGATCAGGTATATCTTTTATAAATAGCTGAAATTTTTCTGGATCTTGAATAATTTGTTTGACTGCAAGTAGCTTTGGAACATAATCCTTAGTCTCTCTTGGGAGGTTTAAAGAATAATAATCTGTTGGTAATTTTCTCTTTTTATTTTTTAATATATCTCTTTTTACCCTTCCTTCGCCAGCATTATATGCCGCTAATGCTAATTCCCATGATCCAAATAAACCATGCAATTTCTCAAGATAATCAAGAGCTGCAGATGTAGAGTCAATAATATTTCTTCTTTTATCACGCCACCAATCTTGTTCTAAACCAAAAATTTTTCCAGTTGAGGGAATAAATTGCCAAACTCCAACCGCCTTTTGTCTTGAATTTGCTATAGGATTATAGGCACTTTCAATCATAGGTAATAATGCTATTTCCATAGGCATATTTCTTTTTTCAACTTCCTCGACGACATAGTAAAGGTAGCGTGATGATCTTTCAATCATTCGCTCAACATAATCAGGTCTTGATTGGTACCAATTAATATACTTTTTTACACGTTTATCATTTACATCCTTGATTTCAAAGCCGTCACCAATTCTTTTCCATAAGCTTCTCTGGTTTTCAAGGAAGTGTGTGGAATCCGGGATGAGGGGTACATTGTCATCAAATAACTCAAGGGTAACACCTTCAACATTTTCAATGGTTTCAACATTTTGAAGGCTATTTGCATAAGTTAAGCTGGTTAAAAAAGCGAGTAGGGTGAGTACAAAAAATTTCATCTAATATTGGTTCTTTGCAATTCTAAGTTGTTTGAATTCTTCAAAATTTGAATTCAAAAAGGGATTTAATTCTAACTCATCCTTGAGCTTTGAGGGTAAAGTGATTGATCTACGTGATAGTTTTTTATAGATTTTTTTAAAACGCTCATTATCCTTAAAGTAATCAATTAAAAATTTTAAATTATCTAGGGTATATTCATGCGTACAATAAACGTTGCAATTTGTATCTAATTTTTTTAGTTTTTCCAGGCTTGAAAACATCTGTTCAAAAGAACCTTCAAATACTCTGCCACAACCAAAGCTAAACAGAGTGTCACCACAAAAAAGCATACCATCACCAAAATAAATAATATGGTCGAGAGTATGACCCGGAACTTCAGCTACCTTTAGAGTAAGTGCATTTTTAAAAAGTTTAATTTCATCATTTTCTTTAACTGGATTAAAGTCGAACTTAAATTTTTTATTTTGAGGAGCGAAGACTGTTACATTGTATGTTTGAATTAATTTTGATAATCCACCAACGTGGTCATTATGATGATGGGTAATTAAGATAGCCGTAGGATGAAGATTGTTTTTTTCATGAAACTTAATAACCTCTTCAGAAGTTCCCGGATCCACAATAACAGTATTATCGTTATGAATGATCGTCCATACATAATTATCATTTAGAATAGCGATTGGGTGGACTTTAAACATAGATAAATTATAAACTTAATTATGACTTGGTTTGAAACAAAAAGAGGAAAAGATTTACTACAGCTTGAACAAAATATTCTTGATCAATTATTTGATCATCTTTTTGGCTATAACATTATTCAAATAGGCACACATCGGTCACTGATTAACAATTCACGTTTTAAATATAAATATTCAAATCAACAAATTAGATATAAACCTGATGGCCTGCCATTTGAAAATGACTCAATAGATTGCATAGTTTTACCTCATCAAGATATTGATGATGGACAAATCCTTTCTGAGGTCTATCGCACACTAATACCGCAAGGGCATGCGATCTTTATAAACTTCAATCCGTGGAGCCCGATTGGTATAAAGACTTTTTTCTCACTCAGCTCGGAAGAGCCATGGAATCAAAATTTAGAAAGTTTTACGTCATTTCAAAATAAAATATTGAATTATGACTTTGAGATTGTGAATGGGAAATTTTTTGGTTATCATCCCAACTTTAAGTCAGCCTCAAATTTATCGAATTGGGATAAGATCGGCGATCGTTGGTTTCCATTATTCGCTAATATTTATTTGATTGTTGCCAGAAAAAAAATTGTTACATTGACCCCAATTAAACCCTCATGGAAGGGTCATGTCCAAAAGAATCAAGTAAAGGTGAAATCAAAATATGAAGTATAAGCTCTATACAGACGGGTCTTGTCATGGTAACCCTGGGCCAGGTGGCTGGGCTTTTTTAATTCATAACGGCGAAACAATTATTTGTAAAAAATCTGGACGTATGAACCTAACCACAAACAATCAGATGGAATTATCTGCAGCAATAGAAGCAATCAATAATTTCAAGCTAATCAGTTCTGAAAAGACCGTATCAATATATACAGATTCTAAATACGTCATCGATGGAATTAATTCATGGATTCATGGATGGAAAAAAAATAACTGGATGACATCTGCTAAGAAGCCAGTTAAAAATGTGGAGCTATGGAAAAAGTTAGATGAATATGCAGCATCATTAATAATATCGTGGCATTGGGTTAAAGGACATAGTGGAGATGTTTATAATGACCAGGTTGACCAAATGGCAAATGATGCAACAAATGGTATATTAATCATATGAGAAAAATATTTTTAGATACGGAAACTACTGGACTAGATCCTAATCAAGGTCATCGAATTATCGAGATAGCAGCAGTTGAGATGATAAACCGTCAGCTGTCAAATAATCAATTTCATGTCTATATCAATCCTGAGAGAGAAATTGACGAGGCTGCGCAGGAAGTTCATGGACTCACTCTGGATTTTTTATCAGATAAAGCTCTTTTCCAAGACATTGCTCAGGACTTTATAGATTTTATTGCTGATTCAGAATTAATTATCCATAACGCTCCTTTTGATCTTGGTTTTATCAATATGGAGCTGGGAAGAATTAAAAAAGGAGAGGTCGATGATTATGTTGAAAAAGTTACTGATACATTGGCTATGGCCAGAGAATTGAGACCTGGACAAAGAAATAATCTTGACGCCTTATGTCGTCATTACGGTGTTGATAATTCTCAAAGAAATCTTCATGGTGCTCTCTTAGATTCTTTATTACTCTCTGAGGTCTATATAGGAATGACACGAGGACAAGAGGCACTCGAAATTAATTTCACAAATCATAACGCTCAACAGATTAATATTGATCAAGACATATTGAATCAGCTTAGGGTAATTGAAGCGAGCGAGAAGGATTTAGATTTGCACTTAAAGTATTTGGAAAAAATTAAAATAAATTAACTTTAATCTTCTATTCCAGCGTCAGCCCAATTATTAGGGGTTTCATATAAGCGCACACGATGAGGCTTAATTTTATTATTAAACTTTAGACTAAAAGCTTTTTTAAGCATCTCAAAGGCAATTAAAGCCATATTTTCAGCTGTCGGCACCATGGATAGGATCACTGTCTTGTGATTTGGTAAACTGTTGAGAAAATCTAACACCTCAAAATCTTTTTCATACACAATAAAAGCATGATCCCAAGGGTCGACAATCGTATTTTTAACTAACTCTTTTGCATCTTTGAAATCTATTACCATGCCAAAGTCAGATTGATTTTCCTCTTGAATAATGTCACCACTCAATGAAACTTCAATGGCATAACGATGACCATGTAAGTTTTTGCAACTAGACTTGTGATTTGGGATGCGATGACCAGCGTCAAATTCCATTCTTGATGTGATTATCATTTTTTTTGTATCTCAAGCGCACTAATTCTTGCGATTGCCGGCGGGTGGCTATCATAAAATGCAGAATAGAGACTATCAGGAGTTAATGTTGATGCATTATCTCTGTATAGCTTGATCAGCGAATTTTTGAGATCAGAGGCTGGAGTATATTTACAGGCATATGCATCTGCTTCATATTCATTTTTCCTTGAGTAAAATGCCATTATTGGTCTTATAAAGAATAATACTAATGGGCTTATAAGAACAAAAAGAAGGAGTGCCGTGGCATTACTTTGTTCAGTAACACCTAGACCAAAATAAAACCATTCATTAGTTTTGAGAAAGTCTAAGAGATAAAGTCCTACAAATGAAATTAAAAATAGTGCAAAAATTCTTTTTTTTACATGATTGTGAGCAAAATGACCTAACTCATGAGCAAGAACAGCTAGAATTTCATTATGGGTTAACCGCTCGAGAAGGGTGTCGAAAAATACAATTCTTTTGGCCTTACCAAAACCAGTAAAATAGGCGTTACCGTGCGTGCTTCTTAAAGAACCATTCATAACAAACAAACCATCTGACTCAAAGCCGCACTTCTTTAAAAGAATTTCAATCTTTGATTTGAGTTCTTTATCCATCATGGGGTTAAATTTATTGAAAAGAGGAGCAATATAGAGAGGATATACGGCTAACATAACCACATTAAAAATAGAAAAAAAGACCCAGAGCCAGATCCACCACGATTCACCAAGGTTGCCAAATATCCATAATGCAACGTAAATAACAGGTACAACAATGATCAAAGATACCATGCTTTGTTTAAATAAATCTGAGATGAAAAGTGATAGAGTCATTTTATTAAATCCAAATTTTTCATCGACTATAAAAGTTTTATATAAACCAAGTGGAAGCTCTATTAAGCTTGAAAGTATCATGATGATCAAAATCAATGCGACTCCCTGAATAATTTCACTACTGAAGTATGCAGATATGATGGTATTAAACTCGTTGATCCATCCACCTAGGGTGATCAAGTATAAAAATAATGCTTGCACTATTAAACCAACAATATTAATTTTTGTTTTCGCGGATGTGTATGCAGCAGCTTTGGTATGATCTTTAATTTTTATAATTTTTTTGAAATCATTAGGCACGGTGAGGCTGTGTTTAATTGCACTATTATTCTGTCTAATGGACAGATAAACTTCAGTCGCACATGACAATATAAGCAGTGTTAGAAAAATATTACTAAATAGAATTTCATTCATAAGCATTATAATTATTTTAAAATCAGCATTTTAAATCAAAAGGGATGTTAAAGTTATGATTAATTGTAAAAGTCTTTTATTTAATGGAAATCATGACAAAAAATAACAATAACCTAGTATGGCTTGATATGGAGATGACCGGTCTTGACCCGGTGAACGATAAAATAATAGAAATTGCTGTCATTGTCACTGATCCAAATTTAGAGATTCTTTCTGAAGCTCCGGTTTTTGTGATTAAACAAGACGATTTACTTTTACAGAATATGGATGCATGGAACACAAACACGCATTCAAAGTCTGGATTAATTGAAAAAGTTAAGCATTCAACAACAACTGAGAAGGATGCAGAAGATCAGCTAATTAATTTTTTAAGGCCTTATGTTGATAAAAATAAATCACCGATGTGTGGAAATACCATATGCCAAGATAGGCGTTTTATGGCAAATTATATGCCTAAATTGGAAGCTTATTTTCACTATCGAAATCTTGATGTCAGTGTATTTAAAGAGCTTGCCAAACGTTGGCGGCCAGAACTAATTGGCAAATTTAAAAAATCAGCAAAACATGAAGCCTTGGCTGATATAAAAGAGTCTATTGAAGAATTAAAATTTTATCGAGAACATTTTTTAAAAATACCAAATGATTAATTTATATCAAATTTTTATCATTTCTATTTTTGCTGCGTTCGGCGCGGTACTTAGGTATGTTTTAGTTTTGATATTTCCTTTTAATGCCAATATTATTAATGGAGTATTGCTGGCCAATGTGATGGGTTGTTTTCTTATGGGAATATTACTTTATGTGGTGAATCAGTTGGCATTCATGAATGAAACCATTCGGTTGGGTCTGATTGTTGGTTTTCTTGGAAGCCTGACTACATTCTCCTCTTTTGGAGGCTACTTTTTTGAATTAGTTGAAGGAAGATTTTTTACAAAAGCCTTCCTTCATGTTTTAGTGACAACCGGTTTATCCCTAGCATCCTTATACATTGGATACTGGCTGATAAGTCATTTATCCAGTCGTTTTTTTAACTGATTTTTTTGCGGGTGCTTTTTTTTGGCTTTTAGCCTTAGCGGGCGATGCCTTAGTCTCAATCATGACTAACTTTTCTGATGCTTTGGGTTTGACGTCATCCTTCTTAGCCCATGATGGTTTTTTCCTTTTTGTGGGCTTTTTAACATCTGAATTATCAACTTCAACAGAAGCTTTTTTTGAAGTTTCAACAAGCTTAAGTCCGACATCCTCTAAATTAATATCTTTAAGCTCCTCTTGAGGTTTTCTCACCGGTTTGTTTTTTTGAGGTTGAGGTTTCTTATGGTCCGAATCCGCTATTACTTTTTGATTAGCTTGAGACTGTTGTTTTGGCTGAATAGCATCCTTAGGTGTTTTTAAAACTTTTTCTTTATCTTCTGGTTTATTTTCAAGAAGATTTTCATTTTTTTGATTTCTTCCTCGATTGTTTCTTCTTCTCCGATTATTTTTAAATGGTTTTTTAAAGTTCTCTTGTGGATCGCTATTCGGAATGACATTTTCAGTTTC
>JAURED010000005.1:46959-74690 GCA_030827595.1 Burkholderiales bacterium
AAACCAAAAAGAGACTTGTTCTTTTTAGCTCTTTTTTCAGGGATTAAACCTTTTACAGCAGGCTCAACGACTTCTTTTGAAATTTGCTGTATGTCTTCATCAATATCAGTTTCAGGGACTTCTATTTCTTGGTAACTCAGCGATTTTTTATCATTTAAATCAGTGGTGGTAATTTTAAATTGAGGTACATCAAAATATTTATTGGCAATAATAAAAATTTTATTATTATTTTCTGATTCTGACTGAATAATTAAATCTCTTTTTTCATTGAGTAAATAAGTAGCGACATCAACGGGTACCTGAACTGAAATTTTTTGTTCTTGTTTTTTATTGGATTGATCTTGGATCATTCTAATAATATGCAGAGCGGACGATTGAAAATCACGAATTCTTCCTGTGCCATGACATTTTGGACATGCACCATTACTGGTTTCGCCAATACTCGGTCTTAGTCTTTGTCTTGATAGTTCCATGAGTCCGAAACGAGATATGCGACCGGTTTGGATTCTTGCCTTGTCATTTTTCAACGCCTCTCGTAAACATTCCTCAACCTCTCTCTGGTGTTTTGGATTTTCCATGTCAATAAAATCCACAACAATTAATCCTCCGATGTCGCGCAATCTTAATTGTTTAGCGAGCTCTTTTGCAGCTTCTAGATTTGTACTGAATGCAGTATTTTCAATATCACGACCTTTGGTTGATCGACTCGAGTTAACATCAATTGAAACTAAGGCCTCGGTGTGATCTATTACGATGACTCCGCCAGATGGCAATTGGACTTCTCTAAGAAATGCAGACTCAATTTGATTTTCAATGTTAAATTTTGAAAAGAGGGCGGTATTTTCTTCATAGAGTTTAATTCGCGATGCATAACTCGGCATGACATGGTTCATGAACTGAGATGCTTGATCATAAATATTTTGATTATCGATTAATATCTCTTCAATGTCTGGATGAAAATAATCTCGAATTGCACGTATCACCAGGTTACTTTCTTGATAAATTAGGAAGGGAGATTCTTGTTGATCAGAAGCTCCTTGTATGGCATCCCAGAGCTGTGTGAGGTAATCCAAATCCCATTGGATTTCTTCAACAGAAGCTCCAATACCGGCTGTTCTTCCGATAACACTCATTCCCTTTTTAATGTTTAGTTGAGATAAAACTTCTTTAAAACTTGTTCTTTCATCTCCTTCGATTCGTCTTGAAATACCTCCACTGTCAGAATTATTTGGCATCAGAACAATATAACGACCAGCCAGAGATAAATAGGTTGTTAAAGCTGCTCCTTTGTTACCTCTTTCTTCTTTTGAAACCTGAACGATAACTTCCTGACCCTCTTCGATTACGTCAGCAATTGAAATACTTTTTTTGCGGGATTTCTTTGAAAAAAATTCTTTTGAAATTTCCTTGAATGGCAAAAAGCCATGTCGGTCAACACCATAATTTACAAAGGCAGCCTCAAGTGAGGGCTCAACGCGGGTAATTTTTCCTTTATAAATATTACTTTTTCTTTGTTCTCTTGTGCTTCTTTCGTAGTCTAGGTCTTCAATAATGTTGTCATTGATTATGGCAACACGTACTTCTTCTGATTGGGTTGCATTAAAAAGCATCCTTTTCATTATCATATCTCCTTTGCAAGAAGATCCTGATAAGAATAAATTTAAGTCAAATCAAATTTGTTTAATAAAAACTTATTTAAATTCTATTATCAAAAATCTTTGTGAAATTGTAACTCTTAACATCTATTTATAAATGGGGTTACAATTTTCATTGTTCTAAAAAAATACTTTAAAATCAAACATTTTCATTTAAAGTGGTAACGGCTAGTATAGGATAAAATGGTCAAAAAGAAAACAATTACATGCTTAAAAACGAAATACAGTTTATAGAAATTGATGAATCATCTGTTGATCAGAGAATTGATAACTACTTGTTCAAAGTTTTTAAGAGTGTTCCAAAGACGCATATTTATAAGATAATACGAAGCGGTGAGGTTAGGGTTAATAAAAAAAGAATTAAAAGTTTATATAAGCTCAAAATTCAGGATGTGGTAAGAATACCACCCCTATCATTTGCAGAAAAAACGATTAAACAGCCCTCAAGAAAATTAAATCCAAAGATTTTGTATGAAGATGAATGGTTTATTGTTGTCGATAAACCCTCTGGGTTAGCAGTTCATGGGGGTAGTGGAATTGATTTTGGACTAATTGAATATCTAAGAAATGATCGACCTGATAGTAAATTTTTAGAGTTGGTTCATCGGTTAGATAAAAATACTTCAGGGATATTACTAATTGCCAAGAAAAGATCAGCATTGCGAAGCCTGCAAGAGTTATTTAGATTAAAAAAAATTAAAAAAAATTATTTTGTGGGTGTGCATGGAATTTGGACAAAAAAGAGAACAGAGATAAATTCTATTTTACAAAAAATAAACACAAAAGATGGTCATCACGTGAATGTGGTGAATGATTTAAACATCGGAAAATTATCTAAATCAGTCTTTTATTTGATCAAATGTGTTGAAAATTTTTCATTACTCTCTGTTCACTTAATAACTGGCAGAACGCATCAGATTAGAGTTCAATTAGCCCATGAAGGATTCCCAGTTTTAGGCGACGATAAATATGGAGATTTTAATTTAAATAAAGAACTTAAAAGAGTTGGGCTTAAAAGGATGTTTTTACATGCACATAAGATCTCTTTTCAGCATCCGTTCACCGAGGATCAGTTTGAGTGTGAATCTGAGTTACCTCAAGATCTAAGCTTAATTTTTAATGAATAAGTTATTAATTTTTGATTGGGATGGCACGGTAGTGGATAGTACGTCTCATATTGTAGCGTCCATAAAAAAAACATCAAAAGAGGTATTAGATCAAAATTATGATGCTCTTGAGATAAAAAAAATTATCGGCTTGAGTTTGCCGCAAGCTTTTGAGAAGTTAACTGGTATTAATTGTATACAAACATATCAAAAATTTTCAGAATATTATAAAAATGAATATATTTTAAATAGACCTGAGCCCTTTGAGGGTATGCATTTTGGTTTTGAAAGGTTGCAACATAATGGATTTCAATTAGCTGTTGCTACTGGAAAAAGCAGGAAAGGTTTAGAAAATGATTTTAAGGCATTTAATTTAAATCATTTTTTTAGAGACTCTAGGACGGCTGACGAATGTTTCTCAAAACCACATCCGCAGATGATTGATGAGCTTGTCATATCTTGCATGGTCTCAAAAGAAAATGTTTTAATGATAGGAGATTCATTGGTTGACCAGAATATGGCTCAAAATGCATCAGTAGCATTTGTCGGGGTTACCTACGGAACGACTAGTAAAAATGATTTTTCTAATTATCTCCTGTATTGCGCGGACTCCCCATTGGATCTATTTGATTGGTTAATTAAAAATGCATGAAGAGTTCACCTTAAGATGTGATCATGAGCAATTTATCTCCAGTCAGGCTGTAAAATTAGTTTGTAAAAATGGAAAAACAATTATGGTGGTAAAATTCAAGCAACAATTTTTTGCCTACCTGAATGAATGCCAACATTTACCAGTAGAGCTTGATTGGGAGGAGGGTAAGTTTTTTGACTCAGATAACCAGTATATTATCTGTTCAACCCACGGGGCTTTGTATGATCCTCAAACTGGTCATTGCATTTCAGGGCCTTGCAAGTCAAAATACTTACATAAGTTAGATGTTATACAACTGAAAGATCAAATAAGGATTATTTACGATGGCAGTTAAGTTAAAAAAAGATAGCGATGTTAAAGATCAAGCTCTAGATATCTTATTAAAAAATGTTTTTATTGAAAATAGAAAAACTCGTCGCTGGGGTATCTTTTTTAAGATACTTACTTTTCTTTATCTATTTATTTTATTGTTTATCTTCGTATCAAAACCTTCCGATCAAGTCATAGCCACAGGAGAATTTACAGCTTTAGTTAAGCTCAACGGTATCATTTCAGCAGAATCTGAAATTAATGCAGATGATGCGATCAAAAGTATCCAAAAGGCAATGAAGCATGAGGGTACCAAAGGGGTAATTATAAATATCAACAGCCCAGGGGGGAGTCCCGTTCAGTCAGCAATGATTAATGATGAAATTAAGCGGCTTAAACTTATTTATCCGGAAAAGCCGGTTAAGGTGGTTGTTGGAGATGTTTGTGCCTCCGGAGGATATTATATTGCGGTTGCGGGCGATGAAATTTATGCCAATAAATCAAGTATCGTCGGCTCAATTGGAGTATTAATGAATGGTTTTGGCTTTGAGAGGGCCATAGAAAAACTTGGGATCGAGAGAAGACTGATGACTGCCGGTACCAATAAAGGGATTTTAGATCCATTTCAGCCAATAAACCCCAAACAACAACAACATGTTCAAGCACTGCTAAATGAGGTTCATGAGGAATTTATAAATGTGGTCAAAGAGGGAAGAGGAAGTCGTTTGAGCCAGGATGATCAAATCTTTTCTGGATTGTTTTGGAATGGAGAGTCTGCTTTAAGGTTGGGATTGATTGATGGGTTTGGGACTGTCGCATCGGTTGCGAGGGATGTAATTGGATACGAAAAAGTGGTTGATTTCACAACATATGAAACCTTTGCTGATCGTTTTGCAAAAAAACTTGGCGCTGGAATGGGCAGCATCCTAAAGCTTGAGTTAATTAATAAATATAATATAAATTAATAACTTAACAATTTTTTTTAATGTAATCTATTAAGTTATTTGTGGATCCGTCAAAGCAACTTGAGGTTTTTTCACCCTTGATTTTAGGCAGCACTAAGCGAGCAATTTGTTTTCCATACTCAACGCCCCATTGATCAAATGAATTTATATTCCAGATAATTCCTTGAACAAAAATTTTATGCTCATATAGCGCAATTAATCGACCTAGATTTATTGGGGTTAGTTTTTCAAATAAGATGGTATTGCTCGGTCTATTACCTTCAAACGAGCAGTGAGGTAATAGGGATTCTATTTCATCATCACTCAACCCTGTATTGACTAACTCTGCTCTTGCTTCGTCAATTGATTTACCCATCATAAGCGATTGAGACTGAGCGATGAGGTTAGAGATTAGAATTTTATGATGAGTATTTTTTTGTTCTCCCAGGTCATAATGGGATTTGATGGGCATTATAAAGTCACATGGAACAAATTGTGTTCCTTGATGAATTAATTGATAGAAAGCGTGCTGACCATTTGTTCCAGATTCGCCCCAGATTACAGGCCCTGTTTCTACACAGACGCGATGACCATCACGATCAATAAATTTACCATTACTCTCCATATCAGCTTGTTGAAGGTATGAAGGTAGCAATGAAAGACCTTGATCATAAGGCAATATTGCCTGGGTATTAAATTTGAAAAAATTAATATACCAAACCCCAATAAGAGCTAATTGGACAGGTATATTTTTTTCAATTGGAGCATTTAAAAAATGTTGGTCCATTTCATAAGCTCCATGATGAAGCTGTTTGAAATTATCAAAGCCCAGATAAATGGCAATTGATAAACCTATTGCTGACCATAAAGAGTAGCGACCCCCCACCCAATCCCAAAAAATGAACATATTTTTTTCATGAATACCAAACTCCTCAACTTTTTTTAGATTTGTGGAGACAGCAACAAAGTGTTTTGCCACCTCTTGATTGTTTTTCGCGTGTGATAAAAACCAATGCCTTGCAGAAAATGCATTAGTCATAGTCTCTTGGGTGGTAAAGGTTTTTGAAGCAACAATAAATAAGGTAGTTTCTGGATCACATTGTTCAAGTGTTAATGTAAGATCAGCAGCGTCAACATTTGATACAAAATGGATATCCAGGTCTTTATGCGCATAAGGTTTAAGCGCTTTACACACCATAGCTGGACCGAGATCAGACCCACCAATACCGATATTTACAATTGTATTAATCTTTTTACCGGTATAACCTTTCCACATACCATTGTTGATGGATTCACTAAAAGACTTTATTTGTTCTAATGTTTTCTTGATTTCTGGTTTAACATCTAGACCATCAACGATAATGGGTTGTTCATCTTGAGAACGAAGGGCGGTATGCAATACTGCACGATTTTCAGTATTGTTAATTTTTTCTCCACTAAACTGTTTCTTTTTCCACTCATCAATTTTTACTTTACCTGCCAGGTCATTCAATAGTTTGGAGGTTGTTTTGGTTATTCTATTCTTAGAAAAATCAACTAAGAAGTCATCCAAATTCAGGTGAAAATTATCGAAGCGATCTTTATCATCGTCAAATAAATCTCGCATTTCAGTGTTCTTTATTTCATTGTAATGTTTTTCAAGCGCTTTCCATTCGGCGGAATCAATAATCTTTGTCATTTATGTTATTTATTCGATGTGGGTAATAAGAAAGGCATCATTATATCAAAAATAAATTTAATTTTTAGAAACTTGTTCAGAAATCGCCCAAGAAACATGCTCTTTAATCAACGCCGATGGGTCATTTTCTCTTTGTTTAAGACAGGTAATAATTTGAGGACTGTACTCAGCATTGCCGAGTGCGATGGCTACGTTACTGATCCATTTTTCATAACCAATTCTTCTAATCGCACTGCCACTAAAATAATCATTAAATGTATCACGATCCAAATTAAAGCAATCTATAAGGGAGATTTTATTTAATTTATGTCTCACAAAAAAATCAATTTCGGAACTTGTTTTTGCAAATTTATTCCAGGGACAAATAATTTGACAGTCATCACATCCATAAATACGGTTACCCATTTTTTGCCTAAATTCAAGTGGAATTGGCCCTTTATGCTCTATTGTCCAGTAAGAAATGCATTTGGTCGCATTCAGATGATATGGCTCTTCAATGGCGCCTGTTGGACAAATGTCTATACAAGCTTTACAAGAGCCACAATGATTTTTTGATTTAATGTGATTGGCTGCTAATGGAAGGTTTGTGTAAATTTCACCTAAAAAAAACCAAGACCCATTTTTTTTATTTAACAACAGCGTATTTTTTCCTCGCCAACCCAGGCCAGCCTTTTCTGCAATTTCAATCTCCGGACTCGGCGCAGAGTCTGTTATTACTCGGTATTCAAAAGTAATATTATCTTTCAACAAAATCTTTTCCATAGCAGCAGCAAATTTTTTTAATTTTTGCTTGAGTGTTTTATGATAATCACGACCCATTGCATAACGGGCAATATAGGCTTGATCTTTTTTATTTAAAAGCTCTATTAGATTTTCATTTAAGGGCAGGTAGTCAATTCGAGTGCTAATAATACTTTGTGTGCCATGTAAGATATTGTTTGGGTCAAATTTAATCTGTTGGTGATCTTTTAAGTAAGACATTGAGCCATGATTATTTTTTTCAATCCATTTTGAGTATAAGTCTTGATTTTGATTAATTTCAATATCCGAAATACCCACATCGTTAAAACCAATTTCTTTTCCAATGAGTACAACTTTTTTTGAAAAATCGTGCCAATATGTCTTATCTAACATGAAAAAAAATAATACACTTATTTGTAATGAATCATACACATCATATCTGTAAAAATGAGGAAGATACAAAGAAATTAGCAATTGTATTAGCAGGTTTACTTAAGGCTAATATGATTATTTTTTTACAAGGAGACCTTGGCGCTGGTAAAACAACTCTGGTACGTTTTATTCTTCAGGCGCTTGGTTATAAAGAAAAGGTTAAAAGTCCAACTTACAATCTTGTAGAAATTCATGAAATTGCCGGCATGAAGTTAAATCATTTTGATCTCTATCGGTTTGGAAGTCCTGAAGAATGGTTCAGTGGAGGATTTGATGAGTATTTATCCGCTGAAAAAACCATCACTCTGATTGAATGGCCTGAAAAAATCAGAGGGGTGAAAATTAATCCTGATATCCATATCCAGATCAAAACAAATGATCAGAGCGAGCGTATTATTGATATTCAATCTAAGGTTTTTATTCCAATATGATCAAATTTAATCACATCTGGTTTTTTATTGGTTTGTTTTTTTACGCTAGTGTATCGGCAGATATGCAAACACGTGTATGGCCTTCAGATGAATATACGCGCCTTACCATTGAATCAAATAATTATTTAAAAAATGATCAAGCGATCTTAAAAAATCCTGATCGAGTAGTAATTGACTTAAAAGATACTATTATAAACAATAACTTAAGAGAACTTTCTAATAATAATTTTAATAAAAATACATCTATATCAGGCATTAGAGTAGGTCAATTTGATCCCAAAACAGTAAGAATCGTGATCGATTTAAGGCAAGAATCAAAAATAAAAATTTTTAGTTTAAAACCGATTCAGTCCTATGGTCATCGCCTGGTTGTTGATGTTTATCATGAGGAGGATGAGATAGCTCATTTGTTAAAACAGCTGCAAAATAAGCCGTCTAAAATAGATAATATCGAAGAAAAACCAATAATTGCAGACGCTAAGCCAGAGGCGGTTGACCAAAAAGATCAGCAGGAACCTTTATTAGATGACAAGCAACAGTCCTCATCCACTCCGCTACAAAAAATTATTGTAGCAATTGATGCAGGCCATGGCGGAGAGGACCCAGGTGCAAGAGGCGCTGCTGGAACAAAAGAAAAGGACATCACCTTAGAGATTTCTAAGAAGTTGAAACAAGCAATTGACAAAGAACCTAACATGCAAGGCGTACTTATTCGTGATGGAGACTATTTTATACCCTTAGCAAAGCGCGTTGCGAAAGCACGGAAACTTCAGGCTGATTTATTCATATCGATTCATGCCGATGCATTTACCAAAAAATCGGTGAAAGGCTCCTCTGTATTCGCTCTTTCAGATAGAGGCGCCTCCAGTGCCTTTGCTAAATTTATTGCAAATAAAGAAAATGAGTCTGATCTTGTGGGCGGTATCAGTATCGATGACAAGCATCCCGTCCTGGCACAAACCTTATTAGATCTGTCTCAAAGCGCCACTATTAATGATTCTATGAAACTTGGACGTTACGTTTTGGATGAGGTGGGACAGGTGAATACCCTGCATAAGAAATATGTGGAACAAGCAGGTTTTGCGGTACTAAAAGCACCTGACATCCCCTCAATTTTGGTTGAAACAGCGTTTATAAGTAATCCAAAAGAAGAAAAAAGCCTCAAATCCGAGAGCTTTCAAATCAAATTTGCCGAAAGCGTAGTCAAAGGGATTAAACTTTATTTAAAAACGGGTGCCAATTTAGCTTTTTTTAGCGATGATGTAGGGCTATGAAACAGGTTTTTCTGATGGGACCAACAGCATCGGGCAAAACTAAATTAGCCATGCAGCTTTGTGACGAATTTCCAGTAAGTCTAATAAGTGTTGACGCAACACAAATATATAAAGACTGTAACATTGGGGCGGCTAAATTGCCTCAACAGGAACTAGAGCGCTATCCACATGCTCTGGTCGACATTATTTCTCCAACTGAGAGCTTTTCGGTTGATGCTTTCATAAACCAATATCAATCAAACCTTAATAGTATTGAAAATCAAGGCACTATTCCTCTATTGGTGGGAGGTTCGATGATGTATTTCAATGCAATTTTTAATCCGTTAGATAAAATTCCTAAAACAACCCCTGAAATCAGAGAGGAGGTGGAAGCATTAATTAGAAAAAATGGATTAGACTGGTTATACGAACAGGTGAAGAAAAATGACCCTGGCATTAAATTTGCGACATCTGATAAGCAGAGGATCCAGCGTGCGTATGAAGTTTTTTTAATATCTGGAAAACCATTGACAAGTTTTTATTCGGGGGGCGAAAAGCATAACGAAAATGATTTAAATTTTTTAAAAATAGCGCTTATTCCAGAAGACAGAAAAAAGTTGCACCAATCTATTTATCAGCGAACTCAAGATATGTTGGATCAGGGATTAGTTGATGAGGTAGAGTCTTTAATAAAAAAATATCCTAATTTAAGCTGGGAATCAAATTCAATGCGCTCAATTGGATACCGACAGGTCGGAATGTACCTTCGTGGTGAAATCGGGTTTGATGAATTATTTGATAAGATTTTATTTGCAACTAGACAACTTGCAAAACGTCAAATCACATGGTTAAGGTCAATGCAAAATCTCCTAGTCTTAGATCCTTTCAAAAATGATATATCAGATCAGTTAAACCAGTCTTTGAAAAATTTTCTTAAATCATAACTTATGAGAAATGATGCATTAATCGGATTTTTTTGTATTCTATATGGTACGTTTTTTTGGGGACTTGTGTGGTTTCCATTTCGTTTACTCAACTTTGGAGGAATTGAACCGATACAAGGAAGTGCATTAAGTTTTCTCATCGCTGCAATTCTGGCTCTCGTCTTTATTGTTCCTAAACATTACTCTGAGATTTTTCAAAACTATAAAACATTATGTATCTATGCAAGTGTGGGTTGTTTAACCAACATCACTTATGTTCTTGCTGTTGTTTATGGGGAGGTTGTTCGCTCGATGTTGTTATTTTTTATGTCACCTGCGTGGACTGTAGTTCTTTGTTTTTTATTACTCCCAGGTGATAAATTTTCAATTAAAGATTCGGTTGTAGCATTGTTATCTTTATTGGGAGGCATTGTAATCTTGTTTGATTCATCTTTATTTAATTTTAATTTTGGAGTGAGTGACCTTTATGCACTCGTTGCTGGAATTGGTTTTGCCTGGACCAATGTATTAGCCAGAAAATACAATCACCTTTCATTTCAAGTCAAATCTTTCTCTATCTGGTTTGGTGTATCTCTAGGGGCATTTTTTTTATTATTTATACTCAAAAGCTTTCCAAGTATTGCGAATATTTCTAATTCATACAATTTATTTCTTATTTTATCGATTGGATCAATGTTATTTATTTCGACCTTGATTATTCAGTTTGGTCTTCCAAGAATACATCCTGTTTTAGCAAGTCCAATTTTTTTATTTGAAATTATCATTGCGGCGTTCTCCTCATACTTTTTGGCAAATGAGTTGTTATCGATTAAAGATTTTATTGGTGGAATGTTAATTATAGCTGCCATTTTTCTTTCAGCTAGACATCAATCCCAGAAAGACACCTTCTAGTTGATTACAAAAACTCTGCGGATTAAATAACTTATGTTTATTATGATTGATTGTATTTTCAATAATCTTTAATTCATGTGGATTGTTGTAAAAATTAATAGCCTTGTCTATATATTCTTTTTGATTATTCGCTACCAATTCTTCATGGCAACCTACGGCCTTCAGTAAGCTCCCAGCAACCCTTGATTGCATGGACTCACCCTCCATAGTCAACGTTGGCTTATTTTGATAGATGGCATCGGCAACTGTTGTGTGTGCATTATATGGGTAACAATCGAGAAATAAATCAACATGACTTAGTCGACCCATATGCTCACTGATGGATGTATATTCAGCAAATATTACGCGCTCAGATTGAATGTGATTTTCATGCAAATAGATCCTTATATTATTTACCGCAACCTGATTATTTACGAGTAACCACAGCACTGAATTTTGACATTTTTTTAATATCTCAATCCAGGTATCGAACATATTTTTTGTGATTTTTAAGTTTTGATTAAAGCATGCCCAAATAAATTGATTTTCAGGAAGGTTGAATTTTTTTTTGTCTGTTTGAATTAAGGGTCTTTGTCTATTGTTAGGTTGATAGGTGGGTTTAAGGAAGATTACCTCCTCAGTGAAATACATTTCATTGCCTTGTGGAATTATATGCTGATCTGCGACTACAAAGTCACAAAGAGACTTTTCATTATGACTACCAAGTGTGCTGGGATACCCAAGCCAATTTATTTGAATGGGTGCGGGGTGGTATGCCAAAATTGTTGAGCGACTATTTTTAGTAAAGCCTGATAAGTCGATTAGAATATCAATGTGATTTGATGTGATTAGGTCAATTAAGCATTCATCTGATAATTCATAGGTGTTGATAAAATTATATGGAAGCGAAGAAAAATTTTTATACTCTTCTGTTTTTTCTTCAAGCCCATTATATAAAAGGCTAATTTCAAATTTGTCTTTATCATGATGAGACAGACAGTCATGTACCAAATGATATAAGGGATGTTGACGAAAATCAGCAGACATGTAGGCAACTTTTATCTTTCCCTTCCTTACTGAATGATTTTCTTTACTTTTTCGAGATAACCTTATTCTTGTGTTCCATTGATTGGCTATTTTTAAATATTGTTCATTTGTGATCCCTGGAAGACTAAGCATCGGAAAGGGTGGAAAAGAAAAGTTAATCGGTTGATGGTTTAATCTTTTATAAACCTTATCCATTAAGGTATCAAAGTCATTCCAATCATTAAGTTTTTGATTTAAATGAATTAGTTGAATAAGTGCATTGTCATTTGGTTTTAAATCGTAAGACTTTTCAAAGCATCTTTTAGCTTCATCTAAATTATTAATTTTTTGGTATGCATTACCCAGGTTATTAAAAAGATCCTCATCATTCATGCCCCCAACCTTGATAGCTAATAAGTAATAATGAATGGCATCCTCTAAGCGAAGAACATCTTGTAGAACATTCGCATAATTATAGAGATATTGCCAATTGGATTGGTCAAAATCAATTAGTTCCTCAAAATAAAGGAGAGACTGCTTGTAGTCTCTCTTAGCATGATATTCATTTCCAAGATCATTTAAACAGAAAGTAATGGATTGAATAATCTGAGGGTTATCTCTAAAAATATGATGAACCCGTCTAAAATAACCTAAAGCCTCCTCAAAGTTTCCTGCTAAAGCATAAAAATTTCCTAATTCAGTTTGTATTGATAGGTCTCTTGGGTTCTTGTGCAATTCTTTTTTTAAAAGGATGATAGCTTGAGTGTAGTTTTCTTCTTTCTCAAGAATCTGAATCTGATTTTTTAAATCACACATAATAAAAATCTTTGAGTTTTGATTTATTGAGCCCTTTAATATTGTTTTGATAGGGATTTAAATAATTTAGGAATTTAACATTCTCCTTTTTAGTTTGGTTTAACATTAGATCTATTAGTAATTCCGACAAAAATGGGGCAAACGAAAAACCTTTTGAGCCATAAAAAGTATTAATGTACATATTATCGTACCATTTAAATTCTATTTGATTGTTGACCTGTTTTAACATTTTTCCAACATATGGTCTTCTTTGTTTAGTTGTATAACGATCACCTGACCAGACAATCATATCGGGACATATTAATTGCTTATCATGAAACCAATCCGTTTTTTTTTGTAGGATCTTTTTTTCACTTTCAGGATCAAGCATCTCAGAATCAATCGATTTATGATAACTGGAACCAGATGAGAAATTGTCCCCGTCAAATAAAATATAACCATCTTTTGTAATATTAGATTGATGTTGAGATTGGTGTTTGCCAATTGTGATGGATCCTGAAAAGTGTTCGTTAAAAATATCACGCTCAGAAAATCTATTTAATGTCTGTGGGTTGCATAAAATAATACACTCATGTTCACCAACCACTTGCTTTTGAGAATAGAGCTTTATCTGATGACCATTATTTTCTATGTGATCAATTGATATTTCTTTTGAGGGGATTTGGTTTAATTGAAATAACTTTTCTGTCCTAATCCATCCTGCGGTCTTAAAAAAAATAGACGAATGATTATCTATACCTTTTGATTTTTCTAGGATCATTTCATTTTTTAAGAACGAGTTATTTTTTAATATTTTTGTAAACCTTAATTCTAAATCGGGCTGATCATCCAATCGATGAAGTCCATGAAAAGCAAAATCTGTATTTGGAAGAAATTGGGGATAGAAATGAAGTGCATATTGAAGGGCCTTATAAGTAAGCTCATTGAGCACTATTGTTTCAATGCCGTATTTGGGATTAAGAGAAGCATAGGGAGGATTTTTGTCGTCACATGTCTTGCGATCAGAGTATATTTTGACTTTATAACCCCTCTGGTTAAGATTGAGAGCTAAACTAAGTCCAGCGATACCACCGCCAATAATTCCATAATCTAGATAAGCCATAACAGGATAAGCATGAATATCACAAAACCGATTAATAATTTTATAGTTTTATAGTTAAATGACTGCATCATGTTCAGGTAAAAGTTAAACAATAAATTTTCACACTTTGAAAAATGGCTTTCTTGCGAATATCTGCTGAGCAGGAGTTCAAGGTTTGATTGTTTAAAGTGAGCTATGTCTTTTTTATATTTAATTAGTCTTCTAAAAGCACGTGCCCTTGTAAGAATGAAAAGGGGCCATGGGTAAAAATGGATTTTAGCAACGTCAATTAATGAAAAAGTTTTATTGTAATAAATAATATTTCCAAGGTGCATGGCCCTAAAGTAAACACCCTTTTGATGAAATTCTGCGATAAATTTGGCTAAATTTGTGACAAGGTCTTTTGTGATGTCTGGTGTTGGTAAGTCACGAATAGAACAACCAGGAATATATTCATATACCACACCCGATTTCCTTTTATCATATTGAAAAATGAGCTCTTCTGAGATTTTAAGTGAGGGAATTTGGAATTTATTTAACTTGTGAGCATTGTTGATGATCCGACTTGAAAAGGATCGAATAAAGCCGCTAGAAATTAAACCTCGGGTATTAAATATTTTTATGACATTGTTTCCTTTAAGCCATGTCTTTTCATATCCAAGATCTTCTGCGTCAGTCAAATATTCAAGGTATGAATGCTCAGTATTAAAGTATATCTTTTTCATTTTGGCTTGTTCGATTCAGAGGCTTGCTCATTAAAATATGAAAATCATTAATCACTCTTTCAGCAAAACCACCCTCACAATATGAAAAATAAAAATTCC
The DNA here is from genome assembly GCA_030827595.1 of Burkholderiales bacterium. Classification (GTDB taxonomy): domain Bacteria; phylum Pseudomonadota; class Gammaproteobacteria; order Burkholderiales; family Methylophilaceae; genus BACL14. Next base: position 61,722 of record JAURED010000005.1, read on the forward strand.
ACATTCTAATAAATCGTTCATCAAAACCAAGTTTGATTATTTTGTTATGATTTTTGTTGAATGCTTTCTGCCATAAATTCAAAGTTTTTGCATAGTGATGATTAATATTTTCAAGGTCTGAAATAATCATGTCTGTCTCTTTTGTTAAATTTTTCTGAATGATTTCAATAGACGGGATACATGATCCAGGAAAAATATATTTTTGAATAAAGTCAACATTTTGAAGAGCTTGACTATACCTTTGATCACGAATAGTAATAGCTTGAATTAATGCAATTCCATCTGGTTTAAGCAATGAGTTTATTTTCTTAAAATATTCATGATAATAATGATGTCCCACAGCCTCAATCATTTCGATAGAGACTAATTTGTCATATCTTCCCTCAAGATTTCTATAATCCTCAAAGAGTAAGGTTATTTTTTTTCCTAATTTTTTTTTATTGATTAAATTTCTTGTATAACTGTATTGTTGTTGAGAAATGGTTGTTGTTGTGACTTTGCAACCGTAATTTTCTGCAGCAAAAATTGCAAAACCTCCCCATCCAGATCCAATTTCTACGACATGGTCAGTGGGCTTAAGGTTTAACTTTTGGCATATGATATTGAGTTTATTTAAAGAGGCTGCCTTTAGTGTTTGATTCCTTGTTTTAAAAATTGCAGATGAATACATCATGGTTTCATCAAGGAAAAGCTTAAAAAATTTATTACTTAAGTCGTAATGCGCCGAAATATTTCGTTTACTATTTCTTTGAGAGTTTTTGTTAAGGTAATGAATGACTCTAAAAAAAGGCCTGATTAGAAAATTAAATTTTGATTCTAATTCATCGGTAAGGTGAGCATTAACTGCAAATAATCGAATGACATTTGTTAAATTTGGACTGCTCCAATAACCACTCATGAAAGCTTCACTGCTACCAATCGATCCACCAAATACAATAAATCGATAAAATTTTGGGTCATGAACACATATTTCAGCATGAAGCTTTTTATTTTTTTGATCCCCAAAGGTATAGCGTGATTTTCCATCTTGAAGTGATAATGACCCTATCGATATCTTGTTTAATTTAGAAAAGACTATTTTGTTTAACATAGTTTAATTTTTTGGATGTGAATAAAAGGGCGTTCGTTTTACCCATAATTTTAATGCATTCCAGTATATCTTGATTAGGGTATTGATTGGAATAAGGGGGTATGTCAATAATAATATGTTTAATCTTATTCCTGTTATCGCTTTTCTTTTTAGCCTAAGGGTGGCATTAAAAATCTTATGATCATCATAATTATTGTCCATTGATATCACGATTACATCGCTGGGACTCGTGAATTTCCAGTCATAGTCAATGTTCATTGGCATAAATGGGGATACATGAAATTGTTTATGAAATTTAAAACCGTGTGTGCCCGTATTAGTTTTACACACATGAGTGTAGGCAAATCTTTCATTCCATGGTGTATTGTGAATGTCCGAAATAATCGTAATAAGTTGACCAGATTTGAAACAATAATAAAAACTCACTGGGTTGTAACAGAAACCAAAAAAACGAGGAGTGGTCAGGATAAATATTTGGTCTATTCCGGTGATTTTCTCCTTTTCCAAGTGAAGAATGAGATCAGCTTTTAAGTTTTTTGTTTTTCTAAAATAATCCTTTTGGAAAAATGATCCGAGGTTATATCTGTCTAAGCTCCATAACCATGAATGATCAAATACTTCTTTAATTTTATCTAAGTCAAGAAACAGCATCGCGTAACGATATGAAAATTTATTTTTGCTTGGCGATGTTCGGTTATGGGTGATTAATCCTTGGTAAATCCCCTGTTTCATTATGGGTTAATTCCAGAATATTTAATTGCATTTAAAGCACTCACTACACCATCTTCATGAAATCCATTGCCCCAGTAGGCCCCTGAAAACGCAAATCCATTTTTACATATAAGATGTTGTTTTTTTTGATTTAAATAGGTATTAAGATTAAATTTTGGGTGTGTGTAGACCATTGATTTTAGGATAGCCTTTGGATTGATATCATGATCTGAATTTAAACTTACTAATAGATCATGCTTTGGGGAGATGCTTTGAAGAATATTCATGTTATAGGTCACGCTAGCCTTACTGGTTGATTTATTTTTAATAATATAATTCCAAGCAGACCAAATACTCTTATTCTTTGGCATCAGGTTTGTATCCTGGTGTAACACAGCCTTATTAGAGGAATACTTAAAGCTTCCCAGAATATTTTTTTCCAGTAAATTGGGATTTTTAATTAATTTCAAGGCTTGGTCTGCGTGACAAGCAAAAAAGACAAAATCAAATTTTAATTTTTTTTTATTCATTTCAATGATGCATTTTCCATTGTTACGGTAGACATTGCTGATGGTGCTATTTAATTTAATTTTACCTTTTAACTGAGACAAAATTTTTTGAACATAGCTTTCAGAACCATTCTTGATCGTCAACCATTGTGGCCGATCATTGATATTAATCATGCCATGATTATTTAAAAAATTGAGGAAAAATAATAAAGAAAATTTTTTAATATCCTTGTAGCTTGATGACCAAATGGCAGATGACATGGGTAATAAATAATTATCTAAAAAGTATTCTGAAAAATTATGCCTTTTAACAAATTCTTGGATGGTTAAATCTTCGATGAGCTCTGGTTTTTGTAAAATTTTTTTGGCAAGTTTATTAAATTTAAGGATTTCCCAGAGCAATCGCCAAAAGTAAATATTAAGTAAATTTTTCTTCTGGGCAAATAGCGTCATTAGGTTATTGCCTGCATATTCAAGTTGTTTAACTATTGATTGAACACTGAAGCTCATTGATGAAGGCTGGTAAGAGACCTTAAGTTCTTTCAGGAGCTTAATAAAATTAGGATACGTTTTTTTATTAAAAACAATAAAACCACTATCAACTTTTATAATATCTTGGCTAATTTTCAGTGTATGGGTGTGGGTATGCCCACCAATGCGATTCTCTTTTTCAAAAAGGGTAACGCTATATTTTTTATCTAAGTAATACGCCAGAGTGAGCCCGGAGATGCCTGATCCAATAATTGCTACTTTCATTAACTGTGTTTCTGTTTAATGCTTTTGCTCACCGTTCTTAAGTTATACACGATACCAAAAAGTGACAAAAATTTAAGGCCGTAATAAGTAAAATCTATTTCCCACCAATAAAAACCTTGGCGTATTGAACCCGGAAAGTGATGGTGATTGTTATGCCATCCCTCACCAAATGTTAAAAGAGCAATTAAAAAATTATTTTTACTTTTTTCTTTTGTTTGGTATCTCTGCTTCCCCCAAATGTGGGCAATTGAATTTACTGCGAATGTGCAATGGTAAACAAAAACTGTAGACACAAAAAACCCCCAAATAATCATGCTTGAGCCTGAAATTTGGTAAGCAGGATTTAAATATTCACCAAGGAAAAAAAGGAATACGATAAAGGCAAGAGGGGGCAGCCAATCAAAACGATCAATCCATACCAATTCTTTGAATTTTATTAAATCTTTCACATATTTTCGATCTGTCAAAAAGTTTCTTTTGGCTAAAAACCATCCCATATGACTCCATAAAAAATGATGAATATGGGGGGAGTGATGGTCATTTTTTTGATCTGAATTGAGGTGGTGTCTTCTGTGATGGGACGCCCACCATATTGGTCCGCGCTGAGCAGCGGTGGCTCCAATAAAGGCAAATAAGAATTGAACTAACCTTGAAGTTTTAAAAGTTTTGTGAGAAAAATATCGATGATAGAATCCCGTGATAGCAAACATGCGGAGTGCAAAAAATCCAAGTGCAGCTGCTAGAAGGACCCATTCAAATTTAATCCAAATGGCTGTTAAGGCAATAATATGGATGGCTATAAAAGGAATAACCCTCAGCCAGTCAATTGATTCGTCGCTGAGATTTTTTTCACTCTTATAGTAATGTTCAGCAAAATGATTATCAAAAATTTTAAGAAAGAAACTTTTCATTTACTGGGCATGAGGTACGAATCGAAGCATATCTTTATCATAACCTAATTCTTCTGTTTTTTTAAAGATCCATTGTTTTTTTTCGGTAGATAAATCACTTTTTCTAGACATAAACCATAAGTAATCTCTTTTATCCCGAGCGACTATGGTGTTTTGATAACCCTCATCAATGTATGCAATGATGTATTGAGCTTTAATCGGCCAAATGAATTGCATCCCCCAAACGGCATTATTGGTTCCAGGGATGACATACCCTTTGGGCTTATATACCTTTTGAGGTCCATTATAATCGCTATGATTAAACGTAAAGGTGGTTTCAATTTCTTGTTTTTCTTCATTGTATTTGTAACTCTCTACAGCATTAAAAGCATTCTTTTCAATCAGGGCAGGTATGTGCGCCAGCACATACCAGTCTCCCATGAATGCATCTAGTTCAATCTCTGAAACTGGATTGATAGGTTTTTTTTGATGAGATGAACATGCTGTTAAAGATAAAAGGCAAAGGATAAAAAAATTTTTCATATCAGTTTATTTATAAATTTGTTAAAAAAAAGAAGAGCTATGCAGCCTCCAATACTAATGATGGTAAGAAAGGAGAATAAGTTCATATTTAAAACTTGGGAGATGATGGGTAGTATCCCTGCTAGGTAGCTTGCAATGGCAAATGTTATAAACCAAACACCCAGCATGAATGACCGTAATCGATCTGGCGCTACATTGCTGACCTTTGAGAGGCTTGTTGGAGAAAGACATAACTCTCCTAAGGTGTGTAAAAAATAAATTAATATAACCCACGTGAAGTGGATTTGTTCATGGTTTTGAAGGATTGCTAAGACTAAAAATCCGAGTCCCAACAAAAATAGACCGCAAGACATTTTGTGTGGGGTTGAAATGACATAATTTTTTTCAAGATTTGTCCAAAACCTTGCCACCATCATACCTAAGGTGATAATTAATAAGGGGTTGATGGCTAAAAAAAATGTTGTTGGAATGGTGAAGCTGAATATATTTTTATTTACTTTGGTGTCTGTAAAAAGGGTCAGAGAGCCTCCCGCTTGCTCAAACCCCATCCAAAAAATTATGGAAAAAATCCCTAAATATAATATGTAATAGATACTTTTTTTATCCTGAGCTGAAATTTGATACGATTTGCTGTTATAACTCAATAAAAAACATCCAATAAGACATACAAATAGAGTTAGCCACCATGGAATCAATACGATTACTGTTAAAAAACTACACAGGCTTAACAACCATTTGCATATCAGTTGATGGTTAAAATCATTTGTAATCTCTTTTGAGTTGGATATTTTTAAAAAAAAAGTAATTAAGCCAAATAGCATTCCAACAGCTGCAAGAAAAAATCCAGCGTGCCAGTTGTAGTATTCACCAACAAAGCCAATAATGAGGGGTGCAAAAAAGGCTCCGAGATTTATTCCGATGTAAAAAAAACTAAAACCCTCATCTCTTAAACTTTCAGGCTTGTTCTTATAAAGGGTGCTTAAAAGACTTGAAATATTTGGTTTAAAAAAACCGTTACCAAAAACTAAAAATGCTAAACCAAAATAGAATAACAACTCAAAAGCAAGGAGAAAATGTCCAATCATCATGAGTAATCCACCCAAAACAATGGCATTGATATTATTGATGTATTTGTCTGCCAAATATCCTCCAAGAATAGGGGTGATGTATACGAGGGCAGTATAGGCAGCATAAATTTGAAGGGCTTGATTGGGTTCATAATGCAGCCCATTAACAAGATATAGGACCAGCAAGGCTCGCATCCCATAAAAGCTAAAACGCTCCCACATCTCTGTAAAAAAAAGAGTTTTTAAAATTTGAGGATGAGCTTTCATTTATGCGATGAGTTTTTTGAGTTCACTATGGAGTTTTTCAAGGGAAAAAGTCTCATGAGGTTTTTTAAAATCAAAATGATCTTCGACACGCTCACCCATGGTGGTAATTTTTGCGTTCGAGATATTAATTTGATGGTTTTTAAATACATTGGCAATGGATAACAGTAAAGCAACACGATTTGATGTTTTCACCTGTAAATGACAGAAACCTTCTTCGTTTTGATGAATTTCAATGTGATCTTCAATCTGATGAAAGCTTGCTTGTCTAGATTTTTTCAACTGATTCTGTTTTATATTTTCTAGACTGACACAACTGTCAATCATCTCGGTGAGTCTTGATTCAATGTATTTAAAAAAATCTTTAAATCTTAATGAGCTTTCATCCTCATAGGTAACATGAAAAACATTAAGAGCATAGTGATGAGCTGTTGTGTAAATTTTAGCCTGACTGATTTCACAACTGATTTCATGAAAAAAATGACAGGTCCTTAAAAAAATATGACTTTTATCCCTTGTGAAGATTAGCACCTCGATACCTTGCCCACCTTTTTGATGTCGGACTCTGACGATCGTTTTTTTTGTTTTGCTGTGGGTTAAGAGAAGTCGAGTGTGCCAGGCTATTTCAGAAGCCTCAAATTTTTTAAAATACTCCGGCCCCATCAATCCCCAGTTTTTTTCATACATATCAAAAGAAACTGAGTATTTCATTAAATTTGATTTAGCCTGATTAATTCTTTGATCAATCATTTGTTGGTTTGTGAGACGATTTTCCAGATATTTAATTGTGGTTTGGTGTAAGTTATTGATTAATACTGACTTCCATTGATTCCATACCTTATGGCTTGTACCACGAATATCAGCTGTCGTTAACAAATACAATAAATCAAGCCGCTCTGGAGTAGAGACCTTATCTGCAAAAGAACGAATCACTGATGGATCTGCAAGGTCTAATTTTTGTGCCACATTAGACATTAGTAAATGATTTTCGACCAACCAGGCAACTAAAAGGGTGTCATTGGGTGCAAGGTTGAAAAATTTACCAAATTTCATAACCTCATTTTTACCTATTTCAGAATGATTTCCCCCTCTGCCTTTGCCGATATCATGAAAAAGACCAGCAAAATAAAGGATATTGGGGTGTTTTAAGCGCTGAAAAGCTTCATAAGATTCAGGGAACTCATGCTTGAGCGAACTTTTACTGTAGCGTCTTAAATTGTCTATAACATTTAACGTGTGTTCATCAACAGTAAAGATATGGAATAAATCATGTTGCATTTGTGAAATAATTCTTCCAAATACCGGGAGAAACTTGCCTAGAATATTGTAGCGATTCAGAAGCCTCAATGATCGATTGACTTTTTGTTGACCAGAAAAAATAGCAACAAAATCTTGTTGAATTAATGAGTTCTTACGAAAGCTACTATTTATTTTATGTTCAGCAATGTATTGAAATTTTGAGATTAAATTTGGACCAAATCCAGTCAATTCCTTATTTTCTTGGTAGAGAAGAAAGTATTTAAAAATATTTTTACTAATATCCTTTTTGCTTTTTGGATCCAGCTCGATTAACCCATTAACTTTGAATAATTCAGGATAATTTTTAATTTTTTGAGGCTTTTTATGAAACTGAAGGGTGAATTTTTTTGTAATAATTTCATTTAAAAGTATTATATAACGTATTGATTTATATAGACTATTCATTACATATTCGCTAGATTTTTTATCCGGACTATTTTTAAATCCCAGGTCTGATGCTATTTTTGCTTGGTAATCAAATAACATCCGATCTTCTTGCCCATTGGCGACAATGTGAAGAAAAATTCTGCGTTTTATTAGCTTGTTGTAATGAAATTTAAGTAAATTTAATTGTTTTTTATCAATAATAAGATGTTCATAAAGGGTTTGAAGTTCATGTGATTGAAACTGCGCAGCGCATAACCACCGAATAAAATGGATATCCCTTAAACAGCCTCGTGATTCTTTGATATTAGGTTCAAGTAGGTACCCAGACTTGCTATATTTGCTGTGTCTTTGATCTTGTTCACTAATTTTATTGAGAATGAATTGTTTAACATTTAATACTTTTTTGAATTTTATTAAATAATTGTTATATATTTTCTGGTTACCAGAGATATACCTTGATTCCAGCAAGTTGGTTGCAATGGTGATATCTTCGATATCTTTTTTTATCTCATCTTCTACCCTTTGGCTCACGCCAATTCTGAAGCCAAAGTCCCAGCAATGTTGAATAAAAAGCTCAATTTTTTCTTTTTCTTGTTCTAAGTCAGCTAAATTTTTACAGATTATTGCTAAATCAATGTCGGATGCTGGATAGAGCTCTCGTCTTCCATAGCCTCCAACCGCAACCAAGCAAAATTTATCTCCTACTGCTGAGGTTTCCCAAATTTGTTTTATCACTTGATCGCATAAATTGGCATTTTTTTTGAGGAAATTACTGCTGTCATGTTTTTCTAGAAATTTTTGCTTTAGCAGGTCAAAAGATTTTATATATGAATTTTTAAGCGTCTTTAAGTTTTGCAGGGGTGTGCTCATGATTTAATCAAGAAATGGCGCTGGTGTCCCTGAAGATTGTGTTAACACTTCATACCCCTCATGAGTCACTAAAATCGTATGTTCCCACTGAGCAGACAATGATCGGTCTTTAGTCACAACGGTCCATCCATCCGGAAGCATCCTAATTTCCTTTTTTCCTGCATTAATCATAGGTTCAATGGTAAAAGTCATGCCTTCTTTTAATCTTAAGCCTTCACCTTTTTTTCCATAATGGAGAATCTGTGGATCCTCGTGGAATATTGTTCCAATCCCATGGCCGCAAAACTCACGGACCACAGAGAATCCATTGTCTTCAGCAAATTCTTGAATTGATGCCCCAATATCTCCTAGTGTTGCTCCCGGTTTAACTTGCTGAATCCCTTTCCACATGGATTGATAGGTAATTTCACATAATCTTTTTGCTTGAATAGAGGGCTCACCCACGTAAAACATTCGACTGGTGTCACCATGATAACCATCTTTGATCACGGTAATATCGATGTTAATGATATCCCCCTTTTTTAGTATTCGATCCCCAGGAATTCCATGACAAATTTGATTATTTACCGATGTACATATGGATTTAGGGTAGGGAGCGTGTCCAGGTGGGGCATAATTTAATGGGGCTGGGATTGTATTTTGCTCGTTGACCATAAAGTTATGACACAGCTGATCCAGTTCTTCTGTCGATATGCCTGGTTTGACAAAGGGCGTTATGAAATCAAGCACTTCAGATGCTAATTTTCCAGCTACACGCATTTTCTTGATGTCGTCAATATTTTTTATGGAGATGGTCATATAGGCCTATGCTTTACGAGTAATTTATATTATAATTGCGATCTTTAAAATTTGCACTTAAACCACCTAAAGGTGCTAGTAATCTAGTCTGGTTTGAGTGAAGTGATAACCTATAGGAGAATATCATGTCAGTTACAATGAGACAAATGCTTGAGGCTGGAGTACATTTTGGCCATCAAACCCGCTACTGGAACCCAAAAATGGAAGCATATATTTTTGGCGAAAGAAACAAAATTCATATCATCAACCTTGAGAAGACTCTGCCTTTATTTGAAGAGGCTTCAAAGTTTTTAAAAAATTTAGCAGCAAATAAAGGACGTATTTTATTTGTGGGCACCAAAAGACAAGCTCGAGAAATTATCAAAGAAGAAGCCGAGAGAGCAGGCTGCCCTTATGTAAACCATCGATGGTTAGGCGGCATGCTAACGAACTTTAAAACAGTGAAACAGTCAATTAAACGTCTCGTCGAGCTTGAAACAATGATGGCTGATGGTTCGCTAGATAAGCTCAAGAAAAGAGAAGCTTTATCAGTGAAGCGTGACCATGAGAAGCTAGTTCGTTCAATTGGTGGTATTAAAGAAATGAATTCACTCCCAGATGCTATTTTTATTATCGATGTAGGTTTTGAAAGTGGTGCCGTTGAGGAAGCAAAAAAACTAGGCATACCGGTTATTGGCGTTGTCGATACCAACAATACCATTGAAAATATTTCATATGTTATCCCCGGCAACGATGATTCAAGCAGAGCAATTAGGCTTTATGCAAGAGGCATGGCAGATGCAGTATTGGATGGTAAAAATAAAGCGATCACTGATTTAGCTAAATCTGTAGCGAAAGAACAACCTGAAGAAACACCAGAAGAAGAATAAAGATATTAAAAATTAATTTGTAAGGAATTGTTTATGGCTGAAATAACAGCGGCATTAGTAAAAGAATTGAGAGAAATGACCGATGCACCAATGATGGATTGTAAAAAAGCACTATCTGAGGTGGACGGTGATTTAAAAAAAGCAGAAGAGTTATTAAGAGTAAAGTTTGGCAACAAAGCTTCTAAAGTGAGCGGTAGAGTTGCAGCCGAGGGTTTAGTTTCGATTGCAATTGCTAATGATGGCAAAACAGGCGCGATCTTAGAAACAAACTCTGAAACAGACTTTTGTGCTAAAAATGATGAATTTATCAACTTTACACAAAAAGTCGTGAATGCTGTGCTTGCTTCAAATCCAGCCGATATTGACGCTTTAAAAAATACAACAATTGATGGATCATCTGTCGAGGATACAAGATCTGCTCTCGTAGGTAAAATCGGTGAAAATATATCTCCTCGTCGGTTTAATTATGTGAAAGCTCATGGAAATTTACATTCCTATTTGCACGGTGGAAAAATTGGGGTGCTGATTGATCTTGAAGGCGGTGATGATGAGCTCGGTAAAGATATAGCTATGCATATTGCTGCATCAAAACCAAAAGCTTTAGATGAAACAGGAATATCACAAGATTTAATTGATGCTGAAAAGCGAGTGGCGATTGAAAAAGCAAAAGAAGCAGGTAAACCGGAAGATATGCTTGAAAAAATAGCAACAGGTACGGTGAATAAGTTTTTAAAAGAGGTAACACTTTTAAACCAACCTTTTGTTAAAGATGATAAACAATCAATCCAAGCTTTAATAGATTCAAAAGGAGCAAAGATCCATAACTTTTTCTTATATATTGTAGGAGAAGGAATAGAAAAGGTACAAACGGATTTTGCAGCCGAGGTTGCAGAAGCCTCAAGAATTTAACAAAAAAGGTTGCTTTAGCAACCTTTTTTTTATGCCATAATCTAAATAATGTTCAAAAAATCAATTAAGCGTGTTTTATTGAAACTATCAGGTGAAGCCCTGATGGGCGACAACTCTTTTGGCATTTCCCCAGAAATTATTGATCAAATTGTATTAGAAATAAAAAAAATTCTTGAGAAAAATATTCAATTAGCGATTGTCATTGGCGGAGGTAATATCTTTAGAGGAATCTCCTTAGGTGATCAAGGAATGACTCGTGCAACTGGAGATTATATGGGCATGTTAGCAACAGTTATGAATTCTTTAGCCCTAGAAGATGCCTTTAATAAAAATAATATTGTGACCAGAGTTCAATCAGCAATCAATATCAACCAAATAGTAGAGCCTTATGTGAGAGCCAAGTCCTTACAATACTTGACGGAAAATAAGGTGGTTATTTTTTCTGGCGGAACCGGGAATCCATTTTTCACTACAGATACAGCTGCGGCGTTAAGGGCCTCAGAAATCGATGCTGATATCATGATCAAAGCAACCAAGGTTGATGGAATCTATACAGACGATCCTAATAAAAATAATAAAGCAAAAAAATTAGACAAAGTTACTTTTGATGAGGTAATTTCAAAAAAACTTAAAGTAATGGATGCCACTGCATTTACTTTATGTAGAGAACAAAGCATGCCTGTTGGAGTGATCAATATTTTTAAACCCAATTCCTTGTATAATTTTATTATTGATCAAAATTTTACAGATGGTACTTTAGTCACAAATTAGGAAATCATAATGAATGAATTAAAATCAAAAATGGAAAAAACAGTTGAGAAATTAAAAAGTGATTTTTCAAAGATACGAACCGGTAGAGCACATACGGGTATTCTTGATCACCTATCCGTAGATTACTATGGAACTAACACTCCATTATCGCAAATGGCAAATATTACCCTTGGTGATAACGTGACAATTAATGTTCAACCTTATGATAAAACACAAATAAGTGCGATTGAAAAAACTATTCGCGATTCGGATCTTGGTTTAAATCCGGCTGTTAATGGCGATTTGATTCGAGTACCCATGCCTCCATTAACTGAGGAGAGGAGAAGAGATTTAATTAAAGTGATTAAGTCTGAAGGTGAGAATTCAAAAGTGGCAATACGAAATATTCGGCGAGATGGTAATGATGAACTAAAGAAGCAACTCAAAGAAAAATTAATAAGTGAAGATGATGAGAAAAGAGATCAAGCAAAAATTCAGACCCTCACCGATGATTTTATTAAAACCATTGATTCCCTGATTGCTGCTAAAGAAAAAGACTTGCTAGAAATTTAAAGTGGAATCTGGCTATAAAAATCTCCCTAACCATTTAGCAATCATAATGGATGGCAACGGTCGTTGGGCAAAAAATAGGGATAAACCTAGACATGTTGGCCATGAAGCTGGGCTAAAAACGTTAAGTAAGATAATTGAACATATATTCAAATATAGAATTTCTCATTTAAGTGTTTATGCCTTTAGTTCTGAAAATTGGTTGCGTCCTCAAAGTGAAGTCAAAAATCTTCTAAGACTTTTTGAAAAAGCCATTGATGATAACTTTACTTTTTTAATTGAGAATAAAATTTGTTTTCACTTACTGGGCAATATTTCTAAGTTTCCTAAATCCTTACAAAAAAAAATAGAAGATTTAAAAAATCAAACAAGTCAATACAATAAATTGCATTTTTATTTGGCAGCTAATTATGGCTCTAGAGAGGAGCTATTGTCTGCATCAAATAATTTAAAAATGCAGCCAAAAAAAATTACGGAATCTATTTTTAAAAATGCTTTTTATGTTCCTAACCTTCCAGATGTTGATTTGCTTATTAGAACAGGCGGCGAAACTAGATTGAGTAATTTCTTATTATGGCAATCAGCTTATGCTGAGTTATATTTTACAAAAGTCCTATGGCCAGATTTTAATAAAAAAAATCTTGATAATGCCTTAAATTTTTTTAATAAAAAGGTAAGAAAATTTGG
>JAURED010000015.1 GCA_030827595.1 Burkholderiales bacterium
GATTATACCGATTTACTGTCCATAGGGTTTAGCCTTAAATTCATCCTCAGCTGGTTTTTGATTTTCATCTTTTTTTGTATTATCGTCAGACTCCATTTCATGATGATCATGCCCTTCATGGTCATGACCATCTTCATGTTCATGATGCTCAGCCATCAAAAAAATATATTGAGCTTGCTCTTTTCTGTTTTCATTGATTGGCTCAGGATTTACCCCAGCAAAAACACTCATTGAGGATGAGGTTATGAGGAACGACACCAGTAATTTTGAATACATATTTTTATACCTTTTAAAATTAATTAAAGTGATTCACCCAACTTAAGAGAATGAGATGTCAATTTTGTTCAATGGATTACTGGATCTTTTTAGTGCTCCTTGTGTCCTAATAGTGTGCACATCAATAAAGTAAATATTGATCATTATAATATTTTAAAATTTTACTCATTAGAATCAATAACTTATATTAAAAAAACTATTGGTATAAAAATTGCATTAACCCTTGATAAGGAGACAACTAATGTTTAATTTTTTAAGTTTAACTTACTGGTTTAATTTTTCAGAGTTAACTCAGGGCCAATTTATAATGCTTTTATTTATTTTATTTGTTATTTTCGATCTTAGTTTTCCTAAGCGCTCTAAAGTAAACAAATAGCTTTTAATTATTCTGTGATTCTCTGTTATGATCTTGCCAAAGGTGACAAGATCTATGACATTTTTCAAAAATACTTACACTAAAATTCTAGAATTATCAGGAAGGCCTTTGGCGAGGCTTTATCTTTTTATTCTGAGCTTTGCTGAGGCTTCTTTTTTCCCCATACCACCCGATGTCATGTTAATACCTATGTGTTTGGCAAAACCAAAACAAGCCTGGAATTTGGCTTTAATCGCCACGATCGCCTCTGTCCTTGGTGGGATGCTGGGCTATGTCATCGGTGTTTATGGCCTGACCATTGTTGAGCCCATGATTCAATCGTTAGGATATGGTGATTATTTTCAGTTGGCGTTATCCTGGTTCACCACCTGGGGATTTTGGGCAGTTTTTGTAGCCGGATTTTCACCGATCCCCTACAAAATTTTTACCATTGCTGCTGGCGCCATGGCGATGAATTTTCCGTTATTCGTGCTGGCTTCATTTATCGGAAGAGGACTGAGAATTTTTTTAGTCGCCCTGTTGGTAAAAGTGTTTGGTGAGCAGATTGATCGCGTGATCAAGCGTTATGCCAACGTTCTTGGGTGGGCTGTGGTTGTTGTTTTTATCCTGGCGGTATTGATCCACCAATTCTCAAATTAAGATAAGTCTTGCTTAATTAAAAATCATCGCTATAATGGCGCAACTAATTGATTGTCTTAATATTTTTTTTGTGAGCCAGTTGATTTATCACCATTAAATATAAGGATCACTATGTCATTTGACGCATTTGGATTTATTCCTCCAATCAATAAAGCTATTCAACGTATTAACTACGAGACGGCTACCCCAATTCAGCAACAATGTATCCCGCTAGTCCTGGAAGGTAAGGATGTTTTAGCATCAGCCCAAACCGGAACGGGTAAAACAGCAGCGTTTAGCTTGCCATTATTAGAACTTGTCTCAAGAAAACCAACATCAAAACATAAAAGAAACATTAGCCCAAATGTATTAATTCTTTCGCCAACTCGAGAGCTCGCAACCCAGATTGATCAAGAACTGAAAAGATTCAGTCACTTTATGGAAATTAATGTGGTTACCGTGGTTGGTGGAGTGTCATACAAAATTCAAAATAAGCTCTTAAAATCTAACGTGCATTTCTTGGTGGCTACACCTGGTCGATTAATGGATATGGTCAAGCAAAAGAAAATTAATTTAAAGCACATTGAGGCATTAGTCATCGATGAAGCGGATCGTATGTTAGACATGGGTTTCATTCCTGATATTAAAAAGATTTTTGAAACCACTGCGCCTGAAAAACAGGTGTTGATGTTTACCGCAACCATGAACAAATCGATTGAAAAAATTGCACAGCAATTTCTCAGAAATCCAATTCGGATTGCTGTTGAGCAAGAGAATAAATCTAATAAAAATATTCATCAAATTGCCTACCCGGTTGCTGATTACAATCAAAAGAAGTTAGTTTTGGTAGATATTTTGAATGAGCCAGATTTAAATCAAGCGATTATTTTTACGGCCACAAAAAGAGAAGCGGATAAATTATCCGATGAACTTTATCTCATGAACCACCGTTCCAAAACTTTGCACGGTGACATGAGTCAACGTGAGCGAACACGCACCATCACGCGTTTTAAAAATAATGAAATTCAAATTCTTGTGGCCACCGATGTCGCCGCTCGAGGAATTGATGTGAATGACATCACACACGTCATTAACTTTGATTTACCGCGACAACCCGAGGACTACATCCACCGTATCGGAAGAACGGGCCGTGCAGACCGAAAAGGGAAGGCCATCAGCCTGATTACCGATAAAGAGAAATTTATGGTCCAAAAGATAGAACGTTATGCCAGCGTGAAGATAGAAATCATCAAATCACCCCACAGCACATCAAAAGCGACCTTGATTCATGAGAAAAAAGAAAGTGGCTTTAAAAGCAAGCGTCGAGCAGCTGGACGCAGCTCAAATAATAGCTCGGGGAAAAGTTTTGCAAGTAGAAAACCGTCAACCCGCACTGATTTTACAAAGAGAAATACGGAAGCCAGTCCTGATTCAGGAAAGAGAAAACCGGAAGCTCGTGTTGGTTTTGCGAAGAGAAAACCATCCACAAATGCTAATTTCGCAAAAAAACGCATTGCGAGAAATGCAACACGCCCCACTGAAAAAAAAAATAAGCCTCATGGGCGTTCATCACAAATGATGGCGGCCTAATTTACGCTTAATTTTATTCATTATTATTTTCTTTAACCAGCTAGTTTGACCTTCAAAGTAGGTTTGAAAAAACAACTCTGTTTGAGTTCTGGTGAGAAAATGATGAGTGAATTTTAAAAAACTATACAAATCCCTTGCCGCGCATTGAAAACGAAATAGCTTAAATTTCATTTTTTCAAGATCAATCAATACCATCGATGAGTTATCTTGATTCAAATAAATATGCTTAGGAATGGGGTAGGTGTGTTGGATTTTTTTAAGATGAAGCTGCCTCAGTAATTTGGCAATGGTTTTAATTTGATCATCTGATAATTGCTGTGTTTGATCTAAAACTTCTGCTAAACATCGATGCTCTTTATTCAGACTTTTGGTCACCAAGATACAGTCATTTTCACGAATGCCAAAAAAAATAACCTCGAGTGTGGGAATATTTAATTTTTGTAATCTTTGGATACAATCAAATTCCCTTTTAAAGGTTGGCTCACCCGTAAAAGGATGTAACCAAGTTTTAAAATTGTGATTATGTTGTTTTTTGATAAATAGCGTCTCATCTCCAATTTGTTTGGTGATCACTCCGCTCCAACCGTCTCTGCGTTGATTTACGTCTTCAAACCAATGGTTTTCGGTGTCCCAAAAATCAGCAAAGCCATTTAAATGAAATTGGCTCAGTTTTTTTGCCCACAAAGGATTTACGTATTCAATCATTTACGGTTCTAATATATTGATGAATTTCTTTTCATAGGGATTGCCAACCAAAATATCTTTTTCAGTAAAGTGTTTATTTGCAATACTCTTTTTAAAATCATAATCCTCATAGTCAAACCCAACAAGATCACTGATCAGATGGATCAGATCATTGCTGTTAAAATTTTTTGTTAAATTTTCATTTAAGGCGTTTTGGGAAGGCTGCCAATTTAGTGATTGATAAATAAAAAATGGAATCGCATACATGGGCAGAGTAGGCTTACTTTCATTTCGACCTTGAAAGCTTTTATCACCGCTGTCATAAACATCATCACCATGATCAGCCAGGTAGACGGCAAGACTTGGTGTCGTTTGTTGTTGGATGATATCGAGGAGTTGATTAAGAATAGAGTCATGATAGCGAATGGCATTATCAAATTCATTAATCCTTGTTTTGGCTACCTTTGAGAGATTGGGGTCTAAATCATCATCACTTTGAAAATAATTAAAAGTATCCGGGTATCTGTACTTATAACTCATGTGAGTACCCAGCATGTGTAACACAATAAACTTTTTCTTATGTTGATCAGAAATGGCTTGTTGGAAAGGCTCTATAATTTTTTCATCAAAACTGTATGAATTTTGCTCACGTGATGTATTTAAATAGACTTGCTCATCGGCTAACTTAGAAAACGCAGTAAGCATGGTATTTCTTTTGGTTAACGTTTGTTGGTTACTGATCCAGTAGGTGTGATATCCAGCTTGCTTCATGAGGGCAATAATCGATGACTTATTTTTGTAAAGATCGGGATGATTTTGATCAGCAAAGGTCAGCACTTGCTGTAAGGATTCAATGGTATTTGGCCTAGGCGCATAAGCATTCTTGAGCACCTTAATATCTGATCGCTTATCTAACAAAGGAGTGGTTTTTCGTTCATACCCATAAAGGCTTAAGTGAAGGCGATTGGTATTCTCACCAATAATTAAAATAATATTTTTATTTTGATTCGCAAAAGCTTCCGAAAAATTTTTTACCGGTTCAATATTTTTTAACTCATTCAAGGCATGAGTCATGCTGTGTAATTGTTTTTGGTACTCTTGGTAACCAATAATCAGTTGCCATGGGGATGAGGGTTCAAGTTTTCTTTTAAGGCGATGAGCGAAAGCGTCAAAATTACCTCCAGTTTTAATGAAGGTTGGAAACATGACGACAACAGCGAGACAACAAATCCAAACACCCCGGACGAATGGGGTTAATACTACCGGCTTCAAATATCGTGAGAGCCATACGGGAATAGCCAAATAGACCAGGGTTGCAGGAACAATGCCCCAACTAAAATAATGCTCCATAAACTCACCAGCTTCATTTGGATTAGTATCCATTAAAATAAAAATTAAGCTTTGTGAAAATTCAGATTGATAGATAAACAAATATCCAAAAGCGGGGAGACTCAGCAGTACGATAAAAAAGCCAATCACTCGAGCGGTTATCACCGCTTTACTGCCAGATAAGATGAGGGGAATTAGCCACATGAGGTTGATCAGAAAACCATCGCGGACTCCGCGAAAACCAATTTCACCCAAACTATAAAGAATGAGGGGTACAGTTGATGCGCAATACAATAAAAAAAGGTAGTGCGTGAACAGCGACCTTATGGAAATCATAAATTTATTTGTCATTGGGTTTTTCTAGGGAAATCATTCCTATTTTTTGATGTCGATAATCCTGAAGGATGGTAATAGCTGCTTTTTTTAGATCCAGTTGACTGCCTTTTAATAGCATCCGTTTTTTCTCAGCAATCCTCTCTATGATCTGTTCGGAGGGCTGTGCAATTATATTTGGGTCCAAATCATATCGAGTCATAAGTTCAGAGGCGTATGAAACCTTTAAACAATCTAATAAATAAAGCGCAGCCTCAGTTTCATCGTAGGCATTAATACCTATAATATTTGATGCGGCAAGATAGTTTCCCTGCATCTCATCTTCAATTTTATGCCACATTAATCCGGGCGTATCGGTTAATACAAAATCATCATCAACAATAATTCTTTGTTGCATTTGTGTCACTGCGGGGACGTCTCCAGTTTTTGCAATTTTTCTTTGGGTAAGTAAATTGATTAAGGATGATTTGCCAACATTTGGAATTCCAATGATAATGGCTCGAACGGGCTTGATCGGAGTGCCTCGGTGAGGGACAAGCTGAAAACAGGCCTCTTTGATGGCTAGTTTATTTTTTTTATTTTTTGCAGAGACAGATAAAGACAGGGTATTTGCTCTTTGACTATAGTGTTTGAGCCATTGTGAGGTAATCTTAGGATCGGCAATATCAGACTTATTGAGCAGTTTTAAATGGGGTTTGCCCCGATGCTTGATAATTTGGTTCAGCATTGGATTTTCAGATGACTGAGGCAGCCGAGCATCTACCACTTCGATTACGAGGTCATTATGTTTGAGGTTTTTTTCAAACTCTTTTTTTGCTTTGGTCATGTGACCGGGGAACCATTGAACAGACATAGCAAACCTCATTGAAAACGTTATTATAATGTAAACTTAAGACCATGGTAAAAAGCTACGAGATAAAACCTGATCAATCCATTGAGCTCTTGCAGGAGCTGCATATTTTAACGCGTGAGCAAAAATTAAATCAGGATTCACGACGTAAACTCAAACAAATTTACCATTTGCTTCAATTTATAGAACCCATTATTCATCAATATAAAGATCAAGAATTCACTTTGGTTGATCATGGTGCTGGAAAATCATACTTAGGTTTTATGTTGTATGACCTGATCGTCAAAAATACATTGGGAAAAATTATTGGGGTTGAGGCCAATGATGTGTTGGTGCAAAAATGTAATGATCTGTTGCTCAAATTTAAGTTTAAAAATATGTCTTTCATCTCTCAGGCTATTGAAAAAAGTAAGGCCTCGATTAAACAAGCTCAGATTGTAACCGCGTTGCATGCCTGTGATACGGCAACCGATCACGCCATTGACTTTGCCCTCGAGAAAAAAGCTGCATGGATTATTTTGGTCCCCTGTTGTCAAGCGGAAGTTTACCAACATCTTAAAGCGCACAAAATGCAGAATATGAAACAGCACTGGGTTGAGCTTTACCGTCATGGAATCCATACCCGAGAGTTTGGAAGTCATTTAACGAATGTTTTACGCTGTTTAAAATTAGAACATCAGGGATATAAAGTCTCTGTGACTGAATTGGTTGGGTGGGAACATTCCATGAAAAATGAATTAATCATTGCAGAATTTATTGATCAACAACGAACACAATCAGGCGAGCGAATTGAAAAAATTTTAGCGGATCTTGATTTAAAAACGTTACAATCTCGTTTTTTAGTTTCTTAAAATTGAGGAGTTTAAAATTGAAAAATTATCTATGGTGGACAATATTATTTAGCCAGTTGGCATTCAGTCATGACTTTACTGGACACTATCAATGTGAGGGGAAAGATTCTACAGAGGGTGCTTACCAGGGCGAGGTAATCATGAATAAAAAAGCAGAGTTCACCCAAGAAGATTATGCCAGTTATGATTTTGTGTTAAAGGTCCCTGGTTTTGGAGATTACCATGGATTTGCCGCAGCCAATGGTCTTGATGTGGCCATCTATTTTGGGCTTAAGGATTTAAAGAACCAGGACTATGGTGTTGGCATTGCAAAATTTGAAAAAACGAATAAGCAGCAGTGGAAATTTCATAAGTTTTATTTTGAACCCGCATACGAGGGTGGCAATATAGGATTTGAGGACTGTACTCAAGTTAAATAAAAGGTAAATTGAAATCAACATTTATTATCCAGAATCACTACCCGTAAGCCAAAATGTAGAGCATATTAAAAAACTGATCACCAACCACCAGGTGATTATTTTGTGCGGAGAGACGGGCTCTGGAAAAACCACACAGTTACCAAAAATATGTCTTGATCTCGGCAGGGGTCAGAATCAATTAATTGGACATACCCAGCCGAGACGAATAGCGGCTCGATCCGTTGCCTCAAGAATTGCTGAGGAATTGAATGTCACTGTTGGTCGAGAGGTTGGGTTTAAAGTGCGCTTTACGGATAAAACCTCAGCCGCCACCCGCATTAAATTGATGACTGACGGCGTATTACTGGCCGAAACACAAACTGATCCCTTGTTAAGAAAATACGATACCCTCATTATTGATGAGGCTCACGAGCGTAATTTAAATATAGACTTTTTAATAGGCTTTATTAAACAACTTCTTCCAAAAAGACCAGATTTAAAAGTTATTATTACCAGTGCGACAATTGATGTCGAAAAATTCTCTAAACATTTTAACGATGCACCCACAATTGAAATTTCTGGGAGAACCTTTCCGGTAGAGACGCTCTACAGACCCATGAAAAATATCGAGGAGGGGGATGTGCTCTCGATTGAGCAATCGGTTTATGAGGTGATCCAAGAAATAGGTCATCAGCCAGGGGATGTCTTAGTCTTCCTGCCTGGGGAAAAAGACATTCACGATATTCGTCGATATTTGACTGAATTACTGGATCATAATTATGAAGTTTTACCCTTGTATTCCAGGTTACCCGTTCCCGATCAACAAAAAATATTTAGCATCGGTTCAAAAAAAAGAATTATTTTATCCACCAATATTGCAGAAACTTCACTGACTGTTCCTAATATTAAATTCGTGATTGATTCAGGTCTGGCTCGAGTCATTCGATATAACCCTCGGCTTCGGATTGAGCAGTTGCTCATCGAAAAAGTATCACAAGCTGCAGCAAATCAAAGACAAGGGCGTTGTGGGCGAATTGCACCAGGTATCTGTTTTCGGCTCTATGATGAAGAAGATTTTTTAAATCGCTCAATATTTACAGATCCTGAAATCATGAGAAGCTCACTAGCATCGGTGATTCTCAGAATGTCGAGTTTAAATCTGGGTGATGTAGAAAATTTTCCATTCCTAGATGCCCCTTTTAAAAAGTTTATCCAAGATGGCTATGATTTGTTATTCGAATTACATGCGGTAGAGAAGGATCGTCGCATCACTGACTTGGGTCGAATTATGGCACAAATACCGATTGATCCGATATTTTCAAGAATTATCATAGAGGCAAAAAAACAGCACTGTTTATCGGAAATTATTCCCATCATTGCCGCAATTTCAGTGGCCGATCCAATTGAAAGACCGTTTGACAAGCAAGAGCAGGCAGAGCAGGCGCAGACTATTTTTCATGACCCAAAATCAGGTTTTTTAAGCTTCTATCGGTTATGGCAATTATTACAAAATGAAGTAAAAAATAACAAAATGAAAGACTTTGCTTTATTTTGCAAGAAATATTTTTTATCGTTCACGCGGATGCGCGAATGGCAAGAAATGCATAAGCAGTTATTACAAATTACCGATGAACTTGGATATAAATTAAACGGTCATGAGGCAACCTATGACCAAATTCATCAATCCCTGTTATCCGGACTGTTAAGAAATATTGGATTTAAAGAAATTGACGGTAATCAATATTTGGGTTGTAAGTCACTTAAATTTTTGATCGGTCCAAAACTTTATCGAAATAAAAAATTTAAGTGGATTATGGCGGCAGAAATTATTGATACAGGTAAATTTTATGCGCAATGTATTGCTGAAATTAATGATCAATGGATTGAAAAGTATGCTGAACATTTGCTTGAGTCAGATTACTCAAATCCAAGGTGGAATAAGAAGCTGAAACGGGTCGATGCGACACAAAAGTTATCTCTATTTGGACTGGTCATTATTCCAGAGCGCTCCATTCATTATGGTCCGATCAACCCAGAATTAGCAAAATCTATTTTCATTCGTCAAGGTTTGGTTGAAAATCAATACACCAGTCCTGGAATTTTTTGGCAAGAGAACCAAAAACTCATCAAACAAATAGAAGAGCTAGAGCATAAGTCGAGACGTCGAGATATCTTGATTAACGATGATGTGCTCTATGATTTTTATAATGAAAAAATTGATGAGGTGATTATCAATGCGGATGCCTTCGAATTTTGGCGAAAAAAAATAGAAAGTAAAGATCCTCAGCGTCTGTTTCTGACTCGTGAATATTTAATGCGGCATAGCGCCCAAGATGTGACCGAAATTGCTTATCCAAATCGAATAGCTATTAATGAATATGATTATCAACTGAAATATCATTTTGAGCCCAATCATCCACGTGATGGATTAACCATCTCCATTCCTCTGCCTCATTTAAATCTTATTGATGATAATCACTTGGATTGGCTAGTTCCCGGATTATTAAGGGAAAAAATTACCTGGGCGTTTAAAAATTTACCCAAGGAACAAAGACGGCAATGTATCCCCGTGAAAGACTGGGTCGATAAATTTTTAGACTATCCAAGAGAAAAGAGTTTTAAAGAAACCTTTACCCGATTCATTTGGAAATTCGTTGATCCTCACTTTATGATGACGGAGAATTTTTATGACTCCCTCCCTTCGCATCTGAAAATAAAATATGAGATTGTTAATGACCAAGGCAAGATGATTGATCTCAACGACAACCTGGATGTACTCAAAAAAGAAAATCAGAAAAGTGTCAAGGCAGTTGTTGAAAGGGTGAAGTTTGATATCGAGCAGTCAGGGATGACTTCCTGGCCAGTGGAGGGTATTCCTGTAAAGGTTGAAAAACAAGTCGGTCAGAAAGTATTTGAGGCATACGCGGCCCTTGTGGATCATCAGGAATCGGTTGCAATCGAGGTTTTTGATAATCCCAGGGAGGCAGAAAAACACCATCAACAGGGCATTAAACGATTGGTCAGATTCCACTATAAAGAACGTTTAAAGCGTTTTAAAAAAATTCCACCAGATCTGACGCAAGCAGTCATTAAGCTATCAACCCACATTGATGCCAATGAGTTAATGGAAAATTTAGAGGACGTCATCCTTACTGAGTTGATTAAAGATTTTACAGGTGCTCGCAAAGAGAGTGAGTATGATAAGTTATTGATTAATTCACGGAATGAATTACCAAGAATTTTAGATCACCTCATCCTTCAGTTAAATAAAGTGGCAGACGAGTACCAATCCATTCAACATTTAAAACAATCCATGAACTATATAGACGAATTAGAAGATGACATCGAAGAGCAGCTCGAGATTTTATTACCCCCTTATGAAGCCCCTTTATTTATGTTTTCAGCTTTGACTTACATTCCAAAATATTTACAAGCTTTAAGAATTCGTATTGAAAAATATCCCCATCGATTTGAACATGATCAAGATTGTATCGGTCAGTACAATCGCCTTAAAAATAAATGGGTGGAAAAGGTAATGGGTTATGTGGAAAATGATATGGATATCCCTGAGCCCTATATCCACTTTCAATGGCAACTTCAAGAATTAAGAGTCTCTTTTTTTGCTCAAGAGTTGAAAACTATTCAGCCTATTTCGATTCAGCGCATGGATAAATCCTGGACAGAGCTCCTCAAACAACATCATTAAGCTATGGTTGATTTAAAAACACTTCCGATTGAAATTAGCGAAACAAATGAGGTGAGGTCATTACACCTGGAGACGGATTCCATTCAAAGCTCGATGTTGATCCATGATCCAATTCATTTAGCCCTAAAATATACACAAGTGGTTGCATTGACTCTTCTTTTTTGTAGACATCCAAAAAATATAACGATACTGGGTTTGGGGGCTGGATCTTTAACCAAGTTTTTCTTTTATTTATGCCCTAAAACAAAAATCAACACCATTGAAATTAATCCCAGAGTGATTGATATCGCTCATCAGATGTTTGAGGTTCCCTTTGAAACGAAAAGACATCACATCATAGAATCGGATGCCGAGATTTATTTAAAACAAAATAAATCAAAACTTCAAATTCTAATATCGGATATTTTTGATGGTTATGGAATCCCAAGGACATTCACACAAAAAAAATATTTTAAGCTCTGTTCTGAACGATTAGAAAATAATGGTCTATTTATAATTAATCTGTGGGGTTCTGATAAAAAAACACCTAATTATATTGAAGATCTAAAACTCATTTTTAGTAGAGTCATTATTGTAGAATCTGACAACCCAGGAAATGTCATTATTTTTTGTTTTAAACACAAGTTTCTTTTTCCATCAAAAAGACAGATGGATGTACGACTCTCATTTTTAGAAAATAAAATAAACTTTGATTTACAGTTCTTTTATAAGAGAATGCTTAAACGAAATAAACAACTATTTGAAAGTATGAATTGTCTCTAGAAAAAATCTCATTTTTTGCAACGTGCCCGCGGGGTCTTGAAAAATTCTTATTCGAAGAAATACGTGAATTAGACGGTGAAAAAATAAAAGTTCATGACGGGGGAGTTTCATTTACTGGGGACCAAATGACGATGTATGCGTTTAATTTGAGTTCACGAATTGCAACACGCCTGTTGAAGCGCATTGCTTATGGACAATTTAAGTCTGAAAATGATTTATATCAATCCGCCCTTAAAGTGAAGTGGCCTGATTTGTTTGCGGTTGAAAAATCTATTAAGGTTTCGACAACATCGATAAAAACAAATTTAAAAAGTATAGATTTTGTCACTTTAAGAATTAAAGATGCAATCTGTGATGTGTTTAAACAAAAGTTTAATAAACGCCCCGATGTGGATGTTCGTGATCCTGATGTCAAGATTCATTTATTTTTAGAAAAAAATAATTTTATTTTATATATGGACTCATCAGGTAAGCCACTTTATCAGAGGGGCTATCGCGATAAAACCATTGAGGCTCCTTTAAAAGAAAACTTAGCCGCTGGGATTGTTTCCTTATCCGGTTGGCAACCTGATCAGCCTTTGCTTGATCCAATGTGTGGAAGTGGCACACTGATCATTGAGGCTGCATTGAAAGCATTAAATATTTACCCAGGAATCAATCGAGATTTCGGGTTTCAACACTGGCATGATTTTCAATCAGAACTTTTGGCTGAGTTGAAGATGAAATATAAGCATAAAAGAGTAGAACATCCATTACAGATTTATGGTTCTGATATTGATCGAAAAGCTTTTAATGCAGCCTCTACGAATATTGATCAGTTAGGCCTGAAAGATTACATTCGATTAAATACAAAACGATTTGAAGTTTCCATGGCGCCCCAAGATCATGGCGTTATTGTGTGTAACCCCCCATACGGCGTGAGACTGGATGAGGTATCTAATATGATGGAACAATATCAGGCCTGGGGAGCCATTCTCAAAAAAGAGTTTTCGGGTTGGAAAGCTTATTTCATTAGTAATGACATGTCTTTTCCTAAAGGGCTTCGGCTAGCTGCAAGTAAAAAAACCCCGTTATATAACGGGGCTTTAGATTGTCGCTTATTTGAGTTTGTGATGGTTTCTGGAAGTAATCGGAAGGCTAAACCAGCGACTTAATCGCGGACTCATAATTTGGTTCTTCAGTAATTTCAGCAACCAGCTCACTGTGAATCACCGTGTTATTCTCATCAAGAACCACGACAGCCCGCGACGTGAGCCCTTGTAAACTTGAGCTCTTAATATGAACTCCGTAGGAGTCCGCAAATGCTTGAATGTTTCTAAACGCTGAAAGCGTTTCGACCTGCTCGGTTCCTTCTGCACCACAAAATCTTTTTTGAGCAAAAGGTAAATCAGCGGATATACATAAGACCACTGTATTATTTAATTTTGAGACCTCATCATTAAAACGCTTCACCGATAGAGCGCAAGTCGGCGTATCGATGCTCGGAAAAATATTTAATATTTTTCTTTTTCCGGAATAAGTGTCCAAGGATACGTTCTCTCTTTTCTGATTGGCTAGATTAAAATCTGGAGCTTTTTCGCCCTTTTGAGGAAATTGTCCTCCGATTTCTACTGGCTCACCCTTAAGGTTTACGTGTGACATAATTTTCTCCATTATTCTTTAAAAAGTTATCGTGTTTGAATAAAGATATCAGGTAAAATTGAATCATGCAAAGCAATTCCGAAAGTCAATTTACTCATCTCAGATGTCATAGCGAATTTTCCATAAAAGATGGAATTGTCCGACTTAAGGATTATGTCAATCGAGCCAGTGAAAAAAAATTAACAGCTTTAGCAATCACTGATCTGAGTAATGTTTTTGCCGCAGTTAAATTTTTTAAGCTTGCCACCAGCCATGGAATCAAACCCATTATTGGCGCTGATCTTTATGTGGAAAATGAAAAAAATCGTGACAAACCAGGCCGTATTCTTTTGCTGTGTCAAAGCTATGACGGGTATCTTAATCTTTCAAAATTAATCACAAAAGCCTATACAGAAAATCAATACAGGGACAGGCCTGAGATTAAGTACGAGTGGTTATTTTCTAATTTGAATGAGGGCCTAATTTGTTTATCAGGATTTGATCATGGCGATACCAGTCAATTACTGTTAGATCAGAAAAAAGACGAGGCCGTTGAGCTGATTAAAAAATATGCCGATGCCTTTAACGACCGTTTTTTTATCGAATTACAACGCTATCAAGTAGGCAAGCAGAGAGAGGAGCATGAAGATTTAATTTTGCAGTTGGCACAAATTGCTTTTGAGTTGAATCTTCCTGTAGTGGCAACGCATCCTATTCAGTTTATTGAACCGGATGATTTTCAAGCTCATGAGGCAAAAACATGTATTGCTGATGGCTATGTGTTAGCTGATCAAAGAAGACCCAAGGTATTTTCTCCAGAACAATACTTTAAATCTCAAGAGGAAATGCTGGAGTTGTTTCAGGATATTCCTTCTGCCATCACGAACTCAATTGAAATTGGGAAACGCTGTAACTTTGAATTTAAATTAGGTGAGGTGTATTTACCTGACTTTCCAATTCCTGATGGATCAACGGTGAATGAATATTTAGAAAAATCCGCTCAGGAAGGTTTATCAAAAAAACTATCAGAACTTTATCCAGACGCTGAAATAAGAATTAAGCATGAGCAAAAATACACCGATCGACTCAAGTTTGAAATTAACGTTATCAATGAGATGGGTTATGCGGGATATTTTTTAATTGTTGCCGACTTCATTAATTGGGCAAAACAAAATAATGTGCCGGTGGGTCCAGGAAGAGGCTCAGGGGCAGGCTCCGTGGTCGCTTACTCTTTAGGGATTACTGATCTTGATCCATTGGCATACAACTTACTTTTTGAGCGGTTTCTCAATCCAGAGCGAGTGTCGATGCCAGATTTTGATATTGATTTTTGCCAAGAAGGCAGAGACCGAGTCATTGATTATGTGAAAGAGCGCTATGGACATGATGCGGTCAGTCAAATTGTTACCTTTGGTACCATGGCGGCAAGGGCTGTAGTCAGGGATGTTGGACGGGTACTTGATCTACCTTTTCCCTTTGTTGACGGAATTGCAAAATTAATTCCCATGGAACTGGGTATCACCCTGAAGGATGCGATTGACAAAGAAGAGCAAATTCAACAGCGAATTAAAAAAGAGGAGGAAGTGAAGGAGTTATTTGATCTTGCCTTAAAGCTTGAGGGTTTGGTGCGCAATGTCGGAATGCATGCGGGAGGGGTTTTAATTGCGCCAGGAAAAATATCTGATTATTCGCCATTGTATTGTCAAGCGGACGGTGATGGCATGATTAGTCAATTTGATAAAGATGATGTTGAGTCTGTTGGGTTAATTAAATTTGACTTTCTGGGTTTGAGAACATTAACAATTTTGTCATTGGCTTTAAAAAATGCAAATGAACTGCGCAGTAAAAGTAACCAGAAACCGATTAATCTTGATGATATCCCCTTGGATGATAAAGAGACCTATGAGTGGTTGACGAATGCAAATACCACAGCGGTATTCCAATTGGAATCCAGAGGTATGAAGGATATGCTAAAACAAGCAAAACCAGATTGCTTTGAAGACATCATCGCCTTGGTCGCCTTATACCGTCCAGGTCCAATGGATTTGATTCCTGATTTTTGTAAAAGGAAACATGGACAACAGCTTGTATCCTATCCCCATCCCGCAACAGAAGAAATTTTAAAAGAGACCTACGGTATTGCCGTGTATCAAGAACAGGTGATGCAAATTGCTCAACGGGTAGCGGGTTACACCCTTGGAGGAGCTGACCTTCTTAGACGAGCGATGGGTAAGAAAAAACAAGAAGAAATGGATGCTCAACGGGAAATTTTTGTTAAGGGCGCAACCCAAAATAATCTATCGGAAAAACAGGCCTCAGAACTTTTTGATTTACTAGACAAGTTTGCCGGTTATGGATTTAATAAATCACATGCCGCAGCGTATGCAAAAATTGCCTATCAAACAGCCTATTTAAAAAGACATTACACTTCATCTTTTATTGCAGCATCAATGTCTGCTGACATGAATAATACCGA
>JAURED010000006.1:0-7714 GCA_030827595.1 Burkholderiales bacterium
GAGCAGTGGACTGAAAATCCTCGTGTCGGCAGTTCGATTCTGCCTCTGGCCACCATTTCATATGCTTACACTTCACTCACTTAAAAATAATATTAACTGTTTTAATATATCTCTTGATTTTTTAAATAATTAAGAGCAAATTATGTAGCGTAGTAGCCTTTACTACTTTTATTAATTTAGGAGATAACATGGCTGATAAAAGTCAAAAGAAAAAAGAATCAAAAGGTAAACCAAAGAAGAAGTAATCTTTTGTAATCCTTAAAGTCTTTAATTAGGGTGGGCTTCAGTTTAAAGAAGCCCGCTCTAATTTCTCCTAAAACCCAAAAACTCCATATTTAAGAACATTGCGTTTAAAATTTTTTAATTCTTAGATGAGTTCTTTTTACTTGACCTACCTCTATTTTAAAAATATATTTTTTCAATGGCTCTAGAACATAACATTGGCATTGATTTGGGTGGAACAAAAATTGAATGTATTGTTCTTGAAAATCGAAAAGAAATCTTTCGAGACCGAATTTTTACTGAATCTGAAAAAGGTTCAGATCATATCATTAATCAAATTCATAAAATTTACCAAAAAGCTGTTCTTTTCCTAGGCAATAAAAAACATACACTAGGCATTTGTACTCCAGGCTCGATCTCCCCTGAAACAGATTTACTTAGAAATTCAAATACCACGTGCCTGAATGGTCTCCCATTTAAAAAGATATTAGAAGACAAGCTTGATCATTCACTCTCCATTGAAAATGATGCGAACTGCTTTGCACTCGCAGAAGCGGTCATGGGTGCAGGACAAGATCATGAGTTTGTGTTTGGTGTGATCATGGGAACCGGCTGTGGAGGTGGATTTGTTCACAACAAAGAATTAAGGGTTGGTCCTAATCTAATTTGTGGTGAGTGGGGGCATTCAATTTTGCATACAAATGGACATGTGTGCTACTGTCAGAAGCATGGATGTGTTGAGACTTATATCTCTGGAGGCGGTTTATCAAAAATATTAAAAGACCAAGGCATTCATTTATCCCTTGAAGAATTTTTTCAAAAAGAAGATAAAAGTCATTTGGAAAAAAATATTTATCAAAACTTTATTAATGATTTTGCACAAGCTATGGGAAATATTATTAATAGCATCGATCCTGACATTATTATATTGGGAGGGGGGCTATCCAATATCACTTCACTATACACCCATGGAACTCACGCCATTAATCAATATGTCTTTTCTGAGTCACTGAAAACTCCTATTGTTCGAAATCAATTAGGAGATTCTGCCGGAGTATTTGGAGCAGCCTTATTGTAATTTGATCCATTTAACAAATATAATGTGTCCTTAATTAACTTTATTAAAATATCATGATCCCTGTAACCGCCCTATTTTCATCTGTATTATTTTTTTTATATTTCCGCCTAGCAAAGAATGTCATTTCTATTCGACGTAAATCAAAAATTTCTTTAGGTTTTGGTAAAAGTAAAGAATTAGAGCAAGCTATTTCCGCCCACTCCAATTTTAATCAATACGTCCCCCTAGCCCTATTGATGATGGCCTGTATGGAGCTCAATAAAATTCACTTTTCTTTAATTATTGTTATTGGAGCTTGTTTTACCTTTGGGCGTATGGTCCACGCAAAATCTTTTTTAAAAAAAACCATGGATATTAAACAAAGGGTCATGGGAATGAAGTTTACCTTTTATTCCATGATTGCCATGGCAGTCCTTAACGTTATCAGTTTCTTAATAAGAATCTAAATAACAATCATTCTTGTTTCTGCATTAATTTTTAATGTGTGTTTTAATAGGCTCGTTAATTAAATTAGGGGTTTCATTATGGACAATAAAAAAATAATTGCGGCACTAAATAAAGTTCTAGAACTTGAACTCGCAGGAGTGGTTCGCTACACACATTATAGTTTAATGGTTTACGGTTATAGCCGAATACCCATTATTTCATGGCTTCGTGGCCAAGCGACCGAGTCACTTGACCATGCAAATAAAGCTGGAGAAATTATTACAAACTTAGGGGGCCACCCTTCTTTAGGTATAGGGCCACTTCTTGAAACAGAAAACCATGACATTGGTCATATCTTAAGAGAGTCCTTAGAGCATGAAATGGCAGCATTGAATTCTTATAAAGATCTGCTTAAATTAGTGGAAGGTCATTCAGTTATGCTGGAAGAATATGCCCGTGAAATGATCTACAATGAAGAACTACATCTTGGTGAAGTCGATAAAATGTTACGTAACCCAGGAGACATGGAGCCATTCAATAAGTAAATGAGTTTGTCAGATAATGAAACTGAATTAGATGCCATTGGGCAGAAATGTCCAATGCCTCTACTTTCTACAAAGAAGGCTCTTAGTAAACTAAAAAAGGGTCAGGTGTTGAAAATTCTAGCGACCGATAAAAATGCAGTCAAAGATCTGCAGGCATTTTGTGAGTA
Organism: Burkholderiales bacterium; assembly: GCA_030827595.1. Classification (GTDB taxonomy): domain Bacteria; phylum Pseudomonadota; class Gammaproteobacteria; order Burkholderiales; family Methylophilaceae; genus BACL14. The sequence continues at coordinate 2,439 of JAURED010000006.1, forward strand.
CACGGACCATCTCTTTATAGACGATCAGCTCATTAATGATATTTTTGTTATAAGGATCTCAAAGGGTTAACTTGCAAGACGAGATAACTGTTCTTCATATTTACTCAATTCAATCGTAAATATTTTTAGTCTTTCTTTTTCCTGAGCCACAACCTCATCGGGTGCTTTTTCAACAAAGGCTTTATTGGATAACTTACCTTCTGCTTTTTTGACTTCGATAACAATTCGGGAAATTTCTTTTTGTAGTCTTATTTTTTCTGCTTCGACATCAATTTCAATATTGAGCATTAATTTAAACTCACCCACTAAGGCAACTGGGGCATCTATCTTTTCAAAACTATTTACAATTTCGATCGAGTTCAATTTCGCAAGAGGTAATAAATAACTTTTGAATTCCATTATTTTTTCTTCGTTTCCAATCATGATCAAGGGTACCTTTTCAGCAGGTGAAATATTCATTTCACCCCTCAGCTTTCTACACTCCTCAACCATTGTTTTTAAGGTAGTCATCCATTCAATAGATTCATTATCAATTTTTTCATTTCTTGCCACAGGATATTTTTGCAACATAATTGTGTCGCCTGAAATACCAATTTTCTTTGAAATAATTTGCCATATCTCTTCAGAAATAAACGGCATGATCGGATGAATCATTCGGAGCATTGACTCAAGAATTCCCAGCAGTGTTCTTTTTGTACCTCTGCGTATTGCGTTTTCATTACTCTCATTTAACTGGACCTTTGCAACCTCTAGATACCAATCGCAGTACTCATCCCAAATGAACTGATACATTTCTTGTGCGGCCAAATCAAACCGATAACTTTCAAAATGCATTGCAATGTTATTAAGGGTCTTCTGAAAAATGGAAACAATCCATCGATCCGCTTGTGAAAAGCTCATATAACCATCTTTACATACTTCAAACCCATTATCCTCATCGGGACAATTCATCAAAACGAAGCGTGAGGCATTCCATATCTTATTACAAAAATTTCGATACCCCTCACAGCGACTAAGATCAAACTTAATATCTCTTCCTGGTGATGCCAAGCTTGCAAAAGTAAACCTTAAGGCATCGGTGCCGTAAGGCATAATTCCCTCTGGAAATTCTTTTTTGGTTTTTTTAGCAATCGATTCAGCTTGTTTAGGATTCATCAATCCATAAGTTCGTTTGGTAATTAAATCTTCTAAAGAAATCCCATCAATTAAATCAATCGGGTCAAGCACATTCCCTTTTGACTTGCTCATTTTTTGACCTTCAGCATCTCTTATTAAGCCATGGACATAAACATGGTTAAATGGAATTTTACCGGTGACATACTTTGTCATAATCACCATCCGCGCCACCCAAAAGAAAATAATATCAAAACCCGTGACCAAAACTGAGGAGGGAAGATATCGATCCAATACTGGATTGGATTCATTTGGATAGCCAGGTGTCCAGTCTAGGGTCGAAAAAGGCCATAGCGCTGAGGAGAACCAAGTATCCAAAACATCCTCATCCTGCCTTAATTGTGAGCCATCTATATTTTTCTCTGAGGCTATTTTTTCCGCCTCACTTTTATTTTTTGCCACAATAATTTCATCATTGGGTCCATACCACGCCGGTATCTGGTGCCCCCACCACAATTGTCTTGAAATACACCAATCCTGGATATTTTCTAGCCACTGATTGTAGGTATTCACCCAGTTCTCCGGGAAAAATTTAACTTCGCCAGATTTCACCACACGCAAAGCTTCTTCCGATATGCTGAGTTCTCCGCCCAATGGTTTACTCATGGCCACAAACCACTGATCTGTTAGTAATGGCTCTATGACTACATTGGTTCGGTCACCCCGTGGAATTTTTAATCGGTAATCTTCAGTTTTTACGAGCAGTTCTTGCTCTTTAAGCTTTGCCACAATCTGTTTCCTGGCCTCAAATCTTTCCAGTCCCTTAAATTCACCCCCAAATTCATTAATAAACCCATCGAGCGTCATGATGGTGATCATCTCTAACTCATGTCTTTTGCCAACCTCATAATCATTAAAATCATGGGCTGGGGTCACCTTTACCACACCGGTACCAAACTCCATATCGACATAATCATCTGCAATGATTGGAATCTCTCGATTGACTAGTGGGAGCATGACTTTTTGACCGATAAGTTTTTTATAGCGTTTATCATCAGGATGAACCATGACTGCAACGTCACCTAACATGGTCTCCGGTCGGGTCGTCGCAACAATTAATTTTTCTTGTGGATTATTTGCTAAGGGATATGCAATATGCCAGAGGTACCCATTTTCTTCTTCTTGAATAACCTCCAAATCAGAAACAGCCGTTTGTAATTTGACATCCCAATTAACAAGTCGCTTACCACGGTAAATTAAACCATCTTGATAGAGCTTAACAAAAACCTCATTGACCGTTTCTGAAAGGCCTTGGTCCATAGTAAACCGCTCTCTTTTCCAATCAGGTGATGTGCCTAAGCGCCTCATTTGTTTTGTTATTTTTCCGCCTGACTCCTCTTTCCACTCCCAAACCTTATCTATAAACTTCTCTCTTCCAAGGTCGTAACGAGAGATATTATTTTGCTCTAATTGCCTTTCAACGACGATTTGTGTTGCGATGCCGGCATGATCAGTTCCTGGTTGCCATAGAGTATTGACGCCTCTCATGCGATGATATCGTGTCAGGCTGTCCATGAGCGTTTGATTGAAACCATGTCCCATATGAAGAGTACCGGTCACATTAGGCGGGGGAAGTAATATTGAAAAGTTTTCCTGAATATTGTCATCAACTCCACACTGATAATATCCCTGATCTTCCCAAAAGGCATACCATTTTGATTCAATTGATGAGGGGTTAAAGGCTTTATCTAGTTCTTTCATAAGACTTTATTTTATCATGTTAGATTGATTAGTTTTTTGCGTTAGCGCAGATTTTACATTCTTTATCTTGCTTAAAATGTATTGTTTTCCACTCATTTACCATGCCATCAAATATTAATAATTTGCTGTTTAATGGACTCAGATTTAAGATTAATTTAATAGCCTCTAACGATTGCATCGTTCCTATAATGCCAACAACAGGAGCCAAAATTCCATGGTCCGCACAACGCAATTCATTTTCTGTATTGTTATCTGGAAATACACACTCATAACAAGGACTATCTTGATCTTTAAAGTTAAAAACCATAAGCTGGCCTTCAAATTTAATAGCGGAACCACTCACTAAAGGAACTTTGTTTTGATTGCACGCCCTATTAATCGCATACCTTGTTTTAAAGTTATCTGAACAGTCTAAAACAACATCTACTTTTTGTTGTTGCAAGTATTGTGAGAGCTCTTCTTCAGAAAGCTTTTGATCAATGACCTGAAAGTCAATTTCAGCATTAATTTCTGACAATGTCTTCTTTGCTGAATGAGCTTTATTAATTCTTAAATTTTGTTCATGATGAACAATTTGCCGTTGAAGATTTGATAATTCAACTTGATCAAAATCACAGAGGGTAAGCTTACCAATTCCGGATGAAGCTAAATAAATTGAAGCGGGGGAGCCTAGACCGCCCAAACCAATAATCATGACATGAGCATTCATTAGTTTTTTTTGCCCCTCGTAATCAACTTCAGGCAAAAGAATATGTCTGCCGTATCTTTCTAATTCTTTATCATTCATCGTGGGTAAATTGATATCTTTTGGACATAAATGGATTTCTTGACATATCTGAACACGAATCTGGTCGATAGCTTTCAATATTTTCAAGAATATCGTAATTTATTTGATTTTCTTTAAAAGAAATTTCTCTTTCAAAATTAATTCTATTTTTTAGTTGATATTGATTGTAACTACAAGCATTTATCATGATAGAAATAATAAAAATCAAATTAATTTTTTTTATATTAGACATTGCTTGATTATAAACTAGAATTTGGGGTGGCTGATGGGGCTCGAACCCACGACAACAGGAATCACAATCCTGGACTCTACCAACTGAGCTACAGCCACCAATGAAATTGGCCTGCCCGACAGGAATCGAACCTGTAACCTACGGCTTAGAAGGCCGTTGCTCTATCCAGTTGAGCTACGGGCAGCTTAACCTAACAATAAAGCTCGCTACAAGTATACTCTAATTATCGAGTAAAAATGGTCGGGGTGGAGAGATTCGAACTCCCGACATCCTGCTCCCAAAGCAGGCGCGCTACCAGGCTACGCTACACCCCGAACGCGAGAATATATCGCATATTGACCTTTTGGTCAAATGGAATATCCGCAAATGGAAAATTCCAATTTAATTCTATATAATTAGTTGCTTTACTTGAAAAAATTCTTATGACAGCCCAATTAATCAATGGCAAAGATATTGCTAATAATCTTCTTGAAGAATTAAAAGAAGAAATAACTCAAAGACTGCAAGCAGGAATAAGAAATCCAGCTCTTGCTGTTATTCTTGTCGGTGACGATCCAGCGTCAACTGTTTATGTGAACAATAAAAGAAAAGCTTGTGAAAAAGTTGGCATTAAATCTTTATTTTATGACCTGCCAGCTTCAACTTCACAGTCAGAATTAGAAAAATTAATTAGTGATCTAAACCATGATGCAAATGTTGATGGCATCCTTGTTCAATCACCATTACCCGATCCATTAGATGAAGATCGAATCCTTGATCTGATTTCACCCAATAAGGATGTCGACGGATTTCATCCGATAAACTTAGGTTTGCTGGCCATGCGTCAACCAAAATTTCGATCATGTACGCCTTATGGTGTCATTAAAATGTTAAAAGCCATGAATATAGAAGTATCAGGCAAGGATGCGGTCGTAGTTGGGGCATCCAATCATGTTGGTCGACCAATGGCTTTTGAGCTCCTGCTAGCTGGTGCTACTGTTACGCAGTGCCACAGTAAAACTCAAAATATTCAAGATAAAGTAAATAATGCGGATATTGTCGTTGCAGCAGTTGGAAGACCTGAAATGGTCAAAGGTTCTTGGATTAAAAAAGGTGCTGTTGTTATTGATATTGGTATTAATCGAGTAGGTGACAAACTTATTGGCGATGTTGAATTTGAGGAAGCTAAAAATAATGCCTCATTTATAACACCTGTTCCAGGTGGAGTTGGTCCAATGACAGTGGCCACCCTAATGAGCAATACTTTAGATGCTCAAAAAAATAGTTTATAACTATTTTTTTTATTAAAAATAGAGTAAACTTGCGCGATTCATAAATTAAGGAATTTTAATATGGCAGAAAAAAAATCAATTTTTGCAAAAGCAGTAGAGGCCGCTAAGAAAG
>JAURED010000006.1:7814-67166 GCA_030827595.1 Burkholderiales bacterium
TAGTGGCTAAACCTGTTGCAAAAAAACCTGCCGCTAAGAAAGTAGTGGCTAAACCTGTTGCAAAAAAACCTGCCGCTAAGAAAGTAGTGGCTAAACCCCAAGGCTCACCAACGAATAAAACTTTCAAAAAATATGATGCAAAAGCAAATGAGAGTTACATGAGCAAAAATCAAATGAAGCATTTTAAGGATATTTTAGCTGATTGGAAAAATGAGCTGAGTCATGACATCGATAAGACTGTTTCTCACATGCAAGACGAGTTAACTTCTTATGCAGACCCTAATGATCGAGCTAGTCAAGAATCTGATATGGCGTTAGAGCTTAGAAACCGTGATAGGGAAAGAAAGCTAATCAAAAAAATCGAACAAACTATCCGAAATATTGAGAACGATGAATATGGCTATTGTGAGCAATGCGGTGAAGAAATTGGTTTAAATAGACTTCAAGCACGCCCTACAGCTACACTGTGCATTGACTGTAAAACGCTCGATGAAATTAGAGAAAAACAAATGGCCAAGTAATATTGGCTTATAAAAAAAGGGGCTTATGCCCCTTTTTTTTATTCATCTTCTGATTCTTCAACTTCTTTTTTTTCCTCAGCAGGTTTCTCAATTAGAGCCTTTGCACTCACCCTAACTTTTCCTTTTTGATCAACCTCTATGACTTTCACTTTCACTTCATCACCTTCAGAAAGATGATCTTTAACAGCTTTCACACGCTCATGTGCAATCTGCGAAATATGAAGCAAGCCATCTTTTCCAGGTATTAATTGAACAATCGCACCAAAATCAAGAATTTTGATAACTTTACCATCATAAATTTGATCGACTTCAACATCAGCGGTAATTTCTTTAATACGATCAATTGCTCTTTGACCTTCTTCGCCAGATGTACAGGCAACCTTGACTAAGCCATCATCAGTAATATCGATGGTGGTATTAGTTTCTTCTGTTAATGCCTTAATGACTGCTCCACCCTTACCTATCACATCACGGATTTTATCAGGGTGAATTTTTAATGTCATGATGCGAGGTGCATACTTTGATAACTCAGTTCTGCTGGATTTTAAAGCTTTTTTCATTAGGCCTAAAATGTGTTCACGGCCCTCTTTTGCTTGCTTCAGTGCAACTTGCATAATTTCAGTGGTGATACCGTCTATTTTAATATCCATCTGTAAAGCCGTAATCCCATTGTCCGTTCCAGCAACTTTAAAGTCCATATCACCCAAGTGATCTTCATCTCCAAGAATGTCTGTTAAAACAGCCACACGGTTATCTTCTTTAATTAACCCCATCGCAATTCCAGCAACGTGAGATTTTAGGGGAACACCTGCATCTAATAGGGCCATACAGCCTCCACATACAGATGCCATGGAACTTGAACCATTGGACTCCATGATTTCAGAAACTAAACGAATCGTATAATCAAATTCTTCTTGATCAGGCAAGACTGCTAATAAAGCTCTTTTTGCTAATCGACCATGTCCAATTTCACGTCTCTTTGGCGATCCAACTCGACCTGTTTCGCCTGTTGAGAATGGTGGAAAATTATAATGCAACATAAAGCGATCGCTATACTCTCCTTGTAATGCATCAATGATTTGTGCATCTCTTGGTGTACCTAATGTAGCGACTGCTAATGCTTGAGTCTCGCCTCTGGTAAATAAAGCAGATCCATGGGTACGGGGAAGAACTCCCGTGCTTATTTCAATAGGTCTTACTGTTCTGGTATCTCTTCCATCAATTCTAGGTTCCCCATCAAGAATTTTAGAGCGAACAATTTTTGCCTCTAAATTGAAAAATTCTTTATTCACTTCATTGATTTGAAGTGTTCCCATATCATCGGTAATTAATTTTGCACAGACTTTATCTTTGATTTCACTTATTTTTTGTGAGCGCTCTGATTTAGATTTTATTTCAAAGGCCTTATTAAGATCTTTTTCAGCTAATTTTGCAATTTCAGCGATTAGCGCCTTATTAGGCTCTGGTGCTGACCAATCCCATGGATCTTTTGCAGCTTCTTTTGCAAAATCATTGATGAGTTTAATTACATTTTTAGCTGCTTTGTGCCCTTCTAGGACTGCATCTAACATCACCTTCTCACTCAACTCTTTAGCTTCAGACTCAACCATAAGTACTGCATCTTTGGTTCCAGCTACTACTAAATCTAGTTCTGATTCTGCAAGTTGAGTTTTTGATGGGTTAATAACAAACTCTCCATCAACATAACCAACTTTAGCTGCACCGATCGGGCCATAAAAAGGTATACCCGAGATTGACAGTGCTGCTGATGCACCAATAATGGCTGGAACATCTGAATCAATTTCTGAGTCTGATGATAAGACAGTTGCAACAATTTGCACGTCATTGTAAAAGTTTTTTGGAAATAGTGGTCGAAGCGGTCGGTCTATTAGTCGGCAAACTAAAATTTCACTCTCACTAGGTCGGCCTTCTCTTTTAAAAAATCCTCCAGGGATCTTTCCCGCAGCATATGTTTTTTCTTGATAATCGACAGTTAATGGGAAAAAATCTTGTCCTTCTTTAACCGACTGATTGCCCACTACAGTCACTAAAACAACAGTATCTCCATAAGATACCATTACTGCACCATCAGCCTGGCGAGCAATTTCACCAGTTTCAATTTTTAATTCATGAGCGCCTAGCTTCATGCTTTTTGTTACTTTATTAAACATACTTTTTGTCATTATTTTTACTCTCTTCCCAGTAAAAAATTATAAAAAAAGCCGACTAAGCAGGAATGCTTAAAATCGGCTTCTTAATAATTTGATTGATTGAATTTTACTTTCTTAAACCTAAACGCTTAATTAAATCTTGATATCGAGTTAAATCCTTACGTTTTAGATAATCTAGTAGACGTCTTCTCTGACTCACAAGTGCGAGCAGACCACGACGTGAGTGGTTATCTTTGGCATTAGTTTTAAAATGCCCGGTCAAATAGTTAATACGATTTGTAAGCAATGCCACCTGAACCTCTGGTGAACCAGTATCATTAGTTCCTTGACCATATTCTTTAACAATTTTTGCTTTATCTATAGCTGTAAACGCCATTTATTTTTCCTTCTCTTAAGAACGGTGTATTTTATATAAAAAAACTCTAATTAACAATGCTTTATATCAATTTATTTCATTTTTTATTAATCGAATAGGCTTGATAAAGTTTCCATCAGATTGGCCAATCCCTAAGAATTTTTTTTGGTTCATCAGGGCATATTCACCGGATAATAAAGTTAATTCTATTAGCTGACCATTAAGTATCTGCTGCATTTGATTATAATCTAGTTCCAATAAGGGGATTTGAAGCATTTTTTCAATTGAAGTTAATAGTTTGACACGCTTATCAAAATCAATTGTTTCAATTTCTTCAATAGCGTAAGCATCTTCTTTTGAGGTTTTTCCTATTTTAGTTCTTTGTAACTCAGTCAAATAACCCTTTGTTCCCAGTCTTTTTGCAATATCCTCACCCAAAGTTCTAATATATGTTCCTTTGGAGCAAGATACATCAAAAATTAATGTATTTTTTGATAACGAAACTAAATTTATATCATTTATCATTATTTGACGTTTTTTAATGGGTACGGATTTGCCTTCGCGAGCATATTGATAATAAGGTTTACCTTTATATTTTAATGCTGAATACAGGGGTGGAGTTTGAGTCTGAGGACCTTTAAATTCCTGAATAATATCGGTTATATTATCTGGCAATTGCTCACATACAAAGTCATTATCTTTGGTAATTTCTCCCTCTGTATCGCCGGTTGTACTCTCAAAACCTAGCTCTAGGTGGGCTTGGTATTCTTTATCGCTATCCAAGAATCTACCTGAAAACTTGGTTGCTTCACCAAAAAAAACAGGCACTATTCCTGTTGCAAATGGATCCAGTGTTCCACCATGACCTGCTTTTTTTGTTTTAAATAGCCACTTTAATTTTGAAAGTAACTGGTTGGAGGTCCAGCCTTTGGGTTTAAGAACTGCAATAAAACCTGATACAGAATTTAAAGAATCATATTTCATTGATCTTAGTTATTTTTTTAACGCAGCATTGAGAAGCTCAGTGATTCGATCATTGTGATCAATGCCTGCATCATAAATGAACTCAAGGTTTGGGATTCCTCGTGTGGTCATTTTTTTTGCTAAGGATTGTCTAATAAAGCTCATAGATCTTTGCAAGGCTTTTAATAACTCAGATTTATCCTCTTTAGATATAAAATATATTTTTGCATGGCGAAGATCTTTAGAGAGCTCAATATCAGTAACGGTCACATTTCTTAATGTGGGATGCTGAACTTCAAACTGCAAAATTCCTGCAATTTCTTTTTTTATTTGCTGACCAATCTGATTGGATCTTGGAAAATCCTTAGCCATTTATAACTTTCGAGCCACCTTAACAATTTCATAGGGCTCAAGAGTATCTCCTTCTTTTAAATCATTAAAGTTTTTAATTGATAGTCCACACTCAAAATTTGATTTCACTTCCTTAACATCATCTTTAAACCTTTTTAGGGAAGATAACTCTCCATCATAAATAACGATGTTATCGCGGAGCACTCTCACTTTTGATTCTCTTTTAATCAATCCATCAGTTACGTAACATCCAGCGATAGTACCGATTTTAGAGACTTTATAAATTTCTCTAATTTCAACGGAACCCAATACATTTTCTTTTTCATCTGGTGACAGCATTCCTGTGAGTGCTGCTTTCACATCGTCCACTGCATCATAAATAATACTGTAATAACGAATTTCAATATCGTTAGATTCAGCAGACTTTCTGGCTCCGCCTTCTGCTCTCACATTAAAGGCAATAATAATTGCATTTGAAGCCACAGCAAGATTTATATCAGACTCATTGACAGCTCCAACCGCATTATGAATAACGTTAATTTTTACTTCATCATTTGATAATTTTTCTAATGATCCTTTTAAAGCTTCGTAAGACCCCTGTACATCTGATTTCAAAATTAATGGAAGAGACTTCACATCACCTTCGGCCATTTGATCAAACATATTTTCAAGTTTCGCTGCTTGTTGTTTTGCAAATTTAACGTCTCTGAACTTCCCTTGTCTAAACAGTGCAATTTCCCTAGCTTTTCTTTCATCATTAAGAACAATGACCTCGTCACCCGCGTTGGGAACATCAGATAAACCAACAATTTCAACTGGGATAGATGGACCAGCTTCTTTTATTTGACTTGCATTTTCATTCAGCATCACTCTAACTCGACCATAACTTGATCCTGCGAGCAACATATCCCCTGTTTTCATTAAGCCTGACTGAACTAATATTGAAGCTACAGGGCCTCTACCTTTATCTAGCCTAGACTCAACTACAATTCCTTTTGCTGGAGTATTTATAGGTGCTTTCAATTCTAAAATTTCAGCCTGTAACAAAATTGCATCAAGCAGTTCATCTATACCTTGACCCGTTTTTGCTGACAGTTCCAAAAACATACAATCCCCACCCAACTCTTCTGGAATGACTTCATGTGTCATTAACTCATTTTTTACTTTTTCAGGATTTGCTTCAGGTTTATCTATTTTATTTATTGCAACAATTAGTGGTGTTTTTGCGGCTTTTGAATGATTAATAGCTTCAATCGTTTGAGGCATGACTCCGTCATCTGCAGCAACAACTAAAATAACAATATCAGTTACACTCGCTCCCCTAGCTCGCATTGCAGTAAATGCCTCATGGCCTGGAGTGTCCAAGAAAGATACCATCCCTTTTTTTGTTTTTACATGATAAGCGCCAATATGTTGAGTAATTCCACCAGCCTCTCCTGATGCAACTTTTGTCGTTCTAATGTAATCGAGTAAGGACGTTTTACCGTGATCCACATGACCCATGACCGTCACGACCGGAGGTCTAACCTCAAATATTGGCTCAATTGTTTGGTCCAGGTCAAGAATGGACTCTGGGTCATTTTGTTCCGCTTTCTTCGCGACATGTCCTAATTCTTCAACTACAATCATGGCTGTATCTTGATCTAAAACTTGATTAATGGTCACCATCATACCCATGCCCATTAATGACTTAATTACTTCAGCCGCTTTTACAGACATTTTATGAGCCAAATCTGCAACAGTAATGGTTTCTGGAACCATAATATCTTTTATCAAAGGTTCTGTGGGTGCTACAAAGGTAGTGTCGGCATCACCAGTGTGTTTAGTTTGATTGTATTTTTTGTGTCTGCTTTTTGGAGGCCTCCATCCATCAGGAACAGGATTTGAATTTCTCGTTTTAATAACTTTCTTTTTAGGTGCATCTTCCCAATCAGACTTAGTTTCTTTTTTAATTTCTTTGTTTTCAGGTTTATGAATTGTTCCATCGATATGTTTTTTTGGCTCTTGTTTTTTTTCTTCAGCTTTTTGTTTATCTTCTGCTTGAGCTTTCATGAGCGCATCATGTCGAGCTTTTTCTTGATCTCTAATTTTCTGCTGTGCATCATCTAAAATAACCTTTGGAGCGATAACTTCAGTATCAGGTTTTTGTTCTTCTGGAGTTTTAATCAGTGTCCTTTTTTTTCTGACTTCAACTTGAATGGTTCTTGATCGACCCGTGCTATCAGTTTTTTTAATTTCAGTATTTTGTTTACGTGTGAGGGTGATTTTATTTTTTGGTTTTTGCGAATCTCCGTGTGATTGCTTTAAAAAATTTAATAATGCTGATTTGTCATCCTCAGATAATTCATCTTTCGAATCACTTTTTTTCACTCCTGCATTCTTAAGCTGATCTAAAAGTAAATCAACTGGTAAATTTAATTCGGATGCGAACTGTTCAACTGTGTACTGACTCATTATTTCTCCATTATTCTGCGAACCAAGGGGCTCTTGCAGTCATTATTAATGATTTTGCACGTTCTTCATCAATTTTTATAAGATCTAAAAGCTCGTCAACGGCTAATTCAGCTAAATCTTCCATAGACACTATCCCTTTTGAGGCTAAAAGATTCGCCGTATTAGCGTCCATACCCTCCATATTTTTAAGGTCATCTTGTGCCTCAGGAACTTTTTCTTCGTTCGCAATTGCAGCTGTTAAAATGGCAGCTTTAGCTCTCGATCTCAATTCTTCAATAGTTTCTTCATCAAAGATATCCATCTGGTTCAACTCTTCGGTCGGAACATAAGCAATTTCCTCAAGAGATGTAAATCCTTCCTTGACAAGAATGTCAGCGACTTCTTCATCGACATCTAATTTCTGAATAAATAATTGGCTAACAGTTGAATATTCTTCTTCATGTTTTTTATCAGATTCTTCTTCGGTCATGATGTTTAGCTCCCAATTAGTCAACTGAGATGCTAAACGAATATTTTGCCCATTCCGGCCTATGGCTAAGGCTAGTTGATCCTCATCAACTACAATATCCATACTTCTTTTTTCTTCATCAACAACGATACTCGATACTTCCGCTGGTGCCATCGAATTAATAACAAACTGAGCTGGCTCAATAGACCATAAAACAATGTCTACTCTTTCACCTGATAATTCAGTTGTTACTGCTTGAACTCTTGAACCCCGCATACCCACACAAGTGCCCACTGGATCAAGTCGTTGGTCATTAGCTTTAACTGCAATTTTCGATCTTGAGCCCGGATCTCGTGATGCTGACATAATCTCAAGGAGCCCCTCTTCAATTTCGGGAACCTCTAATTCAAATAATTTAATGAGGAATTCTGGAGATGTTCTTGATAAAACAAGCTGTGGTCCGCGCATTGATGTTTCTATTTTTAATAGCGCCGCTCTAATTCTATCTCCTACCCTTAGATTCTCTTTGGGTATCATTTGATCTCTTGGAAGTACAGCCTCAAGCTTACCAATCTCAATGATTGCATTGCCTCTTTCCATACGTCTAATTTGACCTGATACTAATTTTTCATCTCTAGCCAAAAACTCGTTTAATATTTGCTCACGTTCAGCTTCACGAACTTTTTGTAATATCACTTGTTTTGCCGCTTGTGCTCCAATTCGACCAAAAGCTTCAGAGGGAATAATCTCTTCAATGACATCACCTAGCTGTTTATCAGTTGCCCGCTCATCTCCGAGTGTGATTTCCGCTTCCGGATTTTCAAAAGCCTCATCTTCAACAATTGTCCAGCATCTAAATGATTCATAAGCCCCTGATTCTGGATCAATTTTTACACGAATATCCGTTCCATGAGGATATTTCTTTTTTGTAGCTGATGCCAGAGCTAGCTCCAAAGCATTAAATACAATATCTTTTGCAACATTTTTTTCATGTGCTAACGCATCAACTAAAATCAACATCTCACGATTCATGTTTTTTAATCTCCATATTACAAATCAGGGTCTAATCGAGCCAATTGAATTTCATCAAAAGGAACTTCTAAAATTTTATTTTTATCAAGTTCTAACTGAACAAAGTTATTTTTTAAACCAATCAGCTTTCCTTGGTATTTTTTTTGGTTTTCAATTGGTGAATATAATTTCACTTTTATCTTTTCTCCGTTAAATCTTTCAAAATCAGCAATTTTAATGAGCTTCCTATCAACTCCAGGAGATGAAACTTCTAATCTCGAAAAATCATAATCAAGCTCAACAGATAAAACACGGTTTAAGTGATTACTCACTTTGACACAATCTTCAACAGAAATTATGTCTCCGTTATCAATAAAAATTCTTATTAACCCATTGTTTTGATTATGTTCACACTCAACCAATTCATAACCAATGTTTTCAACTGAGTCTGAAATAATTTTTTGTATGTCCATAATCACTTACCAGTAAAATAAAAAATGGGCCTTTTAAGGCCCATCCAACAGTAAGATTATACTCTGTATTTTTATAAAAATAAATATTTAAATCAATATCTTAAGACAGAATAATTTTTGCAAATTTTCTCTTACCCACCTGAATCAAAAATTTATTTTTTTCTATTTTATGTTGTAAGTCAATTTTTTCACCATCGACCCTGATTCCTCCACTTTTTATCAATCTTATTGCTTCTGAGGTGCTTGCCACATAATTAATAGTTTTTAAGATTTGCGGGATTGCTAAATTATCTTGTTTACTCATTTGAAATTCTTTAACCTCATCCGGTGCTAAGCCAGAGGATCTCTTTGCAAAGTCTTCTTTGGCCATGTGATAAGCATCAAGATTATGAAAACGCTCAATAATTTCCTGCGTAAATTCATCTTTAATATTTTTTGGATTTTCACCCTGCTTCAACCTTGATTTCCACTGCTCAATCTCTTCATTCGACTTTAATGATAATAAGTCTATATAGCGCATCATCAGTTCATCTGATACTGACATTAATTTTGCATACATAATTTCTGGCGGCTCGTTGATCCCAATATAATTATTCAAAGATTTTGACATTTTATTAACCCCATCCAACCCCTCTAGAAGCGGCATAGTCAAAATTGTTTGAGGATCTTGGCCATATGATTTTTGAAGCTCTCTTCCCATCAATAAATTAAATTTTTGATCTGTGCCTCCTAATTCAACATCCGCTTCAAGTGCAACTGAATCATATCCCTGCATTAGGGGATACAAAAACTCATGAATGGATATCGGTTGATTGGCTTTAAATCTTTTACTAAAATCATCACGCTCTAACATTCTAGCAACCGTATACTGGGCAGAAAGCTTGAGCATGCCATCAGCTCCTAAAGCTTTTAGCCAAGATGAATTGAATACAACTTGGGTTTTATTTTTATCTAAAATCTTAAAAACTTGCGCTTGATAAGTTTTTGCGTTTTCTTGGACTTCAGCTTCTGTGAGAGGAGGACGAGTAGTATTTTTTCCTGTTGGATCACCGATCATGCCAGTGAAATCTCCAATCAAAAAGATCACCTCGTGACCTAAATCTTGAAATTGTCTTAACTTATTTAAAAGGACAGTATGTCCCAAATGCAGATCAGGTGCAGTTGGATCGAAGCCTGCCTTTATTTTTAATTTTTTACCAGTTTTTATTTTTTCTTCAAACTCTGATAAAACTAAAATCTCATCTGCACCTCTTTTGATGATTTCTAACATAATTTATTGAGCTAATTTATAAAACATGATTATATAGTTATATTCTAATAACTTTAATAGTTATACTAGGTTGGATAAAATTTATGCAAAAAAATTTATTCATAGGTGTAATGTCAGGCACATCTTCCGACGGTCTTGACATTGCCTTATGTAAAATAACGCCTCAAAATTTCACCATTCTCAACTCGATTTCCAAAAAATACAGTAGTCGTATAAAACAAGATATTCTCAAATTAAATCAATCTGCATTTGATGATTTAGAATCAAGTCAAGCAATGGGTTATCGTATTAGTAAAATTTGTATTCCTTTAATCAATCAACTAATTAATCAAAACAAGCTAAAATCAACTGATATTCAAGCGATAGGTTTTCATGGGCCAACCATTCGACATCAACCAAATAAAAATTTCAGTATTCAGATTGGTAATGAATTCATATTAGCTGATAAAACGAATATTCCCGTTGTCCATGATTTTAGAAATATGGATATCGCCAATGGGGGTCAAGGTGCTCCACTAATTCCATTATTTCATAAATATCTACTAAATCTGAAAGGAATAAAAAAAGGAATTTTTTTGAATCTTGGAGGTTTCGCAAATCTAACAATTATTGATCAACAATCTGTAACTGGTTTTGATACAGGTCCTGGAAATATATTCTTGGATTTATGGATTAAAAAATGCCTAAATAAAAATTATGATCAAAAAGGGGTTTGGGCAAAAAGTGGAAAAATAATTCCATCATTATTGCAAAAAATGCTGGCTGATCCTTTCTTTAGAAAAAAAACTCCTAAAAGCACAGGTCGAGATTATTTTAATGAACAATGGTTACAAAAATTTAATTTAAAAAATTTTAATGAAAATGACGTACAAAGAACTTTATTAGAACTCACAGTATGTTCTATCCAACGCCATTTAAAAAAGCTAATTCATTTAGAAAATTTATTTATTTGTGGGGGTGGAGCGTTTAATACGTTTTTGATTGAAAAATTAGCCCAACATAATCAGCTAAAAATAAAAACAACTGAAAATTTATCGATTGACCCACAGCTTATTGAAGCTTGTGGCTTTGCATGGTTAGCGCAACAAAGAGTAAGCATGAAAAGATTAAATTACCAAAAAATAACTGGTTCCAGAAAAAACAATCTTTTAGGCGTTATCGTGCATCCATAAACTTATTTTCCAATCTAAGTTATAATAATTAATCTTAAATAATTCAACGACATATGGAACAAAAAAAAGCAAAACTAGTTTTGGAGGATGGTACCTCATTTGATCTGCCAATTATTGAAGGCACAATGGGAAAGCCCGCCATTGATATATCAAATTTATCTCAAAATGGTTTTGTTACATATGATCCAGGCTTCATGTCAACCGCTTCATGTGATTCTGCAATTACCTATATTGATGGAGAAAATAGTACTTTACTCTATCGCGGATACCCAATCGAACAGCTCGCAGAGAATTGTGACTTTCTGGACGTCTCCTACTTATTACTGAATGGTGAACTGCCAAACCAAAATGAAAAAAATAGTTATGTGTCAGAAGTAAAAAAACATTATCTTCTGCATGATCAATTAAATAGTGTTTTTAGAGGTTTTAGACGAGACGCCCACCCTATGGCCGTAATGCAAGCTGTCGTTGCATCAAAATCAGCTTTCTATTTTGAAGAGATGAATGTTTACAATAGAAATCATAGAAAACTATCAGCGAATCGTCTCATAGCCAAAGTCCCATCTATAGCCGCATGGAGTTATTTGTATAATTTAGGAAGGCCATTTAACTATCCAAGGAATGATTTGGGGTACGCAGCAAATTTTCTTAATATGCTTTTTTCGAGCCCAACACACCCCTATGAAATTAATCCCATTCTTGTTAAGGCTTTTGAAAAAATTCTTATCCTTCATGCCGATCATGAACAAAATGCATCAACCTCTACCGTGAGGTTGGTTGGATCGAGTGGGGCGAACCCTTTTGCATGTATTGCTGCTGGAATTGCATCTCTATGGGGCCCTGCTCACGGTGGTGCAAATGAGGCTACCTTAAAAATGCTGCAAGAGATTAAAAATGAAAGTCGAATCAATGAATACATTGAGCGCGCTAAAGATAAAACAGATTCTTTTAGATTAATGGGTTTTGGCCACCGGGTTTACAGAAATAAAGATCCGAGAGCAGAAATCATGCGAAAAACCTGCCATGAAGTTTTAAGTGAACTCGGACTCGAGAATGATTCGATATTTAAATTGGCACTAAAATTAGAAAAAATTGCCTTGGAAGATGATTACTTTGTGGAGAAAAAACTTTATCCAAATGTTGATTTTTATTCTGGAATCGTCATGAGGGCTATGGGAATACCAAATTCAATGTTCACAGCAGTCTTTGCGCTCGCAAGAACAGCAGGCTGGATAGCTCATTGGAATGAAATGTTCCTTGGTGAAAATTTAAAAATCGGCCGTCCAAGGCAAATTTATCAAGGTAAGCGATTTAGGAATTTATCTCAAGACCGAAACGTTTCAAAAGACTAATACTAATAATTAGCTAAACTGAAAAAGATGAACCACAACCACATGTAGTAGTTGCATTTGGATTTCTGATAACAAATTGAGATCCTTGAACATTGTCTTGATAATCTATTTCCGAACCCGTTAAATATTGAAGGCTCATGGGGTCAATTAATAGAGTCACGTTATCTTTTGTAACTTGCGTATCATCTTCATTTACTGTTTCTTCAAATGTAAATCCATACTGAAATCCAGAACATCCTCCACCACTGACAAAGACTCTTAACTTAAGATTTGGAGATTCTTCTTCCGCTATAAGCTCTTTCACTTTATTTACAGCATTATCTGTAAAAATTAATGGATCAGGCATTTTTATTTCATTTGTCATTTTTAATCTCTTTATTGTTAATTTTTTTATTAATATTTTTCTTTTTCGTTTCTGTTAATGTGCCGTTAATTATTGCACCCGAATGCACCTCAAGAGCTCCATAAACTATATCTCCATTGACTACTGCAGTAGAGTGAAGTTCTAAAAAATCAATAGCTTCGATATTACCTTTTACTTCTCCAGCAATAATAGCTGAATCAGTTGTAATGTCTCCAATAATTTTACTCTTTGGACCCATTATCACAGATCCAGCAGATCCCTCTGCAAGGGAGAGATTACCATATAACTTTCCATCGAGTCGAATTCCACCAGAAAAACTCATACTGCCCCTGATATTCATTGTTTCATCAATAAGCGTATCAATGGAATGATTTTTTTTACGTTTGAACAAAATTATCTCCTTTTGCCAACGATTTTTTCATAAAACAAAACCTCTTCTTGTAATTCATTATTTTCTTCTTTTAACTTTTTCAGCTCTTCATCTTTTTTACTTATTGCTACTTCTAACATTTGATACTTTAGATTTACGGTATCTAATTCATCCTGAATAGCTGAATTATTATTTCTTAAATTATTAATTTTTAACAGATAATTTACAGCCTCATCACCATTAAAAACTTTATAAGCGAAAAAAATAGAAAAAGAGAAAATTATCAGGACAATAAAAATATTTCTGATCCAAAAGGAGCCTACTTTAATGTTTGGCTTACCTTTAGCTAATTTAATTCTTCTTTTTCTTTGTATTTTATTTAGCATCACTTAAGGACTCATTGGGATGATGTCTAGACCAACATTTTCTTCTATTCCAAACATCACATTCATATTTTGTATGGCTTGACCTGCAGCCCCTTTCACTAAATTGTCAATGGTCGACAAAATAATTAATTTATTCTTTCTTTTAAAGAAAGATATTTTACATTGATTTGACCCTCTTACAGATTTTGTTTGTGGCACCTGATCATGACCTAAAAAATTCACAAAATAAGAGGATTGATAAAAATCTGTATACATTTTATTAATAAGCTCAACATCAGTATCCATTTTTAAATCCGCATAAATAGTTGCATAAATTCCCCTGACCATTGGCAATAAATGAGGAACAAATAGCGTATTGATTTTATTATTTCCTGTAGTGAGTTTTAAGTTTTCCTCTATCTCTGGCTCATGCCTGTGTCCACCGACTGCATAAGCGTTAAAATTATCATATGCCTCACTCATTAATAAATTAGTATCCTGTCTTTTACCTGCCCCACTGATACCAGATTTTGCATCAATGATAATTGATGATTCGTTAATGACGTCTTTTTTTAATAGCGGAACTAATGCAAGTTGAATGGCAGTAGGATAACATCCTGGGTTAGCAATAAGTTGAGCCTCTTTAATCTTATCCCTGTTGATTTCTGTTAAACCATATACGGCTTTTTGAGCTAATTCCGGACACTCATGCTTCATTTGATACCAATTTTCCCACAAGGAGATATCTTTGATCCTAAAATCAGCAGCTAAATCAATGATTTTCTTTCCTTGATCTAGTAAATTTTTTGCATATCTCATGGCCACTCCATTTGGAGTAGCGAAAAATACCAGGTCTGAATGATCAAATGATACTTTTTCAGGATGAGTAAAAATTTGGTCTATTTTTCCTTCGAGAAAAGGAAAAACATCAGCTACATACTTGCCTTCATCTTGTCTTGAGGTAATTTGATCAATGGATATCTGTGGATGGTTTATTAACAGTCTTAATAATTCCGATCCCGTATACCCAGAACCCCCCATGATTGATACTTTTAGCATTTTCATAATTTATTATAAATGATTTCCCAAAAAAAAAGCCGCTGTGTTTAAGCGGCTTTTCAAAGAAACGATTGTTATCGCTTCGAGAACTGTTTACGTCTTCTCGCCTTACGTAAGCCCACTTTTTTACGTTCAACTTCGCGAGCATCACGAGTAACATATCCTGCTTTAGATAGATCTGGTTTAAGTTCAGCATCAAAATCCATTAATGCTCTTGTTATACCGTGTCTAACTGCTCCAGCTTGCCCAGATTCACCACCGCCAGAGACATTTACTTTGATATCAAAAGTTGTTTCGTTCTTTGTTAAATCCAAAGGCTGCCTTAAAATCATCTCTGATGTAAAACGAGAAAAATATTTATCAACAGGTATACCATTAATAAGAATTTCTCCTTTACCTTGTTGCATAAATACTCGAGCAACTGAGCTTTTTCTTCTTCCTGTACCGTAATAATATTTACCAATCATATTTATCTCTCAATTATATTGTTAAAGGTTGGGGTTGTTGTGCTGAGTGCTCGTGTTTGTCCCCAACATAAATCTTCAGCTTTTTTGCCATTGCATAACCTAATGGACCTTTAGGTAGCATCCCTTTAACAGCTCTTTGCAATGCTCTGCCTGGAAACTTTTCTTGCATTTCCGTGAAAGTTGCTGAGTAAAGTCCGCCTGGGTAACCAGAATGTCTATGATAAATTTTATCTTGTGATTTATTGCCAGTTACTTTGATCTTCTCAGCATTCACAACAACGATGTAATCACCTGTGTCAACATGAGGTGTGTATATAGTCTTATGTTTGCCTCTTAGGCGATGAGCAATTGCACTCGCAAGTCTACCTAACGTGGCATCAGTGGCATCTACAAGAAACCAATCTCGTTTTACTTCATGATTTTTAGCTGAAACAGTTTTCATCTGTCAATAATTCCAAAATTTATAAAAGAGCGTGATTTTATTACGTTTCATAGGGTTTTGTCAAATAATTTATATTTATTGATTCAAACAACTACATTAAATATTCATAAATGATCAAAATAGTTATAATTATTCCTAAGTAATTGTTTAAGTTAAATAATTTTATATATCCATCGCTCTGTATATTTTCATTATTTAAGTATTTTTTGACAAATAGCATCACATAAAATCCAAAAAACAAATTGAAGAAAAATATTTCTTGTTTTTCTATTAAGACTGAAAGAAATAAAAAAAATAATGCGTAACATAGGAGAATTATCGGAATGGTGTAATTCTTAAAAAATTTTGGAGAAGAATAAATTTCTATCTTTAAATCGTCTTGGTAATCCGCCATGGCATAAATCGTATCAAAAGCGATGACCCAACAAAAATTAGCAAAAAATAATATCCAGGCTTCCAAAGGAAAAGATTGTTGAATGTGCGCATAAGCCACTAAAATGCTAGAACTAAATGCCAGAGCCAAGAAAAATTGAGGAATAACAAACAGTCTTTTTGTGAGGGGGTATATCATTAACAGGGCTGAACACAAAAATACTATTTTAACTGCATAGGGTTCTAAGGCTAGTAACAGACAAAGTGATAAAATTCCCAAAATAATAAAAAAAATAACCGCTCCCATTAAGGAAATTTTATTTTGTGCTAAGGGCCTTAAACTCGTCCTTTGTACTTTGGAATCTATATTACGGTCAAAGATATCGTTAATTACACAACCTGCTGAACGAGTCAAAACAACTCCTGCAAGAAAAATACATAAATCAAAAATTTTTAAATTACCATCACTAGCCAATAGCAATGCCCATAGTGTTGGCCAAATTAACAAAAAAATTCCAACGGGTCTATCCAGTCTAGCTAATTTTAAATACCAAGTAATTTTATTCATAATCATAGTTATCGATATCATTAAAAAAAGCTTCAAAAAGTAATATTTTATCTTTCTTCAAATTAAAAAAAGATCGCCTAACAATTTTGATGTCGTTTAAATGATGATCGTAATTTATGAATAATTTTTTAAGAAATATTATGTTTTTAGGCTTACTGTATTGAAAATCGCTGCGAGAATAATGATTATTAAATAACATGTTTCCCAGTGATTTTGAGCTTAATTGTTTTAGCATGTAAATTAATTTTTTTGAATTTTGGATTTTTGTAATTGTTCGTGCATAAATTAAAGGTGTATCTTCAAATCCAATCAAAACATCTCGAACATAAAAGTTATTTTTTATGCCACTTTGTCGGTAAATTTTTCTTTCTGGTTTGCTGATTCTTTTACATCGACTTGATATAAGTTTTATTTCTAGATTTCCATATCGACTCAAGTGTTTTGTTAAAGAATTTTTTGAGGAAATGATTTTTAAATATTGAAAACTTTTTTTTGTCCACATGGATTTAAATTCTTAAATAATTTTTATGTTCAAACCATAGTTTGCAATAAGACTTTGCAAAGACTTGATGCTCCTTAAGATAAGTTTCTGCATCATGATGAGCCTCCTCAACCAGATCAGCATCTTCAACTAAGTTTGCCACTTTTAAATTTGGAATGCCACTTTGGCGAGTTCCAATCATCTCTCCTGGGCCCCTAATTCTAAGATCGTTTTCAGCAATCACAAAACCATCAATATTTTCATAGATAATTTGAAGTCTTTCTTTAGCATTTTCAGATAGATTTTCTTTGAAAATTAAAATACATGTACTTTCTTTATGGCCACGGCCTACCCTTCCTCTTAATTGATGCAACTGTGACAATCCCATCCGCTCAGCATGTTCAATCACCATAACGGATGCATTTGGGACATCCACACCAACTTCTATGACAGTTGTGGCAACCAAAAGGTTAATTTTTTTATTGATAAAATTTTGCATTACATGATCTTTTTCCGACTCTTTCATTCTTCCATGAATGAACCCGATTTCGCTATCAGGTAAGAATTTCACAAAATCTTCATAAGTATTTGTTACATCTTTTAAATTTAATTTATCACTTTCCTCAATAAGAGGACAAACCCAATAAATTTGATTTTGTTTCATTAATTCTTTTTTTAAAATTTCTATCAACTCAAGTCTTCGAGACTCTCTAATTAATTTTGTTTTAATTGGGATACGATTTTTTGGCATCTCCTTGATCGTGCTAACCTCAAGATCTGCAAAATAACTCATCGATAATGTTCTTGGAATGGGTGTTGCACTCATCATTAATTGATGCGGAAAATATTGACTCTTTTTACCTTTATTCATTAAATCTAACCTTTGTTTGACGCCAAATCGATGTTGCTCATCAATAATACATAACCCCAAATTATTAAATTTTACATTTTCTTGAAATAAAGCATGTGTCCCAACAATCAAATTCACTGCTCCGTTTTCAATTTCTTCTAAAAGAGTTTTTCTTCTATTCCCTTTTACATTTCCAGTTAATAGTTCAACTTTCACATTCGTTTTACCAAACCAATCTATAAATTTTTCAAAATGTTGGTTTGCTAAAATTTCTGTCGGTGCCATAAAAGCAACTTGATAATTTTTATACAGCACATTGGTTGCAGCTAAAATAGCGACGATTGTTTTTCCTGAACCAACGTCCCCTTGAAGGAGACGGTACATACATTTTCCTGTACTCAGATCCTTTTCAATTTCTTCAATAACATTTATCTGTGATTGCGTGAGTGAAAATGGTAACTCCGATTGAATCAATTTTTTTAAATGGTTATTTGAAGATAAAAATACTTGACTGATTTTTTGAACATTTTTATTACGAGAAAACTTCAAAAATATTTGCTGTGCCAATAACTCTGCATACTTTAAGCTTTCATGGTGGGAAGTCTTATAATGGTTTAAATCAATGATGTTTTCTATTTTTTTTGGTTTGTGAATATTGATAAAGGCATTTAATAGATCTAATTCACGCATGTTTTTAAATTTCAGGATGTACCCTTGCAGCTGACTAATAACCTCCTCACTATTTAAGGTCTTATTAATAATTTTTTGAATCATCTTTTGACCTAAACCTGCAGTTGTTGAATAAATGGGTGTATAAGTTTTTGGAAGCTCAAACATTGGTGAATCTGATACTGAAACTTCAGGATGGATCATTTCTATGCCTATCAGATTTTTTTTTACAGAGCCGTAAGCAAGCACAAATTTTCCTGGCTGAAACTGCTTCACTTGGTTCGGATAAAAATTAACAAATCTTAAAAAAATTTGATTGTCATTGATATCTGCAATATGCACAATTAAATTTCGTCGCCCACGGAACACAATTTCACTTTTTAATATTCCGCCAGAGATCAAGCATAATTCACCATCTTGAAAATCACTGGTGTTTTTTAACTTTGTTCGATCTTCGTATCGAACAGGGATATGCATTAACAAATCAAACCAATTAAAAATCCCTAATTTTTCAAGTAAATTTGCCTGATGATTTGTAAATAAAGACTTCAAATGTTAATCAAGTACAAGAAATCCATCTGCCTCAATTAAAGCGTCTTTTGGAAGTTGGGCTACTCCAACAGCAGCTCTTGCAGGATATGGAGCCTCAAAATATTCTTCCATAATTTGATTTACCAATGAAAAATGTTTGAGATCAGTCAAATAAATATTTAATTTTACGATATCTGCTTTATTGGCTTTTGCCGCTTTAATGACTGATAATAAATTTTTAAAAACTTGATGGATTTGTAGCTCGATTCCATCTACCAGCTTCATGGTTTGCGGATCAAGTCCAATTTGTCCCGAAAGAAAGATCAAATTACTTTTCTTTATAGCTTGAGAATATGTTCCAATTGCTTGCGGTGCTTCGTTTGTAGATATAATTTCTTTAGTCATACTGTGATTTTTCCATTATTTAATTGATCCCATTTTAAAACGGTTAATACGACTTACCTGTTCAATTCTTCTCAGTTGCCTAATTATATCTGCCAGGTGAAGTCTATTGCGAACCTCAATTAAAAAATTAATTGTTGTAAATGTTCCATCATCAACTTCTGTTGTTGTTAAATTATCAATATTTGATTCCATTTCGGCAATAACCGATGTAATTTTTGCCAAAACACCTCTTTCATTTTTGACAAGAATTTCTAACTTAATTTTGAATAACCGGTCTGGATTTGGCTCCCATTCAACATCAACCCATTTTTCAGGATCCACTTTAATTTTCTTAATTTCATGACAATCATGCGTGTGAATAATTAATCCTTTATCTTTATCTATGTACCCAAGAATAGGGTCTCCAGGAATCGGATGGCAACAGTCAGCTAAATGAATTGCCATGCTTTCAGAGCCCTTTATAGAAATAACATCTAAAAATTTCTCTTGGCGGCCCAAGCTTGTTTGACCACTAACTATTGAAGATAATTGGTGTGCGACCATAATATTTACTCTTCTTCCTAAAGCAATATCAATCAAAATATCATCTTTATTTTTTAGATGGTAATCGTGTAATAATTTATCCCAATGTTTCTTTTTGATGCTATCTGGCTCGATGTGAAAAGCTTTTAGAGCTTTATTAAGGATGCTGTATCCTAGTATCACTAAATCACTCGATTCTGCGGTTTTCATAAATGCTCTGATTTGTGATCTTGCCTTACCAGTGATCACAAAATTCAACCAGGATGGATTCGGTTTTGCGAGGGGACCCGTAATGATTTCTATATGGTCTCCAGTTTTTAACTCCGTTCTCAGAGGCACTAGCTCATTATTAATTTTGCATGATAAACAACTGTTGCCCACATCCGAATGCAC
Organism: Burkholderiales bacterium; assembly: GCA_030827595.1. Classification (GTDB taxonomy): domain Bacteria; phylum Pseudomonadota; class Gammaproteobacteria; order Burkholderiales; family Methylophilaceae; genus BACL14. Next base: position 28,214 of record JAURED010000006.1, read on the forward strand.
AGCATAAGCATAATCGACGGCAGACGAGCCTTTTGGAAGTACAAAAATTTTACCTCCTGGAGAAAAAACATAAACCTCATCGGGAAACAGGTCTACTTTGAGATGCTCTAAAAACTCTAAAGAGTCAGCACTTTCAGATTGAATTTCAAGCAGTCTTTTTAACCACTGATTAGTATCTTGTTGCAAACGCGAGATTTGACTTTCTTTTGTCTTATACATCCAGTGGGCGGCAACGCCAGCCTCGGCAAGATTATTCATCATCATTGTTCTAATTTGGATTTCTAAAGGCATGCCAAAAGGTCCAAATAACGTGGTATGAAGAGACTGATAACCATTGGCTTTTGGTATAGCAATATAATCTTTAAAGCGTCCCGGAATCGGTTTAAATAGAGAATGTAATGCGCCTAAGGCAAGATAACAATTATTAACATCTTCAACAATAATTCTAAATGCAAAAATATCTGTAATTTCAGAAAAGCTCAGGTTCTTCTCTGCCATTTTTTTATGAATACTCGCCGGTTGTTTTTCTCTGCCTAAAATCTCAGCTTTTATTTTTTCTTTTTTAAGTTTTGCTTCAATTTCTACTAAAATTTTTCCAACGACCTCTCTCCTATTACCCCTTGTCGCCTCAATGGCTTTAGTGATGGTTTGATGTCTTAATGGATGAATATATTTAAAACATAAATTTTCAAGCTCCTGATAAATCCTATTCATACCTAGTCGATTTGCTATGGGAGCATAAATCTCCATCGTTTCTTGTGCAATTCTTTTTCGTTTTGCTTCATGAAGAAAATTTAAGGTTTGCATATTATGTAAACGGTCACATAATTTTATTAACATGACTCTAATGTCTGATGACATTGCCAATAACATTTTTCTAAAATTTTCAGCTTGTGCTTCAATCACATCACTAAAATTTAATTTGTCTAATTTTGAAAGTCCGTCAACCAGCTTCGTTACTTGTTTACCAAATAAAGCTTCAACATCTTTTAGAGACGCCTCGGTATCCTCAACAACGTCATGGAGCAATGCAGCCATAATTGAGGGTGCATCTAGGTGTAGATTTGCGGCAATTTCTGCTACAGCTACAGGATGGGTAATATAAGGTTCACCACTTTTTCTGATTTGAGGTTCGTGATATTTTTTTGCAAAGTGATAAGCTTTATAAATATCTTGTACTTCATCAGGTTTAAGATATGAACTAGTTAATTTAGATAATTTAGAATCCTGATGATCAACTGGGAATAATGAGGGGGTTTCCTCATTATTCGACCTATACTCAATTGAATGTGATTTGGCCAAGAGTTATCCTCTGCCAAAATTATAGCTTACCAGACTGCTCCTCAGGCTCGATAGAATCTTGATGAAACGCTGTGTTTGATGTTGGCTGACTTCCTGAAAGTAATTCAACACCTATGGTACCAGCCGCAATTTCTCTTAAAGCCAAAACTGCAGGCTTATCATCATTCACATTTTCAATCGTAGGTTCAGCACCATTTGATAACTGGCGAGCTCTGATAGAAGCAATCAGTGTTAATTGAAACCTATTTGGTATTATTTCCAAACAATCGTCTACTGTAATTCTAGCCATATATTCCTCTAAATTAATTGTTAATTATCTTTACCAGTTGTTCAACTGTATTATCGAGTTTGTCATTTATTGTAACATAATCAAATTCTCTAGCATGTGAGATTTCCTCCTCTGCTGAGCGCATTCTGGACTCAATAACTTCCATGCTGTCTTGATTTCTTTGAACGAGTCTCTCACGTAAAATATCAAGATTAGGTGGCATAATAAAAATACTTATCGAACTGGGAAATAATTTTTTTATGCTCTGTGCTCCTTGCCAATCGATTTCCAAAATAACATCATGCCCATGAGCTTGCAAAGCTAAAACAGAATCATTAGAAGTCCCATATAAATTTCCATGACAACGAGCATATTCAAGAAACTTGCCTTGCTCAATCATCGATTCAAATTCCTCAGTATCAACAAAAAAATAGTCTTTTCCATTTACTTCGCTTGAACGAGGTTTCCGAGTTGTATGAGAGACTGAAACTCTCAAATTTGGAATACGAGCCAATAGTTCTTTTACAATGGTTGTTTTACCCGCTCCTGATGCAGCACTGATAATATATAACTGTCCCTTTTGGTCTTTCATCATTCAATATTTTGTATTTGTTCGCGCATTTGTTCAATCAGTACTTTAATATCAACTGCCAAACCAGAAATTCTTGCCGAAATGGATTTTGAACCCAGAGTATTTGCCTCCCGGTTGAGTTCCTGCATCATAAAGTCAAGCTTCTTACCAACCGGTTCACCTGAATTCAGTAATTGAATGATTTCTTGATTATGAGATAGGATGCGATTTAATTCCTCTTCAATATCAGATTTTTGTAAAAATAAAACAGCTTCTTGGTGCAGTCTTTGGTGATCAATATCTTTTAATACAGTAGTTATTTTCTCCTTTAATTTAAACTGATATTCTTTTGAATCAATTTTGTAAAACTTTCTAATTGAAATTATTTTTTTATTAATAGCATTTACATTCGCTTTTAAAATTATGGATAAATTTTTTCCTTCTCTTTCTCGATCTTGATCAAACTTAGTTATTATTGTTTTGAGAATGGATATAAACTTTTTTTCATCAAATTTTATTTTTGCATGACTCTGGTTAAGGTGAATAAAATTAATAATTTCCATTGGAGTAACTTTAAAATCTTGATGGGAGAGTTTTGAAATTGTCCTCATGATACTCACTGCTTTTTTTACTTCATCTTTAGAATATTTCTTTTCAGAATGAGTACTAGTAGATTTAATTATTCGACAATCAATTTTTCCACGCTTAATTTTTTCATTAAGCAATGCTTTTATTTTTGTTTCAAGATACTTTAAATCATCCTCCATGCGTACATTGAAATCAAAGTATCGATTATTGACTGATCGAAGCTCAATGGCATAACTTAGTTCCGAGTCAATTTTTAATACGCCATTGGCAAATCCTGTCATGCTTTTAATCATTCATCGATCTTTCAAAAATATAATTGAAATCCATTTTATCTTTTTTATTCTTTATAATCTTAAACATATTCAAATATTTTAGGTATTTTATGAGATCAGACAACCGAACCAATAGCCAACATCGCGCTATTGAAATTATCAGAAATTATACATGCCATGCTGAGGGCTCCGTACTAATAAAATGTGGTCAAACCCATGTCCTTTGTAATGTAAGTGTTATTGAAGGCGTTCCTTCTTTTTTAAAAGGTCAAAATCAAGGGTGGATTACTGCTGAATATGGCATGCTTCCAAGATCCACCTCTTCAAGAATGCAAAGAGAAGCTGCTCGAGGAAAACAGTCGGGCAGAACACAAGAAATACAACGACTTATTGGCAGAAGTTTGCGAGCCATGATCGATTTAAAAAAATTAGGAGAAATCACGCTACAGATTGACTGTGATGTGATCCAAGCTGATGGTGGAACACGAACAGCTGCCATAACAGGAGCTGCATGTGCAATAGAGGATGCTGTAGATTACATGCTAGAAAAAAAACTTATTAATGAATCTCCTATAATTCATAAAATCGCTGCCATCTCAGCTGGAATTGTCAACGATGAGATCATGGTAGATCTTGATTATAATGAGGATAGTAGTTGTGAAACCGATATGAATATTATCATGACAGATGATTATAAATTTATAGAGATACAAGGCACTGCTGAAGGAGCCCCGTTTTCAAACGAAGAGTTAAATCATTTACTATCCATGAGTCAAAATGCAATTACTTCAATTTTTGAGACGGTAAAAAAATAAATGCAAAAGATTGTCTTGGCATCAAGTAATAAAAAGAAAATTCAAGAAATTAATGAATTATTAGTTGGAATAAATTTAGAAATTGTTCCCCAATCATTATTTAAAATTGGAGAGGCTAAAGAACCATTTGATACTTTTATAGAAAATGCTTTAACAAAAGCACGTTATGCTTCCAAAAGAACAAATTTACCTGCAATTGCAGATGATTCAGGTATTTGTGTTGATTCACTCGATATGAGACCGGGTATTAAGTCTGCGAGATATGCTCACGAGCAGGCAACAGATCAGGAAAATATTGACAAGTTATTATCAGCTCTTTCTGGGGAAAAAAATAGAAATGCTCATTACTATTGTTCTATTGTTTTCATAACCCACCCTGAAGATCCTCAGCCCATAATTTGTGAGGGTATTTGGCGAGGTAAAATAGTCGAAACTCCAAGAGGCAATAACGGGTTTGGTTATGATCCTATTTTTGAGGACTTTATGACAGAAAAAACTGCAGCTGAACTTGACCCTATAATGAAAAATAAATTAAGTCATCGTGGTCAAGCATTGCAGCAATTAAAACATAAACTTACAATTAAATATGAGTAAAAATAAATGGCCTATTTGGATTAGAGATGACTTATCAGTTGTCTCGTGCACAGAAAAAATCAAAGTCATGAAAGAAAATTTCGACGAAATTAGCCAACTCATGCAAGATGCTTTTGAGGATGGAATTATTATGGAGGTTTCTGAAAAACAAATTCGCGATGTCCTCCATGACATGATTGATCAGCTGGAAAATCCCTATAAAAAAAAATGATCCCCTCTCCCAAATCAATTGGGCTCTATGTTCACCTGCCATGGTGTATCCATAAATGTCCATACTGCGACTTTAATTCTCATGAAGCATCATTTGATAAAGTTAAAGAACTTGAACGTGATTATTTCAAAAATTTAATTAAAGAGTTCTCTTTTTATAAAGAGTTAATATCGGATCGGCAGATATCTTCAATTTTTTTTGGAGGGGGAACGCCAAGTTTAATCTCACCACAATTATATGAAGAGCTGATTTCTGAAATTCATACCCATTTCAATTTGTCGAATTCTGAAATTACTATGGAGGCTAATCCAGGAACAATTGATATCAATAATTTTAAAGATTACGCTAAAGTTGGCATCAATCGAATATCTTTGGGCATTCAAAGTTTTAATGATAAACACTTGAAAAAGCTAGAGAGAATTCATAGCTCAGATGAAGCAAAACATGCAATTGATTGTGTACAAAAATATTTCTCAAATTTAAACTTAGACTTAATGTTCGGGCTTCCACAACAAGACTTAGAAGAACTTCAATGTGATCTTCAAACCGCATGTGATTTTGAACCAAACCATCTCAGCTTTTATCACCTAACAATAGAGCCACAAACAGCATTTTATAAAACACGCCCTGAAATTCCCTCTGATGACGATGCATTTGAGATGTATCAAGAAATTAATCAACTACTTCAAAAATATAACTACGCTCATTATGAAACATCAGCATTTGCAAAATATGGATATCAATCCCAACATAATTTGAATTACTGGCTTTTTGGTGATTATTTAGGTCTTGGTGCGGGCGCACATTCTAAAATTACGCACAATGGTGAAATTTTTAGAATGAATAATACTAAAAACCCAAAAACATATATTGATTCAGTTGATCAAAATAAATTTTTCTCAAACAAAACTAAGATACTTGAAAATGATCTTCCCTTTGAGTTTATGATGAATACACTAAGGCTTACAAATGGATTTCAAAAAACCTTATTTGAAGAAAGAACAGGAATAAAGCTTAACAACATCAGAAATCAAATTAATGATTCAATTAGCAAAGAGCTGCTTCATGAAGATGAAGGTATTATCAAACCCACTAAAAAAGGTGTATTTTTTTTGAATGAAATATTACATAATTTTTTATAACAATCACTGAGATTAAACTATGAACTTTAATAAAGTAACAGACAATTTTTGCGTTTCAGAACAAATCACAGTCTCTGACTTACATACTATCAAGGAGGCTGGTTTTAAATCTATTATTTGTAATAGGCCAGAAAATGAAAGTTCTGATCAAACGTCCTATCATGAAATTCAAAAACACTGCGAGCTATTAGGTTTAAGTTTTTTTAATCTACCAATTATCCCAGGACAATTTAATCAGGAATTAATCCATGAGTTTAAGCGCATAATATCTCAGGACTCACAGGGACCCTTCTTTGCTTATTGCAGATCAGGAACACGATCATGTACCTTATGGGCCTTAGCTCATCTCAATGAAATTTCTAAAGAAGATATTCTGATTCAGACAAAAAAAGCGGGTTATGATTTAACTCAACTTTTTTCTTAAGTTAATTTCTGCTTTTTTTATTGCTTGAAGAATTTGGTTAGGGCTTGTTGCACCAATATGATCTCGAGCTGTTACAGAGCCTAAAACTGTAAGAACTTCATAAACATCATCGTCAATTTTTTTTGAATACTTTTTAAATTCTGACATTTGTATTTCATGTAAATGAACTTTTGCTTTCACTGCATAATTAACTATTCCTGCCACAATCTCATGAGACGTTCTAAATGGAAGTCCCTTTTTAACTAAATAATCAGCAAGATCGGTTGCAGTCGAAAAACCATCTCCAGCATATTTGAGCATAATTTTTTTATTTACTTTTATGCTTTTAATCAATGCGGTATATATTTCAAGACTGTCAACAATAGTGTCTGCTGAATCAAAAACAGGCTCTTTATCTTCTTGATTGTCTTTATTATATGCTAATGGCTGAGATTTCATCAAAGTTAACAAAGCCATTAAATTTCCATTCACTCTAGCCACTTTTCCTCTTATTAATTCAGGAACGTCAGGATTCTTTTTTTGCGGCATGATGCTTGAACCTGTACAAAAACTATCTGCTATTTCGATGTATCCAAAAAAAGGACTCATCCACATAATCAGCTCCTCTGATAATCTAGATAAATGTGTCATCAATAATGAGGCATCGAATAAGAATTCAATGGCAAAATCCCTATCAGAAACAGCGTCAATAGAGTTCTCACAAAGACCATCAAATTTTAATTTTTTCGCAACCCATTTTCTATCAATTGGATATGAGGTCCCAGCCAAAGCCGCAGCACCAAGAGGTAATTGATTAATCCTCTTTTTTGAATCAAAAAATCTTCTCTTGTCTCTTTCGAGCATTTCATAATAAGCCATTAAATGATGGGCAAAACTGATGGGTTGAGCTATTTGCAAGTGTGTGAGGCCTGGCATGAAAACATCTGCATTTTTTTTTGCAAAACCAATGATACTTTTTTGTAATTGAATAATTTTTTCAATCACATCATCAGTTACATCTCTTAAAAATAATCTCAGATCTGTAGCCACTTGATCATTTCTTGATCTTCCGGTGTGTAATTTTTTACCAGCCTCACCAATTAATTGAGTTAATTTTTTTTCAATATTTAAATGCACATCCTCATCATCAACACTCCATATAAATTCATTATTTATGACCAAGGTTTGGATTTTATTTAAACCTTGTTGAATTTTTTTAAAATCACTGTTGGTAATAATTTTTTGCTTATTCAACATCTCTGCATGTGCAAGGGAGCCTTTAATATCATAAAGGGCTAATCTTTTATCAAAATCAACAGATGCTGTGAAGATCTGAACCAGTTTATTTACCGGCTCATCAAATCTTCCTGACCATTTTTTAATTTGTTTGCTCATATGCGTAAGTATATATCAAAGCCATTTATTCATCATTAATAAGCCAAGTGACTATGCTAAAATTCCCTCATGAAAAATTTAATTAGAATTGCCTCAAGACAAAGCCAACTTGCGTTATGGCAGTCCAATTTTATCGCTGATCTGATCAAAAAAAAATATCCACAGATTAACGTAGAGGTAATTGGGTTTAAGACTCAAGGAGACATCATCCTAGATCAGCCTCTAGCAGAAATAGGTGGTAAAGGGCTATTTATTAAAGAACTCGAGCAAGCATTGTTAGAGGACAAAGCAGATATTGCTGTTCACTCAATGAAAGATGTCCCCATGAATTTAGCTGACCCTTTTGAAATTTGTGCAATCACAAAAAGGGAAAATCCATCCGATGCATTTATCAGTAATCATTATGATGACTTACAAAGTCTGCCTCCCGGATCAATTATTGGTACTTCAAGCTTAAGAAGACAAAGTCTCATTCATCACCTGTACCCTGGATTACTAATACAAACCTTAAGAGGAAACTTACAAACGCGGCTTTCTAAACTTGATGATGGACAATATGATGCGATTATTCTAGCCTCAGCTGGATTAATTCGATTGGGATTAGAATCTCGAATTAAAACAAATATGTCTCCTTATGATTTTATACCTGCTGTTGGCCAAGGGGCACTTGGAATTGAAGTGCTTAAAAAAAATAATTCAATAATTGATCTTGTCGACTTTCTTGATAATCTTGATTCAAGAAAGTGTGTTGAGGCTGAGCGAATAATTAGCAAGTCCCTTGCTGGAAGTTGTACGGTTCCCATGGGAGCACATGCAATCATTGATGACAATCAATTTACTATGAATGCATTTGTGGGAACACCTGATGGAGAAAAGATGATTATATCCAGAGGAAGCGGAGAAGTGAAAAATTCCCAAAAAGTAGCAGATGATATTTGTCATGACTTAATTCAACAGGGTGCAAAAGAGATTCTTGGGATTTAATTAATGATTAATCTTTTAGCAACGCGCACTGATTTACAAAATGAATTTTTAATCAATTATTTTAAAAATACTAAAATTAATGTTGTAAATTTTCCTTTTTTTAAAATTGAGCCAATTTTAAAAAATGAATCTATTCAATTTATCTTAAACAACATTCATCGATACCAAAAATTAATTTTTATAAGCTCTAATGCAGCAAATTGTTTTAAACACATAGTCAAAAGTCATCAAATAAAATTACCTCCAGGCGTTCATTTTTTTTGTATCGGACCCACAACAGAAAAAGAGCTTTCTATTTTTAACCACTCTATTCATTCACCGGCAAATATTTTTGACTCTCAATCTTTACTGAAACTTGAACAATTACAGAATATAACTCAAGAGCCTATTCTCATTATAAGAGGTGAAGGCGGAAAAGAATTACTCAGAAATGAATTAGAAAAACGAGGTGCTAAAGTTGATTATCTTGAATGTTATAAAAGAGTTTTTTTGCCCATTGATTTTGATTTCATCATTAAAACAACTAAATCATCTTCCTTGTACGTTATGATTACCAGTACAGAAATCGCCCGTCATTTTGTAGAGAGCTTTAATATCTATTCTGCTAAACATTTACAAGAGCTTAAGCTAATTAAATTTATTGTAAATCACAATAACATTATTGATGTGCTCAAACCTTTGGGGAATGATATTTTTTTAACAACCTCCCTTAACCCCGAATGTATTGAAGAAATATTAAAATAATTATTTTGGAGCAAAAGTAAATGCATCTGAAAAGAAATTTGAATCCTGTAACCCATATTCAATAAATGAATGGTATGCCGTCTCAATCATTCCTGGTGCGCCGCAACAATATACTTGAAAATCATGAAGACTTTGATAATCATCTAGAACTTGCTGATGAACTAATTTCTTTTTATTTCCATCTACCTCTTCATCAGAAAAGACATTGAAGACTGAAATATCTAATCCTGAAGAATACCAATCATCAATCACCTCGGATTGGTATAAATCCTTTTTAAAACGCATGCCACGATATAAGTAAATTTTTCTTTTATTATTAGTCTGTTTCATGAAATTGATAATAGACTTGATAGGGGCAAACCCTGTGCCTCCGGCAACAAAAATAATTGGATTTTCTGCATCACGAAGATAAAACTGTCCCAAAGGGAGCTCGATTCGATGTATGCTCTTTTCAGGCATATCATTCAAAATGTAATTGGTAAACTTACCTCCCTCTATGACACGAATATGCAACTCAATAAGATCATCTCCGGGACAATTGGCCATTGAAAAAGCTCTACGTGATCCATCTGCCAATATAAATTCTAGATATTGACCTGCTTGAAATTTAACAGACTCACCGGCAGGGAGTTTTAATATGACTTGGATAACATCATGATTTAATTTATTGATACTTTCCACTCTTACTGGCGATATTTTCGGAGAAAAATTAGTTTCAACTGAAGAAGTGTCTTCAATTATTAAATCGCTTGTTGCATATGTTTTACAAAGTAAATGTTGTCCTGTCTTTTGTTCTGCTTCATTTAAAACTCCTGGCATGATCTCTTCATGAAAAGCTTGTCCCTCTAAAATTTTTGTTTTACATGAGCCACATGAACCACTTTTACAACCAAAGGGAAGATTTATTCCAGCAAGAATTGCTGCTTCTAATATTGTCTGACTGGGCTTAACTGAAAACGTTGGACCATTTTTAATTTTTACTTGAAACATTATTCCTCATCCTCTTTTTTATACTCCCCCTCAATCACAGAATCAGCAGATTTTGTATTCTCATGTTTATTGTATTTTTTTTGCATTTCCTCAAACATATTCGAATGTGTATTTTTTGTTGGTACAACTAGAATTAGAACAGCGAGTAAATCGGTAAATACACCTGGAAATAAAAATAGTCCTCCGGCAATCATATTCTTAGCAGTGCCAAAGAGCATTTGTATCGGTGAACCCGCATTTTGAAATGAGGACATCATTTTGACTAACAGCTGTGATTTTTCCTCTTTGATCATCTTCCATCCAAGAAACCCAACAATTAAAATGTATAAAAAATACCACCACCCATACATGGCACCTAATTTAAAATAGCCCCAAATTTCAAATATGGGTATCAAAACCACTAACCAAATACCAATAAATTTCATGTTAATTCGCTTTCCTGTAAAATACTTATGTGAACTATTTCCACCCCTACGCTCTTAATTCCATATGATAAATTTCTTTACATTTCTCTTACTTATTTTATCACCATGGGTTAGCAATGCCGATGACATTAGTGATATTAATGCATTAGTTAATAAACAAAATTCTATCTTAACGGTGGAACAAGCCTTTAATCCTAATATTTATATATCCCCTACAAAAACAGCAATAACAATAAATTTTAATATTCAGTCTGGATATTATTTATATCAATCAAAATTCAAGTACTCAACAAAAAATAATGAATCATTTCAAGTGATTATCCCAGACGGTGTTGAAAAAGAAGATGAGTTTTTTGGCAAACAAATTATTTACAATCAACCCATTTCCATACAGGTAAATTTTAAAAATGCGCTGTTATCTAATGATGAATTTCGTATTCGATATCAAGGCTGCAGTGAACAAGGGCTGTGCTATCCCCCTCAAGAAATTAACCTCATTGTCGATGATATTGATATCAATGTAATGAGCGCCAATAATACTGATATTTATCGAAATGCCTATGAGAGCAATATTTTTATTGCTTTCGCCCTTTTCTTTATTGGAGGAATGCTACTTTCCTTGACCCCGTGTGTGCTGCCATTGATTCCAGTAATGTTGGGCATGCTAGCAAACTTAAATAAAAATAAAAGTGTGGCCACCATTGCTTATGTTTTTGGAATCTGTGTCACTTATGCACTGATTGGTATCTTCGCTGCAAAAACTGGGAGCGTTTTGTCTCTCTATTTACAAAATCCGCTGATCATTGCATTCTCGTCATTGTTGTTTGTGGTATTTGCATTTGCTATGTTTGATTTTTATGACATAAGTCTTCCAATCAGTATTCAAACTCGACTCAGTAATAAATCAAATTCGATAAATACAAAAAAGTATCTTGGAATCTTTTTTTTAGGAATGATCTCCTCTCTGATCCTAAGCCCATGCGTTGCGCCACCACTAGTAAGTGCGATTATTTATATTGGTCAAACTGGAAATATCTTAATAGGATCAGTATCATTATTTTTAATGGCACTTGGAATGTCTTTACCGCTTCTAGTTATTGGTCTCAGCTCTACACAGGTAAAATTAAAAACTGGGCCATTGAGTAATTTTACAAAAAAACTGATTGGGTTCATTCTGCTTGCAACAGCAATTTATATCTCCCAACCCCTCTTTTCAACCATACTCATTAAATTATCTTATTTAATTTTAGCCTTTGTTTTTTTATTATTTGTTTTTCTATCTTTAAGAAAATATAAAAATATTATTCTTTCCATTGTTTTAATTCTCGCCTTTGCTATCTTTTTCTTTTCAACTTTTCAATTGATTAATGAGTTTTCAAAAGATCAGGATAATAGTTTAATTTTTAAAAAGGCTCTTACCAACGAGGAATTAAATGAGTTGATTTTAAAAAGCCAGCAACCAATTATTATTGATTTCTATGCTGACTGGTGTGTGGCTTGCTTAGAATTAGAAAAATATACTTTTACTCATGAAAACATTCGTCCGTTACTAGACAAATTTACATTAATTAAAATCGATGTCACCGAATATAACCAAAGTAAACAAGAATTGATGCAACGTTTTAACGTTTTTGGACCCCCAAGTTTAATTTTCTTTAATTCAAAAAAACAAGAAATGCCGCAATTACAAAGAAATGGCTTTGTAAATCATGAGAATTTTTTAAATTTAATCAAGGACCTTGAATGAAAAAATTAAAGCTAATCATTTATGCGATTATATTTTTTGGGATTGGAATCTATACGAATATTTATTTTAAAACTTCAAATTCTGATGTCATAGAAAGTCCCTCACTTGACGCAATATTAGCCCTTCCCTTTAATTTATCTGATGGATCCTCATCGAGTTTGAGTCAAATAGATATTAAAGATAAATTAGTCATCAACTTTTGGGCAACGTGGTGTGAACCTTGCAAAAAAGAATTACCCCAATTAAATCAATTTCATCAACAATTTATTAATGATGACAAAATCCAAATCATCGGCATAGCTATTGATGAACCTGATGCAGTAAAAATCTTCAATAAAGAAATTCCCGTGGACTTTATAAATCTAATTGATGAACAAAATGGCTTTTCAGTGACCCGTTATTTGAAAAATGAAAAAGGGGTACTTCCGTATACAGTTATTGTTAATAAGCAATATGAGGTTATTGAGCAGTTTTATGGGGAAGTTACTCTTAAAATGCTTCTAAAAGCATTTAAATAGCTCTTAAATCACTTTAATTTCTTCAAAATTCAAATTTTATCTAAATATTAAAATCTAATAATTAGTAGACAAATTACCTGATTTTCGGCAAACTAATGTTCTAAATGTCGATAAAAATTATGAAAATTTCTATTATTAACGGTCCTAATCTAAACATGCTTGGGAAAAGAGAGCCTCAACACTATGGTGTTGATGGGCTTGAACAAATTAATAAAGAAATTAGTTCAGATTTTCCAGATATAGACCTTCAATTCTTTCAGAGTAACAGTGAATCAGCCTTAATCGACCATATTCATAACTTAACTGTTGATTATATTATCATTAATCCGGCTGCCTTTACTCATACCTCAGTTGCTTTAAGGGATGCCATTAGCTCAGTAGCTATTCCTTTTTACGAAGTACATTTATCAAATGTTCATGCTCGAGAAGAATTTAGGCATAAATCTTTATTTTCAGACAAAGCTGTCGCAGTAATTTGTGGTCTAGGCAAACATGGTTATACAGCCGCCATAGAACACATCGTTAAAAATAATTAATAAGGTGGAAAAACATGGATTTAAGAAAACTTAAAAAGTTAATTGATTTGGTTGAAGAATCAGGTATTAGTGAATTAGAACTCACCGAAGGTGAGGAAAAAGTTCGCATCAGTCGTCAAGGTCAACCCGTTATCCAACAGCCTCAACAATTTCATATTCCTCAACAGGTTGCAGCACCCATAATGACTGAAAATAACTTAACCACCAATGAATCAAGCGTGGTTTCTCCACAAATTGATGAAGGTCACATTTTATCTTCACCGATGGTTGGTACCTTTTATAGATCTTCATCCCCCGAATCGGCGCCATACGTAGAAATTGGATCTGCAGTAAAAAAAGGAGACACACTTTGTATCATTGAGGCAATGAAATTACTAAATGAAATTGAAGCTGATCGAGACGGTGTGATTAAAAAAATTATGGTTGAAAATGCTCAACCTGTAGAATTCGGTGAACCTTTATTTATTATTGAGTAATCTATGTTTGAAAAAATTTTAATAGCCAATCGTGGTGAAATTGCCTTACGTATTTTAAGAGCTTGTCGTCAAATGGGAATTAAGGTTGTAACTGTCCATTCGGAAGCAGACGTTGACGCCAAGTATGTCAAATTATCAGATGAGTCAGTTTGTATTGGCCCTGCCCCCTCAAATCTAAGTTATCTAAATGTACCCGCCATTATTAGCGCGGCTGAGGTTACCGATGCTGAAGCTATTCATCCAGGATATGGTTTTCTCTCAGAGAATGCTGACTTTGCTGAACAAGTTGAAAAAAGTGGATTTACCTTTATCGGACCAAAATCAGAAACCATTAGACTGATGGGCGATAAAGTGAGTGCAAAAGAAGCAATGATTAAAGCAGGTATTCCTGTGGTACCTGGATCAGAGGGTGAATTAAGCAATGATCCTGATGAGATTATCAAAACAGCTAGAAAAGTTGGATATCCTGTAATTATTAAAGCTGCAGGTGGCGGTGGCGGTCGAGGCATGAGGGTTGTTCATACCGAGGCTTCTTTGCTTAATGCTGTATCCATGACCAAAAATGAAGCTCATAGTTTTTTTGGCAATGCAGCTGTTTATATGGAAAAGTATCTTGAAAATCCAAGACACATTGAATATCAAGTATTAGCTGATAATTATAAAAACGCCATTCATTTATTTGAACGTGATTGTTCAATGCAAAGACGGCATCAAAAAGTTATTGAAGAAGCTCCTGCACCTGGTTTACCTGAAAAGCTAAGAAGAAAAATGGGGGAACGTTGTGCCGATGCATGTCGTAAAATTGGATACCGTGGTGCTGGAACTTTTGAATTTCTTTATGAAAATGGTGAATTTTACTTTATTGAAATGAATACCAGGATTCAAGTTGAACACCCCGTAACAGAAATGATCACCGGTGTTGATTTAATTAAAGAGCAAATTAAAATTGCCGCTGGAGAAAAGCTAAGTTTAAGACAAAAAGATGTTCAAACAAAAGGCCATGCTATCGAATGCCGAATCAATGCAGAAGATTCTTATACGTTTGTTCCATCACCTGGGTTAATCAATCGCTTTCATGTACCTGGTGGACCTGGAATTAGAGTGGATACGCATGTGTATGGTGGATATAGAGTTCCATCTCACTATGACTCAATGATTGGTAAATTAATTGCCTATGGTGACACTCGCGAAGAAGCTCTTGCTAAATTGAGAATGGCATTATCTGAGATGTATTGTGAAGGAATAAAAATAAATATCGACCTCCATAGGGACTTATTAATTGATTTAGCCTTTCTACAAGGTGGTGCGAGTATTCATTACTTAGAAGAAAAACTTGGAATGAAAAAGTAAGTGATATCACTTACTTTTAATGTATCAGATCATATAGCCCAACAAATTGGTGATGAACTAATTGAATTGAATGCACTGTCAGTATCTTTTAATGACTCAGATTTGGATACCGCAAACGAAATTGCCATCTTTGGTGAAGATCCAGATGATCATGAACGCTATTGGAAAAACACTAAAGTCATTTCGTTGTTCAATCCAGAAACAAATATTGAATTGCTCATTAGCAAGTTGCACAAAAAATTTAATATTTATCAACATCAAATTGTGATTGAAAGTCTAAAGGATATTGACTGGATTAAAGAAACACAGTCACAATTTAAACCTATCCAAATTAATGAGAAGATCTGGATCATTCCATCTTGGCATAAAATTCAAAATCAGTTAGTCACCAATATTCATCTTGATCCAGGTCTTGCTTTTGGTACTGGCTCACATCCCACAACTAAGCTCTGTTTGGATTGGCTATCTAGTGAAGATTTAACCAATAAATCCGTCTTGGATTATGGGTGTGGTTCGGGAATTCTTGCCATTGCAGCAAAAAAATTAGGCTCTGCACATACGATAGGAGTTGATATTGATCCACAAGCAATAATCGCCAGCAATCAAAATGCTACAAAAAATGATATAAATGATATAAATTTTTTACAATCAAATAATTCAATTGACGATAAATTTGATCTCGTTCTTGCAAATATTCTTTCCAGTGCATTAAAAGTTTTGGCTCCCATTATTTCTTCAAAATGCAATGCCAATGGAAAAATTGCTTTATCTGGTATTTTAAAAAACCAAGAAAATGAAATACGAGAAATTTATGCTAAAGACTTTATATTTAATGAGTCACTTTATCAAGATGGCTGGGTATGCATGACTGCAACCAAAAAATCATAATTGATTAATATTTTTTTTCAATTGCATAGCTTTATTAGTTAGCAATTTTTTGTCCTGATCAGACATTTTTTGTATCTGCATCTTAACAATACCCATTCTTGGATTATGATTTAATAAATCAGGATTATTGATAAAGAAATTCCAATACAAGGAATTAAAAGGACATGAATCATCATCATACTTTGTTTTTACATTGTATTTACAAGACTGGCAATAATCTCCCATCTTATTAATATAAGCGCCCGATGAAACATATGGTTTGGTTGCCAATAATCCACCATCGGAGTATTGTGACATCCCAATGACGTTGGGTAATTCAACCCACTCAATTGCATCGATATAAATACCTAAAAACCATTCATGAACATATTTTGGATTTGTTTCATTCAATAACATAAAGTTACCAAGAATCATCAGTCTCTGAATATGATGAGCATATGCATTTTCTAAAGATTGCTGAATGGATTTTTTTAGACAATTCATATCGGTCTTAGCATTCCAAAAAAAAGTTGGCAACTCATTGGTAAAAGCTAAATAATTACTTTCATCATAGCCCGGCATCTTTGCCCAATAAATGCCTCGAATATATTCTCTCCAGCCAATTATTTGTCTGATGAATCCCTCCACTGAATTTAAGTTAGTCAAATCAGGATCTAGTTTTTTTTCTGCCAGTCGAACAACCTCCATAGGATGGAGCATTTTTGTATTCAAAGAAAAGGAAATTAATGAATGAAATAAATACTTATTATCTTCGGACATTGAGTCCTGAAATTTTCCAAAATCACATAAACACTCATTTAAAAAATGCTCAAGTAACTGTAAAGACTCATGTCTATTTTTTGGCCAGTTAAAATTATTTACATCGATGTCGCCAATAAATGAAATATTTTTATTAACAATTTCTGAAAAAATTTTACTAACATCATGATGAAATTTTATTCTGACGGGTAAATTAATTTTTGGATCCCATTTTCTACGATTATCATGATCAAAATTCCATTTTCCTCCTATGGGTTTATCATTTTCCATCAAAATTGAATTATTTTTACGAATAGACCTATAAAATTCTTCCATACGCCAAGTTTTTTTCTCTTTAAAAAAACGACCTACACTTTTTCTATCCGATATAAAGTGTTCAGAAGAAAAAACTTCTGTTTCAATATTTAACTGATCTTTTATCTCTTGAAATTGTTGATCTAAACGATACTCATCAGGCTCTTGCCATTCAAGTTTTGAATAATTATTTTTTAATAACTCTTGCTTGATATTCTGAAAAAAAGAATGCTCATTGCTAGGATCAGAAATCTCAATATAATGAACGTTATGGCCTATTTCTCTTAATTCGCCCCTAAAAGTTCTCATTGCGTTGATAAAGCCTATTATTTTTTGAATGTGATGTTTTACGTATGTCATTTCGGAGTTTATTTCCATCATTAAATATGTCACATCATCGTTAATAGCTTTAAACCAACTGTGATTTATGTTTAACTGATCTCCTAAAATTACTCTAAGTATTTTCATTCCATCTCATTTCATATTCATTGGTTATATCATATGTATTTTTTTGCTTGATCACATTAAATCTTCTTCCCCCTCTAGGGTCAGTACCATACCCAGCAATATAAAGCCAATTACCCTGATTTGAATAGATGTCAAAATCAATCAAGTATTTTTGATAAAAATCTGCACCCACTCGCCAATCTGTAAATAAATCAAAAATAATATAGGAGGCTAAAATCTGTCGCATTCGATTTGATAAAAAACCACTATTTATCAATTCATTAATAGCAGCATTCATAAATGACGAATGGGTTTTCCCGCATTCTAATTTTTCAAGAGTCATTTCATGATCAATTCTATTTATTTCTGAATTCTTCAATCCATATTTAAAATATAAATTTTCACCATACTTAAAATGAAGAAATCTAAAATAGTCTCTCCATAATAATTCAAAAAAAATCCAGTAAGTGCTGTCATTTGCGCCTTTTGTTGACTCATATGTTTTTAATTTTTTATATAACTGTCTTGCTGAAATAAAGCCATGGCTCAACCAGACAGAAAATTTTGTTGAAAAATCTCTTCCGGAGAGTTCATTGCGAGTGATTTTGTAATTAGATGCCTTATTGTCTGTGAAGTAATCATCCACAAAACTCTGAGCACCATATTCACAAATAGAGTAATTGTTTAAGAAATCTACACTACCAATAAATTTTGATTCACTTACACTAGGTAAGTTATATTCATTTAATCCTATGATTGACATAGATTCTGGAATTGCAGGCAAACAGATAGGATCGGCTACGACTAAATTTTTTTCCACCATATTCCTAAATGTTGTAAAGGTATCTGGAATTTTTGCAGGCTCACATGGCAAATCATCAAGATCAATTAGAGAAGAGTCCCATATACAATTTATTTTTTTATCAACTAAACTTACCTCACTTTTTTCATATGGAGCAATAATCATTTCACAATAAATTTCATCAAAGCTGTTTAATTCAGATATCTGATTAAAGATTTGTTTTGGGTTTCCGTAAAAAATATGTAGTCGATGCCCTCTTTTTTTGAGATTTATTTTTAAATTTAATAAGCCTTGGATAATAAATTTATCTTTGCTTGTTAAGTCATTTTTGATGGTTCTTAAATTAGGATTAATTATGTAGATAAAAGATATTTTCTGTGATTTTTTAATACACTCATTTAAAGCGTAGTTATCCTCAAGCCTTAAGTTATTCCTAAACCAAAATATATTATGAGTCACGATGATTCCGACATCTTTGTGAGCAATATTTTACTTGTTCCCAACACTTTTCCCATTTCTTTCTCCATGTAAATGGTCGCTTACAAGTCTGGCATATCTTTTCAGGAAGATTGGTTTTTTTCATATGTGTACGACATTAAATTTTTTGATGGTTCTTAGAATATTTTAATAAAGTTTATTAATTATGCTTATAATTAAACTATGCGTCCTGTAATTATTAATGTTTTACTAATATTCCTACTTACTGCATGCTCGTCCACAGGTACAAGCATTCAACGCCCTGCTCCACATAATGACTTTACAGGAAGATACTTAGAAAAGCATTTTTCAAATGAAGATGCAAATGACTATATGATGAGAGCATGTAAAGTTTACGGAGGACTTAATCAAGACAGTGTTCAAAAAAAAGAAAGCGATCTGCTTCTTCAAGATATTTTCGAATTTAAATGTAATTTTGCTAATAAAAATAAAGAAGAATTAGACATCGACGGTAAATCATCAAAAAGACTTAATGGAACAATCGCTAAACAAAAATGTGAAAGACTTGGATTTAAGGTTGGCAGCAAAGATTTTGCAAATTGTCTCCAAGAACTTACCCAATGATTAGATTCCTTATACTTTTTTTTATATTCCACATCTCCTTTGCCAATGAGAGAATATATTCGTGCCTTGGAATGAGTCATTTTGAGTTGGCTGGAGCCAGTGGTGTCAAAGAAGAAAAGCAAAATCGAGAGTATAGATTTGAAAATTTAACATTAAAAGATTTAAATGATATTCCTTGTGAAGATATTGACGAACATTTAATCTGCAAGTCTACCCTTTTAAATATCAGATCCGTAGATTTTAATCTTCAAACTTTAACCATAGAAGATTCCATCTCAGGTAATAAAGGCTTTGGTCACTATATTGAAAATTTTACGGGTACATGTCAGATCAAATAAAAATAAATAAATTATCAGAGTCCAAGTTTTTAGTGACGGTCACAGCGGAACATATAACCACACATGAAGTTACCCTTGATGAAGACTTTCTTAATAAAGTAAATATAAAAAAATTTTCTAAAAAACAAATTATTCATAAATCATTTCTCTTTTTACTCTCAAAAGAACCTAATACCTCTATTTTAAAAAAATTTAATATTGAAGTAATATCATCCTATTTTCCAGACTTTTATAGTTGCTTTTATTAACCTAAACTAAAATTATTTGTAATGGTCTTCACATATTATTTCTGCACATGAAACTATGCATAAAATTTTATTTATTTTTTTATTGACTATCGTATATTCTATTTACTCACAAGATCTAGAAAACGGAACTTATCATGAGTACTTTGATAACAAAAATCCAAAATATGAAATTTCTTATTTGAACGGAAAAAAAAATGGAAAAGAAAAATTTTGGTATGAAAGTGGACAATTGAAAATACAGAGTGAGTTCAAAAATGGTAAAGAACATGGGCTCTGGCAGCAATGGTATGAAAATGGTCAAATTAAGCTTCAAGTCCAGTATCAGGAGGGTAAAGAACATGGGCTCTGGCAGCAATGGTATGAAAATGGTCAGCAAAAATCAAAAAGTGAATGGGTATCTGGAGAAAAAAATGGTCTTGAATGGACATGGGATAGAGATGGAAATTTACTTTCAAAAGATCACTACCAAAATGGAAAAATTGTTCAATAACTTGAAAAAATAATATATATCTCCATATTAAAACTATAGGAATGGTTATGCCTAATGGGTAACCTCCCTATATATAAATATTTTGCTTATTTAAGGAGATAAATATGAAAATTTCATTTGGAAATCTATATCCAAGTACCCTTGGATTTGAAACAGTTTTAAGAGATATTGAGGCGCTCATGGATAATTCCATTGAATCTATCAATGACAAGTTTCCACCTCATAACATTATTAAAATCAATGACACATCGTATGCAGTAGAACTTGCTGTTGCAGGGTTTAAACAAACTGAAATCGATATTACTGTAAAAGATGGGTTACTCGTCATCAAAGGGGATAAGAGCAATTCTCACTCAGAAATACAATATTTACATAAAGGAATTTCTAATCGATCCTTTACAAAATCTATTCGCCTTGCAGACACGATCGAGGTTCAAGGAGCAACATTGAATGATGGAATATTGTCTATTAATCTTGAGAATATAATTCCTGAGTCAAAAAAACCAAAAAGAATTGAAATTAAAGAACTTAAGAATTTTGATGTACCAAAGATTGAGAAATCAATTGAAACTGTAAACACATAAAAAAAGGAGTAATTACTACTCCTTTTTTTTAAAATTTTCTATCACAAGACAGCCAGCTGATTCCATACAAGGCCAATCAGAATCTGGGCCACACACATTTCCTGTAATTCTTGAGTTTGTTATTTCATAAAATTGAACATCAGAATTAAAATTGGAACTCACAGAAACAGTCCTTGGTAAAATATCAACCAAGTCATCAGCATATGCTAGGCCAGAAAAGGATAAATGTATATAAATTAATCCGAACCAGACAGATCTGAGATTGAATATACTCCAGTTGGACGATCTTTTTCGGTTTTCCATGTTTTTCTTTTAACAATTCGACATCGATCTCGGTTAATATCAGATGCTCCAAATTTTAATTTTGCATTTGGAATAACTCGATAAATGTGACGCTCTAATCCATCGATGGTCTCAGGAGCATCATCGTGGGCACAAAAAATTAAAACTCTCTGTTGCCTATTATCTGTCTGTCTAATAATTACCAAATCATCTCTTTTGAGCTCTTTAAAATATTTTTTTAACTTTTCAAGCTCCTCTTTAGAAATAGGTTCTGTTTTAAGCAAACTCACTCTTTTCATCAAAGAAATGGCATTGGCATTAAGTTTATCTTTACTTAATAACTGAGGAATAAATCTTATAACCCACTGATCACTTTGCTTTGATTTTTTTAGTTCAGCAACTATTTCATCAACCGGGTATTTTGAAAGTATTGGAGGTCTCATATACCTATAATTATATTCAAAAATACACCTAGATAGTAAACAATCGATAGAGTAATAAAGGATGCCAACAAAAATAAATATTTTTTAATTATGAATTCAGATTTATCATGAGCATTGTTTATTATTCGGTATAAATAAAATCCTAATAGAAAAGAGGGGATAAGACCAATAATCCATACCCATGGTACTCGCCTAAATCCAAAGAATAGACAAATCATTAAGGTAATTAATAGGATTATTCCGCCTAATCTTGACCAAAAATTATGTTTCATGACGTTATAATAATGGATATGCCTAAAGAAATAAATTATTCTCGATTTGATACCGTTATTTTAGGATCAACTTTTCTTACATCGATTGTCACATTTTTAATATATATTGGTTTTAGTGTTTATAAATATTTAAAAGCAGGTCTCTGGATAAAATCACTGACTACTTGTCAGGTCTTTAATATATTTTGTTCTGAAAATTATTTAATAAAATTAATTGGTAACCTCGAAGCCCTTTTATTTGTATCTCTAGTATTTGGTCTTTACTTTGCAATTCACTTATTACTAACAAAAAAATGAAATTTACCTATTTAATTATTTCTTTATTTTTTTTTGAAAATCTACATGCCCTCACTTGTAATGGAAATATTTCCCAGCAATATGAAATTAATCATAAAATCCATGATCAACTAGATCTTGAGGATATAAACATTATTGTAAGTTTTAATAATGATTTCAGTGAGATTAATTTTGACTCTTCTAACCAATTAAGAATAAATAATGAAAATATTTTTAAGTGTGTAAAAAACAATACAGCTATTGAATGCTCAAAAAATAAAAAGTACCGATCAGTAAAAAATGATATTGATCCTCAAACTGGATTTAAACATGAATTAACAGCTGAAAGTGAATATTCAATGATGATTACATTTGCTAAAAATAAATATTTAACATTTAACCATCTCATCAATTCTGATGTAACCGATCCCCAAATTATTCATTCAAAGGAAATTGCCAGTGGTAAATTTACTTGTGAGTAACCATGTACTGGATTGATATTTTAGTCTTTGTAGCTCTGTTTTGCCTACTGATCATCATTATCCTTATTGCTAAAAAATAATCATGGGCTTATTTCATTGGAATGATAGTCATAAATTTTACCCGAATGATCTATTGTTAGATTTTCAATGACCTCTATTAAATAATCAGCAGACTGACTTGGACTAAAAATTTCGTGCTGAACTGATCCAATAAATGGACTCGATAACCTGCTTGCCACCGTTCCAGGGTGAAGACCACAAACAATGATATTTTTATATTTACGCTTAAGCTCAATGGCTAAATTTTTTATCATCATATTCAGGGCTGTTTTACTCATCCGATAAGCATACCAACCTCCTAATTGATTATCAGAAATACTGCCGACCTTAGCTGATAAGAAGATTATCTTCGTATCCTCTTTAAAGGACTGGCTTAGCTCTTTGATCAAGAGAGCAGGAATAATACAATTAATCCGGTAAGAATAAGCGAACGCTTCAGCATTAAAATCACGAATGCTTTTTTCAGGTTTATAGGTCTCATTATACAAATGCCCGGTTGCAAATATAACCAAGTCAAATTTTTTATCTGTAGGTAAATCTGGAAGTATTTCAGAATTAAAATCATAAATAATTTCAACTACCGCTGAATTATCCTTTAGTCTCGATCTGGAAATAGCTGTAATATTATTACTTTTTAGGTTTTGATATTTGTTCAACAAAGCAGAACCAATTGAACCTGAAGCACCTATAATTAATATATTATTCATTTATTGAATCTTTCATAATCTTTTGAATCTTAAAAAATATGTTATATCTTGTTAAGACATTTATTGCTGTTGCAATTATTTTAATTGCAACTGAACTAAGTAAAAAAAGCACTACCCTGGCAGCAATGTTACTAGCTATGCCCATTGTTCTCTTTGTATCATTTGCTTTTATCTATCAACAAAAAAAAGACAGTGCACAAATTGCTGCATTAACATTTGAAACCGTAATATATATATTGCCTGTTTTACCCTTTTTATTTCTTTTGTCTTTACTTCTAAAAAATGGTTTTAATTTTTATTTATCACTTTTTTTAGTCTCAATTGGCATATGTATAGTTACTTACCTTTTAAATCTCTACTTATCAAACTAATACTTTTTTCATTATATTTTTTAACATCATATGAGCAATGGTGAGTGCAAATAGAGTTGGAAAAATTAACAAGATTATCGAGATGTTTGTAAAAAAGGCGAGGTAACCCCATACCAGTAAGACCGGTGCGGTAAATAGAAGCATCCATAGTATGTCTAATTTTATGTTTATTGAATAATTAATGATTGCTTTCATTCCATGAAAAAAACAAAAATAATAGGCAAACCAAACCAGGGGATGAAGCAGATATCCAGCAACCATCATAATGCTAAGTGAGACTCCTAAAAGAAATAATTTTTTTTGAAATAAGATCTTCGACCAAAATAATATTGCAAACAAAAATATTATTACTATAAGAGAATATATCAATGAATTGATTTGTAAGCCTGCTAATTGTAAAAAAATATTATTTACTTCCTCAATTTTAAAAACCACCGGAATAAGTGTCACTATGATTCCCCAGTAGATATTTTCAAATTTCGTTGTCTTATATCCTTGCATATCGCTTTCTCCAAAATGAACCAGGGACATAAGAAGTAATATGATTAGAGATATAAATGGGCTTACAAACCACAATACAAGACCAAACATTACTATGCCAATATAAATACAATAAATTTTTAGTTTTGATACACGATTATTGGTTGAATCCCAAATAATTTTTCCATCTAATGCCCCATGCCCCATCCCAAGGGTTGCAATCATTACAAAAGACCAAAAAATTGGTGAGGGTAAATTGAAAGCCATTAAATAATCTGACTCTATATTTCCTGAGTAACTAAAAATTATTACCAGACTTAAAAATAAGAACAAAATCTGGTGATATGTTATTTTTTTATTTAAATAATGCATAAATCATTATTTTTTTTGGAGTATTTTTAATTAGATGTATTAGATCTTTATATGTAGGAATATCTGCTAGAAATCGGATTATAGATTGAATATATTTAGCTTTAAACAATTTCATAAATATTTTTGGAGCAAACTCAGGATAAAAATAACAAGCTTTTAAAAACACCTTATCTAAGAAGTGAGTGACTATTTTCTCTTTAAACACTATTTGATTTAGATTCTTATTTTTAGATTCTTTTGCCCATGTAGCTGCGCGCAGAAATAAATAACCCGATGATGGACGAGCAAATCCTCCGCTTATCCCTGTAGGGATAATTCTGTTTGTTCTTTTGAATGATTGTGATATTGACATTGGGATAATGCCTTTTTCAACAGATAATGATTTAAATGTTTTATATTGTGTTAAAGATATCTGATGTAATTTTTGTAAATTATCAAAATTTTTCAATCTTCCAAAAGCTGTTGTTTCAATAAGTAATGAATTTTTATTAAATGGAATTACATAATTAAAAGCTATTTCTTTATCTGCATGAATAAAATTCATCAGCTGACATTCGTTAATATTGTGATCCTTATCTTTTTTGATTGTAGTTCCTATAAAGTACTGGTAGAGCATAGGTTTTGATTTATCTATATTTGTCTCATGATGAGGTGAACTATTAAGAACATATTTTGATTTATAAACACCCTTGTTTGTTGATACAGAAACATAACTTTTATTTTCTTTTATCTTACTTACTTCACTATAAAGTACTTTTATCCCTCGAGCTTTTATTTGATTTAACAAAACATTAATTATTTTTGAATATTGATAGGTATTATATTTATAAGGATTTATTTTTCTTTTAATTTTATAATTTTTTTCTGATACCGAAATTTCATTAAAAGATTTTATTGGAAATATATTATATTCATTTTTGAGATCAATCAGGCCTGGACCTTGCCATGTGCTTATGAAGCGTTCATCAATTTTTTTATTCTTTTCTAAAATTAAAATTTTTATATTTTGATGTGTTTTTGAATACTGACTGATAAAAAGTAAATTCGATAGCCCTCTTCCAATTAAAATTAAATCAAACATTTTATCCATCAACACTTGGCGAATTTTTAATTGGTAAATGGAGCATATTGTTATGTACGGGATGATAATTAATTTTTTTCTTACTATTAAGATAGTAACTTAATGTTATAAATATTTTTTCAAGATTATTTAGATAAACCCTTCCCGCCATATAGCTTTTTTCTTGTTTTAATATTTTTATACCAATAGCCTGATATAGTTTTGATGCCAGGCCAAAACATGTTGAAACATTATTAGGTAAAAAGCGAATTGCATAATTTGCACTATTAAAATAATTTTCTGCAATTTTTAATATTCTTTTTTTTTCAATATCAATTTTATCAATGACTTGTTGATTATTAAGAACATCATCAGGATTTACTTTTCCAATTAAGTTTTCTGGAATATAAACTCTTTTATTTTCTGCATCCTCTTTGATATCTCGAATAATATTTATCAGTTGCATACCAATACCAAGATCAATTGCAAAATACTTTAAATTTTTATCGTTTATTTCTACTGCATCACATACCATTAAGCCCACAACACCAGCAACGCGATAACAATATTTTAAAAGCTCATTGATTGATTTTGGTTGTTTAAATTCAATATCACTTTCTTGCCCTAGAATAAATTCTTTTAAATACTCATTCTGAGGAAATTTTTTTTTATCAATTTTTCTCAAACAATTAAATCTTTTTTTTAATAAAGTCATTGAAAGATTTTTTTTAAGATTTGCTATCTCTTTTTTTGCATCCAGATTATTATTTTTATCAACCATATCATCAATTTCTCGACACATTTCATAAATAGCATAAATTGGATCTATTAATTTTTTATCCATGAATTTAGAGGCCCAATAAAATGTTTTTCCATGCATCTGAATAACTTTGTCATTAGCCATGTATTATCCTTTCAACAACTTTTGCTGAATTAAGGACTCCAGGGACTCCAGCCCCAGGATGAGTGCCCGCCCCGACGTAGAATAAATTCTTATAATAATCATCTTTATTGTGGGTTCGAAACCAGGCTGATTGAGTCAGTATTGGCGCAATAGAAAATCCAGAACCATGTGGTGTCATGTAACTATCTTTAAAGTTTTCTGGAGTCATAACAAATAAATCATCAATAACATTTTCTAAATTAGGCATAATTGTTTTACTTAATGCTTTAACTATTTTTTTGGCATAGTCCATTTTTATTTCTTCCCATGGTATGCTGGCTTGAAGGTTTGGCACCGGCACTAATGCATAAAAACTGTCTGACCCGTTTGAGGCAAATGTCTCATCTGTTGCAGTAGGCCTATGCAAATATATTGAAAAATCCTCCGCTAGGATTTTTTTATTAAAAATATCATTTAATAATTCTCTATATCGAGGCCCCATCCATATCGTATGGTGAGCCACCTTATTATATTTTGCTTTTGTTCCAAAAAATAATACAAACAACCCCATTGAATGTTTGGCATATTTTTTAAGGAAACGATTTTGTAACGATATTTTTTGTTTATCTAAAAAATTATTATTCACCGTTATTGGGTCTGCGTTAGAAATCACAATATCTGGCTTGATTGATGGTTTATTTTTTATAATGATATTACTTATTGAATTCATAGTAGTTTCAAACTTTTCTACTTCATGATTCGTTTTTATTTCAACTCCTTGTCGAATCATTAGATTTTTCAATTCATGAACAACTTTTCCCATACCACCCATGGCAAAATATATTCCCCATTTCTGTTCCAGAGCATGGATCAACGCATAGATTGAAGAGGTCTGGAACGGATTTCCGCCAACAAGCAATGGTTGAATTGAAAATACCTGTCTTAAGTTTTCATCTTTAAGATAAGTTGAAACAAATTGGTATACAGATTGGTAGCCCTTTAATCTTAAAATATCTGGAGCATATCGAATCATTGTAGATAATTTATGAAATGGCTGATCTGCTAATTTTAAATACCCAATTTCAAAAATCTGCTGTGCTCTTTTTAACATTCTGTTATATCCATCAACATCACTTAAATTTATTGATTCAATCTGATTAAGCATTTTTTCTCGATCTGGAACATAATCAAATTCAAATCCATTAACAAAGTAAAATCGATACCATGGATCCAGTGGTTTAAACTCTAAATGATCCTCGAGCTTCTCATTAAATAATTCAAATAATTCATAAAATAAATTAGGCGCCGTTATGACTGTTGGCCCAGCATCATGTAAATAATTATCTCTTCTAAATTGTTGTGCTCTACCACCAACTTGATCTAACTTTTCTATTAAAGTAACATCATGCCCTTTTGCTCTCATCCTTAATGCAGATGCGATACCCCCAAAACCAGAGCCTATAACAACTGTTTTCACAGGCTTTCCTTTAATTGAGCGGTTATACTTATAAATATAGGTTGAAGGATAATCGGGACTTGGTGAATATAGCGATCAATTTTTGATAATTTTTTTATGATCATACCTTTTCCCTGTTCTATTGACTCAATGAAATTAGATTGTCTACTTTTGCCTTTGTCATTATTTATTATGTTTATAAAATTCATATGTTTAAGTGTTATATCTGTTTTGTCACTCTTCGCATTATTTAAATCATTGATCATTTGATACACCAGTCCAATAATATGCATCAAATTAACCAATCCTGTTATTTCAGCCTCTGGTAACTCTTTACAACGAAACATTCCATCAAGCGGAGTCATTAATAAAGGCCCCGTTTTTTCATATGCTATTTTTTCATATTCTTTTAATGATATTTTTTTAACGTTAACTTCGACATCCCGCACTTGGCCGTCTATTATTTTTTTTACACTATCGGAAAGTGATTTTAAGAGTATTGTTTGATGCCATCCTGTTTCTATCTCTGAAATTTTATTAAATGCTTGGGCTATCAAAAAGTCCCCCGTACAGATTGCTGCAGGGATTCCATATTTTTTCCAAATGGTTTTATCGCCTCTTCTTTTTACATCTTGATCACAAATATCGTCATGCACTAAAGATGCAGTATGCATTAGTTCACATGCTGTAGCCCACTTTATTACTGTATTCTTCGGAAGATCTAAAAGCTCACCGGCAGCTAAAGCCAATTGAGCACGTATTAATTTTCCTTTAGTTTTTTTTTGATGACTCAACCATTTATTTAATAGCTTATTTTTGGTAAGAAATGATTGTTTTAGCTCATCCTCAACTTTTGGTAAATCAATCTTTGCCTCTAGAGGCATATAGAATTCGTCAAAGTGACTACTGATAATTATCTTCATAATAAAAAAAACGCGCCCAGAAGGCGCGTTTCTTATCTCAAGATTTCAAAAGTGTAACTAAATTATTATGCACCCGCATCAGACTTACGCTGAGCGATCATATAAATCATTACACCAAACAAGGCTTTTGCTACCACGTCAGCTATAGTATATCCAACTTGAATAACTGGGTTTACTGCACCTGGATCAGCTTGAAATCCGATCATTGGTAAAATAAACACGATTGGGTAGAAACACCATGAAAGAATCGTTAAAGTTCTTGCTTTACTTACAAGGCCTTGAACGGCTTTAGGCTGTTTACTGATAGATGCACCAAGGCCACTAACAAGATCCCTTACAATATATATAAATGGAATCATTGAAAGAACCCACCACATCCAACGGTCGCCATACATTGATGAATCAGTAATGATTTCACCTGGATAGCCTAAAATAACCATCACTGCAGCCGCTATTGCAAGTTTTGTACCTTTAGAATATGTTTCTTCTTTAGATAGTCTCATCACTAAAACGAGCTCAAGAAGTAACAACGGTACAGTTAATAACCAATCTACATAACGGTATGCATCATTAAATTGAGCACCAGTTGCTTCAACAGTACCATTAACTAATGTATATGCATCATTAAAACTTTCAAACATTCTTAAATAATGGTAAAAAGCGATTAAACAAACTAATCCTGATAAGGATAGCGCTGTTTTATATGCAGGAGCGACTTGAGAACGCTGTGCAAAAAAGAAAACTGTTGCCGCACCAAATGTTGCAATGGCAAATGACAACGAGTTGTATACTAAATTAAATCCACCTACTTCCATAGAGATTCTCCATTTAAGATTTAAATTGACCTTTTGAAACTATCATCACTTTCGAAAGATACAAAAAAACCCATAAACTTAAATAAATACCTCTCTTCATGTATTAACTTAAATTTATAGATGTAGAAAAATCAGTATAACTGATTATTGAGAATGACTAATATATTTTATAAAAGTTTCAAAAAAAAACCCTTGTTATACAAGGGTTTTTTGTTGTTCTAAACGCTACTTCTATTTACGTGCTTTCCATATAGAATAAAGCACCCAGATGGCTACAAGACCAACAATTCCCTCACCGCCAAGTGAGTTAATGTGGCCAGTTACAGTTTCAATGACTCTTGGTTGACCAAAGAATGGAATCGCTGCTCCACCCATAAGGATCTGTAAAACAATACCAAGCGCTAACAAGCTAATTACAGTTTCCGCAAGTGCTGCGGCCCAATTTCTTACTGTTTTTAGAATATCCATCTATTACTTCTCCTTGTTTTAGTAATAACTATAGAAATTACGTTTAAACTCTCATCTCTTTAAACATATAAAAACAATACTCTCTTTGTAAAAAAATACAATATTTAGTAAAAATTTTTATATTGACAACAATATATAGATATTATAAATTGATTAGTTCCTCTACTTAATTCGTAAATATTTGTTATTGCGAAACTTCAAAAAATAATAGTTTGAATTACTCTACTGTGACTGATTTTGCTAAATTTCTAGGTTTATCAACATCTGTTTTTTTAGATAATGCAACATGATAGGCTAATAATTGCACTGGAATTGAATGGACGATGGGTGACAGGATTCCTACATGTCTATTGGTTCTAATAACATGAATACCAGTTTCAGCATCAAAATGACTATCAGCATCTGCAATTACAAAAAGCTCACCCCCTCTAGCTTTAACCTCTTGCATATTTGATTTTACTTTTTCTAATAATTTATCATTGGGAGCAATCACAACAACAGGGAGATCTTTATCCACCAATGCTAAAGGGCCATGTTTTAATTCACCAGCCGGATATGCTTCCGCATGAATATAAGACACCTCTTTTAATTTTAGTGCTCCCTCAAGAGCAATAGGATAATGTAATCCCCGTCCTAAAAAAAGAGCATTAGATTTTTGACTAAATTTTTTTGCCCATGCTTTAATTTGTGGCTCTAAATTTAATGCTGTTTGAATATGTCCAGATAATTTTCTTAGTTCTTCTATGTAGGCCAATTCATTTTTCTTTGTAATTTTTTTTCTTTGTTTTGCAAAAATTAATGCTAAAACAAAAAGGCAAACTAATTGGGTCGTAAATGCTTTTGTTGAGGCGACCCCGATTTCAACTCCTGCTCTGGTATAAAGAACATTATTTGATTGTCTAACTATGGCGCTTTCTTGAACATTACAAATAGTTAAAGAATATTTATTTCCATTTTTCTTAGCTTGTTTCAATGCTTCCAGCGTATCAAGCGTCTCTCCTGATTGAGATATGGTTATAATAAGTTGTTTTTTCGGAGTCACCACATCTCGATAACGATATTCGCTGGCAATTTCTACGTTAACAGGGACTTTTGCTAGATGTTCAAACCAATATTTAGCGGTTAATCCTGCATAGTAACTTGTTCCTGCCGCTAAAATTAAAATACTTTCATATTTTGAAGCATCAAACTTTGATCCACCAATCAGCTTTGGATTAATGGACCCCTCATCGATAATGGACTCAATAGTATCTGCAATTGCAACCGGTTGTTCATATATCTCCTTTTGCATAAAATGATTATATGGGCCAAGTTCCATTTGGTTTTCTTTGACAGAACTTTTATGAATTTTTCTATTAATTTGATTTAAATTATCATCGAAAATTTGATAGCTATCTGAAGCAATTAAAGCTATATCTCCATCCTCAAGAAACACTATATTATTTGTTACTGATATTAATGCCGATATATCAGATGCAATAAAATTTTGATCCTCTGATACTCCTATAATTAAGGGACATCCATTTCTTGCGACAATAATTTCATTAGAGTTTTTATCACTCACTGCAATTGCATATGCGCCTTCAAGTTTTTTACAGGTTTTGTGAACCGCATCTAAGAGCGAAGATTTATTTTTTCTATAGTAATGAATTAAATGTGCGATTACCTCGGTATCAGTTTCTGATTTAAATTTGTAATTTTTATTTTTTAAGAATTCACAAAGTTTTGCATGATTTTCAATTATGCCATTGTGCACAACTACTATTTCATTATTTGAAATATGGGGATGTGCGTTTTTTTCTGAAACTCCACCATGTGTTGCCCACCTTGTATGGCCAATCCCTGTTTTCCCCTTAAAATTTTTTTCAGATATTTTTTTATAAATTGTTGAAACTCTTCCAACTGATCTGATTCTTTGAATTCGCTGATGATGAATGATCGCGATTCCAACCGAGTCATATCCTCGATATTCGAGTTTTTCTAATCCATTAATTAAGATTGGAACAATATTATTATTTTTTGATACACCGCCAACAATTCCACACATATTTATTTTTTCTTTGGTCTTTGCCAGTTACTGATACTTTTTTGACTAACTCTAGATAAGGTTAATTGATTCTCCGGTGTATCTTCTACTATTGTTGATCCAGCTCCAATAGTAGCTCCTTTTTTGATAATAACAGGAGCAATCAATTGTGTATCTGATCCAATAAAAACATCGTCCTCTATAATTGTCTGATGTTTATTTGCTCCATCATAATTACATGTAATAGTTCCCGCTCCAAGGTTTACCCTTTCTCCAATTGTAGAATCGCCCACATAAGATAAATGATTAATTTTTGTATAATTGCCTACAGTCGATTTTTTTAATTCCACAAAATTCCCGATATTTATATTATTTGATAAAGATGTTGCAGGTCTTATTCTGGCATAGGGACCGATATGACATCCGTGTCCAATTATTGCCTGGTCAATATGATTAAATGCTAATAATTGATTGTGCTCTCCAATGGTAGTGTCTTTGATAATATTATAAGGCCCTATATAAGTACCATTTTTTAAAATTACATCGCCTTCAAAAATACAACCTATATCAATTACGACACCTTCTTCACACACCAAGGAGCCCCGAATATCAATTCTTTCTGGATCAATAATTTTTATACCTTGATCAATTAATAACTGTGCTTTTTCTTTCATATAAGATCTTTCTAGGTTAATTAACTCTTTCATTGAGTTAACTCCCTGAATTGTATTTTCATTGCTGGAGATAACATCCGCAATGTCGACATGATCATTAACAGCTAATTCTATAATATCAGTTAAATAATATTCTTTTTGTGCATTATTATTATTCAGCTTTAATAACCATTGGTTCAAAAAAACTGTTTTTACACACATGATCCCGGTATTAATTTCATTAATAAGAAGCTGTGATTGATCACAATCTTTTTCTTCAACAATTTTTATAATTTTTTTTGTTTGTGGGTTACGAACAATTCTTCCAAAACCTTGTGAGTTCTTTTTTAAAAAAGTAATCAGCCCTATTCCTGTTTTTGTTGTTGCTGTAAACAATTCTTGTAAGCTATTAGAGCTAACCAATGGGACATCCCCATATAAAATCATCGTATATTCGCTATCTAGTTTTGGTATCGCCTGGATAACAGCATGCCCTGTACCCATCTGTTGCTCTTGAATTACAAAATGTAACTCTTGTGATTTGAAATAATTTTGGATTTCTTCTGCTTGATAACCAATAATTGGGATTATTTTTTTTGGATGAAGTGTTCTTGCAGTTTCGATTACTTTTTCAAGAAAAGGCTTTCCTAAAAAGTGATGCATGACTTTTGGTTTAGTGGATCTCATCCGAGTTCCTTTACCTGCAGCCAATATAACAATATCTAGATTCATAATATTAGGAAGTATAAACAAAAAAAGCAGCCTTATTGCTGCTTTTTTTAAATCAACCAGATTACTTTTTCTTTCTTAATCTTTGAATTGCTTGAACCTGTGCCACAGCCTCAGCTAATTCAGCTTGAGCTTTCGCATAGTCAATATTGCCTTTTTGATTATTTAAAGCATCTTCAGCTTGTTTTTTTGCTTGATTAGCTTTGGCTTCATCAAGATCAGCTCCACGAACAGCTGTATCCGATAAAACAGTAACCGAGCCAGGTTGAACTTCTAAAATTCCTCCTGAAACATATACGAGCTCTTCTTCATTCTTGCCAGATATTTTTATTCGTACTGAGCCTGGTTTTAAAGTTGTTATCATAGGCGCATGATTTGGATATATACCCACCTCTCCCATTGATGAGGGTGCCACAACAAACTCTGCTTCCCCAGAAAAAATGGATTCTTCAGCGCTTACAACATCAACTAAGACTTTACTCATAAAATACCTTGCTTAAATTATTATAGTTTTTTAGCTTTTGCTACCGCTTCGTCAATACTTCCAACCATGTAAAAAGCTTGTTCTGGGAGGTCGTCATAGTCTCCATCAACAATACCTTTGAAGCCTGCAATAGTTTCTTTTAATGAAACGTACTTACCTGGAGATCCCGTAAATACCTCAGCAACGTGGAAAGGTTGTGATAAGAAACGTTGTATTTTTCTAGCACGACTAACGGCTAACTTATCTTCAGGTGATAACTCATCCATACCAAGAATCGCGATAATATCTCGTAATTCCTTATATTTTTGAAGTGTTGCTTGTACTTTCCGCGCGACTTGATAATGATCTTCGCCCACAACTTGAGGGTCGAGCTGTCTCGAAGTTGAATCCAATGGATCAACCGCTGGATAAATACCTAGTGAAGCAATATCTCTTGATAACACAACTGTTGAATCCAAATGTTGGAAAGTTGTCGCTGGTGATGGATCAGTTAAATCGTCAGCTGGGACGTACACAGCTTGAATTGAAGTAATGGATCCTGTTTTTGTTGATGTAATTCTTTCTTGTAGTCGTCCCATTTCATCTGCTAGTGTTGGCTGATATCCCACAGCGGATGGCATACGTCCTAAAAGAGCAGAAACCTCTGTACCTGCTAGGGTGTAACGATAAATATTATCAACAAAGAACAAAACATCACGTCCTTCATCACGGAATTTTTCTGCCATTGTAAGGCCTGAAAGCGCTACTCTTAATCGGTTTCCCGGTGGCTCATTCATCTGACCAAAGACCATCGCTACTTTAGACTCTTTCATATCGTCAAGTTTAATTACACCTGCGTCTGACATTTCGTGATAAAAGTCATTTCCTTCACGAGTTCTTTCTCCCACACCTGCAAAAACAGATAGTCCAGAATGTTGCTTAGCAATGTTATTAATAAGCTCAAGCATATTCACAGTTTTTCCTACACCCGCACCACCAAATAATCCAACTTTACCGCCTTTTGCAAAAGGGCAAATCAAATCAATAACTTTAATACCGGTTTCTAATAGTTCAACAGAGGGTGATAATTCACTAAATTCAGGGGCTTTCTGATGAATTGATCTAAATTCCTTTGAGTCAATTTTTCCAACTTCATCTATAGGTCGGCCTAATACATCCATAATTCGACCTAAGGTTCCCGATCCAACAGGAACTTGAATGCCTGTTCCCGTAGCAGCAAACTGAGTGCCTCTTGACAAACCATCTGTGGATCCCATGGCGATTGTGCGTACAATACCATCTCCAAGCTGTTGCTGAA
This sequence comes from Burkholderiales bacterium, assembly GCA_030827595.1. Taxonomy (GTDB): domain Bacteria; phylum Pseudomonadota; class Gammaproteobacteria; order Burkholderiales; family Methylophilaceae; genus BACL14. Next base: position 63,996 of record JAURED010000006.1, read on the forward strand.
CTTCAAGTGTTAGCCCTTCTTCCGCTGTCTTCGCATTTGCGTCAGAACTGTCAATTTTTAGAGCATCAAATACTTTAGGCATTGCGTCTCTTGGAAACTCAACGTCAACAACCGCTCCGATGCACTGAACTACTTTTCCGATTTGTTTGGCACTCATTTTTTTTCCTTACTCATCTAAAAAATTTAAATTATGAAACCGCAGCAGCCCCGCCAACGATTTCCGATATTTCTTTTGTAATTGCTGCTTGACGTGCTTTGTTGTAAACCAAAGTCAACTCATCAATTACATTTACTGCATTATCTGATGCTGCTTTCATTGCCACCATGCGAGCCGATTGCTCAGAGGCCATATTTTCTGCTACAGAATGATAAATTATTGATTCGATATACCTTTTCAACAACTCTTCTATAACGGCATCTACATCTGGCTCATAAATATAATCCCATGAACCTTCTGGTGCACCAATTTTTTCACCACTTAAAGGTAATACTTGATCCATCATTGGCTCTTGTTTCATGGTATTAATAAATTTTGTGTAACAAATATATAACTGATCAATTTCTCCATTGATGTATTCATCTAGCATGACTTTGATGCTTCCGATTAAATCACTCACATGCGGAGTGTCTCCTAATCCGGTGATATTTGATTTAACATCTGCGCCTATGCGCTTCATAAAACTAAAGCCTTTTGTACCAATAGCTGCTACGTGAACCTTTTTACCCTCTTTTTCCCAATCTTTAATTTGATTTATGGACGATCTTAAAACGTTTGTATTTAATCCGCCACATAATCCTTTATCAGAGGTCACAACGATTAATCCAACGTTTTTAATCTTTTCTCTTGTAATCAAGAAAGGATGTTTGGACTCCGATTGCGCAAATGAAAGATGCGCAGCAACATTTCTGATTTTTTCAGAATAGGGTCTTGATGCAGCCATACGATCTTGAGCTTTTCTCATTTTAGAGGCAGCAACCATTTCCATCGCTTTTGTGATTTTTTTGGTATTTTCTACACTCTTAATTTTTGTTCGGATTTCTTTACTACCGGCCATAATTTTTCCAAATAATCTTAATATTTACTTGAAGATTTAAAATCTTCAATTGCTTTTACAAGGTCTTTTTCATCTTTTTCAGAAAGCTCAAGACTTTTCTCAATACTCTCCATAACCTTCTTATGTTTTGACCCAATAAACCCATGAAGATCTGATTCGCAGTTTAGAATTTTATCAACAGGAACATCGTCAAAATAACCATTATTGGCTGCATATAATGTTACCGCCATTTTTGAAACACTTAACGGACTATACTGAGCTTGTTTCATTAATTCAGTAAACATTCTTCCACGGTCAAGCTGTTTTCTAGTAGCTTCATCTAGGTCGGAAGCAAACTGAGCAAAGGCTGCAAGTTCACGATATTGAGCTAGAGCAAGTCGAACACCGCCGCCTAATTTTTTAATAACTTTCGTTTGTGCAGCGCCCCCTACTCGAGAAACTGAAATACCTGCATTGATCGCCGGTCGAATACCTGCGTTAAATAAATCAGATTCTAGGAAGATTTGTCCATCAGTAATAGAAATTACGTTTGTTGGCACAAAAGCTGAAACATCACCAGCTGCTGTTTCAATAACAGGAAGAGCTGTAAGAGATCCTGTTTTACCCTTAACCTTTCCTTTTGTAAAATCCTCAACATATTTTTCGTTCACCCGAGCAGCTCTTTCAAGCAATCTTGAATGAATATAAAACACATCGCCAGGATACGCTTCTCGTCCAGGAGGTCTTCTTAAAAGTAATGAAATTTGTCGATAAGCAACAGCCTGTTTACTGAGATCATCATAAATAATTAATGCGTCTTCACCTCGATCTCTAAAATATTCTCCCATTGTGCAACCTGAGTAAGGAGCAAGAAACTGTAAAGCTGCTGAATCAGATGCAGATGCCACAACAACGGTTGTATAGTCCATTGCCCCTGTTTCTTCAAGTTTGCGAACAACGTTAGCAATTGTTGAAGCCTTTTGTCCAATGGCAACATATATACAGGTCATATTTTGACTTTTTTGATTAATAATTGCGTCAACAGCAACAGCCGTTTTACCCGTCTGTCTATCACCGATAATTAGTTCTCGCTGACCGCGTCCAATTGGAACCATCGAGTCAACTGATTTCAATCCCGTTTGGACTGGCTGTGAAACAGATTTTCTCGCAATAACACCAGGTGCAACTTTTTCGATTTTGTCTGTAAGTTTAGACTTAATTGGTCCCTTGCCATCCAATGGATTTCCAAGGGCATCTACAACACGTCCAATGAGTTCTGGACCAACAGGTACTTCCAAAATTTTGCCTGTACACTTACAGGTATCGCCTTCAGAAATATGTTCATAATCACCTAAAACAACTGCGCCTACTGAGTCTCTTTCCAGGTTAAGAGCCATACCGAAAGTATTGCCAGGAAATTCAATCATTTCCCCAGACATTACATTTGAAAGACCATGAATTCGAACGATACCATCAGTCACAGAGACAACTGTACCTTGTGTTCTCGCTTCTGATGACGGTTTGAAATCTTTGATCCTACTTTTTATCAGTTCACTAATTTCTGAAGTTGATAATTGCATTATTTTCTCCTGGGTAAATTACGCTTTCATCGAGAAAGCTAAACTTTGTAACTGTCCTTTAACTGAAGCATCAATAACTGTATCACCAACAGTGATAACACTTCCTCCTAAAATTGATTCATCAATCTCAACTGATGCGTCAATTTTTTTATTTAATTTTTTTTCTAAATTTTTAACAATTTCATCTGTTTCTTTTTTTGTTATTTTTGTTGCAACAATAATTTTCGCTGAAACAGAGTTTTCCTCATTTGCCTTCAATGACTCAAATGCATCGCTGATGAAGGGAAGAACGAGCAAGCGTTTATTTTCAATTAAAAGTTTTATCAAATTTTCACATTCACTTGAAATCTTTTTTTGACAAATATTAAACAACAATTTCTCTTTATCAGACTCGAGAATTTTTGAATCCTGAATAACAGACTTAATTGAATCATTTTCAACAACGCCTGATAATAACTTGAGCATTTCTGACCAATCATTTAACTTCTTTTGATCTTTCGCCAGATCAAAAATAGCTTGAGCATATGGTCTAGCAATTGTTGAAATTTCAGCCATTT
>JAURED010000022.1 GCA_030827595.1 Burkholderiales bacterium
TTTATTTTGTTAATCAGCTCTAAAACCTCAATTCGTCGACCTTGATCAGCTACAGTTCGCCCAGGTCTGCTGGGTGCTTTTTTTGCTTTATCCAAAAATACTTTAGCCTCCTCTTTTTCTCCTTTTTTAATCAGGAAATCAGCATAAAAATAATTAGCATCTATCCCATCAGGATTCGCTTCAAGCCCCCTCTTTAAATACTCATTTGCCTTATCTTCATCCCCAAAACCGAGTGGCCATCCGGGAACTTGGTAATACAAAGAGCCAAGAGAAGTGTACGCAGACCCATCGAGAACATCACCGCCTAACTCAATAGCTTTTTCTAAATCTTTTTTTGCATTTTTTACATACCCTAAGGCAGTGGGATTAATTGCACTGAGTGACCCAGCATAAGAGGCCTCAATAATGGCATGCCAAATTAATACCTCCGCTTGATTAGGGTTGTTTTTTAGTCGCAAATCAGCTTGTTCCAGCAGTTTTTCAAAACCTTTTTGCTGATCACTTGAGTCATATTTGTACTTTACGTTTGCCCATTCGGTTTGAAGGTATTGCATATCATCCACCCAATCGGCAAAAGAAAGCGCTGGGAATAACAATATCAACAGAATAATTTTTTTCATTTTTATAGATCCTTTTTAGATAAATATTTTTTTATTATTGGTAATTGCTGATAAATGGCTTTGTCGGTGACCGCTGGAAATAAATCATTCACGATGGTAAAAAAACGTTCTTTAAAGCCCAAACGTTTTTGCCAACTCGGTTTGAACAGAAACTTCATGAATGCTTGAGCCACCTGCTCAGGCGAATCCATAGCCGTGTGAGTTGCTGTATTGAGTTGCTCAACACGTGAATTATTGAAGGGTGTTCTTGTCGCTCGGGGTGCGAAGTAACGCACAGAAACTTTTGTGTCACTCAATTCACGCCTTAAACTTTGAGCGAAGCCCCTTAAACCAAATTTAGAACTACAATAGCCGACAAATCCAGGGAATCCTAAATAACCAAAAATCGATCCTGTATTAATGATTTGACTATGATTATCTTTGAGTAAAGGAAGTAACTTTTTGGTTAATAACATTGGAGCAGTCAAGTTCACATTGATAAGGTTCGTGATGATTTCATCTGCTTGATTTTCAAATGCATTAAAATCATTCATCCCGGCATTATTTAAAAGCAAATTAATGCCCCCATTGGCTTCAGCCATTGTATAGATATTCTGTCTAACCTGAGGATCTAAAACATCACCTGGGACAATATGACAATTTTTCAAACCAAGCTCATCTCTCACCTGCTCTAATGATTGCTTGTCTAACCCATTTAAAATAATTAAATCGATGTGGGGATGCATGGCTCGGATCAATGCCCTTCCTATCCCACCCGAAGCTCCGGTAATGACCAGTCTAAGACGTTGTATACTCATACTAATGGCTCCATATTGGGGATGGCACGAAAAATATCTCCATACAATTTAAAAATTGCTTTGGCTGAATGAACGATAGCCTGTTTATCCTTTTCATCACTCAGTTGATTCACTAATTGCTCAAAAAATTGAACATGATCCTGGTCCAGTGAACCATGGGATAACAGATAACTAAAAGCTTTGTTCGGTAATTGCAATGATGTCTTCAGGGCTTCCGCAGCTTGTGTTGCTAATGCGGTACTGGTCCCCTCTAAAACAAATACCATTCCAAAAAACCCAACTGGATTTTCACGGTCAATTTGGTGATACGCATACCTCACCATAAGATCTGTGCTTAAGTGTGGTCTTGATTGTTTGACTGTTTCAGGATTAAAGCCACAGTGTTGGATGTCATTGAGAATCCATTGCTCATGTCCATACTCCTCCTCAATGTATTCAGTTATCGCTTTTTTCATAAATTCATATTCACCGGTTAGACGACTGCCACAGGCCATGAGTAAAGGCACTGTGTGCCGCACATGATGATAAGCTTGTGACAAAAAAGTAACGTAAGTTTGTTTTGCGATGTTTCCTTTTAGGGCACTTTGTATCATGGGAGCTGCATACAGCTCATGTCTATCTGGTTCGGTTTGTTGAATCAATTGGTCATAAAAATTCATACACATTCACTTTCTAATTTAATTTCGTTCACATTAATTTTTTCCATAATCACATTTCTTTTTAACCTTCCATTTGCCGTTAATGTCCCATCTTGATATGAGAACGGTTGGGTGACTACGACACACCTCTCTATATGTGCGTAGGATGGAAGTTTTTTATTGGCTCGACTCAAAATAGAATTTTTTTCATCAGCGGATAGATCTTTTTCACAAACCAGGATGCAGGAGAGAAAAGGCTCGTCAAAACAAGTCACCATGGCCTGCAAAACCTTTGGGTCCTCGAGCAGTAATGCCTCGGGCCATTCTGGTGATATATTTCTTCCCACAGAAGTAATCACTAGATTTTTCTTTCGTCCATTCACATACAAAAACTCATCTTGAATATAACCAAGATCACCTGTTTTATACCATCCTGGAGCTACTGACTGGCCTTTTAAATATCGTAAACCTTCATCCAGATATACTTCGATTTCATCATCAAGGACACGGACTTTTCGGCTGGGTAAAATTTTTCCAACGGATCCCACTCGATTCGAGGATTGACTATTCACCGCAACAACAGAGGAACACTCGGATAAACCATAACCCTCATATATGGGTAATCCTAAGGTTCGCCCTTGTTCGATCAGATTGACTGGGACTTTTGCACCGCCTACCGCAATAAATTTTAATGAGTCTAATACGATGTGGTGTTTTTTTATGTAATTGACTATCTGCTGAAGGAGCTGAGGAAGTAATATCAATGATTCAATTTTATGTTCTTGAATCAATTGAATACATTTGCTTTCATCAAATTTAACGCCATCAAAACCAACAGACTTTAGTGAAAAGATAAAGTTGGTTCCCCCCAGTAACATTGAGGTATAAGTTCCAGCGACGTTTTCAAGTAAAATAGAAAAGGGTAAAAGACTCATGTGTCGCTGAATGCCCATCGAATGTAAGAGCTGTGCTAAATCCTTAGCGACCTCTTCTTGTGCATAGGCTGATAAGCATATTCCTTTTGGAAATCCAGTGGAGCCAGAAGTAAATGTTATTTTTTGCACATTATGAAGACTAGGCTTATTTTTTAATAATAAATTCACCGGTAATGAGCCAATAAAATTATTATCAATCACGTCTCGATTATCCATAAAGCCATATCGCTTCAGCAAGCTTTTATCTTCGGTAACCAACGTTTGTATGCCCGCCTCGTCAATCAAATATTTAATTTGTTGCGAATTAAAGAAATTGGGAATGGGTACTAATACCCGATTGGATTTGAGGCACATGATATCAATGGCTACCCAGTCTGCTTTGTTATCAATCTGTACCCCTATCACTTTTGCATGAGCAGGAATTAACTGTTGATATTGTCGAGCCAGTCGGTGGATTTCCGATGAGTGATAGGTACGATTCTCATCAACAATTGTGTAATGATTTTGATCAACAATCATGAAGGGATCCTT
>JAURED010000016.1:0-11350 GCA_030827595.1 Burkholderiales bacterium
GCTTGAAAAATTAGCCCCTCATGAGCCGGTGAGTGGATATCGTCACAACGATACAGGCGAAGATAATGCGGATGCGCATATGAAGCGACAAGTTATGGGAAGAGAAGTGGTCGTCGCGGTGACTGATGGCCATTTGGATTTTGGACCGTGGGAGCAAATTTTCTACGGAGAATTTGATGGCAGACGAAAAAAAAGAGTTCTCGTTAAAATTATTGGCGACTAACTTTTTAAAAAACTTTCGTATTGTTCGATTAAAAACTTTTGATGACTGATGGTTTCTTTGGCTAAATCCCCTAACGACAGCATACCAATCACTTTTTTGTTTTCGAGAACAGGCAAATGACGAATGCGGTGTTCCGTCATAATTTCAAGTCCCTTATCATAAGTCTCATGAGCATCGATGGTAATGACATCTTTGGTCATAATGTCTTTGACCAGTGAAACCTTGGATGATCTGCCATGAAGAACAATTTCACGGGCGTAATCTCTTTCTGAAATAATTCCAAGCAACTTATTTTTATCCATGACCAAGAGAGCTCCAATTTTATATTCAGCCATAATAATTAAAGCATCTATGACGGGTCGATCCGGTTCAATGGTTAAAATATTATTGTGAGTTTTATCATTTAGAATTTGTTGAGCCGTTTTCATAGAATAAATAATACAATGAATAAAAACTTAGAATAACAAATTTTAATCAACATGCAAAATTTAAAAAATAACCAACTCATGCCAATTTTTGCGGTAATTTTATTAACGATGATTTGGGGTTATAACTGGGTTGTGATGAAACAATCTGTCCAATTAATCGGACCCTGGGAGTTTGCTTTTATTAGAAATTTTTTTGGCGCTTTATGCCTTTTTTTGGTTTTAATTTTTTATAAAAAATCATTAAAACTTGCACATCCCATATATGTTTTCTTAATTGGTTTAATGCAGATGATTGGCTTTACTGTTTTGGTGTTAGCTGCCCTAGTGAAAGGCGGAACCGCAAAAACATCAGTACTCACATTTACCATGCCTATATGGGCTAATCTTTTAGCATTTTTTTTCCTCAAAGAACGAATTAAACTCAACCAATGTTTCGCCATCATGATTAGTTTTTTAGGTTTAGTTTTAATTTTTGATCCGGTACATAAAAGCCCAGATTTATTCAGTATGATCCTGGCAATCAGCTCAGGTTTTTTTTGGGGATGTGGGGTTGTGTTAGTTAAACATTATCATCACATCAATCCCAAGACAGACCTATTGAATTTAACCGCATGGCAAATGCTATTGGGGAGTATCCCAATTATTTTTGTTATTTGGTTTAAAGGCATTGATATTTATGAAGTGAATACTTATTTAATAGGCGCCTCTATTTATAACATTGTTTTTTGTAATGCCATTGCATGGATACTTTGGTTATACGGAGTCAAGTATCTCAAAACAAGCCTAGTCTCATCGATCTCTCTTTTGGCTCCAGTAATCGGATCAATCGCAGCTTTTGTTGAATTTGGTGAGGCGCCATTGTTGAATGAATTGATTGGACTCCTATTGATTTTAAGCGGCATTTTTATAATGTTGATTTTAGCTTCACGACCCTCATCAAAATGATAAAATATTTTTATTTTCAACTTTAGGGAAACATATGGCTGGACATTCTAAGTGGGCGAATATTCAACACCGAAAAGGGCGACAAGACGCCAAGCGTGGAAAGATATTTACAAAACTAATTAAAGAGATCACTGTGGCTGCGCGAATGGGTGGCGGTGATCCAAATTTTAACCCCAGACTTCGTGCAGCAATTGCAGCCGGTAAAGAAGAGAATATGCCCGCAGAAAATATTACTCGAGCCATTAAAAGAGGGACGGGGGAATTAGAGGGAGTCAATTACGAAGAAATTCGTTATGAAGGCTATGGGGTCAATGGAGCAGCCATTATTGTTGACTGCCTAACAGACAATAAAAATAGGGCTGTCGCTGATGTGCGTCATGCGTTTACCAAAAATGGGGGAAATTTGGGAACGGATGGATGTGTTGCTTTTATGTTTAAGCATTGTGGGAGTATCTTTTTTGCACCAGGCTCCAATGAAGAATTAATTATGGAAAAAGCGATTGACGCTGGAGCAGAAGATGTTGAGATTAATGATGATGGTTCGATTGAGGTAATTACCCCACCCAATGAATTTCTTTCGATTAAAGAAATGTTTGAAACAGAAAAAATTAAATTTGAGATGGCCGAACTAACCATGAAGGCAGAGAATGAGGTTGAATTATCTGGAGATGATGGGGTAAAGATGCAAAAAATTTTGGATGTACTTGATGATCTTGATGATGTGCAGGAAGTTTATACCAACGCCGTGATCGAGAATTAATTTTGTCTGAAACTCGAATTTTAGGCATTGACCCAGGGCTAAGACAAACTGGATTTGGGGTGATTGATTGTAATAAAAATAAATATACATACATTGCCAGTGGAGTTATCAAAACAAATTCTGATCAATTGAATCTTCCAGAACGATTAAAGATTATCTTTGATGAGGTCTGTGAAACGATTCTAAAATTTAATCCAAAGCAAATGTGTATCGAAAAGACGTTTGTAAATATGAATGCGAATAGCTCCTTAGCATTAGGCCAGGCTCGAGGGGTGTCAATGGCGGCAGCAATTCAACATAATCTACCTATATATGAATACACAGCTTTGCAAATAAAAAAATCTGTCGTTGGGAACGGGCATGCTCAAAAAATACAGGTGCAGTCGATGGTGCAAAAGCTTTTAAATTTACCAGAAATGCTTGGCCCGGATTCCTCTGATGCGCTTGCGTGTGTCTTGTGTCACAATCAGGTTATGCAAATAAAAAAAGATGATTTAACTTTGAAATACCGTGGCGGAAGAATCTTATGATTGGAAGTATTCGAGGCAGACTCGTTGACAAATCGCCCCCATGGATTCGTGTTGAGTGCAGCGGAGTTGGCTATGAAATTGAAGTTCCAATGTCAACCCTTTACAATCTTCCTGAAGTAAACAATGAAGTTTTTTTATTAACACATATGGTGGTTCGTGAAGATGCCCAATTGTTATATGGGTTTTTAACAGTCGAAGAAAAATCATCTTTTAAGAGTCTCATCAAAGTGAATGGGATTGGTGCTAAGGTTGCCCTTTCCATTTTAAGTGGTGTGTCAATTGAACAATTTTTAAACGCGATTAATCTTCAAGACGTCTCTCTTCTCATCAAGATACCAGGTATAGGCAGAAAAACGGCAGAGCGTTTAATAGTCGAATTAAAAGACAAACAGTTCTTAAATTTACAAAAAACGACTGAGCACGGTAAAAATCTTACTGATATTATGGACGCATTAGAGGCTTTGGGTTACTCAAAAGCAGATATTCAAAAAGTAATAAAAGACTTAAACGATGACATCAGTGTGAATGATGGCATCAAACAAGCCTTACAATGGTTATCAAATTAAATATGATTGAAGAAGATCGTTTTATAGCAAATACACCCAAAGAAAATGAAGAAAATTTGGAAAGATCCCTACGCCCGATTGATTTAAATGAATATATTGGGCAAGAGAAAATTCGTGAACAGTTACAAATTTTTATGAGTGCGGCTCAATCAAGAAATGAGTCCTTGGATCATGTACTTCTCTTTGGCCCACCTGGATTAGGTAAAACAACCCTATCACATATTATTGCCAGAGAGATGAATGTCGGATTAAAGCAAACATCTGGCCCAGTGCTTGAAAAAGCCGGAGATTTAGCTGCCTTGTTAACCAATCTAGAACCCAATGATGTCTTATTTATTGATGAGATCCATCGACTCTCTCCGGTCATTGAAGAAATCTTATATCCCGCCATGGAGGACTATCGTTTAGATATCATGATTGGTGAAGGACCCTCAGCAAGATCAGTGAAATTAGACTTACCCCCATTTACTTTAGTGGGTGCAACAACAAGAGCAGGTATGCTGACCAATCCTCTCAGAGATCGTTTTGGCATTGTTTCACGATTAGAATTTTATAGCGAATCTGAGTTAGTAAAGATTGTTCAGCGATCAGCAAAACTGCTTGAAATTTCAATAGATGATTCAGGGGCGAGAGAGATTGCCAGGCGTTCAAGAGGAACACCAAGAATTGCTAATCGATTACTCAGAAGAGTCCGGGATTATGCTGCAGTAAAATCTGATGGGAATGTCGATATCCAAACCGCCGACGCGGCATTAAAAATGCTTGATGTCGATAAAATTGGCTTGGATGGTATGGACCGTTCCTTTTTATTGGCCATTATTGAAAAGTTTAATGGTGGCCCAGTGGGTTTGGATAATCTGGCCTCAGCAATTGGGGAAGAAAGAGAAACGATTGAAGATGTCATAGAGCCCTATCTTATCCAACAGGGTTATCTCATGAGGACACCTAAAGGCCGTGTGGCAACAGATTTAAGTTTGAAACATTTTGATATCACTTTAGACAAGAATGGAATAAATAAAACACTATGGTAAGTCAGCAATCTAGTTGGCCAGTCAGGATCTACTATGAGGATACAGATAGCGGTGGTGTGGTTTATCACTCCAACTATTTAAACTTTATGGAACGTGCGAGAACGGAATGGTTAAGAAGTTTAAAAATTAACCAACAAACTTTAAAAGATGAATTAAATCTTCTTTTTGTAGTGCATCAAATTGATATAAAATTTATCAAACCTGCAATTTTTAATGATTTGATTGAAGTTGAGACTACATTAAAGCAAATAACCCCAGTTAGGGTTAAGCTCGAGCAACACATAAAGCGTCAAAGTGATCTTTTAATTTCAGCGTCGGTTGAAGTTGTAGGGGTGAATGCAAGAACATTAAAACCCGTTCGCATTCCGCAACAAATAAAATCTTTAATGGAGTGTAACTAATGAATGTGAATGGTGACTTATCTTTCCTATCCTTAATCATGGGGGCCAGTATCCCCGTGCAAATTGTGATGCTGATATTAATTCTGGCGTCATTATTTTCCTGGAAATATATTTTTATTAAGGTAAAAACGATTAAAGCGGCTGAAGAAGATGCTGAGGAATTTGAAAAATATTTTTGGGCTGGTGCACAACTCAAACAACTGTACGACTCTGCAAGTGCTATGGGAGCAAACATAGGCGGCCTGAAAGCTATATTTAAGGCAGGTTATAAAGAATATGTTGTTGCTAGATCGGGCGATCAAAAATTAGACAAACAGACTAAAGACAGTGTGCGTCGTGCCATGCAAGTGGCTTATAATCGAGAACTCGATGCGCTTGAACGACATCTCCCTTTTCTGGCCAGCGTGGGTTCGGTCAGTCCATACATTGGATTATTTGGCACGGTTTGGGGCATTATGAATTCTTTTATCGGTCTCTCCAATGTTGCTCAATCCACTCTTGCGCAAGTGGCCCCTGGGATTGCCGAGGCTTTAATTGCCACAGCGATCGGACTTTTTGCAGCAATCCCAGCGGTGATCGCATACAATCGATTTGCAGCCAAAGTGGACAGACTGGCCATTCGCTATGAAAGCTTTATGGAAGAATTTATCAACAACGTGGATAGGCGATCTTGATGAAAAAACGACGCCTGATGAATAACATCAATGTAGTTCCATACATTGATGTGATGCTAGTGTTGTTAGTGATTTTTATGGTCACAGCGCCGATGATCAATCCTGGAGTGGTCGAGCTTCCCCGTGTTGGCCAAGATTTAAAACAACAAGGATCCCCCATTACCATTTCGGTGAAGAAAAATGGCAACATTGAGATGGAGGGAAAGGAAATAAAAACGGATGAACTATTAATCCAGTTGAATCAAGCCATCGAAAAAAATCCTGAGCAATCAGTGGTGATTGCCGCTGATAAAAAAACACAGTATGAAAATGTCATCACCATCATGGATTTATTAAAACAAAATAAAATTCATAAAGTGGGTTTACTCCTGAAGCCTGAAAAATAGCGAATTAAAATGGATTTAGACGCAAAAATTAATCTTCAATCCAACCTATTTTCATTGCTGATCCATTTATCAATTCTCTTGGTGATGATTATGACAGTTCAGTGGGCACCAAAATATCCTTATTTTGGGGAAGTGGAGTTATGGGAGGCAATTCCTACTGCGAAAGAACAGGCTAAATCGCCTCCGAAAGCTCAAGCCGCCCCCGTTAAAAAAATAGAAATAGAGAAAACTCCAACAAAGCCCTTAGAAAAAAACCAAGATGATCAAGCTGAGATTAATTTAAAGCAAAAAAAAGCCAAAGAGATTGCAGAACAAAATAAAAAAGAACAAATTAAAAAAGTTCAGCAGGAGTTATTAAAGCAGGAACAAATAAAACAATTGCAACAACAATTGATGGAGGAAGAGAAGCTGGATAAATTAAAAGAAGAACTGCTCGAGCAAGAATTAAAAGTTGCTGATCAAGAAATTATTTCTCAAGACAAGAAAAAAACTGAAAGAATTGCTATTCAGGCAGATCAAGATGTTGAAGCAGGAAAAAATAAATCAGAAATTGATAAATACAAAGCCCTGATTCAACAAAAAATTCAGCAGAATGTGAATAATAATTTGTGTGGTTTGGATTATTTAAGTTTATCTTTTGAAATTACGTTGCTGCCCTCTGGAGAATTACTGAATGATCCGGTTTTGAAGGAAAGCAGTAAAAATTTAAGCTGTGATGAAGCTGTGGAGAGAGCCATTTATCAATCGGAACCCTTACCAGTCCCAACAGACCCAAAATTATTTGCTAAACTTAAAAAAATTAAATTAAAATTCTATCCAAATGGACAACCCCAATGAAATCTTTAACTAAAACCTTATTTTTATTTTTATTTTTATTGCAAACTGTCCATGCGATCGAGGTGATTGATATCCTAGGCGGCAAAGCGAATGAGTTGGCGGTTGCCGTAATTCCTTTTGCTGACGACGATACAGATAATGAAAAAAATCAAATTCACAACGTGATCAAGTCTGATTTATCTCGATCCGGTTTTTTTAGAATCATCAAAACGGAGGGGGTTAAATCTTTACCCACTCATACTAATCAAGTGGACTATACATTTTGGTCAGGTCTCAAAGCTGAACTATTGGTGATTGGACGCGTGGAAAAAAATGATCAGCAAATCAAAGTGACCTATGATCTTGTCGATGTGTTTAAAGAAAAGCTGATTATCTCCACCGAATATAGCGGTTCATTAAAACAGGCAAGGCAAATAGGTCATCAAATTTCAAATGTGATCTATGAAAAGATTACCGGAACACCGGGGGTGTTTCATACGAAAATTGGTTATGTTCAAAAAGTAAACAATAATAAATTTCACTTAAACGTTTCAGATATGGATGGGTTTAATCCAAAGTCAGTGGTAATTTCAAATCAGCCAATTATTTCAACGCGTTGGTCACCGGATGGAGAAAAAATTGCCTATGTTTCTTTTGAGCAGAAAAAACCTGTTATTTTTGTGCAGAACCTAAAAACGGGCGATAGGAAATTGGTTGCTAATTTTAAAGGCAATAACAGTTCTCCAGCCTGGTCTCCGGACAGTAAAAAATTAGCCATTGTGCTCACCTACAATGCATTTTCTCAAATCTATATCATGGATGTGGATGGAAACAATGTGCAGCGATTAATGAGAAGCCGTTCCATTGATACCGAACCTGTGTGGGCACCTGATGGTAAATCAATTTTCTTTGTATCCGATCGCGGTGGTGGCCCGCAAATTTATACCATTGATTTGGCTACCGAGCAGGTCAGACGAGTAACCTTTGAAGGCAAATACAATGTGAGTCCGCGATTATCGCCCGATGGAAAATTATTAACGTTTATCACCAACGATAATGGATCATATAAAGTTGCGGTACAAAATTTAATCTCGAATCAAGTGATGCGTTTAACCAAAGGAAGAAATGATGAGGCCCCTGTTTTCAGTCCGAATGGACATATGGTATTATATACAGCGAAAGAATCTGATAAAGTAACTGCCTTAAAAACAGTGTCTTTAAACGGATTTAAACAACAGTTAATTGATACAGGCCCATTGAGTAATCAAGAGGCTACTTGGTCACCGATTGATTTTTAATGAAAGGAAATTAAATCAATGAACAAACTTTTTTATGCAGGTATTGCTTTTGCTTTGTTGGCAGGTTGTAGCTCAACCCCGCTGAATGATGCAAATGCCCCTTCGGATGCAAAAGCAGGCAGCGCTTCTGATAGAACCAGTGATTTGGGTCTTGATAAATTAAGATCTGATAGCTTATTGACTCAGCGCAGCGTATATTTTGATTTTGATAAATTTGAAGTCAAACCTGAGTATCTTGATGTTGTGAATGCGCATGCTCAGTATGCCGCAGATCACCCAGGAGTAAAGATGACTCTTAAAGGCCATGCAGACTATCGTGGGTCTCATGAGTACAACTTATCCTTAGGACAAAAACGATCAGTTTCTGTAAAAAATGTGATGAATACATCAGGCGCCAATGACGCACAAATTGAAACGGTGAGTTATGGTGAAGAGGAAGCTAATCAAAACTGCCAAGGTAAGGAATGTGATCAGGATCGAAGAGTAGATATTAGCTACGAAGTAGAATAAGGCTCTGTAGATTGCTTTCATGAAAAGAATATTATGGGCTGGTTTATTGATTTTAAGTTTTAATTCATTTGCCTTTCTTGAGGACGATGAAGCGAGAAAAAAAATTAATGACCTGCAAAACCAGCTCAATTCTTTAAAAACAGAAAAGCTTGTCAATTTAGAAGCGCAAATCACTGATCTTCAACAAGTTCTCCAAGGCGGAAGCCTGCAGCAATTCAACAATAAAATTAATGAAATTTTTGATGACCTCGCGAAGCTCAGGGGTGATGTTGAGGTTCTGCAATTTGGTCTCCAAAGTTTTGAAGATCGCCAAAAACTCAATTATCAAGATATCGAAAGTCGCTTTGAAAAATTAGAGCAACAACTCGAGTTATTGCAAGAACAGCCCAAAAAACAACAGGATGTTGTTCAAGATAATTCAAGAGAGCTTAATTTGGACCCAATAAATAATGTCGAGCAAAATGCTGTGCAAGCGGTTCAAAATGATATCAATCAAGAGCTTTTAGATGAGGAGAAAGGATCTCCAGCCAATCAAATTAAAGAAAACGTTGTTGAAAATAAACTTCCACCACTGATCGACGAAGAGCAGGCAATGAATATGTTCAATGATGCGGAAGGCTTGATGCGCTCAACTAAGTATAAAGAGGCTTTCGAATTATTTGATCGATTTGTCACAACCTATTCAAAATCGCAACGACTCGTGGAGGCAAAAAAGAATATTGGTTTTATTCAATTTGCACTCAAAAACTACAACGCCTCGTTAAAAACTTATGAAAAATTAATTCAAAATCATCCCGATCATGAGTTGATGCCAGAAATCCTTTATGGGAAAGCAAACACGGAAATTCAGTTAACGCGAATCACAAAAGCAAAACAAACTTTAAGAAAAATTATCAAAGATTATCCAAACGCATCAAATATTGAAAGTGCCAAAAAAAGATTAAAAGCACTTGAATCAATCAAGCTCTAATTCGCAGTAATGAAAACAATCAGAATCAATGAAATTTTCTATTCGATTCAAGGAGAATCTTCGAGAATTGGTTTTCCAACCGTTTTTATCAGATTGACGGGGTGCCCTATGCGCTGTACCTATTGCGATACCGCTTATGCCTTTCATCAGGGCAATCAACAGGAGATTGATGCGATCCTTAATACGGTTCAACAATATCCCACAAACTTTGTAACTGTGACTGGCGGTGAACCCTTGGCACAAAAAAATTGTCTTGATCTGTTGAATCGACTTTGCGACCAAGATTACGAAGTATCTTTAGAAACAGGAGGCGGTATCGATATTTCTCCTGTAAACCAAAAAGTAAAAATTATTTTGGATATAAAAACGCCTAAATCAGGGGAGGCTGAGAATAATTTTTGGCCTAATTTAAAACAAATTAAACCGATGGATGAAATTAAATTTGTCGTTGCAGATCAAGAAGATTTTGAATGGGCATTACAAACAATACGCGAGCACCAGCTGGATCCAAAAAAAATACTTTTTTCCCCAGTCTATGGGCAACTTGAGGGCGAATTACTTGCCAAGTGGATTTTAGACCGTGGGGTAGAAGCTCGACTTCAACTGCAACTGCATAAAATTTTATGGGGTGAAAAACAAGGTGTCTAAGAAAGCCATTATTTTACTCTCAGGCGGTTTAGACTCATTAACCACATTGGCAATTGCAAAACAACAAGGTTTTAAATGCTATGCCTTGCATGTCTTATATGGGCAGAGACATGCATCTGAAACTCATGCAGCAAAAAAAATTGCAGATTTTCATCAAGTTGAATCTTTTAGACAGATCAATATTGATATGAGCTGGCTCAAATCATCAGCATTAACAAACCATTCGCTCACAATTCCAGAGCAAAGAACCGATGGGATTCCGGTCACTTACGTGCCTGCCAGAAATACAATTATGATGTCATTAGCTGTCGCTTGGGCCGAAACTGTTGAAGCAAATGATATATTTTTGGGCGTCAATGCTGTTGACTATTCGGGCTATCCCGATTGTCGACCTGAATACATCAAGGCCTATGAAACAATGGTCAATTTAGGAATTAAAAGTGCTGTCGAGGGCGAGCCATTTCATATCCATACCCCTTTAATTCAACTCTCAAAAGAAGATATTATTCTTAAAGGTTTAATGTTAGGAGTTGATTACTCGATGAGTGTCTCTTGTTATCAGGCAGATGCTGATGGGCGAGCATGTGGTAAATGTGATTCATGTGATTTAAGGCAAAAGGGTTTTGAAAAAGCCGGGGTTAAAGATCCTACTTTGTATAGATAAAATGACGAAACACTTGCCAAAATACCCAAAAATAGCGTAAAATCCACCCCTTTTCTGTATAAAATTTTTAGAGATTATTTATGGTAATTATTAGACTATCAAGAAGTGGTTCAAAACAAAAACCTTACTACAATGTAGTGGTACAAGATTCCAGAAAACGCAGAGATGGACGGTTTATTGAGCGTGTAGGTTTTTATAACCCTATGGCGCAATCTGGCTCTGAAACAATTCGTCTCGATGAAGAGCGTATTGCATATTGGAAAGGCCATGGAGCTCAAATTTCTGAGACCATGACAAGAATTATAAAATTACAAGCTAAAGGTCCTGCTGGGCTAGAAGCAATGAAACAAAAAGATGCAAAAAAAGCTGAAGCTAAAAAGGCTAAAAAAGAAGCTGAAAAAGCTGCATCTGCTGAACCAGTAGTTGAAGAGGCTGCTGCTCCTGCTGAAGAGGCTGCTGCTCCTGCTGAAGAGGCTGCTGCTCCTGCTGAAGAGGCTGCT
>JAURED010000016.1:11450-14008 GCA_030827595.1 Burkholderiales bacterium
GCTCCTGCTGAAGAGGCTCCAAAAGAAGACTAATTTTTGGAAAACCTTGTCATCATAGGGAAAATTATTTCAGCCTATGGGATTAAGGGTTGGGTCAAAATAAGACCCTTCACGGAAACAGCTAAAAGTTTTATACAGTACAAAAAGCAATTTTTGTCTAAAAACCAAAAAGATTGGAATTGCATACAGATTGAAAAAATGAAAGTTCAGGGTCAGGACGTAGTTGCTGATCTTGGGTTTGACAATCGTGACCAGGCAATTGAGAGTAAAGGTCAGATTCTTGCAGTTGATAGACAACAATTGCCTCAGTTGGAAGAAAACGAATATTACTGGGATGATTTGATAGGCTTAAATGTCTATGACTTGCAACAAAATGATCTCGGAAAAGTGATTGAGTTAATCGAAACTGGAGCGAATGATGTTCTGGTTGTTTCGGGAGAAAAAGAAAGGTTAATACCTTATATACCCCAAGTTATTGTCAAAATTGACTTAACGGAAAAAAGAATAGAAGTAGATTGGGATAAAGAGTTTTAGATGCTTACATTTAACATTGTCTCCCTAATGCCGCAGATGTTTGAAATTTTAAAAATGGATGGGGTCGTTAGTCGAGCGTTAAATGAGCAAAAATTAAAATTAGATTTATGGAATCCTCGGGATTTTGTTCTGGATGTCCATAACACGATAGATGACAGGCCTTATGGCGGCGGACCTGGAATGGTCATGATGATTGAGCCACTGGTAGATACTCTTGAGAAAATACAAAAGAGTTTGGCTAAGGCAGATAAAGGTAATTCTAAAGTGATTTACTTAAGTCCAAAAGGACAGACTTTAAATCATAAAAAATCTTTAGAATTGTCGAAAGAGAAAAATTTAATATTGATCTCAGGTCGATACGAGGGTATTGATCAAAGGTTTATAGATCAATATGTTGATGAAGAAATCTCGATTGGTGATTTTGTAACAACAGGCGGTGAATTGCCAGCGATGGTTTTAGTGGATGCAGTGTCTCGGTTGATTCCGGGGGTTTTAAATAAAGCTGAGTCATACCAAGAAGACTCATTTTTTGAAGGCCTTTTAGATCACTGCCACTATACAAGACCTGAGATTTTTAAAGATTTAAAAGTACCAGAGGTTTTATTATCTGGAGATCATAAGAAGATAGCTGAGTGGAGAAAGAAAAACGCTTTGCTTGAAACTTTTAAAAAAAGACCTGATTTAATTAATGATCGGGAATTAACAATAGAGGAGTCTCGGCTGCTACAAGAAGCAATAAAAGAGCAGGAACAAGACTTAAATAAAAGGAAATAGTTATGAAAAATATTATTCAAACCATAGAAAATGAAGAAATTGCTCGTTTAGGTAAAAAAATACCTAAATTCGCACCAGGCGATACAGTGGCTGTAGGTGTAAACGTTGTTGAGGGTGATCGCAAAAGAGTACAGATTTTTGAGGGCGTGGTTATCGCTAGAAAAAATCGTGGATTAAATTCCTCCTTCATTGTCAGAAAAATTTCATCGGGTGAGGGCGTAGAAAGAACCTTTCAGCTTCATTCCCCGTTAATAGATACTATCGAAGTGAAACGCCGTGGTAATGTGAGAAGAGCAAAGCTGTTCTATCTTCGTGAGCGTTCTGGAAAATCTGCGAGAATTAAAGAAAGACTTAAAATGCGTGACTCAGATTCACAATTCGAGGACATTCCAGTCGTTGAAGCCGCACCAGCTGAACAAGCTCCAGCAGCGGAAGCCGCACCAGCTGAACAAGCTCCAGCAGCAGAAGATAAAAAAGACGCTGAATAATAAGTTAAGACATACGCTAAAAGCCCCTTTAAAGGGGCTTTTTTTATGTCATAATTTGTTGAATGACGTCAGATGATATTAAAGATCTTCCACCCATCATAGATCAATTCTTAAATAGCTTATGGCTAGAAGATGGCCTGTCAAAAAATACACTGAATAGTTACCGATATGACTTAAAACAACTGGTTGCATGGCACAAAAATAATGATATTGTCCTCATTTCGAAAAGTGAGATTCAGGAATACCTGGCCTTTAGATTTCCACATTCAAAATCAAGAAGCATTTCAAGATTACTCGCCTGTCTCAGAAGATTTTATCGATACCTCATTCGTGAAAATATTATTAAAGTAGACCCAACATTGATGATTGAAGCCCCCAAAGCTTCAAAATCTCTTCCAAAAAGTTTAAATGAAACCGATGTTGAGGCTTTGCTAAAAGCACCAAATTTAAATGATGATCAAGGAATGCGTGATCGGGCTATGCTTGAGCTTCTGTATGCATGTGGATTGAGGGTTAGTGAATTAATTTCTATTTTAATGACGGAAGTTTCTTTAACTGAGGGTGTGATTCGTGTAACAGGAAAAGGCAATAAAACTAGATTAGTCCCTTTGGGGGAAGAGGCGTCGTTTTGGATTGAGCAATATGTGAAAAAAAGTCGAGACCTTATTTTAAAACAAAAACAATCCAAGTACTTATTTGTAACTTCGCGGGGAGGACCAATGAGCCGTCAAGCATTTTGGTATTTAATAAAACGCTATGCAG
>JAURED010000017.1:0-3586 GCA_030827595.1 Burkholderiales bacterium
AAAAGCTTTTAATTAATAATTTTAGGGGAATAACAATGAAATTAGTTACTGCAATTATCAAGCCGTTTAAGCTTGATGAAGTCAGAGAAGCCCTGTCCGATATCGGTGTACAAGGTGTCACCGTGACAGAAGTGAAGGGCTTTGGACGACAAAAGGGACACACTGAACTCTATCGAGGTGCTGAATACGTAATCGATTTTTTACCGAAGGTAAAACTTGAGGTTGCGGTGTCAGACAAACTCGAAAAAAAGGTCATCGATGCAATTGAAAAATCTGCTGTCACTGGAAAAATTGGCGACGGTAAGATTTTTGTATCTGATTTAGAAAAAGTCATTCGCATCCGAACCGGTGAATCCGGCGAAGAAGCGTTATAAGGAGATCAGTATGAAAAAAATATTATCTAAATTAGGTGTGGTTGGACTTATCAGCTTATTCCTAATGGGTTTCACTAACATCAGCATGGCTGATACCTTAAATACCTTCAGCGATCATTCTTATCTTGTGGCTGAGATGGACGATGGTGCAATGGATGCTGATGCAGCTGCTCCAGAGGAAGCTGCTGAAGAAGCAAAAATTGATACCGGCGATACCGCTTGGATGATTGTGGCTACCATTCTGGTGATTGTGATGGCCATTCCCGGTCTAGCCTTGTTCTATGGTGGCTTAGTCAGAGCGAAGAATATGCTATCTGTCCTCATGCAAGTTTTTGTAACCTTCTCACTGATGTCCGTGCTTTGGGTGTTTTATGGTTACAGTTTAGCATTTGGAGATGGTGGCGACTGGAACGCATACATTGGTGGACTGGGTTCAGTTTTCCTCAATGGAATTACGGCAGATTCAGTGTCGGACACAATTCCTGAATTTGTATTTGTGACCTTCCAGCTCACATTTGCCGCATTAACTCCGGCGCTGATTGTGGGTGCATTTGCTGAACGCATTAAATTCTCAGCACTGCTCCTCTTTATGCCTTTATGGTTAACCCTAGTTTATCTCCCAATCTGTCACATGGTATGGGGTGGTGGCATGATTGGTGAATGGGGCGCAGTCGACTTTGCAGGAGGTACAGTGGTTCACATCAATGCAGGGATTGCTGCCCTTGTTGGTGCGATTATTATTGGTAAACGTGTTGGACTTGGTAAGGTTGCCATGGCTCCTCACAACTTACCCATGACCATGATTGGTGCCTCACTTCTTTGGGCCGGTTGGTTTGGCTTTAACGTGGGCAGTGAATTAGCTGCTGATGGAACAGCTGGTTTGGTGATGATTAATACCCAAGCAGCAACAGCCGCTGCAGTTTTAGGTTGGTTAGCAATCGAGTGGGCAGCTAAAGGTAAGCCTTCTATGTTAGGCGGTGCCTCAGGTGCCATTGCAGGATTGGTTGCAATTACCCCAGCTTGTGCAGTTCTTGGACCTGTAGGAGCAATTGTCCTAGGCTTTATTGCAAGTATCATTAGCTTCTGGGCATGTAGTTCTTTAAAAAATGCTTTTGGTTATGATGACTCCCTCGATGTATTTGGGATTCATGGCGTAGCTGGAATTGTGGGTGCGATTGGTTTAGCAATCTTCATGGCTCCTCAATTTGGTGGTGTTGGCTACGATGAAGGATTTACCATGATGAGTCAATTATGGATACAAACCAAATCGGTTCTCTTTACCATTGTTTGGTGTGGCGTGATCAGCTACATCCTTTTCAAAATCGTCGATGCTGTTATTGGTCTTCGAGTTTCTGAAGAAGATGAAGTGTCTGGTCTCGATACCTCATCACATGGGGAATCAGCTTACCGTAACTAAGATACTTCTCCTCTCTAAAAAGTAGTCTTAGTGATCCGTGAAAAGGGTGTATGAAAATACACCCTTTTTTTTATTGTTCCTTTTAAAGTTAAGTATAATTCGATAAAACTATATGAATATTTAATTTAAATGTTACGCAATCACAATCCCTATCAAGTATTTATAAAAGCTTATCTCCTGGGATTAATTTTTTTCTCGCTATCAAGACTCATGCTTGTTGTTTGGCAAATGGATGCCGTCCTCGCTACTGATCAACTCACGAATATTTTTCTTCAAGGGGTGAGGGTGGACTTGATGCAGCTGGGTTTCATGTTGCTCATTCCCATGCTACTGTTTCCAGTCAATGTGATTCATAAAAACTTATCTTCTTTTTATCAAAATTTTACGCAGTATTGGATTGTGATCAGTTTCATCATCTTAGTGATTATTGAAGCTTGTTCAATCACCTTTATTCACGAATACAATACCCGTCCAAATATCTTATTCATCGAATACCTTAAATACCCTCGTGAAGTTTTTAAGATGCTGTTCAAAGGCTTTACCGTTGATGTCATCGGAGTGGTTTTATTTGTAGGTTTTATGAGTTATTTTATTTTTAAAATCTTTCACAAAAAATTTGTGCCCCAATATAAACCCGCCCATTTTTATTTATGGCCTTTGATCCTGCTAATCATGTTAATCACCATCCGCTCCTCATTGGGACATCGACCAGCAAATCCAGCGATGTTTGCCCTCACGGAAAATGCCATGGTCAATTCTCTGGTTCTCAACTCACCCTATTCCGTATTTTATGCAGCTTATAGCATGAAACATGAAACCTCAGCAGCAAAAATATATGGCAAGATGGAAAAAGAAAAAATCTATAAATTAACAGGTCAAACCGGACCAGCAGAATACCCCACTGAAAAAATTCTTAATCCAAGCTTTAAGGGGAAGCCGAAAAATATTGTGATTCTTCTTCAAGAAAGTCTCGGTGCAACCTTTGTTGAGTCCCTTGGAGGAGAACCAGTCACCCCCAATCTTGAACAATTAAAACAAGAAGGCATTTGGTTTAATCAACTTTATGCCACGGGAACACGATCGGTGAGGGGGATTGAGGCTGTCGTTTCAGGCTTTCCACCAACACCGGCTCAGAGCACAGTCAAGCTGCCATTATCGCAAACTAATTTTTTTACTCTGGCATCTTTACTCGATAAACAAGATTATGCCACTAGTTTTATTTACGGAGGTGAAGCTCATTTTGATAACATGAGAAATTTTTTTACTGGTAATGGTTTTAAAACGATCATTGAAGAAAAAGATTTTGAAAACCTATTGTTTAAAGGAAGTTGGGGAGCATCGGATCAAGATCTGTATCAAAAAGCACATCAACAATTCAGTCAATATCATAAAGAGGGTCAGCGATTTTTTAGTTTAGTCTTCACCTCTTCAAATCATGCACCGTTTGAATTTCCAACAAATGTTATCCAGCTTTATGAAGAACCCCAGGCTACAGAAAAAAATGCGGTCAAGTATGCCGATCATGCCTTAGGTGAGTTTATTCAGAAAGCCAAACAATCAGCATATTGGCAAGATACAATTTTTCTGATCGTGGCTGATCATGACATCAGGGTCAGAGGGGATCATTTAATTCCCATTAAAAACTTTCACATTCCTGGGCTAATTGTTGGTGGGGGAATAAAACCTCAAGTGGTCAATCAGATTACCAGTCAAATTGACTTACCCGTCACCCTCTTATCGCTGGCTGGAATTCAAGGACGTCACCCCATGATAGGACAAGATATGAGCCAGATCG
>JAURED010000017.1:3686-11066 GCA_030827595.1 Burkholderiales bacterium
AAATTACCCCCGCAATGAAAATTAATGACACTTTAATTAATTTAAAATACTTAGCCGAATACTTATTTTTTTACTTCAACTCAGGTATCAGGCATCAAGAGTTACCCGATCGTTCTCATCTTGTACCTGATGATTTTATTGGTATTAATATTGCCAGCAATGAGGAATTAGATACGGATGACTATATTTTTAATCGCATTCATGAGTTAGGTGTTAAAAATTTAAGAATCTATTTCACCTATACTGATTTTAACAATCACAAATCACGCTTATTAAAAAAATTAAAAGATTTCGATGGCAACCTTATTATCAACATCAGTCCTCCAATCAAAGATGCAAGTTCAATCACCACAGAACATGGCATTTTGATTTGGAAAAATTTTGTAGAAAAACTGCTTAATGAATTTAAAGAGATTAAATTCATGGTTGAAATTGGTAGCACATTAAATCGACAATCATGGACACGGATTTCTTATCAGGGTTTTTATAAACTCTGGAGTGCAGCGTTTAATCTATGCCGAATTAAAAATCGAAAAATCATTGGTCCCAATATCACCGACTTTGAACCCTTTGTTAATTTTGGAATTTTAAAAAGTTTACAATCAAAGCATCAACTTCCAGATTTCCTGTCCAACAATATGTTTGCTGAAAGAACTATCCAACCTGAACCTTATGATCATCGTGTTTTTTTAAGAAAATTTCCTCAATGTTTTAAATTTGACCTATATAAAAAATCAGCAGTGTATAAATTTTTGGCTCAAGAATTCAATATCAAGGGCCTCATATCGCCCTGCTCTTTTTGGAGTATAAAGCGTATTGGCAGATTAAAAGATCAACCTGAGCAACAACGAGCTAAATATATAGCCCGATACTTTGCCATGCTGGCGGCCAAAGGAAATTTTGAGAAAGTTTTCTGGGGTGCGCTCATCTGTCATCGAGAGGGATTAATTCATAATGGGCTTAACGAGCCTGAATATCCAAAAACTGAACAAGTAACCTTTTATCCTGAGGCTAAAGGGTATGTGTCAAATTACCACATCACCAAATCCTTCAAGGCTCTCCAATTTTTTAATCAGACTGTTCCTGGATCAACATTTATAAAAAGTTACTCAGACAACCCAGCCATTCAAATTTTAGAATTCGAAACTGATACAGAAACATTTCATATAGCTTGGACGCAGAATAATTATATTGCTGATATTCAAAAGTTCTATCACATTAATCAACTCAGTACAGCGATATCAAAAGATAAGTATGGAAATAATATAGATCAACCTACATCGATTAATGATGATCCTATTTATTTATTTTGGCCAAAGGAATCACGACCCAGCCCAATACAAAAACCTTTTATTTATCCCAATGCATTTGTAGAACAAAGCAAAGAAAATTTTTATTTTCTGCATGATGAAAACTGGTCAGGAATTACCCAGGCAAAAGATATTGAAACTTACAAATTAATTTTAAAATACTGTCATCCTCAAAACCTGTTACCTCCAGATAAAGATCAATCCTTGCGTAAATCAAGAAATGCAGTGTGGATTAAGGATATCCCTGATTTCGGAAAGGTGGTCATTAAAAAACCAATTTCGATTTATAGACACAAGAGATTTTTAGATAGACATCGGCCGAATAAATCCTTAAGAGCTTGGAATGGAACGCATATACTGTTATCCAAGGGGATTAATGCTGCCAAACCCATTGCCGTATTCAACAAAAAGCATGACCCTTCCTCATTAGAAAATTATTATATTTCTTTATACAAGGAGGGTTATAGTTTTAATGACCTTGCCTTGCATTTTAAAAATGATGCGATTTTTAAAGGTTTTACCATGAGGCAAATTTTTGAACAATGTGCTGAATTTATAAATAAGATGCATAGCCGGGGTGTATTTTTTAATGATCTTTCTGCAGGAAATATCCTCATGTTGATCGAGAACAATAATTTTCATTTTGAGTTAATTGATACGGGTCGTGTTAAAAACTTCAACAGCAGTTTAAATTATAAAACTCGGAAGGGCCAGCGTATGAGAGATCTTGTTCGCCTGCTTAATAAATTTGATTGGGAAATACGAAATATTTTTTTAAAACATTATTTTGGCCTGAATAATAAAAAACCCAGCTTATTTACTAAACTCTCATTGGTAAAATATGATGTATTGGTTAACAGCAAGCGTTTACGAAAAAAAATGTTAAAAAAACTATCATGAAAATCATGAGGTTTAATTCATCGATTTCAATATCAGGATAATGATTTATTTAAGTAGAGTATGTTTACTGCTTAGGCAGAATCTATACGAAAGGAGATCTCATTATGTGGACAACACCTGCTGCAACTGAAATGCGTTTCGGTTTTGAAGTAACAATGTACGTATGCAATAAGTAATTATTGTTTACTTAAAAAAAAGGAGCTTACTGCTCCTTTTTTTTATTCAATTTAAATTCTTTGGGGAGTAACACCCAGATATTTCCTTGTTGTTTCATGGCTCCCGCTTTTGCTCCCGCTTCAGGACCAGATCCCCAATAATAATCTGCTCTTATCGGTCCTCGAATGGCCCCCCCGGTATCCTGGGCAATGACCAGACGATTTAAAGTATTTGTTGAATTGGGAAAGGTGGTTGCCAACAATACCGGAGCTCCCATGGGAATATATTTACGATCAATGGCAATTGATCTCTCAGCGATGATAGGAACCCCTTGAGCACCAATTGGTCCTGCTAAACCACTCTCTAGCTCCCTAAAAAAAACAAAGCTTGGATTTTTATCTAAGAAAGCTTTTAATTTTTTCTTATTTTTATTAGCCCATGCTTTTATACTTTGCATTGATGCTGTGTCTTTTGTTAATTCTCCAGCATTAATTAAGGCTCTTCCCATAGATCGATAGGGGTGGCCGTTTTGATCTGCATAACCAATTGGAATTTTGCTTCCGTCTTCTAACTCAATAATTCCCGAACCTTGAATTTCAAGAAAGAAAGCCTCTACAGCATTATCCACCCAAAATAATTCATTGCCCTTCAATAAATTCTCATTTGATGAAATCTCTTCTCGAGAGAAATAAGGTAATAATTTATTTCCCTCAACTTTGCCCCGAAGTCTTTTAAACTTCATTTCAGGATAAAGTTCAGATAGGTCTACGGTGATCAAATCAACAGGGGTTTTGTAGATGGGTGTTGAATATTTTTTGGAAGGCGTCCGACTTCCTTTGAGGATCGGTTGATAATATCCGGTAATTAAACCCGTATCAGCTGCATCATCCCTCCATGACTTATAAAGGGTAAAGTGTGTTTTCAGATAATTTTGAATCTCTTCACTTGATGCTACCTCTAATAAATTAGCTGCGCTGCATGCTTTTTTCCAAGGTTTTTGATGAATCAGTGTTGTGCAACTATTTATCCATGCAGGCCATGCTGCCGTGAGGTCATCTTGATTAAGAATAAAATCTACTTCATACCACCCAGCCTCCTGAAGTTGGCTATAGGGTATAAAGTTTTCATTATCTTTATCTTTATCAATTTCTTTAACTTCAACAATATTACATTCTTGTGTTTTTTCTTCAATTTCAGTTTTTGCCTCTGGTTGATCCTCACACTTGCAATCATCCCTATTAATTTTATTGGGGGCACACCCGATCAATAAAAAAAGGGTCAACCAAAACAAACCGAGCCAAAGTTTCCTCAATGTAAATTCCTTGGCATTATTAAATGAAACTTTGGAATTTCTGCATCGAATCTTTCTCCGTATTCAGTTTCCATGGAATAGATTCCATACATATGCCCCACAGGAGTATCAATTTCTGTTGCACTCGTATAGGTGTAATCCTCCCCTGAGTAGATGATTGGTTGCTCGCCGACGACTCCGATACCTTCAATACTTTTCTCCGCTCCATTGGAATTTACAATCTTCCAATGCCTAGATAAAAGCTGGATATTAATGGCTGATTTATTTTTAATTGTTACCGCATAAGCAAAAAAATATTTACTGTCCTCATCAGAAGAGTGGGATGGAACATATTCAGTTTCGATACTGATGGCAATTTTTTTGATTAACTCATCATCCATATTATTTAATTAGTCCTGTGGTTGGTGAGCTAGGGGATGCTTGATATAGTTTTTTATTCATTCTTCCCGATAAATAAGCTTCACGTCCAGCCTCTATGGCTTTTTTCATGGCACCCGCCATCATCACCGGCTTTTGTGCCTCTGCAATTGCCGTGTTCATTAAGACGCCATCACAGCCAAGCTCCATGGCAATGGCTGCGTCTGATGCGGTCCCGACTCCAGCATCTACAATAACTGGCACTGATGAATTTTTTATGATGATGTCCAGATTCCATGGATTTAATATGCCCATCCCAGAACCTATTAAGGAGGCTAGAGGCATAATGGCTACACAGCCAACATCCTCTAACATTTTCGCAACTATTGGATCATCAGATGTATATACCATAACCTCAAATCCATCTTTAACTAGAGTTTTTGCCGCTTCCACTGTTTCAATCACATTCGGATATAAAGTTTCCTTATCTCCCAACACTTCAAGTTTGACCAAATTATGACCATCTAATAATTCTCGAGCCAATCTTAAAGTTCGGACAGAATCATCTGCATTAAAACAGCCGGCTGTATTAGGCAAATAAGTAAATTCGGATGGGGGCAGAAAGTCAAGCAAGCTCGGTTCATTTGCATCTTGGCCAATGTTTGTTCTTCTTATTGCCACAGTCACAATTTCTGCTCCTGATTCAACGATGGCCTGTTTAGTCTCGTTAAAGTCTTTGTATTTTCCAGTCCCTACAAGCAATCTCGATTTAAAAGATCTTGATCCAATTGTTAGTGCATCATTTTGATTAACCGCCACCGACTGCTCCCACAATTTCAAATTTATCTCCCTCTTTCACATATTTCTCTTTAATTTCACTCTTTGGAATAATATGACCATTACATTCAATCGCATATTTTTTATTTTCAATTCCTGCTTCCACAATCAAATCAAAAACCGTTAAATTATTTTGATCATATGATTTCATTTCACCATTAATAAAAATTTTCATTTTTCTATTCTTAAAAACTATCTAAAGTTGCGAGAAAAAAATCGATACGTCATTTGGTAACATAAAGCCGCTAATTCAGCGTCATATCGATCGCCCTCGTCCCTCATGAATGCGTGTTGGGCATTAAACTCATGCCACTCAAACTTTATCTCTGTCGCTAATAGTTTTTGTCGAATTTCCGATAGGGCTTCAGGTGGGACATGGTTATCTTGTTTACCCCAAATCATCAAGAGCTCGCCTTTAATATCTGCCAGCCTATCCATACTGTGTTGGCCCGGCTGATTGGGGATAATTTGAGTATGTAGGTCGGTCGCGTAAAAACAGGCCGTCGCTTTAATATTTGGATTCAGTGCTGCACGGAATGCTAAGTGACCCCCAATGCAATATCCCATGGCGCCAAAATTTCCATTATGCCAACTTTGTTGTTTTGCCCAATCAATCATCGCCTGATTATCAGTGTCATAGGACTGAATATCTTTAGCGGATTTATCCGCATTTCCTTTTTCTCGACCGGCATCATCATAGCCCAGCACGGTACCAATTGGATTCAGCTCATGAAACACTTCGGGCACAAGAACGTTATACCCATGACTGGCCACAATTTGTGCTGCCCGTAATATCGGTCCCGTTTGTTGAAAAATTTCTGAATAAAACAAAATGGTTGGATATTTGCCTTCTGCAACAGGCTGATGAATATAAGTTCGCATCTCGCCCGTGGGCGTTTGAAGATCAATAAGATCTGATTTAATTAACATACATTTCCTTAATAATCTGAGCTTCGCCCTGTGGCGTAATTGTCAGGCAAATCATTTTGCCATCGATTACATTTTTCACATTGATGATCTTCCATGGTTGGACAAAATCTCAGCTGTTTGTGATCACAAAATTTACATGCAGTATCTTTGTGTTTTTTATTAATTTCATTTGCAACTTTAGAGCTTCCTAGACCGTATTTATTATCCACGACTAATCCTTCACGAAATAACAAAAATTACTATTAAGTTACTCTATGTTGTGGTTCTTATCAAGAGTGCTATTTTAAAGGGGCTAGGTTACAGTTTGAAAAAGAAAACTCTTCAAGTTCTGGTTTTTTGGGCTTAATATTAGCCGACAAATTATCAACAGCTAATGTAATTAATTCGTTTTCATAAGTCCCTGGTTCAGTTTGAATTAAACGATATTCTTTATTTTTAAAAATAATCCATTTATCTTTTTTCTGATTTTCGGAGTTTATGTCTTTTAAAAAGAATTGTTTATTTAGATCACATTGATAACGCTCAGCATCTTTAGGCGTTGTGTCTAACTCATAATAATCCGTCGAGAGGACTCGTCCAATTTTTTCAGTATCTAGATAAGAACAGCCTTGAATAAAAACTAAAATCAGTAATGCATTAATTTTTATTAAACTCTTGTATTTCACTATCTAATTCCATAAACAAATTTGCATGATACTCGGATTCTACCTGATTTCCCTCGTCCTGGTAGATCTTTGATAGGAGCTGATGCGCCATCGAGTGTTTACTTTTTTGATCAATAACTTTCATTAATAATTTTTTTGCTTCATCTTTCTGGTTTAAATGATAAAAACTTTTGGCTAGATAATAATTTGCCTCCAACGCATTTTCTTTTGACACCCACTCTTGTGAGAGCTTATTCAATTCACTCCAGTTTTCATCGAATAAAGGTTTAACTATCCTCATAAAAAAGGGAAGCTGTTCGGGTGGCTCATCCCAAAATGGTGCCACGGCTTGAGTGGTAACGTTAACTCTTTGACCTTTTTCCAAAAGATCTTTAACAACTTCAACTGGAATTGAATAGTATAGAGCTCCATGTCCTGGTGTTTTGAATGTCGTAATTCCCAAAAGGCGTCCCTCACTGTCAAATAAACCTCCACCGCTTGCACCCAATGAAAACCAGGTTGATGATTGAATGATTTTTTTTCCATTCAAATCAAAGATATCTCGGACTTTTCCCACCGAGGTCACTGGTCTTGTTGCATTGCCCCCATAACTTTTAGCAACGACATCAGTTGCATAATCAACATCATCCGATGACCCTAGTTGCACTGGGTCTAGATCTAGATACTTAAACGATAGGATACAGATATCATGGTACCAATCGGCGATCAACTCTTGAGGAGGGTAACTTGTTCCATATTTGGTCACATGAATACCGTTTGCATTTGCAATCACATGACAATTAGTAACCACATGATCTTTTGCTATAACAATACCGGATCCTACGCCATGATTTCCAGCTTGATTTGCTGCATGCACTTTAACAATGTGTCGATTTAAGTTAAATGTCTGCTCTTGTGATAAACCTTGAGCTGA
>JAURED010000017.1:11166-12325 GCA_030827595.1 Burkholderiales bacterium
TCCTGATTTTTTTCAAGGTATTCTTTTTTCTTTTCTTCCACTAATTTTTTTTGATGTTCATCTAATTCTTTAGACTTGAGCATACCAATATCAATTAAGTGTTTTTCTAAAACCTCACCAATTTCGGCGACAAGACTTGGGACATATTTTCCACCTTTTTTATAATAGCCGCCATTCGGGTCAAAAACACTTTGAAGCTCTTCAAGAAGAAAAGTCACATCGCCACCTTTTCTAAAGACTGCAGACATAACTCGGGTCAAACCAACAATCCATTGAAAATGATCCATATTTTTTGAATTGATAAAAATTTCAAAAGGGCGAGAGTATTCTTGATCCGTCCCCTCATTCATCACTACATCATTGATGGTTATGTACAAGGCATGCTCAGTCACTGGAGTTTTGACTTTATACGTCGTTCCTCGGATATGGTCTGGTCTCTCTAAAGGTTCACCAATTTGTACAACTTCAGCTTTGGGTTGTTCTTTTATATTTTTATCTACTACAGAATAGCCAACAATTTTTTTTTCAATTTTTTTTGCCATAATTTTCTCCTAGAACTTTCCGTAGTATCCCTCTTTAAGTGCATCATATAGATTTGCAGCGGTATGTGTTTCACCGTCATACTCAACCTCTTCGTTTCCTTTTAACTCCATAGTTGAACCATCATCTAATGTGAACTGATAAGTTGTGTTTTCAAGATCTTTCTCCGTCACTAAAACACCTTGAAAAGCTTCAGGATTAAATCTAAATGTGGTACAGCCTTTCAAACCTTTGTCATATGCGTACATGTATATTTCTTTAAATTCTTCAAAATCATAATCTGTTGGTACGTTGATGGTTTTCGATATTGAACTATCAATCCATTTTTGGGCAGCCGCCTGAATATCAACGTGATTTTTAGTTTTAATGGTTGACGAGTCAATAAAGTAGTCTGGTAACTTTTCATCATCCTTATCTGAAAAAGGCATTGCCTTGGAATTAATTAATGTCCTGTAGGCTAAAAGTTCGTAAGAGAAAACATCGACTTTTTCTTTTGATTTCTTTCCCTCGCGGATCACATTTCGACTGTAGTGATGAGCAAAAGAGGGTTCAATACCATTACTTGCATTGTTGGCTAAAGATAAGGATATCGTTCCTGTAGGAGCGATTGAGCTATGAT
>JAURED010000018.1 GCA_030827595.1 Burkholderiales bacterium
ACCAGCTGAGGATGAATTTAAGGCTAAACCCTATGGACAGTAAATCGGTATAATCGAAAAGAGATTGTATGAATCAAAAAAAGGGTCTAAACGCCCTTTTTTTATGAAATTCAAAAATTAGGTAAGTAATAAGACTTAAATCTGAAAAGGAACGATATGCAACTGTCAGACTTTATAAACCAAGCGCTGAAAAATATTCAAAGAGGTGCGGTAGACCGTAAATCAAAATTTCGCTTCCCTGTCTTAGCGACATTTACTAATAATTCTGTATCTCAGCGAATTGTTATTGCAAGAAAATTTAATGAGGATCAAAAATCATTACTTATATTTACCGATGAAAAAAGTCAGAAATTTACAGAATTAAAAAACAATAGTCACTGTAATTTATTATTTTGGGATGCTGGAAAAAAAATGCAGGTTTCTGCTAATGGCTTTGCTCAAATTTTGAGCAAAGAGGACGCTCAGCCCTATTGGCAAAATCTGAGCGATATTCAAAAAAAGGATTATCAGATTAACCCTCCCCCTAAATCAATCATAGAAGCACATAATGCGTATGAATTTGCTACTTCCATGAATCGATTCACTGTGATTGAAATTTTTTTTCAAGACTTAGATATTTTAGTTTTAAGTAACAACGGGCATCAGCGTGCGAATTACAATATTAAAAGCCTTAAACAAAGTTGGGTTACGCCATAATGTTTAAAAAATTTGAGCACATCATCAATCCATTTCCCAACGAGAATTTATCAGTTGGCGACATGACCCTGTCCAAATTTATTTGGCATTGCTTAAAGGGGATGAAGCGCTATATCGCCGTCATGTCTATTTTAACTGGGGTCATTGCTAGCATTGAAGCTGGGCTCTATCTGATTGTTGGATTAATTATTTCTAACATGATCACCTCTGGCCCAGAGAACTTTTTTAAAGATTTTGGCTGGCAGTTGGGGGTTATTGCTATCATCTTTGTATCCACCATTT
The DNA here is from genome assembly GCA_030827595.1 of Burkholderiales bacterium. GTDB lineage: Bacteria > Pseudomonadota > Gammaproteobacteria > Burkholderiales > Methylophilaceae > BACL14. The sequence goes on from JAURED010000018.1 coordinate 979, forward strand.
TTCTTGTCCTGTTTCAATCGTTACTTAAACGACAGTCCTTAGCAGGAAATATGCCCATGATTTTAAGATGGAAATTTCACAAACATCTTCTAAATCAAACGTTTGATTTTTACAGCAATGAATTTTCTGGGAGAATTTCTGCCAAGGTCATGCAAACTGCAATAGCGATGAGAGATTTAGTCTTCACACTGACAGATATTCTCATCTATGTCGGGATATACATCTTTACCATGATTGCGATTGTGAGCTCATTTAGCCTAACGCTATCCATTCCTTTTTTTGTGTGGTTGTTTTTTTACACATTGTCGTTGATCTTTTTTGTGCCTAAACTCATTCACTTGTCTAAGAACCAAGCCGATGCCCGATCATTAATGACGGGTCGAATCACCGATGCGTACACCAATATCAATCTAGTCAAACTTTTTTCTCATTCCGGCAGAGAGTCCTCCTATGCAAAAAACTCTATGACTGATTTTTTAAAAACCGTACACAAACAAATGCGCCAGGTCACTTTTATTGAGGTGGTCAATCACAGCCTCAGCGTGATGTTAATTTTAAGCACCACGGTGCTCTCCATCTTTCTGTGGACAGAAAGCCTAATTAATATTGGTATTGTTGGTGCAGCCACAGCAATGGCTCTGCGCCTCAATGGAATTTCACACTGGGTGATGTGGGAGATCGCAAGCCTTTTTGAAAATATTGGTGTGACTCAAGATGGGTTTAACATGCTGTCTAAAAAAATTGTCATCAATGATTCAAGGCAGGCTAAACCCTTGGTGATTAAAAATAATGCAACGATTAGCTTTGATAAGGTGAGTTTCGCTTACAGTGCAGAACCGGTTTTTACAGCATTTTCCTTGAAGATCAAAGCGCATGAGCGAATTGGAATTGTGGGTCGATCTGGGGCTGGAAAATCAACTTTAATTAATCTACTGCTAAGATTTTATGACGTATCTGATGGCTCGATCCAAATTAATCAACAGGATATAAAATCAGTCTCTCAAACCAGTTTAAGAAGCTCTATTTCAGTTGTGTCCCAGGACAACTCCCTGCTCCATCGGTCCATCAAGGAAAATATTGCATATGGACGTCCCGACAGCACCATGGCTGAAATCATCAAGGCGGCTAAAATTGCCGAATGTCATGACTTCATCATGCAACTTAAAGACCAACACGGCAGAACAGGTTACGATTCTCATGTGGGTGAGCGTGGAGTAAAGCTATCCGGAGGTCAAAAACAGCGGATTGCGATTGCCCGCTTGGCATTAAAAAATGCACCGATCTTAATACTAGATGAAGCCACCAGCGCGCTTGATTCTGAGGTTGAAACCATCATTCAACAGAGTCTGCAGACGCTCATGGCTAAAAAAACAGTGATTGCCATCGCTCATCGATTATCCACAATTTCAATGATGGACCGTTTAATCGTCATGGATAAGGGTCAAATTATTGAAGAAGGCACACATGAAGAGTTAATTCGTAAAAAAGGTTTATATTCAAAACTGTGGCGTAAGCAAAGCCAAGGGTTTATAGGAGAATTATGATGAAAGTTTTATTCTCTATTCTGCTGATCGCAGCGATTATCTATTTTGCAGTATATGGGCTTCTATTAAAAAGCGGTTTCTTAGATAAAATTCAAAGCTGGATTAACTCGCACCTCAGATAAGGCCAACTAGAACTTGGATTGCAAAAATAACCACAAGCAATACACTCAATATTGCCGTAACTCTAAAAAACACAGATTGTTTCACTTTTTCCCAAGCGGTTGGCTTTTGTATACCATTTAATTCGATTAGATAACGTGTGTAATCCATAAATTTCTCTCTAAAAAATATACGTTAATGATCATTAAAGTATTGTTTTAGTTCAAAATAATATTTATTTTTGCATTTGATAAGAAAAATAAATTAGTACACTAATAGTTAGTGTGCTAATAATAATGGTGGTACACAATTTATGGAGATGAATATGAAAAGCCAAACAAAATTTGATTTACTAACTCCTCTATTTTTCTTTATGGGGATGCTTGTCTCCTCATACTTGTCTCTTTATTTTGTGTTTTATTAAGCTAACCATTGATTTCATAGGAGGAATATCATGATTAGAGCGCTATACATCAATTCGGCAATCGCAACATGCTTTATTGTTTCAATTTTATTTAATCATGCTGCATTTGCTGAAGATAAAAAAGAAAGTCTTTACACTAGACTGGGTGGTATTTACAACATTGCCATTACCGTTGATCATTTAGTGGATAAGCTATACACCAACCATGGTTTAAATGCGAATCCAAACATCAAAAATGTTCATGATCAGATTCAAACCAAAGCCGGTTTTAAAGTATGGCTCACCAACTGGGTTGCAAAAAGAACTGGGGGTCCAGACCTATACAAACCAGATGAATTTGGGCGTGGTAAGAATATGAAGGACACACACCCTCATCTTAAAATTACCGACCGTGAGTTCGATATCATCATGACCGAGTGCTTACAAACGTTTTATAACTTTAATGTACCCGATCAAGAAATATCAGAATTAATGGCCGATTTACAAAGCTTCAGGGGTGATATTGTTACTAACCCTACTCCTGGCTATAAGAGTCCGTACCAGATCGAAAAACCATATCGTAACTAATATCGGTAAAAATTCTAACCTCAATAAAAAAGGAGCTTTGAGCTCCTTTTTTATTTACAAAGAATTAGTTTTAAGGACTCCCGGTCCTCATCGCTAATGTCCATGATTTGTGTTAACTCATTCAGTCTTTGCTTTAATTCTTCAAAGTCTTTTTTTGGGAGGTGAGTCTTGCAGGCAACCTTGTCTTGAATTAAAGCAATTTTCTCTTCTATCTCAAGACCTTTTTTTGTGACTTTAATATTAACCACTCGCTCATCATTCTTGTCTCTGGTTTTGCTAATTAATTTTTGATCTTGTAACTTCTTAAGGATAGGTGTGATCGTCGCGTTGTCTAAATTAAGCTTTACTGCAATCTCACTCGCAGTTACATTTTCATTTTCCCAAATCACAAGCATAACAAGGTACTGTGGGTATGTGATTCCAAACTCTTTAAGGTAAAACCGATAGTATCGAGTCACAGCATTGGTGGCTGAATAAAGTGCAAAACAGAGTTGATTTTTTAAAAGTAGATTTGAGAAGTTAGTCATGATTTATTGATCACATATTTGATGAGTAAAATAACATTATCATTAAATTAAATTAACGGAAAGATCATCAATTGATATTTTAACGTGCCGGACAGTTTAAACACTTTCCTGTGGTCAGTTTCCATCCAACAATGCTGTCCATACCCTTCGCGTCTTTGAAATCTGCGCCATTGATATCAGCATTGCTTAGATCAGCACCAGTCAAATCAGCTCCCGTTAAGTCGGCACGAATTAATTCAGAGCGGGTGAGTTTAGTATTTTTGAGGTTAGCATTTTTTAGATTTCCAAATTTGAAACTGGCAATGTGCAGATCAGCCCCCTCAAAGTTTGTGCCTTCAAAATTTCCTCCGCTGGAATCAAATTTCATTTGACCCATGGGTTGGTTACCAACATCTAAACCTAAGCGTCCATTCGACAAATTCGCGTTGGACATATTCACCTTTCCTAGTGTACCAATGACTCGAGCACCGCTTAAATTCGCATTATTGAATTGATTCTCTTCAAATATCGGTTGAAAAATAATGGCCATGGAGAGATTGCTCCCATTAAAATTTGTTTTTTCAATGCGAGCAAGGTTGAGGTAAGCTCTTTGCAGATTAGCGCCTGATAAGTTTGCCCCCCTCAGGTCAGCTCCAAAAAAACTGGTATTTACCATCTTACAATGGGTTAAATCTTGATCTGCAAAATTGAGATAGGATACATCAAGGTTGGATAAATCACACTCAGGGTCATTAATCGCTTGTAGAGCTTGATCTTGGGTCACCTTGACCCGTTCGTCCTGAAAGGATTCTTTGTAAAAGTTTTCAGCTTGCTTGATCACCTTATCCGGGTTACTTAGAAAGATATCTTTTCCCGTCTGATTTCCAAAGCAATATACTTTTTCATTCAACTTGTGATTAATTGAACAATCGGTTTGATGAAAATTTCCTTCAGACAAACTGGTAACACACAGATTATTAAATTCTTCGGCAAAAATTGAGAAAGAGAGAAAGATGGATGATACGATAAGTGTAAGTTTTAAGTTCATTATGTGTCCTCTGTCTTAGAGACAATAAATCATCTCAAAAGTTGTGATTGTTTATAAAAATTTAATTGGTATCAATTAAATCAAACTTTTTAAAAAGCATATATACGATCCGAAATAGCAGAAAGATCCCTAAAAGATAGGTCAGTGAGGACACTAAAAAATATAAATACCAGATGGTTTCAACGTTTGGAATAAATCGCATTCCAATTGTGGCAAGGGTGGATAGTAAAAAAAATATGATAAGCTTTTTCATGAACCTCCTATATTAAACTACGATGAGAGTAAGACACAAGCATTGTTCGATTTGTCACCAGTTAAATGAAGTCCTCTATCGTTGTCGCTATGATCATACAACAACCTGGCAGTTCCTGTGTGATCCCTGTTTGCAGAAAGTTAAAGTAAGTTACTCTAACAGTTACCAGTACGGAGGGACCTGGAAGGCTGTAAAAAAATAATTTTAAAATGAAAGTAAATTTGGTCACCTACGTCCTCAATACGCTATGTTAAACTTCAATCGACATGAATACCTTAAGTAATAAAAAATGACATCGCCTGTATCTTTTGGTTTTAACTTTGACAACTCATACCTGACGCTCCCAAAAGATTTTTATAGTCAACAAACCATCAAATCATTCAGAGCGCCACAGAATATTATCTTTAACCAAGAACTGGCTCAGGCACTTGAACTGAATATCTCAGAGCTTGAACAAGAGGGTTTTGTAATCGCCAATGGAGATAAATTCCCTCAGAATGCGCAGCCGATTTCCCAGGCTTATTGTGGCCACCAATTTGGTCATTTTGTGACACTGGGTGATGGACGAGCTGTGCTTCTTGGAGAACATGTGACCTCAGAGTCGAGCCGATTTGATATTCACCTTAAAGGCTCTGGACCCACAACATATGCTCGAGGTGGAGATGGTTTAGCCGCCATGGGTCCGATGTTAAGAGAGTACCTGATCAGTGAAGCGATGCATCACCTTGGAATTCCAACGACACGATCATTGGGGGTAATGAGTACCGGAGATCCTGTTTTTCGGGAAACGACCTTGCCCGGTGCGATGCTGATTCGTGTCGCAAAAAGTCACATCCGCGTGGGCACCTTTGAGTATGCAGCCACGCTGGAAAGATCCCTGTTACACAATTTTTCAGAGTATGTGATTGAGCGTCACTTTCCTGATCTAGTGAATGAGGAGAATCGGTATGAGAAACTTTTACAAGCGGTAATTCATAATCAGGCAAAACTTATTGCTCAATGGATGTGTGTCGGTTTTATTCACGGGGTGATGAATACCGATAACATGTCTATCCCTGGAGAGTCCATTGATTATGGTCCTTGTGCCTTCATGAATCACTATCACCCCACCACTGTTTTCAGCTCGATCGATCGGCATGGACGCTACGCATACCAGAATCAACCCATCATTGGCCAGTGGAACCTGACGCGATTTGCAGAAACTCTATTGCCTTTATTGAGTGATGACATGGACGTGGCCAAAGAAAAGGCCTTAGAACATTTGGGTGCATTTAAACACATCTACACCCAACACTGGTTACAGATTATGCGTCATAAAATTGGCATCAACATACAATCGGACGACGACCTCGTATTGATTGAAGATCTGCTCAAGATGATAGAGACTCATCAAGCCGACTTTACCCTCACCTTTCGACACCTCAATCAACCTGAGTTACTTGACCCTGGGATGGCATCGAGTGAGGTATTTCATCAGTGGGCTCTAAAAAGAAATCAGCGTATCCCAGAACATCAACAAGCGCACAGTCAGCAGCTGATGGATGCAACGAATCCACTTGTGATCCCGAGAAATCATTTGGTTGAAGAGAGCCTTGAACAGGCAACACAAGGCAATCTAAAGCCTTTTCATGATCTGCTTGCAGTCATAAAAAATCCATTTAGCCCGCCCAAGGATTCCCGCTACTTGCAGCCCTCAAGTATAGAGTTTGAGAAAACATTTAAAACTTTTTGTGGGACTTAGTTTACCAATGGTGACGTGAAGCACAGTCTTGCTGGTGACCATCTTTGGCAATATTGAGGAGCTGCCTTCTTTGAGTTTGAATTTTATCCGGGGTGCCATTAATCTCATCCATTGACACCTCACTGCCATCAAATTCCCTCACGCATTGCTGATAAGGTGAGAAAAAATAGTAAAGGGCATAGTAAATCACAACAGCGAGTAATAAAAGCTTTATAAACTTCATTCGGTTTCCTTTCTCTCATAGCTTCGCGATATCGATATAGATTTATCATAACCTATGGTCGATAACATTGGTAAGGCTTTTGTGAATTGATGTGCCTAAACACAATCTGCCACAATTGACCCTTTTTGGATCGAAAGTAACCTGCGCAACAAAGTAGATAGTATTTCCACATCCTAAAAAAGTTTTCTGGATATTGAGTCTGAAATTGTTTCCAGTGTTGGGAAAAATTTTTATACCACGCCATCAGGGTCAAATCATAGGAGGGGCCAAAATTATGCCAATCCTCCAACTGCAATAAAGCTTCCGCATTTTTTGTGATCTGCTGATTAGAGGGAATATACCCATTCGGGAAAATATACTTATGAATCCAAGGATCGGTCGCCATTTTTGTTTGATTACATCCGATGGTGTGTAATAAAAATAAACCATCCTGATGTAAACATTGATTCACCAATTTAAAATAATCCCGATAATTTTTACGGCCCACGTGCTCAAACATGCCAATCGAGACAATCTTATCAAAACGCCCCGTGACCTCTCGATAGTCCTGAAGTTTAAATCCTGCCTTTAGATGCTTAAGTCGCTTTTTTGCGTACTGGATTTGCTCTTTGGAAATTGAAACTCCAGTGTAGTCAATCTGATAATGTTTGATGGCGTACTCGGCAAAACCTCCCCAGCCACATCCTATTTCCAATACCCGGTCACCCGGTTGTAAGTGTAATTTCCGACAAATCATATCCAATTTGTTCACTTGGGCTTGATTTAGATTTTTCGCTTTCTCCCAATAGCCACATGAGTATTGCATGAATGGATCAAGCATCCTTTCAAAGAATGAGTTTCCTAAATCATAATGTTTCTCGCCCACCTCGAAGGCCCGCTTAATGTTTTGCAGATTTAAAAATTTATAGCGTAAGACATGCAATGCCAGAGAGAAACTCATCCCCGTCTTGGCCTGATGATCAAGGTTAGTTCCTAGGATATTTGTGAAGAATTGATCGAGTCGCTTACAATCCCACATTCCTTCCATATAGGATTCGCCCAAGCCCAATGACCAGTTACTGACAATCATGTCAAAGCATTGATCATTATGAATAATCATATCCCAGTCACGCTGACCATCAACGGCGATGTCTGCTTGTTGCAAGAGATTTGTAATTAATTGTCGTGACGAGCTCATAAT
>JAURED010000019.1 GCA_030827595.1 Burkholderiales bacterium
CGGGGAGGACCAATGAGCCGTCAAGCATTTTGGTATTTAATAAAACGCTATGCAGTTATATCAGGGATAACTCAACCCTTGTCTCCTCATGTGCTTCGTCATGCTTTTGCAACTCACCTCTTAAATCATGGGGCTGACTTACGAGTAGTGCAAATGCTTTTGGGCCATAGCGATATTTCTACTACCCAGATATACACCCACGTTGCTCGTGAAAGATTAAAAGACCTTCATCAAAAACATCACCCTCGAGGCTAAATGGACCGGGTGAGGATGACACCTACAAAATCAGTTTCAGGTAGAATTTTTTTCTTAGCAATTTTCAGTTCAATATGTTGAGCAGGAAAGTTTTTAAAAATATGATTGATAATGTTTTCGCCAAAACTCTCTAATAGAATTTGTTTGTTTTGGTTAGCAATTTCTTTTATTCCACTGGTGACAGCAGCATAATCAATTGTTTCAGTAAGATCATCTTTAGTGAATGGATCAGATTTTTTCAGATCGATAGAAAGGTCTAGATATAAATTTTGTGGAATAGCTCTTTCCCATTCATGCACGCCAATGATAATTGGGATCACGAGGTTGGATATAAATATTCGATTATTCATCTAATGAGTTATCACTTATAATTAAACTATGGAATTCACTGTTGTTTTCATTTTAGCGTATTTTGTTGGCTCAATATCATTTGGTATTGTTTTCAGCAAACTTTTTAAATTAAAAGATCCGAGAAGTTTTGGGTCTAAAAATATTGGCGCTACCAATGTCATGCGATCTGGAAAAAAGCTTCCGGCCGTTTTAACTTTATTAGGTGATTTATTAAAAGGATCTTTGATGATCTTTATCGGCCAATATCTTGGTTTTGAAAAAAATGAAATTTTTTTAGTCGCTGGAGCTGTTTTTTTGGGACATTTATTTCCAATCTATCACCAGTTCAAAGGGGGCAAGGGGGTTGCAACAGCATTTGGTATTTTACTGGTTATTCATTCTAAGATTGCTCTGATGCTCTTGGCCACTTGGCTTTTTATATTTCTTATCACGAGAATTTCCTCGCTCTCAGCACTGATCGCCTCAATTGCTCTCCCGATTATGGCTTACTTCATGAATACGGACATTGGTTTTTTATCCCTTTGTCTTTTTTTAAGTCTGTTGTTGATCTATCGACATAAACAAAATATTCAAAAGCTATTACAACGGCAAGAATCAAAATTCCGCTAAAAAGCTATAAGTCATTTAATTTCCATTTTGGCTTTACGGAAAATTCATAGTTTGTTGATGCGGATAGTTGATGTCGAAAATAACCAGCCAAGGCAATCATCGCCCCATTATCAGTGCAAAATTCAAGGCTTGGAAAATATAATTTAAAGTTATGCTCATGAGAAAGGGCAGTTAATTTTTCTCTTAATTGTCGATTGGCACCCACACCCCCTGAAACGACTAATGATGATAGTTTTTTTTCATCTAAGGCTTTTAAACATTTAACGGAGAGCACGTCTGTTATTGATTCTTGAAAGGCAAAAGCAATATTTGCTTTGGTTTGTTCGTTTAAAGGTTTTTCTTTATTAACCAAATGTAAAACAGCTGTTTTTAAGCCACTAAAACTAAAGTTTAGGTCATCAGTATTAATTAGTGGCCGGGGGAGTGAATATTTTTCATGACCTTGATCAGCCAGTTTGGATAATGCAGCCCCACCAGGATAACCGAGACCAAGTAATTGAGCGCTCTTATCAAAAGCCTCTCCCGCAGCGTCATCTAGGGTGTCGCCAATAATTTCATAATTACCCAGACTGTGGACCTGAATTAATTGAGAATGACCTCCTGAAACCAATAAGGCTAAGAATGGAAATTCCGGAGCATTTTTTTCTAAAAATGGAGACAACAAGTGGCCTTCCAAGTGATGCACAGGAATGGTTGGGATATCGAGGCTAAACGCTAAACTTTCAGCAACACTTGCCCCTACCAAAAGTGCTCCTGATAAACCAGGCCCCTTGGTGTATGCAACTGCATCAAGTTGATCAATAGAAATGGCCGTTTTTTTTAAAAGCTCATCAAGTAAAGGCAAAATAAACCGAATATGGTCTCTGGAGGCGAGTTCAGGGACCACCCCACCATACAGCCGATGCAAATCAACCTGAGAATTTAATACATGCCCAACTAATCCCGTGCTTGAATCATATATTGCTAAACCGGTTTCATCGCATGAGCTTTCTATGCCGAGAACTAACATTTCGTATTTTTTTAGTTGAAAAAAAGTGATATTAGCATTAAAATAGCGGACCTTATTTAGTAATTAATAATATTTTATATTTATGACAACAATTAAAGTAAAAGAAAACGAACCTTTTGACGTTGCTTTGAGAAGATTTAAGCGTCTTGTTGAGAAAACAGGCTTAATGAATGATCTTCGTGCTAAAGAGTTCTATGAAAAACCAACTTGGGAACGTAAACGTAAAGCAGCTGCTGCAGTAAAAAGACAGTACAGACGTCTTCGCAATCAGATGCTTCCTCCAAAACTTTATTAATCCAATCCTGAGATGTCGATAAAGCAAACCATCTCTGAAGATATGAAAACACTTATGCGAGCTAAAGACACAGCTCGCCTAGGTGCAGTTCGTTTACTTCAAGCGTCCATCAAGCAGAAAGAGGTTGATGAGCGTATTGAATTAACGGATGATCAAGTGCTTAGCGTGATTCAAAAAATGTTAAAGCAGCGTAAAGACTCCATAGAAGCCTACCAAAAAGCAAATCGTCAAGACCTCATTGATCAAGAGCAACTCGAAATTGATGTTCTCACCAAATATATGCCAGAACCTCTATCTGATGCCGAGGTGAGTAAAATCATTGATGATGTCATTGCTGAAGTTAACGCAACGGATATGAAAGATATGGGTAAAGTGGTTGGTATTCTAAAATCACAAATTTCTGGCCGTGCTGACATGGGCCAAGTTTCAAAAATTGTTCGCGAAAAGCTGACTTAAAAATCCATTCATAAATTTAATTTAATTTCAGTTATCATAATGCGATGATCCCTGAATCATTTATTCAAGAAGTATTAAACCGTATTGACGTGGTTGATATTGTTGACCAGAGAGTTAAATTAAAAAAAGCTGGAGCAAACTATGTTGCTTGCTGCCCTTTTCATCAAGAAAAATCACCCTCCTTTACTGTCAGTCCGTCGAAGCAGTTCTATCATTGTTTTGGTTGTGGGGCCCATGGATCAGCTATTAGTTTTTTAATGGAATATGAGGGGTTGACCTTTATCGAGTCAATTCAATCCATAGCAAGCCAATTAGGGTTGTCTGTTCCAAATGAACAAACAACCTCAAAGTCGGAGAAGTCTGATTATTTGATCCTTGAACAAGCATTAATACAAGCGAATCAATTTTACAAAAAAAATCTTCGCGCATCTAAAGAAGCAATTCAATATTTAAAAAACCGAGGGTTATCTGGTGAAATTGCAAAACAATTTCAAATTGGTTTTGCCAATCAAGAATGGCAGGGGTTACAACAAGTTTTTAAAAATTATGATGACCCCATCTTACAATCGGCGGGTCTCGTGCAAAAGAATGAGGCTGGGAAATTATATGATCGATTTAGAAATCGGATTATGTTCCCAATTTTTAATGCCAAAGATAATATTATTGGCTTTGGCGGCCGTGTTATCCATGCAGATGATACACCTAAATATTACAACTCACCTGAAACGCCATTATTTAAGAAAAGTTATGAATTATACGGTTTATCACAGTCCAAAAAAGGAATTCGTGATGAACAAAATATCTTAATTGTTGAAGGTTATATGGATGTTATTTCGCTGCATCAGCATGGCGTTCAAAATGCAGTTGCTACCCTCGGAACCGCGACAACTGTGTATCATTTGAAAAAATTAATCCGGTACTCAAAAAAAATCACATTTTGTTTTGATGGCGATAATGCAGGAATCGAAGCTGCATGGAAAGCATTGAATACTGCGGTTGAAATTTTAGAAGATGATCTTGAATTTTATTTTATGTTTTTACCCGAGGGCGAAGATCCAGATACTTATATTAGGAATCATTCACTGGATGATTTTAAAAAAATGATCAATCAAGCAACACCTTTATCAGATTTTATAATAAAGCGATTAACCTCGAATAACGACTTAAATTCTCAAGAAAATAAAATAAAATTTATTAATAATTTTGAGCCTATCTATAAAAAAATGAGCTCACCCAAATACAAGATATTTTTATTAAAAAGGGTCTCCGAATTGATTCATCTGTCTCAAGTTGAAATTGAAAAAATGGTTGGCGGCAAATCATTGAGCGTCAATCAATCCATGAATACAAAAATAAAATATAGCGCATCAGCTAAAAATACTCTGACTGCGAAAAGGAAATATATTCTCATTGTATTAATCCATCCAAAATTGTTTAATCCTGAAGATCAAAAGGTATTTCAAGGAAATTCTGTCGACGATGAAATCTATAAAGCCATGTTATCGATTATAGAAGGGAATGATGCCGCATTTGAAAATAGTGCAAGTTTATTTCATGGGTTAGCTGACAGAGTTGAAGAAAAATTAATTAATGAATTACAAAATCAAATCATGAACTATGCAGAAAATATTGATTTGGAGGCTGAGTTTACTTTAGTCCAATCAGTATTAAATAATCTATCCACCAAGCAAATACAGTCTCAAAAATTAGCGGCATTAAAAAATAAAAAACTAAGCGAATTAACCGCAGAAGAAAAAGATTTCTTAAAAAATTTCAAAAAATAATAAAGTGTTTTTCGTGAACATAAGTGTGCAAAGTTATTGATGAAAAACACTGAATTTGGTATCATGTCGGGTCGCATGACAATTAAATTTTAAGGCACTCACGCATGGGAAGACCAAGAAAAAATCCTGAAGAAAAAGTAACCGAAAAAAAAACACGCAAGCCTCGTGTCAAAAAATTAAAAGACCTCTATCTTGATGAAGCTTCAAGTCCTAAAGAAGCCGAGAATCGTCGCAATCAATTAAAAGCATTAATTATATTAGGTAAAGAGCGTGGCTACCTCACTCATGCAGAAATCAATGACCACCTTCCTGATGAAATCTCTGAAACTGATCAAGTTGATGAAATCATTTCCATTATTCATGACATGGGGATTCGTACCTATGATGAAGCACCGGATGCTGAAAATTTATTAATGGATGATGCGCCTGCTCCTGTGACAGATGAGGAAGCAGCAGAAGAAGCAGAACAAGCCTTGGCGACAGTGGATTCTGAATTTGGTCGGACAACAGATCCAGTTCGCATGTACATGCGCGAAATGGGAAAAGTCGGCCTGCTTGATAAAAAAGAAGAAATTGAAATTGCCAAAAGAATTGAAGATGGTTTGAAACATATGGTTCAAGCAATTTCTGCATGTCCAGGCATTATTGATGACTTGCTACAAATGGGTGATCGCGTTAAAGCCGGAGAGTTATCGGTAGATGAATTTGTTGATGGACTCATTGATATCGAGGCTGAGAAAGAATTAAATGAGGCTCTTGGTATGAATGAGGATGATTCAGCTGATGAAGATAGTGATGCCGATAGTGATGACGAAGATGATTCATCCAGCTCTGATAGTGGCAAAGGAATGTCTTCTGAAGATTTGAGAATATTAACTGAAGAAGTTCTGAAGCGATTTAAAAAAATAAGAACAGCTCATAAAAAATTAGCCCAACTGCGCGAAGAAAGTAAATGGATTGATGACGAAGAATACAAGAAACATCAAGATCTCATCCAGAAAGAATTATTAAATTTTAGATTTTCCGCAAAATTAGTTGAAGTGTTATGTGACAAAGTTCGCCAATTTATCGTTCAGATCAGGTCACATGAAAGAGCGATTATGGATTTCTGTGTGAATCAGGCAAAAATGCCACGCACTCAATTTATTAAATCATTTCCGGGTAATGAAACCAGCAATAAATGGCTCAAGGAGGAAATGAAGGCTGATAAAGCTTACGTACAAAATTTAGAAAAATTAAAACATTCAATTCTTGATCAACAATTAAAATTAAAAGATCTAGAGACGTTTTCTGGCATTCCAATTAAAAACTTCAAAGAAATTAATCGACAAATGACTCGAGGAGAATCTCGAGCACGCAGAGCAAAAAGAGAAATGATCGAGGCTAACTTGCGCCTGGTTATCTCCATTGCTAAAAAATATACCAATCGTGGTTTGCAGTTCCTTGATCTGATTCAAGAGGGCAATATCGGCTTAATGAAAGCGGTGGATAAATTTGAATATCGTCGTGGATATAAATTTTCCACATACGCAACGTGGTGGATCCGACAAGCAATTACCCGATCTATTGCAGATCAGGCGAGAACCATTCGTATTCCTGTGCACATGATTGAAACAATTAACAAAATGAATCGAATCTCAAGACAGATTTTGCAGGCTACTGGACAAGAGCCTGAGCCAGCAGAATTAGCTGAAAAAATGGAAATGCCTGAAGATAAGATTAGAAAAATCTTAAAAATATCTAAGGAACCTATCTCCATGGAAACGCCGATTGGGGATGATGAAGATTCACATTTAGGCGACTTTATTGAGGATGTTGGCACGCTCACTCCAGATGATGCAGCTGTTTATTCAAGTCTGAGAAATGTAACCAATGAAATCTTAGAGGGATTAACGCCTCGAGAAGCCAAAGTTCTCAGAATGCGTTTTGGTATTGAAATGAATACGGATCATACACTTGAAGAAGTTGGTAAACAGTTTGATGTAACTAGGGAGCGTATTCGTCAAATTGAAGCAAAAGCACTCAGAAAATTAAGACACCCTACTCGATCAGATCGATTAAAAAGCTTCCTTGAAGGTAAAGAGTAATCGTAGGGCCCATAGCTCAGTTGGTTAGAGCAGAGGACTCATAATCCTTTGGTCCCTGGTTCGAGTCCAGGTGGGCCCACCA
>JAURED010000007.1 GCA_030827595.1 Burkholderiales bacterium
CAGGTTGTGCAACAAAAAACAAATAAAGTATACTATCAGTTGCTTAGAAACTTTAAGAAATTAAAGGGTGTCCCAGTGGTTCTGAATACTTCCCTCAACAGACGAGGAGAGCCGATGGTCTGTTCTCCAGAAGATGCATTAAATATGTTTTTTGGATGTGACCTAGAATTCATGTTGATGGAAGATATCCTGGTTACAAAATAATAAAAAAAGAGTAATCAATGAAAAATTCTATATTAGAGCTTGCTGAAAAAATTAAAGAAAAAAGCCGTCCGACGCGAACAGCATATTTAAAAAGAGTAAAAGCCATGCAAAATCGTGATCGAGGTGCTGATCGCCTTGGATGCGCCAATGTTGCACATGCATTTGCCTCTTTACCTGTCGATAAAAGACTAACTATCATTGAGGAAAAAAAACCAAACATTGCTGTCGTGACCGCCTATAACGATATGCTTTCGGCTCACAAACCTTATGAAAATTATCCTGACCTAATTCGATCAGTAGCTCATCAAAATGGCGCCACAGTCCAAGTAGCAGCTGGGGTACCTGCGATGTGTGATGGAGTGACTCAGGGTGAGCCTGGAATGGAATTAAGTTTATTTTCAAGAGATACAATTGCTATGAGTACGTCAGTAGGTTTATCACATGACGTTTTTGATGGATCACTTCTTCTGGGTATTTGCGACAAGATAGTTCCTGGACTTCTAATTGGAGCCCTTCATTTCGGACATCTGCCTAGTATTTTTATCCCGGCAGGCCCAATGGCAACCGGAATCGATAATACATCTAAATCAAAAGTACGCGAACAGTATGCGTTAGGAAAAGTTGGACGAAAGGAACTTTTAGATTCAGAGTCGAAAGCATATCACGGAGAGGGTACATGTACATTTTATGGGACTGCTAACAGTAATCAAATGTTGCTTGAGGCCATGGGGCTGCACGTCCCAGGTGCAGCGTTTATTCATCCAAAAGATGATGCCAGAGACGTATTAACGGCTGAAGCTGTGAGACTCCTTATAAATAATATCAAAGATAAAAAATCATATGCTTTGGGTGAGATGGTTGATGAAAGGGTAATTATAAATGCCATGGCTGCTTTATTGGCCACAGGAGGATCAACTAATCATTTGATTCATTGGGTTGCCATTGCTAGAGCGGCAGGGATTATTATTGATTGGACAGATTTTCACTACCTCGCAAAAGATGTTCCGCTTTTAGCAAGCGTATATCCAAATGGCATTGCAGATGTGAATCAATTTCAAGATGCCGGTGGTCCGAGTTTTGTTATTAGAGAATTATTAGATAATGGATGCATGTTTGATGATGTGCTCACCGTGTCTGGGCAGGGAATGGAAAAATACGGCCAGAAGCTATCAGTTAACGAAAATAAAATATCATGGAGTAAGTTTTCAAAAAATTCAGGAGACGACTCAATCATTAGAACTCATGACAACCCATTCTCATCAACAGGAGGATTAAAACTTCTTAAAGGAAATGTTGGCCGATCAGTTATGAAGACTTCAGCCATTCCTGAGGAAAAGCATATTATCGAGGGCCCAGCCATGATTTTTGATTCGCAAGAAGAATTATTAGAGGCATTCGATGAGGGAAAGTTAGAAAAAGATTTTATAGCTGTTGTTCGATTTCAAGGACCAAAAGCAAATGGTATGCCAGAGCTTCACAAATTAACGCCACCTTTATCCGTTCTGCAAAATAAAGGTTTCAAAGTTGCCATTGTTACAGATGGTCGTATGAGTGGAGCTTCTGGAAAAGTACCTGCTGCAATTCATATGAGCCCAGAAGCTGCCTTAGGAGGTGCTATTGCAAAAATTAAAGAGGGTGACATGATCAGAATTAATGCAATTGTGGGGTCACTTAATGTCTTAGTCGATGAAGATACCTGGTATGAGAGAAAAATTGAAACATTGTCAGAAAGTAAAAAACATAACAATGCCCATGGGATGGGGAGAGAACTTTTTGGAGCATTAAGAAAAAATGTACTTACTGCTGAAGAGGGGGCTGTTACATGGATTTAAATAGAAAGAGATAAATGAATACAATAGATTTAGCGAATTATGGGCCAGTAATCCCAGTGATTGTAATTAATAAAATTGAGGATGCTCTCCCAATGGCGGAGTCACTTTTAGAGGGAGGAATAAGAGTTCTTGAGGTTACGATGAGGTCAAGTTGTGCCCTCGATGCTATTGAATTAATTTCAAATAAGTTACCTGATGCGATTACGGGTGCCGGCACTTTAAGAACAAAAGCAGACGCCATTCAAGCAAAAAATGCAGGATCAAAGTTTGCTGTAAGCCCTGGATTTACTGTCGATTTGTCTAATGAGTGTAAAAGGATTGATCTACCTTTATTGCCTGGTGTTTCAACGGGGAGCGAAGTCATGATGGCCGCTGATGAAGGTTACGATTTTTTAAAGCTTTTTCCTGCAGTTGCAGTAGGCGGAGTTAATCTTCTTCGTGGCTTTGCCGGACCATTTGCCAATATTCAATTTTGTCCAACAGGAGGTATAAAAGTTGAAACGGCTATAGACTTTTTATCACTTCCAAATGTTCCAGTTTGTGGAGGCACTTGGTTGACACCAAATGATCTTGTTGAAAATAAAGATTGGGCGGGAATTAAAAAACTAGCCCAAGAGGCATCCTCAATTAAGGTTTAATGGATTTTTCAAAATATAAAACACTCATCTTCGATTGCGATGGGGTTCTTTTAAATTCTAACTTCAAAAAATCAGAAGCCTATAAGCTAGCTGCCTTAGATTATGGTGCATCAGAAGATCAGGCTAATGAATTAGTTAAATACCATATCAAAAATACTGGGGTATCCCGTTACGTTAAATTTAAGTACTTTTTGACTGATATCATGATGCAATCATACGCTGATAAAAATTTTCAATTTTTAATTGATGCATTAAATAAACATGTACTTCTGGTTTTAAATCAATGTGAAGTGACCGCAGACCTTGATAAGTTAAGAAAATTGACAGAAAATCAACACTGGATGGTTATGAGTGGAGGTGATCAGAATGAAGTCCGGACTCTTCTAACACAAAAAAAAATTGATCATTTTTTCGATTACGGAATATATGGAAGCCCTGATTCAAAACATGAAATTATCAATTATCATCAAACAGCCAATGATGATTTTATGCCCGCACTTTTTTTTGGTGATTCTGAATACGATATGACTACTGCTGAAAAATATAACTTAGACTTTATCTTTGTATCAGCATGGACAGATTTTAAAAATTGGAAACAAGTGGTCTCAAAAAAAAATATAAAAACAGTAAGTTTTTTAAATGAGTTAATTATCTAGACCATCATCTTTTAAAATGTCGATAATTTCTTTCTTATTCATATAACTAAAATAATTTTTCAGTACTTTTCCTGCTGATCGAATATCAAATTCAGTATTTATGGCTTGGGTGGCATGATTAATATGGTTGACATACTTATTAAGATAATTAGATTTTAAAAATATCATTTCATAGCCAGCCAGTTTCATTTTTTCATGTAAAACTTTTCCTGCACTTTCGTTACCATCTGAAAATGATGATTTAACAGCTTTAATGTAGCTGACTCGATAGGCTGCACAATGGCTCCTAATGTAGTGGTAATTTTGATCAAACCTTTGGCGATTTATTTTTTTATTAAAAAAAATTTTAAAAAAATATTCAATTTTTTTTCCTAAAATTTTTAAAAAACTATCAAATTCAAGCTTCCATGAGCCGACCCCTCCCACATTTTTATTTTCAAATGGATGAAGTAAGATATTCAACCAATTAGGATGAATTACAAATGTGTCCGTATGGAGAGCAATAACAAATGGGGTGGTTACTTTTGTGAGAGCTAAATCTAAAGCTCTCGCATGTGACATTGGACCACCTTCCCCTTTAATTCCTTTTCGTTCAATTAACTCGATCCATTTAAGACTTTTCAGATATTTTGTGGAATCATCTTTTGAATCATTATCAATCACAATGACATGAACTTTTTTAAGATCTGTATTTTTTTTAATTAATCTTAGACAAACTTTTGTGAGCTTGAGGGTTTTGTAGTTAGGGACTAAAACGGTCGCTATTTTTTCATTGCACATATTATTCTATTAGCTACTTCGCTTTCATTAATTAGGTTCATACAATTAAAATGATTCAAAGGGCATTCTCTTTTGAAACATGGGCTACATTCTAAATTTAAATAATTAATGAATGAATATTTATTTACCGGAGGAGTATGTTTGGGATCTGAGGATCCAAAAAAAGATTCTTGGCTGAGTTTAAGAGCTGCAGCAATATGCATTAATCCTGAATCATTACTGAGAAAGTATTTAGCGAGACTAAAAATATCAATACAGTCTTTTAATGATGTTTTCCCAGTGATATCGAAACATTGAAAATTTGTGAGTTCATTAATGTGATGATTTATTTTTTCATCATTTTTTGAGCCCACCAACAGAATATGAAACCCTTTTTCTAAAAGCTTTATAGCTATATGAGCATATTTTTGTTGAGGTAAAATTTTGGCCGGCCCATATTCGGCTCCCCCAGCAATAATAACTAATTTATGATGAGGTATTTTTCTTTTAGATAAAAATCTAATCCCTCGGGTTTTATCAAATTTTATTGATGGGGTAATAATTTTAGGTTTGTTATAGTCTTTAGATCTCGAAAGAGCAGTAAATTTTTCAATAGTCGGTAGGGTATTATTCCTAAAAGCATTATTAAGAAATAAACCGCGTCGTTCTCCGATGTAGCCTGTTCGCAGCTTAATATTTGCAAATAAAATTGAGAATAATGATTTAAAGGTATTTACTAAAAAAATACATTCATCATACTTTTCTTTTCTAAGTGATAAACTCAGACTAACTCTTTTGATTAGGTCTAATTTTCCATGAGAAAAATCTAGCGGGATTATTTTATCAATTTCAGGAAATCGATTTGCAATATCAATTGACCATCTTGGTGCAGCTAAATGAATAATACATCTGGGATTTCTTTTTTTTAAATTCGAAAAAAGAGATTTGGCCATCATCATATCACCTACCCATGATGGACCAAAGATTAAGATTTTTTCACGATTCACTTTGATTAATTTTTTTGATTATATTTGAACTACTTTGTCCAGGAATTAATTCTATGAGCCTCACTTCGCCCTTCCATTTTTTTATCTCATTGTGACCTACTACTTCGGATACTTTATAGTCATTCCCTTTGATTAATAAATCTGGTTGAATCAATTTAATAAGCTTGATAGGTGTGTTTTCGTTAAAAAATACAATAGCGTCAACTGAAGAAAGTCCAGCTAATACTTTTGCTCTATTTTGTTCATCAACAATTGGCCTTAAGGGTCCTTTGATTTTTTTAATAGAATGATCTGTATTTAGGCCTAATATTAAAAAATCAACTTGTTTTTTTGCTTCTGCAAGATAGGTAACATGGCCAGAGTGAAGAATATCAAAACAGCCATTGGTAAAACCTACGCTCTTATGATTTTTTTTGAGTATCTTAACTTTTTCAATGACCTTTTCTGCAGAAAAAATTTTTTCATGATTGCCATTTAAATCGTTTTCGAAAATATATGATTCCAAATCATTTAAATTAATTGCTTCTGTACCAATTTTTTGAATAACAATTCCAGCAGTCAGGTTTGCTAATTGAATAGAAGTTTCCATGTCAAGGCCAACATGCAATGCAGTTGCAATTGTTGCAATGACGGTATCACCAGCTCCAGAAACATCAAATACTTGTTTTGGTGATATCGCTGGAAATTGTTTTTTTGATTTTGCTGTAAAAAGACTAATACCTTTTTCACCATTTGTAACGATAAGGTTATCAATATGATTTTTTTGGATTAGTTGAATTAAATGTTTTTCATGTTTGTTGTCATTATTATCGATGCCAGTAAAGAGATGAGCTTCTTTGCTATTCGGAGTAATTGCATATGACTCTCGATACTTATCCATATTGCTAGCCTTAGGATCGGCAATCACTTTCACACCGTTTTTATTAGCTTTTTTAATGATTTTTTGGCACAAATCAAAAGTGAGAAAGCCTTTGGCATAGTCAGATAAAATAATAATGGAAATATTTTTAGTAATTTGATTTATTATTTTTTGCTCATCATTTTTATTCAGGGAAATGGAATTACTATCAAAGTCTTGACGAATTAGCTGCTGATTTGAGGCAATACTCCTCACCTTGGTTGTAGTCCGGTCACTTTTTTTAAAAACTAAATTTGATTTAATTTTCTTTGTTTTTAATAGGTCTAAAAAGCTTTTGCCATTAGTATCATTTCCAATTGCTCCAATTAAAGTAGTTTGAACTCCTAAATTTATTAGGTTATTTGCAACATTGCCAGCGCCTCCCAAACGATTTTCTATTTTATTTGCTTTTAAGATTGGAACGGGGGCCTCTGGGGATATGCGATCGATTTCCCCAAAAATATATTGATCTAACATTAAGTCACCAATCACTAAAATACTTTTTTTTGTGGTCTTAATTTTTGTAATCAACTCGTTGTATATATGTTTGTTCATAAATATATATCTTCTTGTGATAGATAATTTTGATAGTAATCTGTAACACCTTCAGATAGATTCATAAAGTTTTTACTGTAGCCAGAATTTCTTAATTTATCAATTTTTGCTTCTGTGAAATATTGATACTTGCCATTCAAATCTGAAGGCATGTCAATAAATTTAATTTGATCTTCTGAGGCTTTTTCATTTTTAATAAGAGACAAAGCGAGCTCAAAAAAAGTTTGTGCCTTGCCAGTACCTATATTAAAAATTCCACTCTCATATTTTGCGAGTAATAAATGGATCATTGCACTAACAGCATCTTTGACATAGATGAAGTCTCGTAATTGTTCCCCGTCTTTAAATTCTGGATGATTGCTTTTAAATAAATTGATATTGCCAGTATTTTTTATTTGATTATAAGCATGATAAACGACACTGGCCATACGCCCTTTATGATATTCATTCGGACCATAGACATTAAAAAACTTACAACCCGCCCAATAGGGTGGGGCGTCATTGTTTTCAGCCATTGATATTGCCCATTGATCAAAAAAATATTTTGAATACCCATAAGCATTCAAAGGGAATAAGTCAGATTGAATGTTATCTTCATAACCTTGCTTGCCATCCCCATAAGTTGCTGCTGAGCTTGCATAAATGAGGGGTAATTTTTTTTCTGTACAGAATTTCCATAATTGTTGTGAAAAACGAATATTATCTTGAATGAGGCGGGACATTTTTTTTTCTGTCGTTGCGCTAATGGCCCCCATGTGAATTATCCCATCAATTTTTTTTTCAGGTATTTGTTTTATAAAGCTGAAAAACTGATTCTTTTGGATGAATTCTTTGTATTTTCTTTTGTGAAAATTTTTTTCTTGATTATCATTGGCCAGGTCATCACATAAGATCAGATGATCTTCCTTGAGGATTTCATTGAAGTGCCAGGCAGTCACGCTGCCAATCATACCTGCTGCGCCAGTGATAATGATCATGAGCTTTGTTTTACCTTCTGATAAGCTTGTTTTGTTTCCATAGAGGCCTGTTGAATTTTTGATGGCTTAAATTTATAATCCAACCAACCTTGAAGGTGTGACTCAGCAATTTCAAGCATTGCCTTAATCCACATATCATTGTTATTTAATGCAGGGATGTAGCGATATTTCTTTGGATCACCACCATGTTCAGCGAAGATTTCACGTCCTTCCATGTTGATTTCCTCAAGAGTTTCCAAGCAGTCACTTGAAAAACCAGGACAAATGACATCAAGTTTAAGATTTTTTTCCTGACCCATTTTTTTTAAAGTTTCTGCAAAGTAGGGTTTTAACCACTCCGCTTTACCAAATCGAGATTGAAAGCAAACGAGAGATTCATTTTCTTTTAGTTTTAATTTATTTCTCAGTAAGCGTGCCGTTTTATGGCATTCGCAATGATAAGGGTCACCTTGCATTAATGATTTCATGGGTACGCCATGGAAGCTAAAAATTAATTTATTTGATTTTCCATTTTTAATCCAATGGTTACGAATAGAATGAGCAATAGCATTGATATAAGATGGATGATCATGATAGTTTCTAATCACTCGGATTTCAGGAATATTTCTTGTTTTAATTAATTTCTTGAATAAACCATCCATGGCAGCCCCAGAAGATGAGGAGGCGTATTGAGGGTAAAGTGGAAAAAATAAAATTTTGGTACAATTTTTTGCTTTTAATTTATCAACCGCACTTGCAATCGAGGGTTGACCGTAGCTCATCCCAATTTCCACCTCAAGGGGCTGTTTAAACTTTTTTTTGATTTCTTTTTCAAAAGCTATTTTTTGATTAATAAGATTTACGTACAGAGGGGAACCCTTTTTTGTCCAAATGGATTGGTATTTTTTTGCACTGGCACTTGGACGAAAAACTAAAATGATGAAATGTAGTATCCAACACCAGATAAAACGTGGAATTTCAACAACTCGACGATCCATTAAAAATTGTTGTAAATACTTTCTTAATGCTGCAGAAGTAGGTTTTTCAGGAGTTCCAAGATTGGCAAGAATAATGCCAATTTTAGGAATATCCCCATGGGTATAGCCTGGCTCTTTTTGATAATAGCTCATGTGAATTTTTTCTGATTATTAAAGCTTAGCAGTTTAGCAGTAATGTCTACAATTGGAATAACCCTTTCATATGCCATCCGCGTCGGACCGATTACACCTAATGAGCCAATAACCTCGCCATCAACCTCATAAGGTGAAGTGATAATGCTACATTCATCAAGACCATGGTAGCCAGACTCCTCACCAATAAATATTTGTACACCGGAGGAGCTTTGGCTTTTTTCCAGCAGGGCCATGAGAGCATTTTTTTTGTCAAAAAGATTAATAATTTTTTTTAAACCGACAAGATCTTTCGTTAATTCTTCATTATCAATTAGGTTTTCTTTTCCGCTGATGAAAATATTTTCATTGGATTCAAGATTAGAAGTATCCATTGCCGATTGCATTAAATCGAACATTCTTTTCTTGGTATCGATAATTTCATTATTAATTTTTTGATGTGCCTCTTCTATGGTTAATCCAGAATAGTTATTGGTGAAGTAATTAGAAAATTCAATCAATTCACTTTCGGAGTACTCTTTTTCAGCATTTAAAATCTTATTCATCACTTGGCCGTCACTCGTTACTAATATGGCCAATACTTTATCTTTAGAAAGATTTATAAATTCGATGTGTTTAAAAGTAGTTTTTTTTATTTTAGGGATGAGTATTAATCCTGCATGATGGGTAAGGTTAGAGAGTGTATCGGCTATAGTATTAGTCAAGCTGGACGATGAGTTTATTTTTCCAGAAATCATATTTACTTCGTCTTCGGATGGGTTTTTAAAAACTAATAATGAGTCAACAAAATATCGGTAACCTTTTTTGGTAGGGACCCGACCTGAGGATGTGTGAAGACTAGAAATAAACCCCTGGTCTTCAAGATTTTTCATAATATTTCTGATGCTTGCAGGACTTAAATCTACATTTGCATGTGCGGATAAGGTTTTTGAGCCGACAGGTGCCCCATCGCTAATATGCTGATCAATTAAAACTTTTAAAAGTTGTTGTGATCTTTTATCCATCTGCGTTTATGCATTTTTATGATTAGTAGTTATGATTTAAATAGATTAAAATTAATAACCTGATTATATCAATAATAACCGGATCATTTAATTATGAGTTTTAAAAAAATTGCAATCATAGGTAAATATAATAACTTAAAAGAAGACCCAAATTTTTCAAGTAAATTACAAGCTCTAATTGAATTTATCGACTCAAAAAAAATTCAAGTTTTTATAGAAGAAAAAACTCAACAACAGTTCAAATTAAACTCTTATGATTCTGTCGCTTTATCTCAATGTAAAGATGTAGATCTAATCATTGTTTTAGGAGGTGATGGAACTATGTTGGGTGTTGGCAGAACCATCTCCCACATGGGTGTTCCAATGGTTGGAATCAATCAAGGAAGATTTGGTTTTTTAGCTGACATCAGTTTTGAGGCAATGGAAAAAGAGTTAACCTCGATTCTTGAGGGAAATTACGTTACAGACGAGCGTATGCTTCTCAGTGTCAAAGTTATGCGTGATGATAAATTAATTTATGAGTCATTGGCACTTAATGATATTGTTATTAAAAGCGGTTCCAGATTAATTGAACTGGAGCTGAGTGTAAGTCAAAAGCTATTACATAATCAAAGATCAGATGGAATTATTGTGGCCACACCGACTGGGACAACTGCATATGCACTCTCTGCTGGCGGTCCGATTTTACATCCTGATTTAGATGCTGTAGCCATTGTGCCTATAAGTCCTCATACCTTGAGTAATCGCCCTATTGCAATTAATGCTGAGCAACCTATATCCGTTAAAATTATAGATATGGATGAGGGTTTCCTTAGCGTTGATGGACAGATCAAATTTCCTTTAGATTTGCGTGATCAAATTCACATTCAAAAATCTTCTAACCGTGTGTCTATTTTACATCCAAAAGATTATTGTTATTTTGAGATGTTAAGAAATAAATTAAATTGGGGTTAGAGAATGTTGGTAAGTTTAAATATTCGTGATTATGTAATTGTTGATCAACTAGAGCTTAGCTTTAGTCATGGATTTACAGCCTTAACTGGTGAGACAGGGGCAGGAAAATCGATTTTAATTGATGCATTATCATTATCGCTGGGTTCCAGAAGTGAGAGTGGTTTAACTCGAAAAGGAAGTGAAAAGTCAGAAATTATCTCTGAATTCGATATATCTAAAAATTCAATTGTAATAGATTGGTTAAAAAATAATGATCTTTTTGAGGATGAATCTCTTTTATTAAGAAGAATTATTTTTCCTGATGGGCGATCGAAGGGCTTTATTAACTCTGTTCCTTGTCCGATATCTAAATTAAAAGAGGTTGGTGAGCTATTAATCGATATCTACAGCCAGAACTCTTTTCATTCGCTGATACAACCAACAACACAATTAAATATTTTAGATCATTATGCACAAGCTACTGAGCTGGTTAATAAAACTCAAGATCTATATGCTGAATGGAAAGTATTGAAAAAAAAGAAAGATGAGTTTGAAAAAAACAAATTACATATTGAACAAGAATTTGAAGATTTAAAGCTGCTCATAAAAGATTATGAACAGCTAAATTTTAGTTTTTTAAGTTGGGAATCCATTCAAGAAGAACATAAAAAATTGACCAATGCGAAAGAATTAATCACCACAATTCAAAAATGTAATAACCTTATTTCCGCGGATGATGTCTCCATTAATAAACTTCTTAAGGAAATTAGTAGAGATTTAACTGCTGCCTATCACCTCGATAAAGGTTTAAAAAATGATTCTGCATTATTAGAGGATATTTTGATTCAGATCAATGAACTTGAAAGAAACCTCAATCATTACTTAAGTCAATTTAGTGATGATGAAGGCAGAGTAATTGAATTGGAAACTTACATTCAAAGTGTATTTGATTTTTCTAGAAAATATTCTATTCAGCCTGAAAGCTTTGAATCCAAATATAAATTATGGCAAGAAAGGTTTAATGAATTGAATAATGCCTTCGAGGACAATCAGTTTGATCTTCAAGAAAAATTAGCTTTTCAAAATTACTTTGAATGTGCATCACAATTATCTGAGCAAAGAAAAGACAAGGCAAAAGTATTAGCAGATAAAATCACATCATTTTTAAATCAATTATCTTTTAGTAACGCTGAATTCAAAATTGATATGAGTCAAGTTGAACCTCAATTGAGTGGAATTGATCAAGTTGTTTTTCAAATAAGAACCTTTAAGGGGGCGGATTTGGCTCCCATATCAAAAGTTGCATCTGGCGGTGAATTATCCCGTATCAGTCTTGCCATTAGGGTTGCCTCTGCAGAGAACACAAATATACCAGTAATGATTTTTGATGAAGTGGATGTTGGTATTGGCGGAGGTGTAGCCGAGATTGTTGGAAAATTATTAAAGCAACTCGGTAGTTTTTATCAAGTATTTTCAATCACTCATCTTGCCCAAGTCGCTTCAAAAGCAGATCATCACTTTAAAGTTTATAAGGATGAAAAAGAAGAATCAGTTATCTCAAAAATTGATCTCTTGAGCGATGAAGATCGGATTCAGGAAACGGCTCGGATGCTTGGCGGTATTGAGATTACGGCCACAACTTTGGAGCATGCTAAGGAAATGTTGCATTGAGTTATTTATTTTTTTTATGTGGGCAGGGCTTCTTCGTACAATCACCATAAAGATACAAAGAATGGTCAATAATATTAAAACCATTTTCTTCGGCTATGACTTTTTGTCTCTTTTCGATTTCGCTATCAACAAATTCCTCAACGTATCCACATTGAAGGCAAACAATATGATCATGATGAGATTCCTCATTTAACTCGTAAACTGCCTTGCCACTTTCGAAATGATGTTTTAATAAAAGTCCAGCTTGTTCAAACTGAGTGAGCACTCTATAAATGGTTGCTAGTCCAATATCTTCACCATTATTAATCATGATTTTATATATCTCTTCAGCAGATAAATGTTTTTCTCTATTGCTTTCAAAGATGTTTAAAACTCTAAGACGGGGTATGGTAGCTTTTAATCCAGTTTTCTTAAAATCAACATGATCTTCCATATTTTTTCCAGTCATTGAATTAATTTATTTATCATCATGGTATATTATTCAACTCTATTATTCAAAGAAATATTTAAACTTTCAATTAATGCGAACAAAAACCTTTTTTCTTATTTTACTCTCTTTGTTGCTTTCCTCTTGCTCTGTAAAAAACCCTGTAGATTATTTTGAAGCAAAAATTTATAAACTTGATGTGCAGCAAGGCAATATCATTACCGCTGAAATGCTTATGGGTTTAAAGCCAGGGATGACTAGGGCTCAAGTTCGCTATGTTCTTGGAACGCCTTTAATTCAAGATTCCTTTCATAAAAATCGTTGGGATTATATATATAAGATGATAAAAGACGATCAGCTCATAGAGGAGAGACATCTGGTGGTAAAGTTTGAAGATGATGAATTGGTTGATATCAAAGGTGATCTAATAAACAAAGAGGATGTCATGATTGGTGCTCAAACTGAAAAGCAATCAAAAGTGATTACCCTCACCAAAGAAGATTATGAGGAACAAAAAAAGGATAAAAAATCCATACTCAGTCGTTTAAAGTTTTGGGATAGCGATGAATCTGTAAAAGAAAATTCGCAAACAATCAAAATTTCTAAAGAGGACTATGAGGACCAGGAAAAAGATCAGTCGCTGTTGAGTCGTTTAAAGTTTTGGGATGATGATCCTGAACCAAGTGTTAATGATATTAAAATTGAGACCTCATCAGAAAACAATGAAGTAAAAGAAGCAGTGAAACATATAGAGGCTTCTGAAGTTACAGAAAAAGATATACCGAGTGAGAGTGTTGAAGGCGATATTAAAACAAAGACAGTTGAGAAGGAATATAAAATTGACGACGAGCAGTCGGTTAGTCAAAGTGTGAAGGAGGATATTATTAAGTCTTTACCGGATGAATCCGATCCTGCATATTTTGAGTTACTATTAGAGAAAATTGGATTTTAGTTATGGATAAATTAAAAATTATTATTTTGGGTGCGACCGGAAAAATGGGTCAAACTTTAATAAAACAGTTAGTTTCTGATGAATCTTTCGAGTTAGTGGGTGCTCATGAAATAAAAAATTGTTCTCATCTTGGAAAAGATGCGGGCTATTTTATTGGAATTGAAACGGGTATTTTAATAAGCAATGACTTAACGGATAACTTTCATCTTGCTGATGTCATCATAGATTTTACTCGACCTGAAGCCACAATGAATATGCTTAATTTTGCTGTTCAACATAAAATTGCCTATGTGGTAGGAACTACAGGGTTTAATAAGGATGAGATCACTCAAATTCAATCTGCAAGTAAAAATATTCCAATTTGTATGGCACCCAACATGAGTGTGGGAATTAATGTTCTCATATCGTTAGTGGAAAAAGCAGCAAAATTTTTACCAGATTATGATTTTGAAATTATTGAATCTCACCACAAACATAAAGTTGACTCACCCTCAGGGACAGCGCTCAGATTGGGGCAGGCAGCTGCAGAAGGATTAAATATATCTTTAGTTGACCATGCAGTTTATACCCGCCATGGCCGTGATGAGCAACGTGGAAAAAATGAAATTGGGTTTTCAACCATTCGCGCAGGCGATATTGTTGGTGAGCACACGGTCATGATAGCCGGTGATGGCGAAAGAATTGAATTAACCCATAAAGCAACCAATCGAGGTAATTTTGCTGCTGGCGCTTTAAAAGCTGCTACTTTTCTAGCAAACAAAACATCTGGAATTTTTGATATGCAAGATGTTTTGGGCTTAAAGTAGTTAAATTTTTAAACTAAGACGTTGAATGGTTACCTAATTTCTACTATAATTCAGTAGTTTGAAAGACAGCATTCTTTTAAACACCCCTTCGATCAAACTAACAGGAGTGTTCATTGTCGGAAACAACGCCGGCCTTTCTAATCTTAAAAGATGGAACTCAGTTCCAAGGCAAATCAATTGGAGCAGATTCAAATTCAGTCGGTGAAGTAGTTTTTAATACATCCATTACGGGATATCAGGAAATACTGACGGACCCATCTTATGCAGAGCAAATTGTCACATTAACTTATCCCCACATCGGAAATACAGGCACAAATTTAGAAGATTTTGAAAGTGCAAAAGTTTTTTGTAAAGGTTTAATTATTCATGATGAATCCCTTATCAGCTCAAACTTTAGAAACAAAACAGACCTGTCAAAATTTTTGAAAGATCAAGGTATTCCGGCCATAGCAGGAATTGATACCCGTCAATTAACAAGACATATAAGAAAATTTGGAGCTCAAGCAGGTGCCATCATTATCGGCAATGATTTTAAAGACGCACAGAAGCTCGTTGATAATTTCCCCGGTCTTTCTGGCATGGATTTAGCACAACAAGTAACAACCAAAAAAGCATATGACTTTCATGAGGGTGAATGGGAGCTTGGATCAGGGTTCGTTAGTGGGAGCAATAAAAAGCACAAAGTGGTGGCCTATGACTTTGGAGTGAAAAAAAATATTTTAAGAATGCTGGTGGCGAGAGGTGCCGACTTAACTGTTGTTCCAGCGAAAACAAGCCCTGAAGATATTTTAAAATTAAAACCTGATGGAATTTTCTTATCCAATGGTCCAGGTGATCCTGAGCCATGTGATTACGCAATCAAAAGCATAAAGTATTTTATCGAAAAGCAAATGCCAATTTTTGGAATATGTTTAGGACATCAGTTGCTAGCTCTTGCATTGGGAGCCAAAACTAAAAAAATGAAATTTGGTCATCACGGAGCGAATCATCCGGTCCAGGATCTATTCTCTAAAAGAGTTTTTATTACCAGCCAAAATCATGGTTTTACAGTCGATGACAATTCATTAAATGACAATATTGTAATTACCCACAAATCTCTTTTTGATCAAACCATTCAAGGTATAGAAACCAGGAATAAACTTGCTTTTAGTTTTCAAGGACACCCTGAGGCAAGTCCAGGACCAACTGAAATGGCTTATTTATTTGATCAATTTTTTTCAATAATGCAAAAATCTGAGGAACATTAATTGCCAAAAAGGAGTGACATAAAATCTATTTTGATCATTGGGGCTGGTCCAATCGTGATTGGTCAAGCCTGTGAATTTGATTATTCAGGAGCACAGGCCTGTAAAGCGCTTCGCGAGGAGGGTTATCGAGTCATCTTAGTAAATTCCAACCCCGCCACGATCATGACTGATCCTAATATGGCAGATGCAACTTATATCGAACCTATTCAATGGGAAATTGTTGAAAAGATAATTGCAAAAGAAACTCCAGATGCACTATTACCGACCATGGGAGGACAAACTGCTTTAAATTGTGCACTTGATCTTGATCGTCATGGAGTATTAGAAAAATACAATGTTGAATTAATTGGAGCCTCAAAGCAGGCTATTGATAAGGCGGAGGATCGTCAATTGTTTAAAGAGGCGATGAGTCGAATTGGTCTTGCTTCAGCTCGTTCCGCTATTGCCCATAGTTTAGAGGAAGCTCAGCAAGTCCAAGCCTCAATTGGATATCCTGCAATTATTCGACCTTCATTTACCATGGGGGGAAGTGGCGGCGGTATTGCATACAACCAAGAGGAATTTATTGAGATTTGTGAGCGGGGTTTGGATGCGTCTCCAACCAATGAGCTTCTGATCGAGGAGTCGCTCTTGGGATGGAAAGAGTATGAGATGGAAGTGGTGAGAGATAGAAATGACAACTGCATTATTATCTGCTCCATTGAAAATCTTGATCCAATGGGAGTGCATACCGGTGATTCAATTACGGTAGCTCCTGCACAAACCTTAACAGATAAAGAATATCAAATTATGAGGTCAGCCTCGATTGCTGTGCTCAGAGAAATTGGGGTTGACACAGGTGGTTCAAATGTTCAGTTTGCGATTAATCCCTTGGACGGTCGCATGGTGGTTATTGAAATGAACCCTCGAGTGTCGCGCTCATCTGCTCTTGCCTCCAAAGCAACAGGTTTTCCAATTGCAAAAATTGCGGCTAAGTTAGCCGTGGGCTTTACCCTAGATGAGTTGAAAAATGACATTACTGGAGGACAAACTCCGGCTTCATTTGAGCCATCCATTGATTATGTGGTAACAAAAATTCCAAGATTTGCTTTTGAGAAGTTCCCCAAAGCGGATAGTCATTTAACCACTCAAATGAAATCTGTTGGTGAAGTGATGGCGATTGGTAGAACTTTCCAAGAATCATTTCAAAAAGCCTTACGCGGTCTTGAAACCGGGGTAAATGGATTATCGACAAAAACAAAAGATATAGATTTAATCATTAATCAATTGAGACAACCAGGCCCTGAACGCATTTGGTTTTTGGCAGACGGTTTTCGTTTAGGTATGTCCCTGGATGACATCCATCAAGAGTCAAAAATTGACCCTTGGTTTTTAATTCAAATTCAAGAGTTAATTCAATTAGAAAATCAAATATCTTCATATAAGTTGAATGATTTAGATGCTGCAATTCTTTTGAAATATAAGAAAAAGGGATTTTCAGATGAGCGTCTGGCAGAACTAATGGGCGTCACCCAGAAACAGATAAGAGATCTTAGAAATCAATTCAAAGTAAAACCAGTTTACAAAAGAGTAGATACCTGCGCTGCTGAGTTTGAAACATCCACAGCATATATGTATTCCAGTTATGACCAAGAATGTGAAGCGCTTCCAACAAACAATCAAAAAATAATGATTTTGGGAGGTGGGCCAAACCGTATCGGACAAGGTATTGAATTTGATTATTGTTGCGTTCATGCAGCCTATGCTCTCAGAGAAGAGGGTTATGAAACCATCATGGTGAATTGTAATCCTGAAACCGTTTCAACAGATTATGACACCTCGGATAGGCTGTATTTTGAACCCGTTACTTTAGAAGATGTTTTAGAGATTGTGGATATTGAAAAACCTGATGGCGTTATTGTTCAGTATGGGGGACAAACGCCTCTAAAATTAGCCAAAGCATTAGAAGCTAACGGTGTAAAAATTATTGGCACCAGTCCTGAAGATATTGATGTTGCTGAAGATCGAGAAAGATTTCAAAAGGTTTTAATCGATCTCGGATTAAACCAACCACCGAACAGAACCGCAAGAACAGCCGATGAAGCAATTCAATTAGCAGCAGAAATAGGCTACCCCCTTGTTGTCAGACCGAGCTATGTTCTGGGTGGTAGGGCGATGGAAATTGTTCACGAAGAATCAGATTTGCAGAGATATATGACCGAGGCTGTCAAAGTATCGCATGAGTCGCCTGTCCTTCTGGATCGATTCTTAAATGATGCTCAAGAAATAGATGTGGATGCAATATCAGATGGAGAAAATGTTGTTGTGGGTGGAATTATGCAGCACATCGAACAAGCAGGCGTTCATTCTGGGGATTCTGCATGCTCATTACCTCCTTTTGATCTGTCAGAAAAAATACAACAAGAACTGATTAAGCAGACAAAGCTTCTGGCTCAAGCGTTAAAAGTTAATGGGTTAATGAATATTCAATTTGCTATTCAAGGAGAGGTCATTTATATCCTCGAGGTAAATCCGCGAGCATCACGCACTGTTCCTTTTGTTTCGAAAGCAATTGGTAAACCTCTTGCAATGATTGCGGCAAAAGTAATGGTTGGAAAATCTCTGAAAGATCAAAAATTTGTCAAAGAGATAGTTCCTAATTTTTACTCAGTTAAGGAAGCTGTTTTTCCATTCATTAAGTTTCCCGGAGTGGATACAATTTTGGGGCCTGAAATGAAATCAACAGGCGAGGTGATGGGATCAGGAAAAACTTTTGCTGAAGCATTCATCAAATCTCAGCTAGGAGCTGGAACAACATTGCCCTATAAGGGCAAGGCATTTTTGAGTGTTCGTAAGGAAGATCATGAAAGGATTATTGAGATTGCCCAAGCCCTGGCTAAGCTTGGTTTTGATCTGGTTGCCACCGATGGGACAGCAAGATCTATTCAAAATCATGGCATGATCGTTGATCGAATCAATAAAGTGGCTCAGGGGCGACCACACATTGTCGATATGATAAAGAATAAAGAAATTGATTTTATTGTAAATATTACTGAGGATAAAAAAGCAATTGCAGATTCTTATACGATCCGTCGCAACGCCCTCATGAATAAAATTACTTACTACACCACCCTTTCTGGCGCGAAGGCAGCTTGTGTGGGCATGTCGTATGTTGACGAACTGGAAGTCAATAGCATTCAAAGCTTGCATAAGTAAATTACTATCATTAAAATCCAATGACACCCCTCATGATTGTTAATCAACATACGTGTGGATATAAATTTAAATTTCATAAAGGTTACAAATGGCAGGTCAAATTCCAATGACGCGAAATGGTGTCGAGCGGCTTAAAGAAGAATTGCAACAGCTCAAAAGTCAAGATCGCCCAAATATTATCCAAGCCATTGCTGAAGCTAGAGCTCAGGGAGACTTGTCTGAAAATGCAGAATATGATGCTGCAAAAGAGAAGCAGGGATTTATTGAGGGAAGAATATCTGAGATTGAGGCAAAACTATCTAATGCTCAAATTATTGATCCTGCGTCACTCAATGCAGAGGGTAAATGTGTATTTGGGGCTACAATTGATTTGGAAGATTTGGATGATGAAAAAAAAGTGACCTATCAAATTGTAGGCGATGATGAAGCTGACATTAAATCCAGTAAAATTTCAATCAGTTCACCCATTGCGCGAGCATTAATTGGCAAAGAATTGGGTGATGTTGTTGAAGTTGAAACCCCTGGGGGTATTAAAAGTTATGAAATCATGAATGTGAAATATATTTAAATGAATACTTTTTTAAAGCTATTAATTGCACTCTGGGTGGGTTCGCTGTGGTGGATGATTGTGGTGGCAAACGTAATTTTTGACAAGGTCCCTACAAGCTATTTAGCTGGTTTAATTGCGGGACAGTTATTTGAGTATTTGAGTTACTTTAGTTTAATTGTTTTAACTTTTGTGATGTTTCGTCTGCTTAAAGGGGAGGGATGGAGAGTTCTTAAGAATTCTCTTTTTTGGATCAGCTTACTCATTCTTTTTATAGTCTTAATGAATCTTTTTGGCATAAAACCCTTTTTAGAAACATTAAAAATACAAGCACTTCCTAAAGAGGTGATGGAAAGTATTTTTGCTGATCGCTTTTCATTATGGCACGGCCTATCAAGTATTGCCTACTTAATCCATTCTTTACTTGCCACTTTTTTAATGCTTAAATGGCGCTAGACATTGTATTTATTTTTTTCAGGATTTAATTTAAAAAATGTAGCTTGATTGCCGATGATCTGAATAAATTCAGATTCTGTCAAAGATGATATTTCTTGAGCGATTTGTTGTTTTAAAGCTTTTGTTTCACCCACAATCTTAATTTTTATTAATTCGTGTGCATTGATTGTATGAATGACCTCTTTGATAAAATTTGGAGTTATGCCGGCATTACCAAGGCTTATAAAACTTTTAACATGATGGGCGTGTGCTTTCAAAGCTTTTTTTTGAGCATTATTCATAATGTGGTGTGATTAATTTTTCTACTTTATTAGATTAATAATTGGGAACATTTCCCGACCTACATATTCTACAATACATTCGGTTTAAATAAGGGTAAGTGAACATAAATGTTTAAAAATTTAAAGTCAGATTTTTCATCCAGTATCGTTGTTTTTTTTGTAGCCCTCCCTCTTTGCTTAGGGATAGCGCTGGCATCCAATGCTCCGCTTATGTCTGGTTTATTAGCCGGAATTATTGGAGGTATTGTGGTTGGGTTATTAAGTGGATCTCAGCTTGGTGTGAGTGGACCAGCAGCAGGCTTAACCGTGATTGTTGCCTCGTCCATTTTAGTCCTTGGTTCATGGGAAAACTTTTTAACAGCTGTCATTTTAGCTGGAGTCATTCAATTTGCATTTGGCTACTTTAATTTAGGCTTTCTAGCCTACTTTTTCCCCCTATCGGTAATTTATGGAATGTTATCGGGTATAGGTATTTTAATTATTTTAAAACAAATTCCTCACGCGATTGGTTATGACTCTTCTTTTTTTGGAGAGGAAGAATTTTCTCAATTAAATCATGAAAATACATTTTCATCGTTGCTAAGTGCGTTTAGTAATTTTGATTACTTTTCAATATTAATTTTTATTGCTTCAATAGCAATCCTCATTTTATGGGAGAAAAAATTA
Source organism: Burkholderiales bacterium (assembly GCA_030827595.1). Lineage (GTDB taxonomy): Bacteria > Pseudomonadota > Gammaproteobacteria > Burkholderiales > Methylophilaceae > BACL14. Next base: position 20,821 of record JAURED010000007.1, read on the forward strand.
ATTAATAAACTAGATATTTTTAAAATCATTCAAGGTCCAATTGTGGTGGTTTTTTTAGGTGCTTTGGTAACCTATTTGAACCAGAGCGGAATCTTCAATTTTAATCTATCACCAGAGCATCTGGTGAATATTAATGATGGTAAGGCATTTACTGAATACCAATTATTTAGCCTACCCACTGTGGATAGTCTATTAAATATTGAAACCTATAAAATAGCCTTATTAATTGCGGTAGTTGCTAGTTTGGAAACTCTTCTTTGCCTTGAAGCCACTGACAAACTTGATCCAGATAAAAGAATCAGCCCCCCTAATAAAGAATTAAAAGCTCAAGGATTAGGGAATGTATTATGTGGTTTTGTGGGCGCTTTACCTATTACTCAAGTCATTGTCAGGAGTTCTGCAAATATTAACTTCGGAGCAAAAAGTAAACTCTCTGCAATTTTGCATGGGGTTTGGTTGTTGGTGGCTATCATATTTTTAATCCCGGTGATGTCTCTTATCCCTTTAGCTTCTCTTTCTGCGGTTTTGATTATTGTTGGCTATAAATTAGCTAAGCCTAGTTTGTTCAAAGAGATGTATCAGTCAGGTTTAGAGCAGTTCATTCCATTTGCGATTACTATTGTAGGCATCATTACAATTAATTTACTCAATGGTATTGTTTATGGATTAATTGCTGGATTGTTTTTCTCGCTGTATCGAAGTTATAAAAATTCATATGAGTTAAATGATGCGGTCACTAATAAGAATGGCAATGAATACCATCATATAATTCTTGCTGAAGAAATATCATTTTTTAATAAAGCCAATTTGATTGAAAAATTAGAAGCTATACCAAAAAATTCTGAGGTGGTGATTGATTTCAAAAATAACAAATATATGGCATTGGATATCAAAACAACATTAAAAGATTTTAAAACGAATGCCCAATCAAAAAACTTAAAAATAACTTTTGTAAATAATAAGGATAAGGAGTTTTAATGTACAAACATCCAACAATCGATAGAGATAAGATGACGCCCGCTGAAGGGTTACAAATATTAAAAGAAGGCAATCAAAGATTTGTAAATAATTTGAGAGAAAATAAAGACTATCCTTCTTTGCTTGAGAAAACAAAAAATCAACAACATCCATTCGTCTCAATTTTAAGCTGTAGTGATTCAAGAGCCCCGGTGGAATTAATTTTTGATCAAGCTATTGGTGATATTTTCAGTGTCAGGTTAGCAGGCAATATTGCCTCCAAAGATGCAATTGGTAGTTTAGAATTTGGAATCAAATACCTGAAAAGTAAACTTCTGGTTATCCTTGGACATACTTCATGTGGAGCAGTAAAAGCGTGTTGTGATAATTTTAAAGACGCTAGCATAACGGATGTTGTGGCAAAGATCACTCCATGCCTTGATCAAGAGGAAACAACCACAGATCTCAGAAATTCATCAAATGCACAGTTTGTTCAAAACGTAAGCGATTTAAACGTTAAACATCAGATCAATGAGATTTTGGAGCAAAGCGAAATTATTGCGGATTTATATCAGAAAAATCAAATTTCAATCATTGGCGGCATGTATAACATTGAAAGTGGAGAAGTTCATTTTTTTGAATGATAATATCACTTGAAATCAATGTTCAAGGGATAGGCGTTGAAAAAAATAAGAACCAAAACAAACTGGATTAAAGAGCATTTAAGTGATGCATATGTTCAAAAAGCGCAACAGGATGGCTACCGATCCAGAGCAGCTTATAAATTTCTTCAAATCCATGAACAATATAAACTGATTAAGCCCAATCATCGTATCGTGGATCTGGGCTCAGCACCGGGAAGTTGGTCCCAGGCAATCAGCTCGCTTTTATCTGAAGAAGGCAAAATTTATGCGATTGATTTACTGCCCATGGATCCGGTCAAAAAGACGACTTTTATTCAGGGGGACTTCAGGGACGAAGTGATTCTCAATGATTTGGAAAAAATGATAGAGAATAAGCCGGTTGACCTTGTAATTTCGGATATGGCCCCCAACATTAGTGGTAATAAGGTAAGAGATCAAGCCATGATTAATGATTTAAATGAGTTAACTCTAGAATTTGCTCAGGATTGGTTGAAACCAAAAGGTAATTTCCTAGTCAAGACATTCATGGGTTCGGGTTTTGATGAGTTTGTGAAAAAATTGAAGAACCACTTTAGCAAAGTGATTATAAAAAAACCAGATTCATCGAGGGACAGAAGTGCGGAATTATTTTTAATTGGGCTTGAAAAACTGTAAAATAAATATAAATGACATATTTTAAGGAAAAATATTGAATAACAACACTTTAAAGACGATTTTAGTTTGGCTTTCTATAGGGGCGCTGATGATGATGATATTCAATCAGTTTTCTCCCACTAGCCGCTTTGAAACGAAGCTAGTGTATTCACAATTCATGGAACAAGTAAAATCTGGGAACATTTCCAAAGTCGAAATTGATGGAAGAAATATCAATGGCATTACATCAGATGGTAAAAGATTTTCTACTTATTCCCCTACCGATCCATGGATGGTGTCAGATTTACTCAAAAATAACGTGATAGTTGAGGCTAAGCCTGAGGAAAAACAATCCATGTTAATGAGTATTTTTATTTCTTGGTTCCCCATGATTCTGCTCATTGGTGTTTGGATCTTCTTTATGAAGCAAATGCAGGGCGGTGGAAAAGGGGGTGGTCCATTTTCGTTTGGAAAAAGTAAAGCACGCCAACTTGACCAAGCAACCAATAAAACGACCTTTGCTGATGTAGCTGGTTGTGATGAAGCAAAAGAAGAGGTCAGTGAGTTAGTTGATTTTTTAAGAGACCCAAACCGCTTTCATAAGTTAGGTGGTCGAATTCCTCGTGGCGTTCTTATGGTTGGCCCTCCAGGAACAGGTAAAACTTTATTGGCGCGAGCTATTGCGGGTGAGGCCAAAGTCCCTTTTTATACCATTTCTGGTTCAGACTTTGTGGAAATGTTTGTTGGTGTTGGCGCAGCTCGAGTTCGAGACATGTTTGAACAAGCAAAGAAAAACTCCCCTTGTATCGTTTTTATTGACGAGATTGATGCAGTTGGAAGACACCGGGGTGCAGGTATGGGTGGCGGAAATGATGAACGTGAACAAACCTTAAATCAGTTGCTCGTTGAAATGGATGGATTTGACGCAAATTCTGGAGTTATTGTGATTGCAGCAACCAACCGAGCGGACGTTTTAGATAAAGCATTATTGCGTCCTGGAAGGTTTGATCGTCAAGTGGCTGTATCTCTTCCTGACATTAAAGGCAGAGAACAAATTTTAAATGTTCACATGCGAAAAATTCCAGGTGATGCCGATGTGAAGGCAGATATTATTGCTAGAGGCACACCAGGTTTCTCAGGGGCTGATCTAGCTAATTTAGTAAATGAAGCTGCCTTATTTGCTGCACGACGTTCACACCGAACAGTGACTATGCAAGATTTCGAAGATGCAAAAGACAAAATTTATATGGGACCTGAGCGTAAATCTTTAGTCATGCAAGAAGATGAGAGGATTAATACGGCTTACCATGAATCTGGTCATGCCATTGTGGCTAAATCTTTACCAAAAGCTGACCCCGTGCATAAAGTGACTATTATGCCAAGAGGTTGGGCGCTTGGATTAACTTGGCAATTACCAGAGTTTGATCGCTTTAGTAATTTTAAGGACAAGATGCTCGAAGAAATTTCAATTTTATTTGGTGGGCGTATTGCTGAAGAAATTTTTATGAAGCAGATGTCTACTGGGGCTTCGAATGATTTTGAACGTGCAACTAAATTAGCCCGAGATATGGTCACAAAATATGGAATGTCCGATAAGCTTGGGACAATGGTTTATAGCGATAATCAAAATGAGTCTACATTCGGCATGCCATCAAAATCCATATCTGAAGCAACGCAACAAAAAGTTGATGCTGAAGTGAGAAGAATTCTTGATGAGCAATACGCGGTGGCTCGTAAAATTCTTGAAAAAAATAAGAAAAAAGTTGAGGCCATGGCAAAAGCTTTATTAGAGTTTGAGACGATCGATGCGGATCAAATTAACGACATCATGGCGGGCAAAAAAGTAAGAATACCGACACCAAACTTAAGCAATGGCTCATCCACAACTAACAAAAAAGGGTCAGGTTCTGGACCTGCTGTAACTTCTCCACAACCGTCTGCAAAATCAAAGTAAAATAAGGTAGTTTTAACACTACCTTATTTATGTCATTACAAAAACTACTGAAGAAGAAAAAACATCTGATTATGGGAGTGCTGAATGTCACTCCGGATTCATTCTCTGATGGAGGTCAATTTAATACGATCGAAAAAGCTTATGATCATGCGCTTCGATTAATTGATGAGGGTGCGGATATCATTGATATTGGTGGAGAGTCCTCAAGACCTGGTGCCATTCCTGTTTCATTTGAAGATGAAATGGATAGAGTTCTTCCAGTGGTAAAGCTTTTAAAAAAAAAATCTTCAATATATATTTCGGTTGACACTTATAAGTCTAAATTGATGCAGTTGGTTTTAGACGAAGGGGTAGACTTAATTAATGATATTAAAGCATTGACCGGAGAAAATTCCCTGGAAGTTATAAAATGCTATGAGCACGCTATGGTTTGTATGATGCATATGCAAGGTGATCCACTCATGATGCAAAATAACCCCAGCTATGAACATGAGATTCATTTAGAAATTATAAAATTTTTTAAAAATAGACTGGATGCATGTTTACAATCTGGCATAAGCCTTGAAAGATTTATATTAGATCCAGGTTTTGGTTTTGGAAAAACGTTTGAGCATAATTGGAAAATATTTAAAAATATGGACGCTTTTACCAAACTAAACTATCCCTTATTAATTGGTCTTTCACGAAAGAGCATGCTAAAAACAATTATGGGTGATCGTATGGATTGGCTTGATGAAGCAACTGGTTTTTTCTCATCTCAGCTGGTAGATAAGGGCCCCATGATTATAAGAACACACAATGTAAAAGTAACTAAAAAATATCTGGAAGATAGAAAATGAGAAAGTATTTTGGAACAGATGGTATCCGAGGGCGAGCAGGAAAATTTCCAATTACAGTTGATTTTTTTACTAAACTTGGATTTGCGGCAGGAAAGGTATTAACAAAAAAATTCCAATCCGCAAGTAAACCCAAAGTCATTATTGGTAAAGATACCCGTGTGTCTGGGTATATGCTTGAGTCAGCCCTTGAAGCCGGTTTTTCTGCGGCTGGAGTTGACGTTTACTTAACCGGCCCTATTCCAACACCTGCAGTTGCGTATTTGACTAAAGCTATGAGAGCGCAGATAGGTGTCGTTATTTCCGCCTCGCATAATCTTTATCAAGATAATGGTATCAAGTTTTTTTCCAGCACCGGCACAAAATTAGATGATGAGATTGAATTAGAAATAGAGGCAACCATTGATGCAATCGAGAATCTTGATTCTGAGATTATTGGTAAAGCAAAACGTGTGGAGGATGCTCAAGGAAGGTACGCTGAGTTTTGTAAAAATACTTTTCCAAAAGATTTATCCCTTGAGGGATTGAAGGTTGTGATCGATTGTGCGCATGGGGCAACATACCAAGTTGGACCAAAAGTTTTTAATGAATTAGGCGCTGAAGTTATCACGATTGGAGTAAGTCCTGATGGAAGCAATATTAATCAAGACTGTGGTTCAACAGATTTGGATTTATTGATTACAGAAGTTCGAAAAAATAAAGCAGATTTGGGCATTGCATTTGATGGTGATGGAGATCGTGTTTTGATGGTGAGTTCTCAAGGACAAATTATTGATGGCGATCAGCTTTTATATATTATTGTTAAAGCTGAGCTCATTTCAGGCACATTCCAGGGCGGTGTGGTTGGGACTTTAATGACAAACTTAGCTATGGAAGAGAATCTCAAAGCTAACCATGTGTTATTTGAACGATCAAAAGTTGGCGATCGCTATGTTTCTGAATTAATGGGAGAGCGACACTGGGATTATGGTGGAGAAAATTCTGGCCATATCTTATTAAAGAAACATCACAGCACAGGAGATGGAATCATCTCTGCACTACAAGTGCTCAAAGCTATTCAACAGCGCCAAATAAGCTTTGATGAGGCTGTTGCTGAAATAGAATTGTACCCACAAATCTTATTAAACATTGCCATAAATGAAGAAGTTAATCTAGATGCTGAGCATGTACAAGAAGCGGTAAAAAATGCTGAGAAAATCATGCATGATCAGGGAAGAGTGTTGTTAAGAAAATCAGGCACAGAGGCAAAGATTAGAATTATGACAGAGTGTGCTGATCGAGACCTTGCAATGAAAGCAGCTGAGGCTATTAAAAAATCAATCTTTGGCTAATATTAACCAAATTTACCGGTAATATAATCTTCGGTTTCTTTTTTAGAGGGGTTGGTAAAAATGATATCCGTCTCATCAAATTCAATCATTTTGCCCAAATACATATAGGCCGTATAGTCAGAAATCCTCGCTGCTTGCTGCATATTGTGGGTCACAATTAAAATGGTTAATTTTTTCTTTAACTCACTCATGAGCTCTTCAATATTAACGGTTGCGATTGGATCCAAAGCTGATGTTGGCTCATCAAATAACATGATTTCAGGATCAGTGGCTAGCGCCCTTGCAATACATAATCTTTGCTGCTGACCGCCTGAAAGGTTATAAGCCAGGTCTTGCAGTCGATCTTTTACTTCATTCCAAAGTGAAGCTCCTTTTAAGGCCTCTTCCACTTTATCATCAAGCAGACGTTTATTGTTTTCACCGCGAACTCTCAGGCCGTAGGCAACATTTTCATAAATAGACTTAGGAAAAGGATTTGGTTTTTGGAAGACCATACTGATCCTCATCCTGACCTCAATGGGGTCAACTTTTTTGTCGAGAATATTTGTATTGTCGGGGTATAAGATAATCTGACCGGCGTATTTATTTCCTGGATACAGGTCATGCATTCGATTAAATGATCTGAGGAATGTTGATTTGCCACAGCCAGATGGACCAATGAGGGCAGTAATTCTTTTTTCATACAAAGGAATGTTGATATCTTTGAGGGCATGTGTTCCATCTGCATAATGAAAATTAAATTCTTTTGATTCAGCTTTTATTATTTCTTGTTTTTTTACCATAGTGAAATTCCTACCATTTAATTTTCTTTCTGATGTTATAACGTAATTTAATTGCAATACCATTCATCAATAAAGTGAGAATGATAATCACAGCCCCCGTTGCCGCGGCATTAATATGAAACGCATGTTCAGGTCGGGAAATCCAATTGAACATTTGAATGGGGAGGACGGTAAAACCTGCGTCAAGCCATGCAAAGTTAATAAAAGGAACGACATCGGTCACAGGTGAGGGGGGTAAAAATGCGATAAAAGTCAGTGCGCCTATGGTAATGACAGGCGCTGTTTCTCCAATAGCTCGGGCCATTCCAATGATGATTCCAGTTAACACACCGCCCATTGCATATTGTAAAACATGATGAAGAGTGACTTGCCACTTCGTTGCACCGACAGCATAGGCCGCCTCACGGATATGCACGGGTATGGCTCGAATCGCTTCTCGGGTCGAGACGATTACAATAGGCAGCATCAGTAGCGATAATGTAAGGCCGGCAGTTAAAATACTTTGCCCTAAACCAAATTCATACACAAATAAGCCGAGAGCCAGTAGGCCATAAATAATTGATGGAACACCCGCAAGATTTGCTACATTGATTTCAATCAGATCAGCAAACCACCCCTTTTTTGCATATTCTTCAAGATAGATTCCAGCAGCGACACCCATGGGGACGGCGACAAAAAAAGTAACAATTAAAACGAGGCTTGAGCCAACCCAGGCAGATAAGATTCCCGCACCCTCAGCTTTTCGAGATGGAAAATTGGAAAAAAAATCTAAATTCATTTTCGGGTACCCATCAATGACTAGGTCTAAAAATAAGACAAGAAGGGCCACGGCTAGGGTAGCGATCACAAATAAACCGACACCCGCAAAAATACTGTCATTTTTTTTATGTTGCTTTATTAACTTACGAATAGCATTTAAATCTTTTATGTTTTGATCGTTAATCGCCAAGATTTAATACCTTTCTGTAAATTTTTTTCGAGTCCATTGACCCAAAATATTTAAAGATAAAGTCATAATAAATAATACGATACCAGCTGCAAAGATACTTTGGTAACCAATCCCACCATGCTCCAAATCTCCAAGGGCAACTGAGACAATATAAGCTGTAATTGTGGCGGCACTCTCAACGGGGTTAAAAGTGAAATTCGGTTGCTGCCCAGCCGCAATAGCGACAATCATGGTCTCACCAATACCCCGACTAATGGCTAGAATATATGCAGCAATAATTCCGGATAAGGCCGCTGGCATGACCACCGTTTTAGCAGTTTGAAATCGAGTCGCTCCCATGGCGTAGGATCCCTCTCTCATCGCCATTGGGACAGCCCGCATGGCATCTTCAGCAACTGAAGCAATGTAAGGGACAATCATAATCCCCATGACAATTCCCGGTCCAAGCATATTGAACGTTGGTAAATCCGGATATATTTTTTGCAATAAAGGTGTGACCAGTAAAAGAGCAAAATAGCCAAACACAACGGTTGGAACTCCTACTAAAAGTTCCAATATGGGTTTAACGGTTTCTCTTAATTTATGCGAAGCGAATTCAGAAAGGTAGACTGCGGTAATGGTACCAAGCGGTATAGCAACCAAGAGCGCTATTCCAGTGATGGTCACCGTTCCTGCCACTAGCGGGAGAATGCCATAATTTTTAATCTCAAAATTTGGGGTCCAAATGGTTGAGGTTAAAAATTCTTTGATTGAAACGGCTTCAAAAAAGGGTATAGATTCGGTGACAAGAATAAAAACAATTCCAAAGGTGATTAATATGGCAATCAGCCCTGACAACATTAAGGCCCATTCAATTAATCTTTCAACAAAATTTCGTCGAATATTTTTTGCCAGAGCCTTACTAACTGTAGATTTTGTTTTGGACATGTTTTAAATAAAACTATTAAAAGCGCAAATAATTATTACACATAAATGGATCATCAGGATTAAAAAAAAAGGGGAAATTTCCCCTTTTTTAATATGTCAACAAATCAATAAAATCCTAGTCCGTTGCTTTGTCTAGGATTTCTTTGACTGATAATCCGATGGCTGGACCATCTTTAAAAGCGGTTCCTGTTTTTAAAGATTTGTAATGAGCATTGATCGCGTCATACTCTGCTTTTGAGAAAGGAACATAGCCGACTTCTTTCGATAGTTTTCCTGCATTTTTGAGGTAAAACTCAACAAATTTTTTCACTTTAGGATCAAAGGCTGCTTTGGCTGCATTTAAATAAATAAATAAAGGTCTTGATAAAGGGTTGTAGGATCCATCCATAACCGTTTCTATTGATGGCTCGATAAACTTACCCTCTTTATTTTTGATTTTAACGGCATCGAGCTTATCTTTATTTTCAACATAATATGCAAGACCAAAATAACCGATACCGCCTTTGTCACCCGCAACCCCTTGAACTAAAACGTTATCATCTTCGGATGCGGTAAAATCGCCGCGAATGGATTTAGATTTTTCAATAATGGCTTCGGTGAAATAATCAAAGGTCCCTGAATCTGCACCTGGGCCATATAATTTCAGGGGTTGATTTGGGAAACCTTCACGAATTTGATTCCAGTTCTTGATTTTTCCTTGAGCGTCAGGACCCCACATTTTTTTTAACTCAGCTGGAGACATTTCTTTGGCCCAATCATTACCCTTATTTACCACGACCGTAAGCGCATCAAAAGCTACTGGGATTTCAATGAAAGATATGCCGGCCTCACTACAGGCTTTCGCTTCTTTATCTTTAATTGGACGGGATGCATCAGAAATCACTGTTTCACCACGGCAAAATTTCTTAAAACCACCACCGGTGCCGGAAACGCCTACCGTAACTTTAATACCTGTTTCCTTTTGAAACTCTTCAGCAACAGCTTCAGTAATCGGATATACGGTTGATGAACCATCAATGGCAATAATGTCAACGGCCAAAACTGATGAAGTGAATGCGCTAGTTGCCAAGGTTGCTAAAACTGTTTTTTTAAGGGTTGAGACCATTCATAACTCCTGATAAAGATTAATAATAATTTCGCTCATTATATTTATAAATTATGACAGATTTATGACAATTCTCCCTTTAACAAAAACAGGTTAAAATAACGCAAATTATTTACATAGATTAAAAAAATGGATTCAGAACAACTCAATCAATTAAAACAATCACTCACCGAAATCAGTGACCGATTCTCAGCCTTGCGGAGCTATCTTTGACCTTGATCATAAAAAAAATCAATTAAAAGAATTAACTGAGCAACAAGAAGATCCAAAAATCTGGGAGGATAATGCACTGAGCCAGAAAATTGGAAAAGAAAAAAGAATTCTTGAAGACACCATTCAGGAGTTTGAAAAATTAGATACAGCCATTGGGAATAACCAGGAATTGTTTGAATTAGCTCAAGCTGAGGAGGATGATGCCACCTTGCAAGACCTGTTGAAGGATGCAGAAAAACTGGAGAAACAGCTCAATCAATTAGAATTTAAACGAATGTTCTCTAATCCGCTGGATCCTAATAATTGTTTTATTGATTTTCAATCAGGCAGCGGTGGGACTGAGGCACAGGACTGGGCCAATATGTTGTTACGCATGTATCTTCGATATAGTGAAGAAAAGGGATTTAAGGTGGAGGTGATGGAAATTACCGAGGGTGAGGTGGCAGGGATTAAAGGGGCGACTATCAAAGTCATTGGCGATTACGCCTACGGTTACTTTCGTACCGAAACTGGCATTCATCGATTAGTACGCAAATCTCCATTTGATTCAGGAAGTCGAAGACATACCTCTTTTGCTGGGGTAAACGTCTATCCTGAAATCGACGAGTCTGTGGATATTGAAATTAACCCTGCTGATTTAAGAATTGATACCTATCGGGCTTCGGGCGCAGGGGGACAGCATATTAACAAAACTGATTCTGCTGTTAGAATTACGCATGAACCGAGTGGTGTGGTTGTGCAATGTCAGAATGATCGGTCACAACACAGAAATAAAGCACAAGCGATGGATATGTTGAAGTCACAGCTCTATCGAATTGAGATGGAAAAGCGGAATCAGGAAAAAAAGGCACTAGAAGACGCCAAGTCAGATATTGGCTGGGGACATCAAATTAGAAGCTATGTGTTAGATCAATCTAGAATTAAAGATTTACGTACGGGGGTCGAGGTAGGAAACACACAAGGGGTGTTAGATGGGAATCTAGATCCTTTTATTACAGAGAGTTTAAAACAAGGGGTATAAGTTGGAAAATAATGACATTCAAGCGGTAGACGAAAATACCATTATTCAAGAAAGAAGAGCCAAGCTTCAGGAGTTGAGACAGGCGGGAGTCGCTTTTCCAAATCATTTCAAGCCGGAGCATTTTGCGCAAACGTTGCATGATGATTATGACGCCATTGATAAGCCGAGTTTAGAAGAAAAAAATATTCATGTCGTTGTTGCGGGGCGCATGATGTTAAAACGCGTCATGGGTAAAGCAAGTTTTGCCACCATCCAGGATAGTTCGGGCCGTATTCAATTATATGTCGCACGCGATCTCGTCAATAACGAGCAAAATCCAGAACTCTACTCTGCATTTAAAAAGTGGGATATGGGTGACATTATTGGCGCAAAGGGCAAGTTATTTAAAACCAACACCAATGAATTAACCATTGAAGTGACTGAGATTATTCTGCTTACCAAATCTTTAAGGCCGCTTCCCGAAAAGTTTCATGGACTGCAAGATCAAGAAATGAAGTATCGTCAGCGCTATGTCGATCTGATGGTGAATCAGGACACCAAAGACACTTTCTTAACCCGGTCCAAAGCCATGCAATCGATTCGAGAATTTATGGGGAAAAATCAATTTCTCGAAGTTGAAACACCGATGCTCCATCCGATTCCTGGAGGTGCAAGTGCCAAGCCTTTTAAGACTCACCACAATGCCCTGGATATGGAAATGTTTTTACGCATCGCACCAGAGCTTTATCTAAAGCGTTTGGTTGTCGGTGGATTTGATCGTGTTTTTGAGATCAATCGAAATTTTAGGAACGAGGGATTAAGTGTGCGTCACAATCCAGAATTTACCATGATGGAGTTTTATGCGGCTTATGCGGACTATCAGTGGCTCATGACTTTTACCGAGGAATGTATTCGGGCCTGTATCCAAAGCTGTGGTCTCGATCTCAAGCTCACTTATCAGGAAAAAGAAATTGATTTCGCTAAAGATTTTGATCGTCTAACACTGGTTCAGGCCATTGAAAAATATAGCCCTCAATATAAAGAGCAGGATTTACATAGTGTTGAATTTCTATCCAAAGAAGTGCAGCGTTTAGGCGAGGATTTACCAACCAACGCAACACTCGGATCATTGCAACTGGCTTTATTTGAAGCGGTTGCCGAAGAGCATTTGTGGCATCCAACCTATATTATTGACTATCCGACCGAGGTTTCTCCTCTTGCAAGAGCTTCGGATACTGATCCGAGCATCACAGAGCGATTTGAATTATTTATTGCAGGTCGAGAAATCGCTAATGGATTCTCAGAATTAAATGACCCCGAAGAACAAGCCGCTCGATTTAAGAAACAAGTCGAACAAAAAGAAGCGGGCGATGATGAAGCTATGTTTTATGATGCTGATTTTATTCGTGCGCTTGAATATGGACTCCCTCCAACGGGCGGATGCGGTATCGGCATTGATCGTTTAATTATGCTGATTACCAACAAACCGAGTATCCGCGATGTTATTCTCTTCCCTCACATGAGGCCAGAATAATCTTTAATTTGATAATTTTATAAAATTGTCATAATAGTGTCACATTTGATCTCCATAATTCACATTAAGAATTATATGGAGATCTTAAATGAAACTTAAAAAACTAACTACGGCATTGATGTTGACTGGTATAGCCGGTCTTCCTTTAGCGTCATTTGCTGACTCAACCGAAGATTTAGTGAACGC
>JAURED010000008.1 GCA_030827595.1 Burkholderiales bacterium
TAGCCGGTCTTCCTTTAGCGTCATTTGCTGACTCAACCGAAGATTTAGTGAACGCCCTGGTCACAAAAGGTGTGTTAACTGAAGAAGAAGGTGCTTTGCTTGCAAAAAATAGAACTAAAGAAAAAAAATCTGAAGCTAAAGTAAAAATGAGTAAAAAAGGAATTGAAATTTCAAGTGCTGACGATGCTTTTACTATGCAAATCGGCGGACGTTTACATGCAACCCTTGCTGAGCATTCTCACGGTGATCTTGGGTCAACATCTGATCCTGTGGATGGAACCGAAATCAGACGTGCGCGACTCTATGCCAAAGGTAAACTCTATAAAAAATTTGGTTACATGGCTGAAGTAGATTGGGGTGGTGATAAAGTGGGTATAAAAGATTTCTTTGGTACCTATAATCCAAACAAAAATTGGGAATTCACATTTGGTAATCAGAAACATGCTTTTAGCCAAGAGGTGCAAGAAAGTTCGAACGACATCATGTTTGCAGAGCGTTCTTTAGTTTATGGACTCTCAGTACCATTCTTTGATCGTGCTATCGGAGTTAATTTAAAAGCAATGGGTGAAACCTGGAACGTTCAAGGTGGTTTTTATGGTGATGGTGTTGCTGCATCAACAAGCGCTGCAAACTCTACATCAAGCTCAGCGAGTCGTGAAAAAAATGAAGGTAAGGGTTTTGCAATTCGAGGAACATGGAACCCGATCTTAGAAAAAGATCGTATGGTCATGTTAGGCGCTAACTATGGTTATCGTAAGCAAAGTGATACTGGTGAGATTAATAACGGAAAAGATCCAGCATTTGCATATTCAACAACCAACTTTTCAAGTTTAAAAGTAGTTAATTCAGGAAATATTTCAAATTTCAATGATGTACAAATGGGTATCTTGGAATTAAGTGCCATGAACGGACCTTTCTCGTTCCAGTCAGAATATGCAAAAGGGACTGTTAACCGAGATAATGGCTCATCTGATTATGATGTCAGCGCTTATTATGCTCAGGTTGCCTGGACTTTAACTGGAGAGACGCGTGAATATAAGGCAACAGATGGTGAATTTAAGCGTCTAAAGCCAGCTAAAATTTTTGATCCTGATAAAGGAACCTGGGGTGCTTGGGAAGTGGCTTTAAGACATGATTCAATTGACTTAACAGACGCAGACATTACTGGCGGCGATGCAAAACGCATGACTCTAAATCTTAACTGGTATCTCAATGAAAACATGAGAGTCCTTGCAGGATATGAAAGATTTTATGATCTCGATTTGCTGAAAAAAGCTAGTGGACGCGATGCAGATGACATTGATGTGTTCCAAGTTCGCGCGCAATGGGCGATTTAGCCTAATAGTAAATAAAAATTCTCCTATAATTTTTAAAACCTGACTTTTTTAAGTCAGGTTTTTTTTTGTACTTTTATAGTCAACTTGAATTTATTATTGTGGCTGTGATATTGCAAAACACCATTGTATTTCTTTATTCTTTGTTCAATGCCAATTAAACCAATCCCCTTTTTGTGAGCAGTGTTTGGCTTCTTTAACAACCCATCGTTTTCAATTCTGTAGGTTATAAATTTACGGTCATGATCTAGACTGATGCGAACATAGGTGGGCAGTGAATGCTTTTTGATATTGGATAGGGTCTCTTGAGTAATCCGATATAAATCGGTCTGCATCTTTTTTGGAATGCTTTTAATATTAATCGTGTAATCAATATTTTTAATGTTGACATTGGCTAATGATTGATTAATTAAATGCTCAAGCGCTCCCTCAAAACCAAGCTCATCAATCATCGATAAGTTCATTTTTTTGATCAACTCTCGGATCGACTCATTGATATTCTGAGAAATTTTAATCACCTCAGAAAATATATCGTTTTTTTTCTTTGTTGATTTTGTAAGCTGCCCCGTGCGTGAGTGAATTTGAATCGAGGCTAAGTCTTGCGCCAGGTGATCATGCAGGTCATGTGAGATCATGATTTTTTCTTGTTCTTGAACGTCGAGTATTTTCTGATTTAACAGATTAATGGCCTTGTCATTAGCTTTTAACTTATGGATCACTTTACTTAAATGAAAGCGAATGGTTTCAAATTCACTGATCGAGATTTTTTCCAGCTTGATGTTGAATTGTCCTGAGCTCACTTTGGTGAGCGCATCAATGATATTGTCTATGGGGACCAGTGTCTGAGTAAAGATCATGAGAATGGATAAATTAATAAAGAGGACAACAAAGAAAACCACTTCTAATAAAGCTAGAAATTCAATCCAGATAATTTGGTGGTCATAGTCTAAATTACTTTCAATCACAATGGATCCAATGTTACTTGCAGCGTTTGAGACATTAACAATTCTTAAGAAATTTTCAGCCTTGTCATCAAATTCAAACAAGCTTTTAAACCAAACTGGTGGGGAAATTTTTAAGTTTAAATTGTCACTACTTCTGCTTAAAACTTCACCTTCGGTATTTAAAACCTCAATTTTTAGATGATGGAGTTTTTTTAAATTATTGAGGTCTTTCACAAAGGCAAACTCAGTGAGATTATCAAAGCTTTTTCGATTACTTAAAGTGGAGGTAATAGCAAATTCTGCAAGATCAATTGATGAATTGATATCCTCACGAATATTTTCTTTAGTCTGAAAGTAGCTCAAGAACAGGGCAATAAAAAATCCCAGTAAGATAATCAGATTTAAATAGATGAGGAGTTTTTTCTTAAGACTCATCTAAATGACCATATTATTTTTGAGGGTTAATGAGAATAATTCATAGTCTGTTTCAATATCAAGCTTGGATTTAATGATCGCTAAATTATTAGCCACCGTTTTTTTTGATATAAACAAAGTTTCAGCAACTTTTTCCATTTTGTCACCAGAGGCAATCATCTTTAGGATATCGAGCTCCCGAGAAGTTAATGACGCCAGTTTTTTATCGTAACTTTTTTTATTTTCAATATTGGCTTTTAATTTTGGGCTTATAAAAATACGTTTATTTATGGCGAATTCGATGGCATTAAATAAGTCTTGGGTTAGTGCGTTTTTTGAAACAAATCCAAGTACACCAATGTGTATGGCCTGGTCAATTAGAACTGGATTATCATGCATCGTCATAATAATGATTTTTTGTTTAGGATTTCTTTTCAGAATTCTTTTTGAGGCCTCTAGGCCTCCGTACCCCTCCATGGTGATGTCCATCAATATAATATCAATAGGCTGTTCGAGTTGGCCTGTACAAAAACGATAAGCCTCCTCACCGCTGGAGAGCGTGTTAATAACGTTATATGCGGTTTTAGTTTCAAGAAGATTTTTGATACCTTCACGAATAATGTCGTGATCATCCACAATTAAAAAATTTACCATAATGCCATTCTAATAAGGATTATCCAAAATATGAAATACATATTTTGCTTCGGGACCAAATCCCGATACTTTGTCTGTGTTTTTTTTCATAATGCACTCACTACATAATTTTTTAAGAGGAGAATATTATGAAAAAGTTAATTTTAGCAACATCGATTTTATTTGCGAGTGTGGCTTCTGCAGAAAATTTTAAATGTAACGAAGTACTCGGTCAAAGTTTCTGTGAAGATGCGGATCATAAATTAGTTTACAAATTCAGCATGAATGAGAAAGACCAAAATGTCGCTTTATTGAAATACGACACTCAAAATGAGCTCGTGGATAAAGAAAATTTAAGAAACTGTAACGTCATTAACAACAATAACTGGTCCTGTGAATATCATGTCAAAGGCCGTAAATTACATAAATCTAACTTCTCAGCGGTGAAGAAGATTGTGATTCAAATGTCTGAAGGAACTCAGCTCGCTTCTTACATGAAGTAAACCTAGAGTTCTGAAAACTTTAAGAGGTGCTCTCGTCTTTGGACTGAGTACCTCTTTTTTTTATAAAAAAATGATTAAGTATGTCGCCACATTCTTCGCGCAAAATTCCAGCTTCAAATGTGGTGTGATGATTTAAAATTTTATTGTTAACCAGATGATGATTTTCGTTGCAGCTATTAAATTTATGATCCATAGCTCCAAAGAAGACATTCTGGATTCTGGCTTGAAAAATCGCCCCCAAACACATGATGCATGGCTCAAGAGTCACATATAGCGCTGTTCCAGGAAGTCGGTAATTCTTAAAATATTGAGAAGCCTGCCGGATGGCTAAGATTTCAGCATGTGATGTTGGATCAGAATGGCTAATCACTTGGTTAAAACCTCTTCCAATAATTTCATTGTTGTAAGTGATCACCGCGCCGATGGGAATTTCGTTTTGCTTAAGTGCCTTATGAGCCTCTTTAATGGCCTCTTGCATAAAGTTTATGTGTTCTGACATAAGTTATTTTTTTTGAATTAATTTGTTTTTCTTTAATCACATTAGTGGTTTATTTATTCTAAGGTAATTTTTGTGAAAAAGTATGTATTGATTTTAGCGTTCTTTGCATCGAACCTATTTGCTCAAACTGGATACTATAAAATTGATCCGGAGCATAGTTTTGCGAATTGGAAAATTCGCCATGTTGTTGCTAAAACTTCAGGCACCATTCCAAACATGACGGGAACTATGCAGATTAATCTAGAGGATATGAATCAAACCTCTGTCCAGGTGGAGATGAGTCTGTTAGATATTAACAGCGATCATAAAAAACGTGATAATCACATCCAAGAAGAAAAATTTTTAAACACAGCGTTAAATCCTAAAATTCAGTTTGTCAGTCATCAAATTTCAATGACTGATGACAATAATGGCATAGTTTCAGGGGTTTTATCCTTGGGCGGTGTTGAAAAAAAAATTGATATTCCATTTACAGTCTTAGGGTTTGGTGAAGATCCATGGGGCGGCTATAGAGTCGGCCTTGAAGGGAACATCATCCTTCATGCATCCGATTTTGGATACACCTGGGGGGTTAAGGAAAATAGTGCATTAGGTGATAAAATTGAAATCAATTTACTTCTTGAAGGAATCAAACAATAGATGGATAAAAAAGCGGATACAAATTTTCCAATACATGACTTACTGGCCAATCGTTGGAGTCCTCGATCGTTTGACCCTGAGTATATTCTAGAAGATCAACAGATCAATTCACTGATGGAAGCTGCACGATGGGCGCCTTCATGCAGGGGTGAGCAACCCTGGAAGTTTATTTTATTTAACAAAAGTGATGCCGCTATGTTTAGCCAGGCCTTGAATTGTTTATCCGTTTCTAATCAAGACTGGGCTATGGATACGGCACTCCTGGTGTTAACGTGTACTAATCGTTTTTATCGTCATAACCAACAAGAGAATGGTTATGCTCATTACGACTGTGGAGCGGCTGCAGAAAATATTTGCCTACAGGCAACATCTATGGGGCTAGCAGCACATCAGATGGGTGGTTTTAGCAAGGATAAAGCTCGAGAATTAACGCAAGTTCCAAGTAATTATGATATTCTCTCGTTTGTTGCCATTGGCAAACCCTTAAGCTTAGGCGAAACACGAGACGAATTAAAAGAGCGCGAGTCTGCTGAAAGAAACAGATTGCCTTTGGAAGAAATATATAGCTTCAACAAATTTTAATACATTTTATTTATAGGAAATACGATGGCAAAAATACTAGAATTAACAAAAGAAAACTTTAAAGAAACGATTGAGAAAAATGAATTTGTCATCGTCGATTTTTGGGCTCCTTGGTGTGAGCCTTGCAAAGATTTCACTCCAGTTTTTGAAAAAGCTGCGGAAAATAATAAGGACATTGTTTTTGGGATGGTCGATGTAGAAAAATACCCAGAAATAGGAGAATATTTTGAAGTAGAAAAAATTCCTGGCATATTGGTCGTCCGCGAAAAGGCGGGGATTCATGCCCAAGTCGGTGAAATTGGTGCCCCCGCGTTTGATGAGATCATCAAGTGGGCCCGCAACTATGATATGACTGCGGCTCGCGATTATATGGAAAAACAAGAACGAGGCGAATTTAATTAAGATTTAGTTTTGAAGTAATCCATGGGATTGACGGATAACCCTTTTTTGCGGATTTCAAAATGAAGCATAACTTGTTCTTTGTCAGTTTGTCCCATGGTTGAAATAATGTCTCCAGCATTAATTTGTTGACCTTCGGTGACCAATAGTTCGCGATTATGACCATAGACACTTAAGATGTCATCATCGTGTTTGATAATGACAAGTTTTCCATAACCCTTTAAATCTTCCCCAGCATAAATGACACGGCCTTTAGCAATCGATTTAATTTCTTGTCCCAGTGTTCCCTGAATGGCTATACCTTTTTTACCTTCATCGGGATTAAAATTTTCTAAGACCTCTCCCTCGGTTGGCCAGACAAAACGATTGGATAGGGACTCGGTATTTTTAGCAATAATTTCTTTTGTTTTTTTAACAGATTTTGGATTATAAGTTTCACGGGTAGCAATTGGCTCGTTAATTTGAACCGGTTTCCCAATCTCTTCTTGTGTGACCTTTTTTTTGTCTTGAGTCACAATCTCATTTTCATCATCGAGGGTTTTTATTTCTACATCGGTTGAATCACTTGTTTTTGCTGATTCTGCATTCTGACTTTTGTTACGTAGTAAATCAAAACGTATTTCTTCACCTTCACTAATTTTGTATGGCTTTTTAATATTGTTTACAGCAGCAACTTCTCTGTAATCAAAACCACATTTAATGCTGAGGCTAAAAATAGTATCGCCTTTAACCACTTTATAGACATCAGGACATTTTTGAATTTTATTTTGCGAATTATCCACTTGCACCGTTTCCGGATACTTGGATACACAGCCTGAAATAATCAAGATTGTAATAAAGATGATGCTGATCTTAAAGTTACTCATAGTAAAT
Organism: Burkholderiales bacterium; assembly: GCA_030827595.1. Lineage (GTDB taxonomy): Bacteria > Pseudomonadota > Gammaproteobacteria > Burkholderiales > Methylophilaceae > BACL14. The sequence continues at coordinate 6,821 of JAURED010000008.1, forward strand.
TTTGTTTTAATAAATCAATTTTATTGTGATTGGTTAAGTCAGATATTATAGGGGAAATTGAAACACTTTGATTTTTGATTGCAAAAAAATCTGTCCCCTCACCACCATCATTTGGCTCTCCAGCAGCTCCCACCCAATACATAATTTTATTATTCTGATTTGGATGATGAATGATGGGTTCAGCTTTATGTCTTTTCCCTAAACGAGTAATGTCAAAACTACGAATGTCAGCGTAAGGACAATCAGGAACATTAATATTTAATAGAATGGGTTGTTTTAAACTCATCACCCTTGGAATTAGTTCTAAAGTTACTTGGCAGGCTGAAAGATAATGCTGAGGATCATACTGCGACATTGAAATAGCCATCGACGGAATATCCAACAGATAGCCTTCCATAGCAGCTGCTACAGTTCCAGAATAAATGGTATCGTCGCCCATATTCGGACCATCGTTGATACCTGAAATCACCATATCGGGTTTAAATTTTAAAAAACCTGACAAGGCAATATGAACACAATCAGTTGGTGTCCCATTGATGTAATATATATTTTTTTCTGCTTCGGTAATGGTTAATGGATTTTTTAAAGTTAAAGAGCTGCTTGATGCACTTTTATTTTCTTCGGGAGCAACGATCACCACATTACCTATTTGTGCAAGAGCTTTAGCTAGTTCACGAATCCCAGGTGCCTGGTAGCCATCATCGTTAGAAAGTAAAAAATTCATTTTTTAAAAATCAATAAACTGGTTAGAAAAAAAATAAAAGTGAACACCACTTCACTCAGGGCAAATAATTGACTCGGAAGAGGATCTGACCAAGCCCTCACGACACCCTCAATAAAAAATAGAATGATTATAAAATTGACCCATTCCAGTGTGTATAAATTTTTATGCAATATTTTTTTTAAAGGTAATAAAAGAATTAAAGCCTTAACAACTAACCAAGAGGGTTCCCCAGTTAAGGTAAAGAATAATTCCCATACAAGTGTTATAAAAATAAGAAATATATAGGAGAGTTGGTTGATGATGAAAATCATAATTGCATTTTGAGCGTTAATTCCGCGAGTCGTTTACCTTGGGCATATGCAATTTTTTCTTCATCTTGAGACAATGTCTCAGCTCCGGTATGGCTTGATCCATAGGGTGTTCCTCCTGTTTTTGTTAAATTAAGTTCTTTAACAGAGTAGGGAATGCCCATGATGATCATTCCAAGGTGCTGCAATGGAATTTGCATAGAGATTAAAGTAGTTTCATTCCCGCCATGAAGAGAATGCGAAGAAGTGAATACGGTACCTATTTTATTTTCTAGGCTACCTTTCAGCCATAAGGGGGTGAGTTGATCAATAAAACTTTTCATGGTTCCAGACATGTTGCCAAAATGCGTGGGGCTACCTAAAGCTAGACCATGACAACTTTCGATTTCTGATAGTTCCACTTCGGGAGCAAAAATAGATTGTTTGGAATTTATGGTATGGGGCACTGTTCTCAATATCGCTTCAGTACCATTAACCGAATTAATTCCTCGCGCAATTTGTTGTGCTAAACGATGAATTGCCCCATCTTGCGAGTAATAAAGGACTAAAATATTGAGCATAAGATTAAGATTTTTTAGCCAAGCGGTTTGCTAGGCCAATGTAGGTTTCCGGTCTCAGTTGGAGAAGGGTTTTCTTGGCATGAGCAGGGATTCTCAATTCGTTAATAAATACCTTTAATGTTTCCTGGTTAATATCTCGATTGCCACGTGTTAACGCTTTTAGTTTTTCATAGGGTTCCGGAATACCATAACGTCGCATTACCGTTTGAATTGGCTCAGCAAGAACTTCCCAAGAATGATTTAAATCGCTGGCAATCACAGCATGATTGATTTCAAGTTTATTTAAACCTTTGATACATGAATTGATGGCTAAGGCATGGTATCCCATACCACTACCAATATTTCTTAATACGGTAGAGTCACTTAGATCTCTTTGCCATCTGGAAATAGGTAATTTTTCACTTAAGTGATTTAAAATGGCATTACTTAATCCTAAATTTCCCTCTGAATTTTCAAAATCTATTGGATTGACTTTATGCGGCATGGTTGAAGAACCCACTTCATTTTTCTTAAGTTTTTGTTTGAAGTATCCCATAGAAATGTAACCCCATAAATCACGATTAAAATCAATCAGAATGACATTAATACGAGCTATGGTATTAAACAGCTCAGCAAGAAAGTCATGAGGCTCAATTTGGGTTGTCATAGGATTATATTCTAGACCCATTGAGTTAATAAAATCTTTGGTATGTTGTTGCCAATTTATTTCCGGATAGGCAACTTGATGGGCATTAAAGTTTCCCACGGCACCGTTCATTTTTCCTAAAAATTTCTGCTTCTTTAATTGTGAAATTTGCCTTTTTAGACGCGCAGCTACATTTGCAAATTCTTTTCCCATCGTCGTCGGGCTTGCAGATTGCCCATGAGTTCGCGCAAGCATGGCAACATCCGCATACTTTTTGGCCTGCATGTTGATATTGCCAACCAAAGCTTCAAGTTTTGTAAGGATGACATCTTGGGTCGAGCTTTTTACCATGAGGGCATAAGATAAATTGTTAATATCCTCTGAAGTGCAAGCAAAATGAAAAAATTCTAAATAGGGTTTTAAATCTTTATTTTTTTTAAATGTTTCTTTGAGCCAATATTCAATTGCTTTTACATCATGATTGGTTGTTTGTTCAATTTTTTTAACTTCGGCGGCTTGTTTTTCTGAAAAAGACTCAGCAACCATCTTTAATGCATTTATGGTTGTTTTGTTAAAACCCGGGACCTCTTTGATTTTTTTATTTTCGCTTAAACTAATAAACCAAAGTATTTCTATTTTAATTCTGTGCTTGATCAGGCCAAACTCACTTAGATAGGGTCTTAACTCATTTAATTGAGCATCATAACGTCCATCTAAGGGTGAAATGCTGGATAACATTGAGGCCATGGTTATTTTTCTTTCAACAATAAATTATTCAAACAATATTTTACATCAGTTACCCCTGCATGAAAGCAACCCTGTAAAAGTTTTTGGGAATTTATTTTTTTTGCTCTAAAATAAACTCTAAATATTAATTAATTTTCCAAACAAATGATTATTCAAGACTACATAGCCCACACAACAGAGAGAGGAAAAGATGGCCTTCCTCCTCTGGCATTGACTCCAGAACAAACCGCAGAGCTCGTCACATTTTTAAAAGATGATAAAAAACAAGACCTGGAATATGCATTAGAGCTGTTAATCAATAGAGTGCCTGCAGGTGTTGATCAATCGGCATATGTGAAAGCCGCATTTCTTAATGATGTTGCTCAGAAAAAAATAAACAGCAGTTTAATTGCTCCAAGTAAAGCAGTTGAGATATTAGGGACCATGTTAGGCGGCTATAACGTTCAAGCGTTAATTCCATTGTTGGATTCTGATCTTGCAGAAGAGGCAAGCCAGGCTCTATCAAGTATCATTTTAGTTTTTGATGCTTTTCATGACGTTGTCGATAAACATAAAGCTGGAAATGCATATGCCACTAAACTGCTTCAGTCATGGGCGAATGCAGAATGGTTTACCAATAAAAAAGAAATTGACCATGAAATAAAATTAACTGTTTTTAAGGTGGATGGTGAAACAAATACAGATGATTTATCCCCAGCGCAAAATGCATGGTCTCGTGCGGATATTCCTCTTCACGCTCAAGCAATGTTAATTAATAAAATGCCAAATGGTCTTAATATTATTGAGGATTTGAAAAAATTAAATAATCCTTTAGTTTATGTAGGCGATGTGGTTGGAACAGGATCATCAAGAAAATCAGCAATCAATTCATTGCAATGGCATATGGGAAATTCAATACCATTTATTCCGAATAAAAATACTGGAGGCTTTGTATTTGGAGCAAAGATTGCACCTATTTTCTTTAATACAGCTGAAGATTCTGGAGCATACCCTATCGAGTGTGATGTATCGCAAATGAATAATGGTGACGTCATTATTTTAAAAGCACATGAAAAGGTTATTTGTAACGACAAGGGTCAAGTTATTTCTACTTTTGATCACAATCCTTTAACAATTTTAGATGAGGTTAGGGCTGGTGGTCGAATTCCATTAATTATTGGACGTGGCTTATCTGATCGATCGGCAAAGGCTTTAAACGTTAACAAATCAAAAGTTTTTTTAAGTCATGTCACTGAAACAATTAACAAAAAACAAGGCTATACCCTAGCGCAAAAAATGGTTGGTAAGGCTTGTGGTGTTGAAGGAGTGTTACCGGGAACTTATTGCGAACCAAAAATTACTTCAGTTGGGTCTCAAGACACGACAGGAGCGATGACCAGAGATGAGTTAAAAGAGTTAGCATGCTTGGGTTTCACTGCAGATCTTGTCATGCAAAGTTTTTGTCATACCGCAGCTTATCCAAAACCTGTTGACATTGAATTACAACATTCATTGCCTGACTTTATCAGTAGCAGAGGTGGCGTATCGCTAAAACCTGGAGACGGAGTCATTCATTCATGGCTTAATCGAATGATTCTTCCAGACACCGTAGGGACTGGTGGCGATTCTCATACCAGATTTCCTATAGGAATTTCTTTTCCAGCAGGTTCCGGATTAGTGGCTTTTGCGGCTGCGATGGGAGTGATGCCGTTAGATATGCCAGAATCTGTTTTGGTCAGGTTTAAGGGGGAGATGCAGCCTGGAATCACCTTAAGAGATCTGGTGAATGCTATTCCCTATCAAGCGATTCAAAATGGAGAGCTAACAGTAGCAAAGCAAGGTAAAAAAAATGTATTTAGTGGCAGGATCCTTGAAATAGAAGGGTTACCTGATTTAAAAGTCGAACAAGCATTTGAATTTGCCGATGCTTCAGCAGAACGATCCGCAAATGGGTGTACGGTGCGACTAAATAAAGAGCCAATTATTGAGTACCTGCAATCAAATATTACATTAATGCAAAATTTAATAGAACAAGGCTATGAGGATAAAAGAACTTTGCAGCGCAGAATTGAAGGGATGCAGAATTGGCTCAATAACCCCAAACTCATGGAACCCGATGCACATGCTGAGTATGCATCAATCATAGAAATTGATTTGAATACGATTACCGAACCACTAATCGCATGTCCAAATGATCCAGATAACATTAAAACTCTATCAGAGATTTCTGGAAATAAAATTGATGAGGTATTTATTGGAAGTTGTATGACAAATATTGGTCACTATCGAGCTGCAGGAAAAGTGTTAGAAAATCAAGGCGACATTAAAACAAGATTATGGATAGCGCCACCGACGCGGATGGATGAATCCCAGCTCAAAAAGGAAGGCTACTATTCCATATTTGATCAAGCGGGAGCTCGAACAGAACTACCCGGATGTAGTCTGTGCATGGGCAATCAAGCCAGAGTTGAGAATGAAGCTCACGTATTTTCAACCAGCACCCGTAACTTTGATAATAGAATGGGGAAAGATGCCCAAGTATACTTAGGATCAGCTGAATTAGCTGCGGTCTGTGCGTTGTTAGGAAAAATTCCAAACGTCGCAGAGTATCATGAGGTTGTAAAAGAAAAAATTGCTCAACACGAAGATAATATTTATCAGTACTTAAATTTTCATCACATGGATGACTATGTAAGTGAAAAAAAAGTTATTGGAATTAGCCCAGTTAGTTAAGCTTGATTGATGGAGTTTAAGCCTGATTGCAGAGAGTGTCCAAGGTTGGCTAAATTCCTTGACACCGTCAAAGATAAAAATCCTAATTATTTTTGCAAACCTGTTCCTACTTTTGGGGTCTCAAATCCTAAGTTATTAATAGTTGGCTTAGCACCTGGAATGCATGGAGCAAATAAAACAGGCAGACCTTTTACGGGTGATTTTGCTGGTATTCTTTTGTATCAAACACTTTTTAAATTTGGATTTTCATCAAAAGCAGTTTCAATATCTGCAGATGATTCTCTATCATTAATTGATACACGCATTACAAATGCAGTGAAATGTTTACCTCCTGAAAATAAACCTAAAACAACAGAAATCTTGCAATGTAATAAATTTTTATCTCATGAAATAAAGTGTATTCAAAATAAAGTCATTATCTTGTCATTAGGTAAAATAGCTCATGATGCAGTATTAATGGCATTCAATTTAAAAAAAAATCACTACAAGTTTTCTCATGGCGCTAGACATGAGATATCGAGTGAACAAATATTGTATGATAGTTATCACTGTAGCAAATATAACACTCAAACAAAGCGACTCACAGCGGACATGTTTGAGAATGTTTTTTTAAATATTAAAAAAGAAATGGAGAAATAATATGCCTTACATCAATGTAAAACTGGCAGGTTCCTTAAACAAAGATCAAAAAGCTGAAATTGCAAAAGAAATTACCGACACGATGTCGCGCATTGCTCACAAGCCAGCATCTTATACATACATTGTGTTTGATGAAGTCGCAACTGAAGATTGGGCGATTGGAGGAAATTTACTTGGTTGATTAATGTGGAAAATGTTAAAGATTTTCTTAAAACTTTACCTACACACCCCGGCGTTTATCGAATGCTGGATAAGCAAGAAAAAGTTATCTATGTTGGTAAAGCTAAAAACATAAAAAAAAGAGTAGCAAGTTATTTCAATAAAAACCTTGCGAGCCCTAGAACAAGGTTAATGGTTTCTCATATCGCGAATATACAATTTACGGTAACCAACACAGAAGCAGAGGCACTCATTTTAGAAAATAATCTAATAAAAGATTTAATGCCTCGTTACAATGTGATTTTTAGAGATGATAAATCATATCCTTATCTAATGATGACGGCACATAAATTTCCGATGTTACGTTTTCATCGGGGGGTGCAAAAAAAAGGGAATCGGTATTTTGGACCCTTCCCAAACTCGAACGCAGTGCGTGAAAGCATCCAGCTTTTACAAAAAGTTTTTTTACTCAGAAATTGTGAGGATTCAGTATTCTCAAATCGAACTCGACCTTGTTTGCAGCATCAAATTAAAAGATGCACTGCGCCATGTGTGGGATTGATTGATGAAAATCAATATGCACAAGATTGTCGACAAGCGGAATTATTCCTTCAAGGAAAAGATAATGAAGTGGTCGAGCAGATGACTGTTGCGATGAATGTAGCAGCAGAAAATGAGGAGTTTGAGAGAGCAGTTGTTTTTCGGGATCGCATTCAGAGTTTAAGACAGGTGCGTTTAAAACAATTTGTCAGCGATTTTAGTGAGCATGATGCAGATATCATCGCCTTTGCGGAAGAGGATGGATTGGCGTGTATTAATTTGGTCATAATTCGTGGCGGAAGGCACCTTGGAGATAAAACTTTTTTTCCAAAAAATCACTTAGATGGTGATTCAAACCTTATTGAAATTTTTCTTTGTCAGCACTACATGGACCACTCACCCCCGCCTGTAATTGTTGCTGAGGGAGTTTTTGATCAAGCACTAATTAAATCTTTTTTTAATCTTCAGTTTTCAAAACAAAAAATAAAGATTATCACCAAAGCCTCAGGTGACAAAAGAATGTGGTTAAAGATGGCAAAAAGAAATGCAATGATTAACGTCAGACAAAAGAATTTACTAGAAACAGGTAAAACAAACAAACTCGACTCGTTAAGAGCTTTGATAAATATGCCTAATTTAAACCGAATCGAGTGTTTCGATATCAGTCATACTATGGGTAAACAAACGGTTGCGTCTTGTGTGGTTTTCGATGATTTAGCCATGCAGGGTAAAGAGTATCGCAGGTTTAATATCAATAACATTACCCCAGGTGACGATTATGCGGCGATGCGTCAAGTGTTAGAGCGACGTATCAAAAGAATAGTTAATGAGGAGCAAACAAAACCAGATTTGATGTTAATCGATGGCGGCAAGGGGCAGTTAAAGATGGCAATAGAAATTTTCGATACATACAATATTGTTGGAATTCGCCTTATTTCCATTGCTAAAGGCGAAAATAGAAAATCTGGCCTAGAAACATTGATTTTTGATGATGGTGAAATTATTTCTGATATCCCTAACAATAATCTTGGTTTTCATTTACTCCAGCACATTAGAGATGAGGCTCATCGTTTTGCAATTACTGGACACCGACAAAAAAGAGCAAAAGTTAATTTATCATCCTCTTTGGAAGAGATTGAAGGGATTGGCCCAAAGAAAAGAAAATCTTTACTGGTTTATTTTGGCGGTTTAGATGGAGTTAAAAATGCATCGATTGAAGAATTAACTCAGGTAACGGGTATTGATCTAAAACTTGCTGAGATCGTGTATAACTTTTATCATTAGGTATGAATGTTCCTAATTACATCACTTTCTTCCGCATTTTAATTATCCCCTTTCTTATTATCACTTTTTACGTGCCTGAGAATGTTTTAGGAGGTTTAAGTAGAAATTTTCTTGCAACATTTTTTTTTATTCTTGCGGGCATCAGTGATTGGCTGGATGGATATTTAGCGAGAAAGATGGGTCTTGAATCTAAGTTTGGTGCTTTTATTGATCCAGTCGCTGATAAATTAATTGTTATTTCTTCTTTAGTTATGCTTGTTGAATTAGATCGTGTGAGCGCAATTATTGCGGTTATTATTATTGGTCGCGAGGTTGCGGTGAGTGCGTTAAGAGAATGGATGGCTGGAATTGGAGCATCTAATCATGTCGCCGTAGCTTTTATTGGTAAACTAAAAACCACTCTACAATTTATTGCTATTGCTTTGTTATTATTTTTTGATGATATCTTTTTTATTCCAATTTCTTTTCTCGGTCAGATCACTATATGGGCGGCCGCATTATTAACTATTATTTCAATGCTCTATTATTTAAAACAAGCATTTACCTTGAAGCAGTCAAATTAAAATAATACATTGGGTAAAGCTGTCATTGACATCACTTAAAAAAAAGCTAAAATACTGCTTCTGTTTGCGTGAATAGCTCAGCTGGTAGAGCGCAACCTTGCCAAGGTTGAGGTCGCGAGTTCGAACCTCGTTTCACGCTCCAAATTTTTTCAAAAGGGGAGAGTAGCTCCCCTTTTATGTTTTTGGCGCGTTAGCAAAGTGGTTATGCAGAGGCCTGCAAAGCCTTAGACGCCGGTTCGATTCCGGCACGCGCCTCCATTCTTTTTTACCAAGGATGGTGATAAAATGACGTCTTTGCCCGGGTGGTGAAATTGGTAGACACAAGAGACTTAAAATCTCTCGATCTTGCGATCGTGCCGGTTCGATTCCGGCCCCGGGCACCACATATTCATAATGAGCGATAAAGAATTAAAAAAAATTAATGACACACTTCAGGCAATTCTAAAAACTTTAAAAACAGTTTTTATATTGATTGCTGGATTTGCTTTTTTATATTTTGCGCTCTTGATTTATTTGTTTGTAATTGGGTAATTGAAAAATACTCTCGTCATTAAAAATCCAAGTTTTTCATCCCTTCATCTACTGAAAAAATGGCATCGTCACTTTAGAGCTCGTAAATTAAATTTGTCCTATCATGATCTCCTGGCGACATTTTTAAATAACTCCAATGATGCATTTCCAGATGGAGTGATATCTCAAGATGAAATAAAAAATAATCATTGGCTTTATTCAGTCCATATGGCGGATTTTCAGCTTATGCGCGATTATTATTTATTTAATGGACTAAAAAGTTTTAATCAGCAACAAATTAAGAATTTATGTAAACAACTGAACAAATATCTTCTTGAAGATCATGGGTATTTTTCATGCAATGATAATTTCATTTTTTTTCAAAGTCGAAACCAATATATATTCAGTTATACCTCAGTTCATGATTTGTTAATTCATCCTGAGCTCATTAATGAGCAAAACAATAATGACACAAAAGTTTTACTCAATAATATTTCAATGATTCTATTTCAATATATTGAACAGAATCATTTAAATGTGGATTTTAATAATTTAGTTTTATTGCCTCTTGGAAATAATATTAAAATCAACCCATCAAAAAAATATTTTTTTTCAAACGAAATTAATTTTTCCAAAATAAGTATGGGGGATGAAAATACTTTTTTTATAGAAGATGAGCTAAACGTATTAGATTTTTTAAAACATCATCAACACATAATTAGTCAGGTTTATTTATCCTTTAGTAACGTGTGCTATGTCCTTGATAAAAGTTCTTGGATGTCGGAAATCTTAAATTTAAAATCTAGAAAAATTTGGAATGAAATTAATTCAAAAAAAAATTAATGATCAACTTAGATCAGAATTAATTGCTAATGGAATAGCAAAACATACTGCGCAACTCTTAGCAGCAAGAAGTATCCAATCGTTTGCAGATATTAATTATTCAATTGATATGCTTTTACCTCCCGAACTTCTAAAAGATTGTACTGAAGCTTCAATTTTTTTATCAGAAGCTATTATTGATCAAAAAAAAGTAGTAATTGTTGGGGATTATGATGCAGATGGTGCAACGGGATCATCTATAGGCATACTGGGTTTTCAGCTATTAGGACTTGATGTAGATTTTTTAATACCCAGTCGATTTAAAGAGGGTTATGGATTATCTCCTGAAATTGTAAACCTGGCCCATTCGATGCATGCAGAAATTATTATTACCGTTGACAATGGCATCGCAAGTTTTGATGGCGTAAAAAGAGCCAATGAGCTTGGTATAGATGTAGTTATTACGGATCATCATTTACAAGCTGAAACTCTTCCCAAAGCATCCTTCATAATAAATCCAAATCGTAAAGACTGTTCTTTCCCGAGTAAAAGTTTGTGCGGTGCAGGAGTTTTGTTTTATTTGTTAATTGCGATTAGAAAGTGTTTACGAACTAAACAATACTTTTCTGATAATCTAAAAGAGCCTAATTTAATGCAACTTCTTGATTTAGTAGCCTTAGCAACGATTGCTGATGTGGTTCCTCTGGATTTTAATAATCGACTAATGTTACATTTTGGTCTAAAAAAAATAAGATCACATCAATGTAATTTAGGAATAAAAAAATTATTTCAACTAAGCAATAAAAATCACATGGAGTGCCAAGCCTCTGATTTGGGCTTTATCATTGCACCAAAAATCAATGCCGCTGGACGCATGAATGATATGAGCCTTGGTGTTCAATGTTTAACCTCATTAAATGAGTTTGATGCTAGTTACTACGCCAAACAGCTTATTGAATTCAATCATGAGAGAAAACAGACAGAATCTGTTATGAAAGAGGATGCAAATAAAATCTTAAAAGATTTCAAACCTCAAAAAAAAACAATTTGTTTATTTAGCGAAGAATGGCACCAGGGAGTTGTAGGAATTTTAGCTTCTCGAATAAAAGAGGCTTTCTACAGGCCGGTAATTATTTTTGCTGAAGATGAAAATAATTTCTTAAAAGGATCGGCAAGGTCGATTAATGGATTTCATATTCGAGATGCAATTGATATGGTTGCCAAAAAAAGCCCTCATATAATCTCTACCTTTGGGGGCCACGCAATGGCAGCCGGGTTAACAGTTGACAAAAAATACTTTAATGAATTTGTTAAATTATTTGAAGAAGTTGCAGGACAACTGCTCAATCATGACGATTTGAATGAGGTTATTGAGTATGATACAAGCCTTATGGAATCCGATATAAATGTTTCAATTGTTGATGAAATAAATTTTTTGGAATGGGGAAATGGATTTCCAAAACCCATATTTATGGATGAATTTGAATGTATTGATCAGGAGCTTATAAAAGACAGTCACTCAAAATTGAAATTAAGATTCAAAGAATCAATCTACGATTCTATTTTGTTTAATTTTATTGAACCTATTTTTGGTAGAATTAAATGTCTTTACACGCTTGAAACAAATAAATTTATGAATCAGAGTAATGTAGTAATTAATATCAGAAAAATAATTAATGACTAAAAAATACATCATCGGAAATTTAAAAATGTATGGCTCAATGAGCTTTTACGATAACTTTTTCACAAAACTTAGAGAATTTTCGATGCATAAGTCATTAGATAATATTGAAATTGCATTATGTATTCCATACCCCTATCTCCACTTGGCACAACAAATTCTCGGTAATTCAGGAATCTATTGGGGCTCACAAAATGTTGCCAAAGATAATGAAGGCCCGTTTACAGGAGAGGTTAGTGCAAAAATGTTAAAGGAATTTGACTCCCAGTTTTCCATCATAGGACATTCTGAAAGAAACACAGCTTATTGCGAATCTGATGTAAATATTGCTGAAAAATTTTTAAGAATTAAAGAACACAATATGAGGCCAATCTTTTGTGTTGGAGAAACCTTGATTGAGCGAGAAGCTGGAATGGAAAAAAAAGTTGTGCAATCTCAATTAGAGACCTTGGTAAATCATGGAAAACATATTTTTAATAATTCAATTATAGCTTATGAGCCAATTTGGGCTATTGGAAGCGATATGTCTGCATCCCCAGAACAAGCAAAAAGTATGTGCGCATTCATTAAAGAATTTGTGCAGAGTGAGGCAGATAAATTGAATCAATTTGGTGAGGAAAATAAACCTATAAAAGTCATTTATGGAGGCAGCGTAAATGAAAAAAATACGTTACAATTACTGTCTTTAGATGAGGTCGATGGTGCTTTAATTGGTAGATGTTCTCTTTCTCCTGATAAATTTTTACAAATATGCGAAATAGCCCATCAGCTTTAATTTTTAACTCTACAAAAACACTATAAAAAATGGAAAAAATTTTAATTATTATTCACTTGTTAGCAAGCATTAGCGTGATTGGCTTGGTTTTACTCCAAAATGGAAAAGGCGCTGATGCAGGATCAGCTTTTGGTGGAGGAAATTCAGGCAGCATGTTCGGAATTCAAGGGTCCTCAAACTTTTTGACCAAAGCGACTGCAATAAGCGTGACCCTATTTTTTATAACGAGTATCAGCTTAGCACTTGTAGCGAGCAATAAGCACAGTGATAAAAGTGTAATTAGTTCATCAGTTGTCGAACAGCTTGATGATGGAAACTCTTTTGATGATATTCAGTCAGAAGAGTTGAGTGAGGAGCTCTCAGACATACCAGAATAGTTTTTGCCGTCGTGGTGGAATTGGTAGACACGCTATCTTGAGGGGGTAGTGACGAAAGTCGTGAGAGTTCGAGTCTCTCCGACGGCACCATTTAATTAAACGATAGGTTTTGATGTTAGATTCATATTTTCCAATTTTACTTTTTATTTTTGTCGGTTTAGGTATTGGCATCGGACCTCTAATATTAGGAAAAATCCTATCACCCCACAATCCTGATGATCAAAAAAACTCACCCTATGAGTGTGGCTTTGAAGCATTTGAAGATGCTCGGATGAAATTTGATGTTCGTTATTATCTTGTCGCAATCTTGTTTATTCTATTCGATCTTGAAATTACATTCCTATTTCCATGGGCAGTTGTTCTGGACGGTCTGGGACTCTATGGCTTTATTGCCATGTTAATTTTTTTGGGTATCTTGGTTGTAGGGTTTATTTATGAATGGAAAAAGGGAGCATTAGATTGGGAGTAAATCAGCATGAGTCTTGATGGACTGTTAGAAAAGGGTTTTATTACCACTAATTTAGATACCCTAATAAATTACACAAGAACAAATTCACTCTGGCCCATGACATTTGGTTTAGCATGTTGCGCTGTCGAGATGATGCATGCAGGTGCATCGCGTTATGATCTTGATCGATTTGGAATGGTGTTTCGACCCAGTCCTCGTCAATCTGATCTGATGATTGTAGCTGGAACCTTAGTAAATAAAATGGCTCCTGCGTTAAGAAAAGTTTATGATCAAATGCCTGATCCGAAATGGGTAATTTCAATGGGATCATGTGCAAACGGTGGAGGTTATTATCATTATTCTTATTCAGTGGTAAGGGGTTGTGATCGAATTGTTCCGGTTGATGTTTATGTTCCTGGATGTCCCCCCACTGCCGAGGCATTAATGTTTGGTCTAATGCAATTACAAAAAAAAATAAAAAGAACAAATACCATCGCGCGATGACTGACTTTAAAAAATTATCTTCCAACATCAAAAAAATATTTCCAGGGTACCAAGTCAATCTCCAATTTGATGAAATTACCTTGTCAGTTCCTGCTGAGGATGTGTCCAAAGTTTTAAAAAAACTAAAAACAATGAGTCAGTTAAAATTTGAACAGATGATTGATTTAGCCGCAGTCGATTTTTCTGAATTTCCCCAAAAAAATTATGAAAATTGTAGATACGCAGTGGTCTATCATTTATTGTCTTTGAAACACAACTCGCGCATCCGAGTGAAAGCTTTTATTAAAGATAATAGTTTTCCTGTGATTGAAACAATTACTTCAACATATGCCAATGCTGACTGGTATGAGAGAGAGGCTTTCGATTTGTTTGGCATTATGTTTTTAAACCATCCAGATCTGAGAAGAATTTTAACTGATTATGGGTTTATCGGGCATCCGTTTCGAAAAGATTTTCCAATGATTGGAAATATTGAGATGAGATATGACCCCTCGCAAAAAAGAGTAATTTATCAGCCAGTAACAATTGATCCTAGGAATAACGTCCCTAGAGTTATTCATGACGAAGGATTTAGAAATGGCTGAGATAAAAAACTATACAATGAATTTTGGACCACAACATCCAGCTGCTCATGGGGTACTCCGCCTTATTTTAGAACTTGATGGAGAAGTGATTCAAAGAGCTGATCCGCACATTGGATTATTGCATCGCGCGACAGAAAAGCTTGCTGAAAATCGCACTTATATCCAGTCTGTCCCTTACATGGATCGTTTAGATTATGTATCAATGATGATGAACGAGCATGCTTATGTGATGGCAATCGAAAAAATGCTCAACTTAAAAGTTCCCATTCGAGCACAATATATACGGGTATTATTTGATGAAATTACGCGTCTTCTCAATCATTTATTATGGCTTGGGTGCCATGCTTTAGATGTGGGTGCGATGACAGTCTTCTTATACGCTTTTCGCGAGCGTGAGGATTTATTTGATTGTTATGAAGCGGTGTCAGGAGCTCGAATGCATGCAGCTTATTATCGTCCAGGCGGTGTTTATAGAGACTTACCTGATCATATGCCACAGTATCAGAATACCCGCTTCAGCCGTCCAAATGTTACGCATAAATTAAATGAAAACCGTCAAGGATCCTTATTAGATTTTATTGATGACTTTGCGAACCGATTCCCAAAATACATTGATGAATATGAAACTTTATTAACCGATAACCGAATTTGGAAACAGCGCACTGTTGGTATCGGAGTTGTTTCCCCAGAAAGAGCCCTAGAATTAGGTTTTACAGGACCTATGTTGCGAGGCTCCGGCATTGAATGGGATTTAAGAAAAAAGCAGCCCTATGAAGTGTATGACAAACTTGATTTTGATATTCCGGTAGGGGTTGAGGGCGATTGCTATGATCGTTACCTCGTCAGAATTGAAGAAATGAGGCAATCCGTTAATTTGATTCAACAGTGTAGTAAATGGCTCAGAGTAAATCCAGGTCCGGTGATTTCTGATAACCAGAAATATGCCCCACCAAAAAGACAAGATATGAAAGAAGATATGGAATCCATGATTCATCATTTTAAGCTTTTTACAGAAGGATTTCATTTGCCAAAAGGGGAGGCATACGCAGCCGTTGAGCATCCAAAGGGTGAATTTGGGATTTATCTTGTTTCAGATGGAGCTAACAAACCCTATCGTTTAAAAATTAGAGCTCCTGGTTTTGCCCATTTAGCCTCATTGGATGAAATGACGAAGGGTCATATGATTTCTGATTTAGTAGCAATCATTGGAACCCAGGACATTGTTTTCGGAGAAATTGATCGATAACCATGATTGAAAAGTTAAGAAAACTTATTGATAAAGAGATCGCTAAATATCCAGCTGATAAAAAACAGTCGGCGGTGATTGCTGCTTTAGCCATCATGCAGCATCATCGTGGCTGGTTATCTCAAGAAGATATCAGTGATGTTGCTATATATTTGGACATGCCCGAAATAGCTGTCCTTGAAGTCGCTACTTTCTATAATATGTTTGATTTAAAACCTGTTGGGAAATACAAACTATCAATTTGTACGAATATTTCTTGCATGTTACGAGATGCTGATCAAATTGTTGATCATTTGAAAAAAACCTTAAAAATTGATTTTAATGAAATTACTAAGGATGGGAAGTTTTGTCTCAAAGAGAGTGAATGCATGGGAGCTTGTGAAGGAGCACCCCTTCTGACCGTGAATAACCAAAAAATGTATGAACATCTGGATATTAAAAAAATAGACCAATTATTAAAAGATTTAAAATAATGAATGAAATCGT
Organism: Burkholderiales bacterium; assembly: GCA_030827595.1. Taxonomy (GTDB): domain Bacteria; phylum Pseudomonadota; class Gammaproteobacteria; order Burkholderiales; family Methylophilaceae; genus BACL14. Next base: position 23,115 of record JAURED010000008.1, read on the forward strand.
AGATAAGAACCTTGACTTAGAAATCACTAATAAACAGTTATTTAATATTTGTTTACGAACAAAGCCATTAAAAAACTCAAATTCACTAGAGACTTATAAGTCTATTGGGGGTTATGAGCAGATCAAGAAAATTCTTAAAAATAAACTAGACCCACAACAACTAATTGATGAAATAAAAATTTCTGGATTAAGGGGGAGGGGAGGCGCTGGTTTTCCAACGGGCATTAAGTGGTCATTTATGCCTCGAGATTATGATGGAATTAAATACATTGTTTGTAACAGCGATGAAGGCGAACCAGGAACTTTTAAAGACCGTGATATTATTCGCCACAATCCACACCAATTAATTGAAGGGATGTTAATTGGGGCATATATTATGAATGCTCAGGTTGGCTACAATTATATTCATGGTGAAATATGGGAGGAATATGTTTCCTTTGAAAAAGCCATTGATGAAGCAAGAAAAGCTGGACTGTTGGGTAAAAATATTTTTGGTTCAGGTTTTAATTTTGAATTGCATGCCTTTCATGGATATGGAGCATATATTTGTGGTGAAGAAACTGCCCTGATTGAATCAATTGAAGGAAAAAAAGGCCAGCCTAGATATAAACCGCCATTTCCCGCGACATATGGAATTTATGGTAAACCAACCAATGTCAATAACACAGAAACCTATGCATCTATTCCTTGGATTATTGAAAATGGTGGACAAGCCTTTATGGCTCATGGCGTTAAAAATTCTGGCGGAACAAAAATATTTTCAGTATCAGGGCATGTTGAAAAACCAGGAAATTATGAAATTGAACTTGGGATGCCATTCGAACAATTATTAAAAGAAGCCGGCGGGGTTTGGAAGGGGAGAAAGTTAAAAGCAGTAATTCCAGGAGGACCATCAACACCAGTAGTGCCTGCCGATATTATTAAAAATGCAACCATTGATTATGATGGTTTAGCTAAAATTGGGTCAAGTGTAGGCGCCGGCTCAATGATTGTTATGGATGAAACAACGTGTATGGTTAGTGCGTTAAAAAGATTATCTTATTTCTTCTATGAGGAATCTTGTGGGCAATGTACTCCTTGTCGCGAGGGAACGGGATGGGTTTACCGAATTATAAGCAGAATTTATCAAGGACAAGCCACTCTTGATGATTTAGATCTTCTAACTGACGTGAGTAAAAAAATATCAGGACGAACCATTTGCGCGCTTGGCGATGCAGCCGCAACTCCAGTCCTCAGTTTTATTAAACATTTCAGAGATGAGTTTGAAGTCTTTATCAAGAATGGAAAAAAATTAGTAAATTAAAAATGATAAAAGTAAAAATCAACGGAAAAGCAATTAAAGTTCAAGAAAAAACAACAATCATTGAGGTTGCTGACAATCATGGTATTGAGATTCCAAGATTTTGCTATCACAAGAAACTGAGCGTAGCTGCTAATTGTCGCATGTGCTTAGTTGAGGTGAAAAACTTCCCCAAGCCACTCCCTGCTTGCGCAACACAAGTTGCTGATGGTATGGAAATATTTACTAAATCCAAGCAAACCAAAGATTGTCAGCAAAGCGTTATGGAGTTTTTACTTATTAATCATCCGCTTGACTGCCCAATTTGTGATCAGGGTGGCGAATGTGACCTTCAAGATACAGCGATGGCCTATGGAAGTCCTAAATCACGTTATCAGGAGGAAAAGCGGGTAGTTTTAAATAAAAATTTAGGACCTTTGGTTTCTACAGACTTAAATCGGTGCATTCAATGTTCAAGGTGTGTTAGGTTTCTCAAAGAGGTTGGAGGAATGCAAGAGCTGGGTTTAATTGGAAGGGGGGAGCATGCTGAAATTTCTGCGTATGTGAAAAAATCAGTAGAATCTGAAATTTCTGGGAACGTCATTGACCTATGTCCAGTAGGGGCATTAACCTCAAAACCTTTCCGCTATTCTGCAAGAACGTGGGAGATGATTCGTAAATCTACAATTTCACCGCATGACAGTTTAGGTTCGCACCTGGAGGCGCATGTCAAAGATGGGAATGTAATGCGAGTGCTTCCCAGGGAAAATGAAGATCTTAATGAGTGCTGGATATCTGATCGGGATCGGTTTTCCTATATGGGCATAAATGACCAGAATCGCATTAAATCGCCATTGATAAAAAAAGGGGAAACTCATGAGTCAATATCATGGGAGGCTGCGTTTCAGTTAATTGAGAAACAATTACACCCCAAACAAAACCAGTTTAAACCTGACGATGTTGTATTTTTTACCTCCAATCAATCAACCCTGGAAGAAGCCTTTTTAGTAAAAAAATTGGCTGAATATTTTAATTCAAATCAAATCAAATTTGATGCAGCTAATGGGCCAACGTACCTCAAGCATCCGTCTTTAAATACTCAAGTAAAAAAAATTGAGGAGTTTGAATCTATTATCTTGCTTGGATCTCAGTTGAGAAATCAAAATCCTCTGATTCTTCAGCGCTTAAGAAAAATGGCGTCACATGGGAAGTCTATCAGTGTAATTAACCACATTGATTTTAATTTACAACTTAAACTTGACCAAAAAGTTATCAAGCCAATTACAGATTTTAAAAAACTTTTTCAACAAATTTTAAAAAATATTAAAACTGATTTTAAAAAAACACCAAAGACTGCAGAGCAAGTGCTTTCAAAAATTATATCTAACAAGACCCTATTGCTAATTGGTGAAGATGTTTACTCGCATCCAGAATTTTTAAAATTTGCACCCATTATTAATAGCATCATTGATGAAACTGCCATGCAGTTTGGATGCTTACCCACTGGTGCAAATTCTGTTGGTTTACATCAATTATTTAGTCATTATAAAAATACGGTTGAAGTTAAAAATTACCAAGCAAGTCTGACTGTTAATCTTGATCCCGCATTTGATATTGCTGATTCAGAAATACATGAAAAGATTATGCAAAAATCAAAGTTTAATATTCTTATATCACCCTTTCTTAATAGAAATAATAAACACTATGATTTAATTTTGCCCTCGGCAACTCACTTTGAAAATGAGGGAAGTTTTCTGAATATTGAATCAAGATTGCAAATTTTTTCACAAACAATTGCCCCTAAATTTGAATCAAAACCACTATGGAAAATTTTAAGAGTCATGGGAAACTATATTGAATGCCCAGATTTTGAATTTGAGACATGTTCACAGATAACCAATAAAATAAGTAATAAACTCCATACCTTTAAGAAATTGAATTTAGTTAACGAGAACTTAAATCATCATGAATTTAATTATCGTCTAGCAAATATCAATCAGTCAGATGTATTGGTACGAAAATCAAAAGCTCTTCAAGATATTCTTCATTTAAGGAATGAAAAATAAATGGAAGAATTTTTAAAACAATATTTAGATCCGACATTCGCAATCACTTTTGCATATCTCATTAAGATTTTTTGTATTGTGATTCCAGTGATGATTTCGGTCGCCTATCTGACCTATTTTGAAAGACGGGTGATTGGTTTTATGCAATCAAGAATTGGTCCAAACCGTGTGGGTTTCTTTGGTTTACTTCAACCCATCGCTGATGCCTTAAAGTTATTATTTAAAGAAATTATTCTTCCCGAAAAATCTAATAATTTCCTTTTTTTTCTAGCTCCATTGTTATCCATAGCCCCAGCACTGGCAGCTTGGGCGGTCATTCCATTTGACTTTGAGATGGTGCTAGCAGATATTAATGCTGGCCTCCTTTATGTTTTAGCAATGACCTCTATTGCTGTTTATGGTGTCATTATTGCAGGATGGGCGTCCAATTCGAAATATGCATTTCTTGGCAGTTTACGTTCAGCTGCACAAATTGTGTCTTATGAAATAGCTATGGGATTTACTTTAGTGGGAGTATTAATGTGCGCTAATAGTTTAAATCTTGGTGAAATAGTTATGGCTCAGCAGGGAGGAATATCACAGTGGTATTGTTGGCCATTATTTCCATTGTTTATTATCTATTTTATCAGCGCTGTCGCTGAGACCAATCGTGCTCCTTTTGATGTAGCTGAAGGTGAATCAGAAATCGTGGCTGGTTTTCATGTGGAATATTCAGGCATGGCTTTTGCTTTATTTTTTCTTGCTGAATATGCAAATATGATTTTGGTGAGTATTCTCGCAGTCATAATGTTTTTAGGAGGCTGGATGTCGCCTTTTTCTTTCATGCCCGATGGTATTTTTTGGCTTTTAGCTAAAGTCGCCTTTGTATTGTTTTTCTTTTTATGGTTTCGGGCAACTTTCCCAAGGTATCGTTACGATCAAATCATGCGACTTGGATGGAAAGTTTTTATTCCCCTCACCTTAATATGGATTGTTTTTGTAGGGGCAATGATGCAAACAGATTATGCGGAGTACTTTCACTAATGAAAAATTTTCTTTTTAATACACTTAAAAGTTTAACTTTGCATGAATTACTCAGGGGTATGAGTTTGACACTGAGATACTTTTTTTCAAAAAAAATCACTATTCAATATCCAGAACAAAAAACACCTCAATCTCCTCGGTTCAGAGGTCTTCATGCGTTAAGAAGATACCCTAACGGAGAAGAAAGGTGTATTGCCTGTAAATTGTGTGAGGCCGTTTGCCCAGCAATGGCAATTACGATCGAATCAGAACAAAGAGAAGACAATACTCGACGAACAACGCGATACGATATTGACCTGACTAAGTGTATTTTTTGTGGATTTTGTGAGGAGTCATGCCCTGTTGATTCTATTGTAGAAACTCGACAATTTGAATATCACGGTGAAGAGCGTGGAGACCTTTTGTACACAAAAGAGATGTTATTAGAGGTAGGCAAAAAATATGAAAAACAAATTGCAAAAGATCGTAAACAGGAATCTAAATTTAGATGATGCAATTTTCTGACTATATATTTTATTTTTTTAGCTCTATATTGATATTAGCTTCTCTAAAAGTTATTACAGCAAATAATCCGGTTTATTCTGCTTTATCTTTGGTGCTAGCTTTTTTTAGTGCTGCGGGTATTTGGCTATTATTGCATGCCGAGTTTTTAGCAATCGCCTTGGTGTTAGTTTATGTGGGTGCAGTGATGGTTCTCTTTTTGTTTGTTGTGATGATGCTTGATATTAATTTGGAATCATTAAAAAAAGGATTTTGGAGTTATTTTCCTTTTGCGATCTTAATTGCTGGAGTGTTCATTGTTGAGATCTATTTGGTGGTCTCTGATAAATTTTTTCTAGAGTCTCAGATTGAAAGTTTTGGCACCTCGAAAAGCAATACACATGCTATCGGTAATATTTTATATACCGATTATTTACTTCCATTTCAAATAGCCGCCATTATCCTTTTGGTAGCAATTATCTCTGCAATTGCATTAACGATGTTTGGCCATAAGTCACATAAAGCTATCGATCCAAAAGATCAAATTAAGGTCAGAAGAGATGACCGAATTCGTATAGTTAAAATGAAATCGGAGAAAAGGTAATGCCAGTTACTCTATCTCATTACCTCTTATTGGCTGGAATTTTATTTGCGATAAGCATTCTAGGAATTTTTCTCAACCGCAAAAACATCATACTTATTTTAATGGCCATTGAATTAATGCTGCTCGCGGTCAATATTAATTTTATTGCTTTTAGTTATTACTTGGGAGATTTAGCTGGACAAATCTTTGTTTTTTTTATCCTCACTGTTGCCGCCGCTGAATCTGCAATTGGACTGGCAATTATTATCCTAATCTTTAGAAATTATAAATCGATAAATGTCGCAGACTTAAATAGGTTAAAACAATGACGCTCTTATCGCTTTACACTTTAATCCCAATTCTTCCATTATTAGCATCTGTAATAACAGGATTGTTTGGATCTAAGCTTCCTAAAACTTTTTCTCATCTGTTACCAATTTTATTTGTTTTTGGGAGTTTTGTTTTATCTTTGTATGCTTTATACATTTCTTCTCATGGCTACACCTTCAATGAAACTTTATTTCGATGGTTAACTGTGGGTCAGTATGATTTGAAAATTGGTTTTTTGATTGATAATTTATCTGCGCTGATGATGGTTGTAGTGACTTTTGTCTCGTTAATGGTTCATGTCTACACCATTGGGTATATGAAAGACGATCCAGGCTACGCTCGCTTTTTTAGCTTTATATCCCTATTTACATTTGCCATGTTAATGCTGGTTATGAGCAATAATTTTTTACAATTATTTTTTGGTTGGGAAGCTGTGGGATTAGTCTCTTATTTATTAATTGGTTTCTGGTATCAAAAGCCCACAGCAATTCATGCCAACATGAAAGCTTTTTTAGTTAATAGAGTAGGTGATTTTGGTTTTTTACTTGGCATAAGTTTAATACTCTTCTGGTTTGGCTCTCTGGATTATATTGATGTTTTTAATCGGCTTGATGCATTAAGTGAGCAAACTATACAAATGATGGGCAATTCTTTTTCATTAATGACATTGATCGCAATATTACTGTTTATTGGAGCAATGGGAAAGTCCGCTCAGGTTCCTTTGCATGTTTGGTTGCCAGACTCAATGGAAGGGCCGACACCGATCTCTGCTTTGATTCATGCAGCTACCATGGTTACGGCAGGTATTTTTTTAGTTGCAAGAGTTTCTCCAATCGTAGAATTTTCGGAAACGGCACTTAGCTTTATTTTAATTATTGGGAGTATCACTGCCTTATTTATGGGTTTATTAGGTATTTTTCAAAGTGATATAAAAAGAGTAATTGCATACTCAACTTTATCTCAACTTGGATATATGACAATCGC
>JAURED010000001.1:0-12023 GCA_030827595.1 Burkholderiales bacterium
ATGACAACACGATCACTATGCTGAACAAAAAAATCATCAAAAAACTCTTTCTTTATATAGGGTATGGATCCATGTTGGTGATATGTCATTGAGTAGCATTGATAAAAAAAATCGATTACATCTGCAGTGATTTGATCGTCTTCAATAGTCTGAAAAGAAAGATTAAAGCTACTTATTTTTTTTCTATCTTGTTTAATTTTTTTTCGTTTATCGTGTTTCAGTATGCTCAAAAAATGATCAAAATCTTCATAGTCTTTATTTCTCCATAAGTACTGAATGGTTTTTCGATTTGACCAATTTTTATTAATAAAAATATCATTTACAGCATCGTTATTTTCAGAAAAAACATAGTGAGCCGATGATAAATTTTCTTTTTGAATATAATTTTCAATAAAGTCAATAATATCTGCTTTAAAAGTATCTTTTTGAGCAATTAATTTATTAGAATTAACTGGAGTAAAGGGAAGTCCAATAAATAATTTAGGAAAATAAGTCAGGCCTAATTGATGGTAGGCTTCTGCCCAAGACCAATCAAACACGTACTCCCCATATGAATGATGTTTGATAAACATGGGGACGAAGCCTATGAGATTATTTGCATCGTATGCACATAATGCTCTGGGATCCCAACCAGAGCCTTTACCGACCGATTGAGACTTTTCCATTGCTTTTAAAAAATCTAAATTCCACAACAGCTTTTGGCCAATGAGCTGATCAACGTCATCTGATAAATCTAAAAAGGAATTGTGAATCTTAAATGAAAGCATGTTTTTATTTAAACATACTTGGAATTGATATCAAGAAAAATTAATTTACTTCTTTTGCAAACTTATTAACTTTAGCTTCTTTTTTCTTAGGTGATTTTGAAGGGTTTATATCTTTATAATAATCTCTTGCGAGAATTGACAATTCATCCAATGAAATCAAATTATCTTTATTGATATCAACGCTTCGAAACTGTCTTGCAACCTGGGGAAGGCATACCGTAGTTTCAAATACATCAAGCGTGTCATCATTATCTTTATCACAATCCACAAACCTTTTTTCAACGCTCAACAACATTTCACTTCTTTTTTCTTGTAGGAAAGCATTAAATTCATCGTTTTGTTGGTTTGTAAATTCATTAATGATCACCTTAAGGCTCTTTTCTTCGGACCGATGCTTTTCACCAGAAGGAAGTTCAACTTGATCGGCTAATACTGAACCGAGAGGAAAAGAAAGACAGACAACTGAAAGAATTGTTTTAATAATCATCTAATATTTACATAAACGAATTTTGAAAGACTATAATCTTATGAAAATGTTAATTATTTATGACATAAACTAACATATTTGTTAATAAAATGTAACGAGTTTTAGCAATTTTCTGAGGTATGATTTGCGTAATGAGAAAAAAAATAGCCATAATCGACGATGACAAAAAAATACGCGATCTAATTAAGCAGTATTTAAATGATCAAGGTTTTGAATGTTTTGCTGGAGAGCAGGGAAAAGATTTGGACCAAATTATTCAAAAAAAAGACATTGACCTTATTGTTCTTGATTTAATGCTTCCAAACGAAAGTGGTCTTGATATCTGTAAACGAGTCAGAGTCAATAAAGTCAACATCCCAATCATTATGCTAACAGCAAAAGGTGATGAGGTTGATCGAATCATCGGTCTGGAAATGGGTGCTGATGACTACCTCCCTAAACCATTTAATCCTCGTGAATTATTGGCAAGAATCAATTCAATTTTCAGAAGACATGAGATGGAAACGAATGAGAACGTCATAAATCGTAGCGCAAGCATCATTAAGTTTGATGATTTTGAATTTAATTCTCAAGAGAGAACGTTAAAAAAAGGACAACAAGCCATAGATTTGACCAGTGGTGAATTCAGCTTACTCAAGGTATTCATTGAAAATGCTAATCAACCCCTCAGCAGGGACCAAATCATGCAACTTGCCAAAGGAAAAGAATTAGATGTGTTCGATAGAAGCATTGATGTTCAAATTTCTCGAATTCGAAAACTTATTGAGGCTAACCCTAATAAACCTAAATACTTAAAAACCAAATGGGGGTATGGATACGTTTTTGAAATGACACCGCAGTCATGAAATTTTTTCCCAAATCTCTCCTTAATCGTTTAATTTTAATTATTGCTTCATTAATTATTATTTCCCAAATAATCACGATTAAAGTATTTGATTATTTCGAAATGGAGCCTCGAGCTGAATCAATGGCTCAAGAAATCAGTACAATTGTGAAATATACCAAAGCCGCTATACAAAGCGCTTACCCTTCAACAAGGCTAGACTTACTTCAATCGCTTTCGAAAATGAGTGACGTAAAAATCGTTCCCGCTTATTACTTTGAAACCATAAAACCCCTGCCCGATGATTTATTCTTATCCATGGTCATTGCTAAGATCAAAAAAAATCTTGGAAATGAAACTATTGTCACACTGAATCATTATGATATTCCCGGAATTTGGGTAACTTTTGAAATTGGTGATGGTTTATTTTGGGCGGTGATACCTCGAAATCTAATTGATCGACCCTTTCCATGGCATTGGATTGGTTGGGGTATTGTTGTTTTCTTAGTCTCAATATCTGGGGCTTATTTTTTAACAAACCGAATCAATAAACCACTAAATTTATTAATCAGTGCGACAGGAGAATTAAGAAAAGGATTGCCCTTTCATAAAATACCAGAGGATACCGCAACAGAATTTAAAGAAGTCACAACAGCCTTTAACGAGATGGCCTCCAATTTAGCCAAAATTGAAAATGAAAGAAGGTTTATCATGGGCAGCGTGTCCCATGACATCAGAACGCCTTTAACCAGGCTAAAACTCAGCTTAGAACTGCTTCCCCAAAAAAATCAGGTGCTCAAAGAAAGTATGGATCAAGATATCGATGAGATTAATCAGATCATAAATCAGTTTCTTGATTTTGTTAGGGGCTTCGATGATGAGCCCTTAAGCTCGATTAATTTTGGAAAATTTTTATTAGACCTTAAACAACAACATGAGAGACTGGGTCATAAAATTAAAATTACTAAAATTACTCGATCTAAAGATGTCCCGGAAAACCTTTTTATAGATGTGCGTCAGCTTGCATTTAAGCGAATGCTCGATAATCTCATCATCAATGGAGTCAAATTTTCAAAATCAAAAAATATTGAAGTCGTCGCCAAACTCTTCAATGAAAAAATAGTGATCAATATTCTAGATAATGGTCCTGGTATCCCAAAGGATCAAAGAGAAAAATTATTACAGCCCTTTGAGAGGTTGGATCAAGCGAGAGGATCTATTGGCGGTTCTGGACTTGGTTTAGCCATAGCTAATCGAATCATCAAGGTTCACAATGGAAAATTGGAATTATTAAACCGTAAAACCGGTGGCCTCAATGTGAAAATTACCTTACCAATTAGTAAGGGTTAACCTAATTAAACCATTTAATTTTTTTTCTCAATTTAACAACGTTTCCAATAATTAGAATTGCTGGTGATTTAATTTTGTCATCGGCAACTTTTTGTACCACACGACTTAGGGTACTCACCAGAACTTTTTGATTTTGGGTAGTTCCCTCTTGAACAACGGCAATCGGCATATTTTTAGACATGCCAACGGCGATCAAATTGGTGGTAATTTTAGCTAATGAATGAAGACCCATATAGACCACGATGGTCTGATTTTGCGCATTTAAGCGTTCCCAATTAACTTTTAAATCTCCATCTTTTTCATGGCCAGTGATAAAAATACAGCTTTGAGAGAAATCTCTATGCGTTAGAGGTATTCCAGCATAGGCAGAAACACCGCTTGCGGAGGTAATGCCAGGCACCACTTGAAACTTAATTTTTTGACTCATGAGTTCTGATATCTCTTCCCCTCCTCGTCCAAAAATAAAGGGGTCACCACCCTTGAGTCTTAATACCCTCAAACCTTTTTTTGCATATTTAATTAACAACCTATTAATCTCATTTTGTTCTATTGTGTGATTATCTCTGAGCTTTCCTGCATAGATCATGTGCGCATCTCGTCGAACAAGCTCGAGTATTTCCTTCGATACTAAGTTGTCATAGATACAGATATCCGCTTTTTGTAAAAGATGTAAAGCTCTAATGGTTAAGAGCTCAGGGTCGCCAGGGCCAGCTCCAACTAAAAAAACCTCACCTGTTTGCAACTTCTTATGTTGGTTAAGAAGTTTCTTAAAAAAACTTTTTTGCTGATTAAAATCTAAATTTTTATATGTTGATAAATGTTCATAGAAAGTCTCCCATAGAACACGACGCTTATTAAATTGTTTAAACGTATTTGCGACTTTTTCTCTCATGCTCCCAGAGAATTCAATCAAAAATTTTGTAGATTGAGGGAGTATGGATTCAATCTTTTCTCGAAGCTGCCTTGCAAAAACAGGGGCATTGCCACCGGAAGAGATAGCCACCACCAAATCTCCTCGTTCAACTATGGATCCAAAAGTGCAAGTACATAAAGCTGGCTCATCCACCACATTGATTAGAATATGATGCTTTTGAGCAAATCGGTACAAATCCTTATTCGTTCTTTTGCTGTTTGTCGCTGCAATGATTAAAGAATAAGTTTTACTCAAACTAGAGAGCTTTAATTCAGATTTTATTTTTTTTAATTTATGAATTTTGATAAGGTCATCAACCGGTTGGCTGAATTCTTTAGCTAACACATGAATATTTGCATTGGCCTTTAAAATTAATTTAATTTTTCTCTCTGCAATCTCACCTCCACCAACAACCAGGACAGGTAATTGATCAAGAGTAACAAAAAGAGGAAAACGCTTCATTAGCAATACCATTCAGGGTGTAATAATTTATAATACTATTCTATTTAAAAAAATTACTTAAGTAATGCCAAAAAAAATATTTATCAAAACTTTTGGGTGTCAGATGAATGAGTACGATTCTGATCAGATCGCCAATTTAATGAATCAACATAAAGGTTACCAAAAGACGGAAGACATGGAAGATGCCGACCTGGTCGTTTTAAATACATGCTCAATCCGTGAGAAGGCAGAAGATAAGGTTTATGATCAATTGGGAAGAATCAAAGAGTTGAAAGTGAATAAACCCTCAATGAAAATTGCAGTTGGGGGTTGTGTTGCTTCACAAGAGGGGGGCAATATCTTCAAACGAGCTCCCTATGTTGACATTATATTTGGACCACAAACGCTTCATAGAGTCCCCTCACTGCTTGAGGAAAATGAAAAAAAAGGTCAATCACAAATTGATGTAAGCTTTCCGGCAATTGAAAAATTTGACCATTTACCTAATATAAAAGTTGAAGGTTATTCGGGTAATGTCTCTATCATGGAGGGATGTAGCAAATATTGCTCATTTTGTGTTGTCCCCTATACCAGAGGTGAAGAGGTATCAAGGCCCGCTGAAGATATTATTGAGGAAGTAATCAAACTCACCCAACAAGGTGTTATTGAGATTAATCTTCTTGGGCAAAATGTAAATGCATACCGCTATAGGGATAAAAAAGGATTTGAATATGATTTTGCTGAGCTTATCAATTTTATTTCTCAAATTGATGAACTCCAGAGGATTCGCTTTACAACATCCCACCCCAATGAGATGAATGAGAGTTTAATTAATTGTTTTCGTGACAATAAAAAATTAGCTAACTTTATTCATTTACCCATTCAATCTGGATCAGATCAAGTCCTTGCGGCAATGAAAAGAAATTATTTATACCTCGAGTACAAGCAAATCATTAAAAAATTAAGGGTTGCTTCTCCTCATATCTTAATCTCATCAGATTTTATTATTGGTTTTCCCGGAGAGACTGATTCAGATCATCAAAAAACACTCAAGGCGATTGAAGAAATTGATTTTGATTACAGTTTTAGCTTTATCTACAGCCCAAGACCAGGAACTCCAGCAGCATATTTAGAGGATAGAACAGACAGCTCAGTTAAAAAATTAAGGCTCAAAGAGATTCAGGATCTCATTGCCTTACAGGGTAAGCGGCACACGCAAAACATGCTTCATACCCATCAAAGAGTTTTGGTGAGTGAACAAATTGGTGTGAATAAATACAAAGGTCGGTCAGATAATAACCGGATTGTTGAAATTGAAGCCCCAGAAAATATTATAAACAAACTCATAAATGTTAAGATCGTTGACGTCTCCAAAAAAAATCTCACAGGGATCTTAAATTAATTGAAAAGCTCATTGAAACTTTCCCCAGAGAACAATAAAAGGCTTGTGAATTTCTGTGGTCCATTGGATGAAAACATTCATGCCATAGAAAAAAACCTTGAAATAACTATCTCCCGCAATGGATTTCAATTTGATCTCAGTGGATCCGATCATAAAATTAAAACCGCATCAGATTTGATCATTCATTTTTATGAAAAAGCAAATGCCCAAATTTCACTTGAAGAAATCCAACTGAGTTTAATCAGCATCACAAATGAACGCCTCAATGATGAGATTGAGTTAGTTGAGTTACTGACCAAAAAAAATGACCTTCAAGGTCGAACGCCAAGGCAACAAAGCTACCTTAAGCATATTCAAGAAAATGATATTAATTTTGGTATTGGTCCAGCAGGCACTGGTAAAACCTATCTTGCTGTAGCTTCTGCAATAGATGCACTTAATCGAGAAAAAATAAAAAGAATAATTTTAGTGCGTCCAGCTGTAGAAGCTGGAGAAAAACTTGGCTTTCTTCCCGGAGACTTAGCACAAAAAGTAGATCCCTATTTAAGACCTTTATATGATGCCTTATATGATCTTGGGGGTTATGAGGTGGTGAATAAATGGTTTGAAAAACAGATTGTTGAAATTGCCCCACTGGCATACATGAGAGGGAGAACCCTAAATCAGAGCTTTATTATTCTTGATGAGGCTCAAAATACCACACCTGAACAAATGAAAATGTTTTTGACACGCATTGGCTTTGGTACGAAAGCTGTAATTACTGGTGATATTACTCAAATTGATCTTAATAAAGGTCAAAAAAGTGGCTTAGTTGAAATTGAAAAAATCTTAAAAAATATTAAGGGCATCTCCTTTACAAAATTTCAATCAAAAGATGTAGTGAGACATCCACTGGTCCAAAAAATTGTTGATGCCTATGAAAAATATTCAAATGATTAATGTCGTCATTCAGAATACCGTCACTAAAAAAAATATTTTTTCAGCGGCGCTATGTCATCAGCTTTTTTCGAATGTATGGAAGAAAAATGCTCAAATCACAGTAAGAATTACCAATCACAATGAATCAAAAAAACTCAATGGGCAGTACAGAAATATTCACAGTGCGACCAATGTTTTATCTTTTCTAATTGATAGCCAACCTTCTTTAGTTGGTGACTTAGTTCTTTGTCATGATATTGTCAAAAAAGAAGCAAAAATGTATAAAAAGAAAATTAAAGATCATTATATTCATTTAGTATTACATGGTTTTTTACATCTGATTGGATATGATCACATTAAAAAAAATGAACAAAAGAGAATGGAAAGTTTAGAAATAAAAATTTTAAAAAAATATAAAATTGATAATCCTTATTTAACAATATGATCAAAAAAAATAAATTTAAATTAATCCCAAAAATGTTTAAAAAAATAGTTCAACCAAAAAATAAGGAGGAACTGTTAGTATTATTACAGAAGGCCTATCAGGCTAATTTAATTGACTCTGATTCATTAATGATGCTTGAGGGAGTTTTCAGTATTTCTGAAATGCAGGCCAGAGATGTAATGATTCCAAGATCTCAAGTGTCATTTATCAATATTAATGATTCCCTTGATACCATTATTGACACTGCGATACACACCGCGCATTCGCGTTTCCCAGTTATCGATGAGGATAGTAATAATGTTTTAGGGATTCTGCTTGCAAAAGATTTAGTTAGACTGGGTAAAGAGAAAGGTCTTGATCTTAGAGATGTCCTTAGGCCCTCGGTTTATATTCCTGAATCAAAAAAACTAAATGTGTTATTAAAAGAGTTTAGGGGTAATCGAAATCATATGGCCATCGTCGTTGATGAATATGCTGGTGTTGCTGGAATCTTAACCATTGAGGATGTGCTAGAACAAATCGTAGGAGAGATTGAAGATGAATTTGATTACGATGAAAATGAAGACAATATTATTCAAGAAGAGACAACGGTGTTTAGGATAAAAGCGTCTACTGAAATTGAAGAATTTAACGAATTTTTTAAAACAAACTACTCATCAAGCGAGTCACAAACAGTCGGTGGACTAGTGATATCTAAATTAGGGCATTTACCCAAAAAAACCGAGCCAATTCATTTTGATGGCTTTGATATACAAGTTTTAAGAAGAGACAGTCGAAAATTATACCTTTTGAGATTCTCTATCAACCTAGACAGCATCGACCAAGATATTTTGAACTAAAGAATCTATTCATTGCCCCATTACAATAAATTAAATAGTAACTTCTTATGAAAAAAATTCTAGCCCTTGTCCTTTTCCTTGTATCGCCATTTTTATTTGCCAATGACGATCTTACAATCTCCGAAGCTCCTATTATCGACTCACTTCCAACCAATGAACTTGAATTTGTTGACACCATAGGTTTACTTACTCCCGATGAGGTGGAAAAGATTCTTGGTGAGCCAAAAAAAATTGTCAACATTACCCTTGAATCTTCGAAAGAGGTCATCGCTTCATCATGGTATTACGAAAATATAAACACTGATTACAATGGAAAGTATTATCCCATCACTGAAATTGACATCGTCGACGGTTATATTGAATCAGTTGTTTTCCTAAATTCAAATATGGAGGATATTGATCGGGTTGAGGGTCAAAAATACGATATCAAGAGGCCTGAAAAAATCTTTTAGTTTCGTTTCACTTTGATTATAGAATAAGGGCATGACTCGAATCTTTAGTTTTTTGCCCGCGGTTGTTTTAGGAGGTTTATTAGTACTCACTTTTGAACCTTTTAATTTCTTCTTTATTCCATTTATTATTTTCCCATCACTTTTTTTTATTCTTAAAAAAACAAATGCTCCTTGGATCAATGCTTTTTTATTTGGATTTTCATTTTTTTCAATTGGCTTATATTGGTTGATTTTATGTATAGTGAATTATGGAGGTGCCTCATGGTTCTCCGCCATAACTTTATGCCTGCTGTTTTATATCTTTTTAGGTCTTTTTTTTCTTCCGTTTGCACTAATCAAAAAAAATGCTTTTGCTCATGCCATTATTCTCCTAACACTTTTAGAAATAATCCGTGAATATCTTTTTACAGGGTTCCCTTGGTTATCCCTTGGGTTCTCTCAAGTCAGCAATCCATTGATTAACCAATATTTCTCAATTGTAGGAAGCCATGGCATCACCATGATTATTTTATTGATCTCTGCCCTAAGTTTTAAAGTGATTGAGCACAAAAATAAAAAGGTTATTCCAGTTATTGGAATTATTATCATCATCTTAGTGAATTTTATGCTTCCGTTAATACAAGATCAGCCAGATAATCAAACAAAACTAAAAATATCTCTCCTTCAAGGTAATGTCAGCCAAGATATAAAATGGAATGAAGACACCGTAATGCATCAAATTGAAAGTTATCTCGACCTATTGGACTCTGCAAAAGGGGATCTCATTGTTTTTCCAGAGACTGCAATTCCTTTGCTTTATGCAAACTACCCCCGTTATTTTCATCAAAGAATTAATGAAAAAATTAAAACCAATAAGACCATTATTCTCGGCTCAATTCTTGAAATTGATGGAAATTATCTAAATAGCGCGGTTATAAAAAATGACAAAGAAGACCAATTTTATTTCAAACAACACCTTGTTCCCTTTGGAGAATATTTTCCGCTCAGCAATTATCTGGGTTTTGTTTACAGAAAAATATTGAATATTCCATTTTCAAATTTAACACCCCCTAAAATTCGAAATGAATTAATTTCATATGATAATTTTTATCTTGGCTTGAATATTTGTTATGAGGATATCTTTAAGGCGTCCTATGATGAATTTTTACCTCAGGCAAATTTATTTATTAATCTTACCAATGATGCCTGGTATGACAGAAGCCCCGCAGCTCACCAGCATGTTCAGATTGCGCAAGCCAGGGCGATGGAATTTAATAGGCCCATTATTCGGGCAACGAATACCGGAGTGACAGCTTACATTAATAATCAAGGAAAGATTATAAATTCACTACCCACCTTTTCTGAGGATGTTCTTGAGATTGAGGTCACACCAAAATCCATGCCTACTTTATTTTCTAAATTTGGATATTTCCCCTTATACATATTTCTTTTAATAATTGCTTTGTACGATAAATTTAAAAGCTTCCCTTTATTGAACAGGAAAAAGAAAGTAAAATCACAACCTTAAAATCAACAAAAGAAAAAATGACCTTTCAAGAATTAATTTTTAACTTACAACAATTTTGGGCTAAGCAGGATTGTGTGATTATTCAGCCCTATGATCTTGAAGTTGGCGCAGGAACATCTCATACAGCAACCTTCTTAAGAGCTATTGGTCCAGAACCATGGCGTTCAGCTTATGTTCAACCAAGCCGAAGACCAAAAGATGGAAGATACGGTGAAAATCCTAATCGATTACAGCATTACTATCAATTCCAAGTGGTCTTAAAACCAGCGCCAAATAATATTGTTGATCTTTATATTGATTCCATCAAATCACTTGGATTTAATCTGAATGAAAATGATTTAAGACTCGTAGAGGATAATTGGGAAAATCCTACCCTAGGTGCGTGGGGACTGGGATGGGAAGTTTGGCTTAATGGGATGGAAATTACTCAATTCACTTATTTTCAACAAGTCGGAGGTATTTCTTGTAAACCCATCACTGGAGAAATTACCTATGGTCTTGAAAGACTAGCCATGTATATCCAAGGAGTTGATAACGTATTTGACCTTCAGTGGAACAAGAATACAACCTATCGAGATGTTTTCTTGCAAAATGAAAAAGAGCAGAGCGCATATAACTTTGAACACAGTAATATAGAATTTCTTCAACATGCTTTTGAAAATTACGAACAACAAGCAAGTTATCTTGTTGAACAAAAGCTAGCCTTGCCCGCGTACGAACAAGTTTTAAAAGCTGCGCACACATTCAACCTCCTCGATGCACGAGGAGTCATCAGTGTCACACAACGAGCAGGCTACATTGCCAAAATTAGAAATATCTCACGTTCTGTAGCAAATAGTTATTTAATTAGCCGAGCTGAGCTGGGTTTTCCGCTAGCCGATAAACATCATGCCGAAGAGGTGTTGAATAATATTGAGAACCATAATGTCTGATTCCAAACAAACGCTTCTCATTGAGTTACTGTGTGAGGAATTACCTCCTTCATCACAGAAAAATATGGCTGAATATTTAGCAAATAATCTTCGACAAGCGCTCACAGATCATAAATTTGTCGCCCCCAATGAAAACTTAATCATATACTCAACACCGAGAAGATTAGGATTAACTATTTCTAATATTTTAAGCAAAAGCCCTGATGAGATTGCGGAAGTTAAATTAATGCCTATCAACGTGGGCTGGCAAGATGACCATGCCACTCAACCCCTATTAAAAAAACTGGAGGCCCTAGATCTCCTAGAACTTAAAGGTTCATTAAAGAACTTTATAATTCAAGATGACACTTTGTATGCAAAAAAACAAAATGAAGGGCAAGCACTTGAAACCTTTATGCAACATCAACTTCCAATAATACTTAAGCAACTGCCAATTGAAAAAACCATGTCATATCAACTTGATGATGGATGGCAAACTGTGAGCTTTGCTCGCCCAGCAGTAAATCTTGTCTGTATGCATGGTGATAAAATTCTTGATATTAATATTTTAGGCTTACAAGCTAATAATCAAGTCCATGGACATAGGTTTGAATCAAAAGAAATATTGACAATTAAAAACGCTGAAGATTATGAAAAATTAATTGAGAGCCAAGGAAATGTTGTTCCAAATTTTGAAAAAAGAAAACAACTCATTCGCCTACAAATCGAAGAATTAACAAAAAATTTGGGAAGCTCTTTTAGTTGTCC
>JAURED010000001.1:12123-93060 GCA_030827595.1 Burkholderiales bacterium
GGAAATGAAAAGGTGATCTATCCTCGCCTATCAGATGCCGAGTTTTTTTACGCCCAAGATAAAAAGAAATCGCTACAGGAAATGTCGCTTGATTTAAAAAATATTATCTATCACCAAAAATTAGGTAGCGTTGACCAGCGATGTGAAAAGGTGAGTCTTGTCTTTAATCACCTGAAAAAGCACACCTCTCTTAACTCAGAGGCAGACAGTAAAAAACTTGCACTCTTCGCAAAGGCGGACTTAAGTTCATTAATGGTTGGAGAGTTCCCCGAGCTCCAGGGCATTATGGGTAAATACTATGGTTTAGATGAAAAACTAAATAGCGAATTCTGCCAAGCCATAGAAGATCATTATAAGCCAAAATTTTCGGGTGATGAGCTTCCTCAAGGAGATACATCCTTATTATTGGCACTCTCTGATAAATGGATAAGTTTATTCGATTTATTCTCAATCGGTGAAAAACCATCTGGTGTAAAAGATCCTTATGCATTAAGAAGGTGTGCAATATCTATCATCAGGATTCTGATTGATAAGAATATAGATCTTGATATTAATCAACTCATTGATGCATTTTTTCCTGAAGATCAAAAAGACAACAAATTAAACCTAATTAATTTCTTTTACGATCGTCTGGAGAATTATATTCGTGAACAAGGATATGAAACTTTAGTAGTCCAGTCTGTTTGTGAGCAAAAACCTTCTTTTATTAATGATGTTTTAAATAAAATTGAAGCGATAGAGCAATTTAAACAATTTGAATTAAGTAATAATCTGGCTCAATCCAATAAAAGAGTATTGAACATATTAAAGAAATATGAAAAAAAATTAGATGGCGACATCAATGTATCTTTATTTGAAAATGAAAGTGAGCATGCTCTTTTCAAGACTATTCAATCTATTAGTAAACAAAATAAGACCTTTCTTGACAAGAAAAACTATAAAGGCTTATTAGAAAACCTTATTCATTTATCGGGGCCAATTGATGATTTCTTTGAGCATACAATGATTAATGCAGAAGATATTAAAATTAAACACAATCGCCATCAATTGTTAGCCGAGTTAAATAAATCAATGAACATTATTGCCAATTTATCTGTATTGGGTACTTAACAAATGAAAATTGTTATTCTTGATCGCGATGGAGTAATCAATCAAGACTCTGCAAACTATATCAAAAATGAAAATGAGTGGATTCCTATTCCCGGTAGCCTTGAGGCTATCGCAACACTCACCCAAAATAATTTCAAAGTTATTATCGTGACCAATCAATCTGGTGTTGGGAGAGGATTGTACTCAATGAACAATCTAAACCAAATTCATCAAAAAATGCATCGTTTATTGGCTGATATGGGTAGCCGAATTGATTCAATCTTTATATGCCCACATACAGAAGAGGATGATTGTCACTGCCGGAAACCTCGTCCTGGAATGCTTTTTGAAATTGAAAAAACATATGGCATCAGTGTAAAAAATTTATTTGGGATTGGAGATTCACTCAGAGATCTTGAAGCTTTTGATACTGCTAAAATGCAACCTATCTTAGTAAAAACTGGAAATGGGCAAAAAGTATCTAAACAAAAAAAATATCCCAAAAAAACAAAAATTTTTAAAAATTTACTTGAAGCCTCACAGTACATAATTAAATCATCATGATTTTTTTAAGATCATTAATTTTCAATATAGGAATGATATTGTTTACCATTCCATTTACAGTGATTAGCCTCTTCACTTTCCCATTACCGCAAAAATATCGTTATTTATTTATTTCTTTATGGGCAAAATCAATGCTCCCCTGGTTAAAATTTACATGTCATCTGGATTTTCAAATTATAGGGAAAGAAAATGTTCCAAAAACTCCTTGTGTTGTATTTTCAAATCATCAATCAGCATGGGAGACGCTTGCATTACAAATTGCCCTCCCCCCTCAAGTCTGGGTCCTAAAAAAAGAATTACTTCTAATTCCTTTTTTTGGCTGGGGCCTTTGGCTTACATCGCCGATTGCAATAAATCGATCGGCTGGGAAAAAGGCTCTATTGCAAATGTTTGAACAAGGTAGAAAAAAATTATCAAAAGGTTTTTTTATCATTATTTTTCCAGAAGGAACTCGGGTTGGAGTTAATGAAAAGAGAAACTATCATATTGGCGGGAGCTGGTTGGCTAAAAAACTAAATAGTCCTATTTTACCAATTGCTCATAACGCTGGTTATTATTGGCCTAAGAATAGTTTTCTAAAACGTCCTGGAACGATTAACTTAATAATTGGCCCATTAATTTCAACTGATGAACTATCTCCTGATGAGATTAATGTAAAAACAAAAAACTGGATTGATGAGCATGTGGAAAAAATTATTTAACAAGACTCAAAAATCAATCAAAGAAAATAAGGCCATCGTTATAAATGAAACGGCAATTAATTATATTCACATCCAAAAAACAAAAAAAAATATTAGCCTCAAAATTGATCAACAAGGCTTGATTATCTCAACCCCTTTTCATACCCCTCAATCTTACGTCGAGACTATTATTAAAAAAAAATTTACTTGGATTCAAGAACATCTTAAGCAAATAAATACGGACAGCCAACTCATTACCTCCATACCTATTTTGGGGAAAAATTTTAAAGTCATTTATGAGTGTTCAAATAATACTATCGACTTTAAGGGTGAAATCATTCAACTGGTCAAAAAAGAGAATCATAAAAAAATTATTACCATCCTTTTGAAAGAATGTGCTCAAAAATATTTCAATGAAAGGTTAGCGTTTTATCAAACAAAAATTAATGAACGCCCAAATCATATCACCTTAAGTAATGCAAAAACAAAATGGGGGTCATGTTCGAGCTCAAAAAATATAAAACTGAGCTGGCGATTGATACATGCAAAACCAGAAATTATTGATTACGTGTTATGCCATGAATTAGCTCATTTAAAACATATGAATCATTCCATTCTTTTCTGGAAAGAGGTGGAATCTATTTTTCCCGAGTATAAAAAATTTAAAAAAGAATTAAAGGATCACTCCTTATCTTATTTTATTCTCGATTAAAGCAGCTTATTGATATCCTCAATAATTAAGTTCGTTTCTGTACCGTATGGGAATCTCAGCCTAACTCTTCCCTTTTTATCCATAAGGTATATTCCAGCGGAATGATCAATGGTGTAGTCATTCCCTTGGGGGATAGCCTGGTAAAATATTTTATATTGGTCGGCAACTTTTTTTATAGTTTCTTTACTACCAGTTAATCCAGTCACATTATCACCAAATCGAGGAATATAATCATTGAGCATCCCTACTGTGTCCCTTTCTGGATCAACGCTCACAAATAACACCTTAAAATGAGCAGGATCATTCACTTGAGCCGAAAGCATTTTAAGCTCAGTTAGAGTAGTTGGGCAAATATCAGGGCAATTGGTAAACCCAAAAAAAATGGCAACTACATTTCCTAAAAGGCTGTTGGAGTCAAAATTATCATTTTTATGTGAGGTGAGTTCAATTCGCCCATTTAATTTTGCCTCAGTAATATCTGAACCATGGAAATTAGGAGTTTCACTTCCACATGCAACA
Organism: Burkholderiales bacterium; assembly: GCA_030827595.1. Taxonomy (GTDB): domain Bacteria; phylum Pseudomonadota; class Gammaproteobacteria; order Burkholderiales; family Methylophilaceae; genus BACL14. Next base: position 15,688 of record JAURED010000001.1, read on the forward strand.
AAAATAAGGAATAATAAGCATATTAATTTTTTTAACATTAGTTGTAATCTTAATTTTAAGAAAACTCATTCTAACAAACTTTAGGAAAAATAATGGCAGTTGTTCAATCGATGTCTGATCGCGATGGTTTAATTTGGTTTGATAAAAAAATGGTTCCTTGGCGTGATGCACAAACCCATGTGCTAACTCATACCTTACATTATGGGTTAGGAGTTTTTGAGGGTGTGAGGGCTTATGAAGCTAAAAAAGGAACTGCAATTTTCAGACTCCAAGAGCACACAAATCGTTTTTTTAATTCGGCTCACATCATGAGCATGCCGATGCCATTTTCCAAAGAAGAAATAAATTCAGCACAACTTAACAGCGTCAAAGAAAATAACTTAAAATCTGGCTACATTCGACCGATGGCATTTTATGGTTCCGAGGCAATGGGAATATCAGCGAAAAGCCTTTCTACTCATGTAATTGTTGCCGCTTGGACCTGGGGAGCTTATATGGGTCAAGAAGCTCTCGAGAAAGGAATATCAGTTAAAACATCGTCTTATTCGCGACACCACGTGAATGTCACTATGTGTAAGGCAAAAGCTAATGGTAATTATATGAATTCGATTCTCGCTCATCAAGAGGCCATTACCGATGGCTACAATGAAGCATTGTTACTTGATACGCAAGGATATGTTGCTGAAGGTTCCGGTGAAAATATTTTTTTAGTTAAAAATGGTAAATTAATCACCCCATCTCTTTCTTCAGCATTAGAAGGCATTACTCGAGATACAATTATTCAGATTGCCAATGACAACAAGATTCCAGTCATTGAAAAAAATATAACTCGTGATGAAGTGTATACAGCAGACGAAGCTTTTTTTACTGGAACGGCTGCCGAAGTTACCCCTATTCGTGAATTAGATCATCGTATTATTGGTTTAGGTCGCAGAGGTGAGTTAACAGAATTTTTACAAAAAACTTATTTTGATATTGTGAAAGGCGAAAACACAACCTACGATAGCTGGCTGACATATGTCAAATAAAAGTCGGCAAACCATACAGGTATCTAAAAATGATCTGCCAATATACTGCCCACCCAAAACAGAAAACTTTTGGGCCATGCATCCTCGAGTGTATATCGATCATCATAATAAAAAAGAGGTGAGTTGCCCCTACTGTGGGACCCTTTATCGGATCAAGTAGGTTTTAAATAAATTTAATTTGCTTGATGCTTGAAGCCTGAACTACTTTTCTTATTTTTTCATAATAACTATTTGAATTATCACTAACCATGACATCGACTTTCTGATTGTTTGGAAAGCATTCAACTTTTAAAGTCTTCTCCAATACATTGACCACAGCTTCGGTCGTATCAATAATTTCTATGTTGTTTGAAAATAGTGATTTTAATTGCTGAATGATCATTGGATAGTGGGTGCATCCCAAGACCAAGACGTCAATATCTGCATCTTCAAATTGTTTAATTTTAGGTTTTAGATTATCCAAAAGATTCTCAGCTGAATCAGGCAGATTTTCAATTTCTTCAACTAGACCAACCCCAGGAATGATGATTAAGTTATGCTCCTCAGAAACAAATCGATCCACTAATGAGGTAAATCGGAGGCTCTTAATGGTTCCTTCGGTTGCCAAAATACCTATATTCATATTCTTAGAGGCCTTGATGGCTGGTTTAATTCCTGGCTCCATCCCGATAATCGGAAAATTATAAGAGCCTCTTAATTGTTCAGCCACATAGGCTGTGACCGTATTGCAGGCGAGAACAGCTGATTTTATGGCATACTTTTGGTTCAATTTTGAAAATATTTCTAACACTCTCCCTTGGATAAACTCTTTTGTTTGTTGCCCATATGGTAAAAATTTGTTATCGGCAACGTAAATAAAAGGACCACTAATCTTACGAGCAAGGATATGATTTAAAATAGTCGTACCGCCAAGACCTGAGTCAAAAACTAAAATAACTGGTGTATCTTGATCCATAAATTACATATAATAACGCTTAGATGAATTGAGAAAATTATGGCAAATAGATTAACACACATTTATACCAAAACTGGTGATCAAGGTGAAACCTCACTTGGCAATGGTGCCCGAGTACAAAAAAATTCCGTTCGCATTGAATGTTTAGGAACCATCGATGAACTCAATTCAATTATTGGGCTTATTCTTACTGAACCACTTTCTCAGGAAGTTCAAGAAACATTGGTAGAGATCCAACATGATTTATTCAATATTGGTGGAGAATTATCAATACCCAACCATAAGTTACTTGACCCAAATCGAGTAGATTATCTGGAAAAACAACTGGATGCCTTAAATCAAAATCTTTCTCCATTAAAAGAATTTATTCTTCCAGGGGGGGTAAAGTCTGCCGCCTACACTCATGTGGCAAGAACGGTTTGTCGAAGAGCAGAAAGATGCTGCTTATCACTTAAACAACTTGAAGAAATCAATATCACTGCTTTATATTATTTGAATCGACTCTCGGATTACTTATTTGTATTAGCTCGAGCTTTAAATAAAGAGAATAATGTACCTGACACTCTTTGGAAGCGAAGTTGACTGCACCAAATAATTCCCCTTACCAATCAAAATCTTCTCCCATAAACGCAGACCTAATTCCAGAATTTGTATTTACGGTTATAAAAAAACTACAACAATATGATTTTCAGGCATTTGTTGTTGGTGGTTGCATCCGAGATATGCTGCTTCATAGGACCCCAAAAGATTTTGATGTCGCCACTGATGCACATCCTGAACAAATCACCGCGATATTTAAAAACTCAAGAATTATTGGACGTCGATTTAAGATAGTTCATGTTCGCCAACAAAGAGAGCTCATCGAAGTTTCAACTTTTAGAAAAAAACCAGAAGAAGTCAGTAAATTAAGAAATGGGGTAATACAGGATAATGCTTTTGGAACAATTGAAGAGGATGCTGAAAGAAGAGACTTTACTATGAATGCTATCTTTTATGATCCAATTCACGAAACTTTTTTTGATCCATTCAATGGAAAAAAAGATATAGAAAATAGTCAAATTAACTTCATCGGTAAAAAAGATCAAAGGTTACATGAAGATCCCATCAGGCTGTTAAGAGCCATTCGCTTTCATGCGAAATTAGACTTTAATCTGTGTTTAACAAAAAAGGAGATACAAGCATATATTCAACTTCTACAGGATATCCCCTATTCAAGAATATTTGATGAAATGATGAAGTTTTTCTTAACGGGTCACGCTGAGAGAAGTATCAAGGTTTTAAAGCAATATGAATTGTTGGATATCTTTTTTCCACACCTCGCCCAACACTCTCTCGAAAAAAAATCATTACTCATGTTAGGAATGAAAAACACTGATAATCGGGTAAAAGAAAATAAGACAGTAAATCCAGGATTTTTAATGGCGGTAGTATTATGGGATGCCTTTAAAACAGATAAATCATTTAACGATGAAGCACTCAGTTTAGATGCAAAAATAAAGAATTTTTTTAATCAATCTGCGCCCAATATATTTATTCATAAAAGATTTATTAAATACATCTCTGATATTTGGCGATTACAGCCAAGATTTATGAAAATTAGATTAAAGGCTGTGTACCGCCTATCTAATCATCCTCGTTTTCGTGCTGCTTATGACTTTCTTCTGCTTCGATCCGAATCTGGAGAAGAAGATAAAAAATATGGAGATTGGTGGACTCGCTGGCAGTCAGCAAACGAGTCAACTCGTAAACAATTATTAGACCAGAAAGATGAATAAATATGCATACGGTTTACTTGGGGCTAGGAAGTAATCAATCTGATCCTATTAATCAAATTAAAAATGCCACAAAACTTATTGAAAAAATTGAGACATCAAAAATTATCAAAAAATCTTCGTTGTATGAGTCTTTACCAGTGGGTTATCTTGATCAGCCTAACTTTATAAACCAAGTTATTTCGCTTCAAACAAGTTTATCTCCAGCGGAATTATTTGAGCGATTTCAACAGATCGAATTTCAATTAAAAAGAGTTAAAAAGATTGTCAATGGTCCAAGAACAATTGATATTGATATATTATTATTTAATCAAGAAATTATTTTAACTAATGATTTAACGATTCCGCATCCGAGAATGCTTGATAGGGCTTTTGTGATGATTCCATTGCTTGAAATTGAACCCAATATTCTTGTGCCTAAAATCAGCAATCTAAAGGAAATTTTAGGTAAACTTGATAAAAAAACTCTAACAAAAATTGATGATCAATCCATTTAAAAAATATCCATATATTGTAGTTGAGGGTCCCATTGGTTCCGGGAAGTCTACCCTGTCAAGAATGTTGAGTGAAAATTTTGGAGCAAAATTTATCAAAGAAAAGGCTGAGCAAAACCCCTTTCTTCCAAAGTTTTACAAAAATATGAGTCAATATGCCCTTCCCACTCAATTGTTTTTTTTATTTCAACGTGCCGAACAAATCAATGAAGTTAAACAAAACGATTTTTTTCATAAAGGTTCTGTTGCAGATTTTTTTATCTATAAGGATCCCATTTTTGCTCAACTTAATCTTGATGATGAAGAATTAAAGTTATATAAACAGATCTACCAATTTCTTGAGTTAAAAGTTCCAAAACCTGATTTAGTGATTTATCTGCAAACGCCTGTTGAACTGTTAAAAAAAAGGGTGGATGGAAGAAGTATTGGTTATGAGAAAACAATTAGCACTGAATATCTTGAGAAAATTGCGGAAGCTTATAGTAATTTTTTTCATTTTAAATATAGTAATCAATTATTAATTATCAACAACGAGAACCTTGACATCCTTGAGGATCCTGGAGCAGTGAGAATGTTAATTGACAAAATCGACCAAATGACCTCAACGCGCGAGTTCTTTAATCCAAAAATTATTTAATTATGGATGCAAACCATAAACTTTTTAAAAAAAAATACATAAAAATTCTAAGTTGTTATGATGCCACATCTGCATCCATTGCTAATCAAGTCGGATGTGATGCTGTTTTAATTGGTGATTCAATTGGTGTTCTTATTCTGGGCCATGTAAATACTTCAGAAATTGATATCAATACATTATTAGAATTTCTCAAAATTATAAAAAAACAAACACGACTCCCGATTATTGCTGATCTGCCTGCAAAATCAATGATATCCACAAAAAAAGCTGTACAAGATGCCAAAAAATTAATTCATCAAGGAGCCAATATTATTAAAATTGAAGGGCATGAGGAAGTTATTGCATTAATACAAAAGCTCAAGTCACTAGGTATAGCTGTGTGTTCACATATTGGACAAATGCCTCAAAAAAAATACACCAAACAAAAGCCTCTCGAATATACAAAAATTGCAAAATCTTTAGAAGAGGCAGGCGCGAATATGATTGTCTTATCAAAAATGACTTCCTCAAGTAATAGAAAAATATCTGAATGTGTCAATATTCCAACGATTGGGTATCAAAATTCAAAATTTTGTCGAGGTAAAGTGGATGTCCTTTATGCAGCAATGAATCTTATTAAGGGTGATGAGATTAAGATTAATATTAATCAACAAAGCCAAGTATTTAAAACCATCAAGAAGTTTTTTTCCAAATAAATGAAAATATTTAAGTCCATCAGCTCAATTCAGAAATATTTAAGCACACAAAGTCAAATTGCTTTTATCCCAACAATGGGTAATCTTCATCCAGGTCATTTGTCTCTCATTCGAAAAGCAAAGAAACCAAAAACATGCATTGTAGTTTCTATATTTGTAAATAGACTTCAATTTAATGACAAAAAGGACTTTATCTCATACCCAAAAACCTTAAAGCAAGATTTGGAATATTTGAAAAATGAATGTGTTGACGCCGTTTTTATTCCTACCGAACAACAAATGAATATTAATCACAGTGAATTTAAATTAAGTTTTTTTAATTTGGATTATAAATTATGTGACGCTTTTAGGCCTGGTCATTTTGAAGGGGTTATCGCGATTGTTATGAAATTCTGTAATATCATTCGACCACATTATCTCATTTTAGGTAAGAAAGATTATCAACAACTTTTCATTCTCAACAATCTAATGCAAGCATTTTGCTACCCGATAAAAATAATTGCTGTGCCCACCAAAAGAGAAAAAAATGGGTTAGCCATGAGCTCAAGAAACGGGCTCATTCAAAAAAAATATACAACAAAAATATCACAGCTTTACGATGAGCTGATGCAAATAAAAAAAACATGTAAATCATTGATTCACATAAATAAAGTTGAACTTAGAGCGTTTCAAAATTTAACAAAAAATGGTTGGATTGTTGATTATGTATGTGTACGCTCACAAAAAACCCTGCTGGGTCCAAAAAGTAATGAAAAAAAATTAGTGGCTTTAATTGCCGCCCACCTGGGAAATGTCAGATTAATCGATAATATCGAGTTTTGCATCTGATTATTTTCAAGTTTATAATAGCAAATTAATATTTATTAGGTAATTCATACTCTATGTTTAGAAGAATGTTGAAATCCAAGCTGCATCGCGTCACGGTTACTCACTCAGAATTAGAGTATGAGGGATCTTGCGCTATTGACATCGCCTTGCTTAAAGAAGCAAATATTAATGAGTATGAACAAATAGCTATTTATAACATTACTAACGGTGAACGCTTCACGACTTATGCAATATCAGCTGAAAAAAATTCTGGGATTATTTCCATTAATGGTGCTGCAGCGCATAAAGCTAACCCAGGTGATATGTTAATTATTGCGACCTATTCCGACTACAATGAGATAGAACTAGAAAAATATGCTCCATCCCTGGTTTATGTCGACAGTAATAATAAGATTACCATCACAAAAAACTCCATAGACATTCAAGCTGCGTAGAGTTTTGACCTCAGGAAAAAAACTTAATCAATTTATTGTCGAATCACTGGAAGATATTAAAGCCTTTGATATAACAGTAATAGATGTAAGAAAAAAAACATCCATGACAGATTATATGATTATCGCTAGCGCAAATTCCAATCGTCAAACTAAGGCATTAGCTCGACATTTAAGAGATAAACTCAAAGAGGTCGGTAAAGACATTGTGAATATTGAGGGTGATGGTGATGGTGAGTGGGTTCTTGTGGATCTCAATGAAGTTTTGGTTCACATCATGCTCCCCACGACAAGAGCGTACTATAATCTTGAGCAACTTTGGCAGCCAAGCTAAGTAACTTTGTTAATCAAAATCATCAGTATTGGATCTCCACCTTCATCATCAGTTAACGCACTTATTGACGAGTACACTTCTCGAATTACTAACTTCACAAAAATTGAATGGGTGAATCATCAGATCAAATCAAAAGAAAAAAATATCCTTTTAAAGAAAGAACTTGAAGCAAAAAAAATACTCTCATCCATAAATAAAAACTCTTTCGTAATTGCCTTAGATGAAAACGGACAACCCTGTAACTCGAATACATTTTCAACTTTTATTGAACAAACCATGATGCATCACTCGGAAATGATATTTCTTATTGGCGGCGCTGATGGACTCAGTAAAGGCATTCTTGAGAAATGCAATAAAGTATTAAGTTTGTCTAATCTAACTTTTCCCCATCAGCTTGTTAAAGTTTTAATCATTGAGCAAATTTATCGGGGGTTTTCTATCATTAATAATTTACCTTATCACCGTGAGTAAGCTCTATCAAAAATCATTAGTCTGGCTCAGAAGAGATTTAAGGCTGCATGATAATACGGCACTTTATCAGGCTCATTTAAGGTCCGAGAAGATCAATCTCTGCTTTGTATTTGATACACAAATACTTAATGAGCTTTCAGATAAAAAAGATCAGAGGGTTGATTTTTTACATCGCATTCTTTTAGATATCAAAGAGACACTGAAAAAATTGCAATCAGATATCTGGATACTTCATGGTGATCCTAAAACTGAAATTCCGTTGCTAGCGAAATCAATTCAAGCAGATGCAGTTTTCACCAATCGAGATTATGAAAAATATGGAGTGCTTAGAGATGAAAATATAAAAAAATCTCTTCATCTACAAAATATTAGATTTGAAGATTACAAAGACCAGGTGTTCTTTGAAGCCAATGAAGTATTAACAAAAACCTCAACCCCTTATTCGGTATTTTCTCCTTATAGAAATAATCACCTTGAGAAACTTAAATTATCTGGTGCAGGGAGACTAAATTACAAAGTTGATACAATCAACTTTGAAAAATTTAGCGCTAATAAAATGCCTCTCCTAGCTGAAATTGGTTTTGAATCTACCAATATTTCAAATCTACCAATCGCCCTTAATCAAAGTCAAATTCAAAGTCAGATTAAAGACTTTGAAGGGCGATTGAGCGATTATGATCAAACTCGAAATTACCCTGCGATCAAGGGAGTCTCATATCTTTCTGTTCATAATAGATTTGGGACTATTTCAATAAGAGAAATTGCCGATTTGTGTCTGAATAATCTAAATTCTGGTTCGAATACATGGCTTAATGAACTGATTTGGCGAGACTTTTATTTCCAAATAATCGTTAACTTTCCTCATGTTCAAGACGGAAAATCTTTTAAACAACAATATGATCAACTGGAATATGAAAATAGTGATAATTTATTCGAGGCATGGAAAACAGGAAATACTGGCTTTCCAATTGTAGATGCCGCCATGCGCCAAATGAACCAAACCGGTTACATGCATAACCGTCTTAGAATGATTGTGGCCTCTTTTTTAACGAAAGATTTATTAATCGATTGGCGCTGGGGCGAAAAGTATTTTAAAGAAAAATTAATTGATTATGATTTTTCTGCAAATAACGGGGGATGGCAATGGGCCGCATCCGTTGGATGTGATGCACAGCCTTGGTTTAGGATTTTTAATCCTTTACTGCAATCACAAAAATTTGATCCAGAAGGTAAATTTATAAAAAAATACATACCTGAATTAGAAAGTTTTGATAAAAAATCTGTCCACGAGCCACATCAAAAAAACTTAGATATCAAATATGCCAAACCCGTTGTAGAGCATTCAGTGCAGCGGCAAAAAGCGCTACAAATGTTTGAAAAAATCAATAATGTTGCAAAAAAACAACATTAATTTAAATTAAATTTATAAATCCATTAATTTGACAAATGCTCAATGACTTTAAATTCAATTTATTAGATAATATAGTGATGAAATTAAGTAAATTGTTTCGCACGCTAATTCTCTTTGTCCTCATTTTGCTGATTGGAGGATGTGCTACCACTAAAAATCCAGATCCCCTCGAAACCATGAACCGAGGCATTTACAAATTTAATACTGTGGTTGACGATGCGGTTATTAAACCAGTTGCAAAAGGCTACAAGGCTGTTGCCCCATCTTTTGTTGTAAAAGGCATCAATAATTTCTTCAACAACCTTAGAGACGTCATTACCGTCATTAATGATTTACTTCAATTTAAAATTAAACATGCAGCCAATGACGCTGGTCGTGTTGCTATTAATTCAACGGTTGGTCTGCTTGGTTTTGTAGATGTTCATTCGATGTCCGGTGGTGAGAGAAGAAAAGAAGATTTTGGTCAAACGCTGGGGCACTGGGGAGTAGGTTCCGGCGCTTACTTAGTGATTCCATTTTTTGGACCTTCATCAATCCGAGACGGTGTGGGTTTAGTTGCTGATACGTTATATTTTGACCCGATAAGCTACATCACTGATGTACGCACCCGAAATCAAGTAAGGCTAGCTCAGTTTACGGATGCAAGAACAGAATTGTTAAATGCATCTGACATCCTAGAAGAAGCATCTATAGATCCATATGCATTTCAAAGAGATGCCTACATACAATATCGTCAAGGCCTAGTGGAAGATGCCGATGGAAGTACAGTAGATTATAGTGATGAAAATTTATTATCTGACGGTTTTAAACCCTACTCTGATGATGAAATTGTTTCTCTAGCTAACTAGAAAACCACAACATTAACATTCCAAGTTTTTGCTCTACCCCTGTGAACCCACTGCCATTTTAGAAATCAATACAGAACCAATATACTTAGAGCCATTCGAGTTTGTATCATTGGCTACGGCCTCAATATCAATAAAAATATCTTTTAAATTTCCAGCTATGGTGATTTCTTCAACCGCATGTTGAATTTCACCATTCTCAATAAAGAATCCAGACGCTCCTCTAGAAAAATCACCATTGACCATATTGACTCCATGGCCTAACAATTCAGTAATCAATAATCCCCGTTTCATATTTTTAATCAACTGTTCTAAGGAAATATTCTGATGCTCAATGACTAGATTATGAGTCCCCCCCGCATTGCCCGTGGTTGTTAAATTTAATTTTTTAGCCGAATACGATGACAGTAAGTAATGATTCAAAACACCTTTTTCAATAATTGCATTATCAAACACTTCCACACCCTCATCATCAAAATATGTAGAGGCATGCCCTTTGCTTAAAAAAGGCCGTTCGTTAATCGTCAGATAATCAGACGCTATTTTTTTCCCAACGGAGTCCAGCAAGAAAGAATTCTGACGATATAAATTTCGACCCGAAATAGCAGACATTAAAGGAGAGATGATTGAATCTGAAATTGTATTGTGAAAGATGACTGGGTATGTTCCCGTCTTAATGCTCTTTATATTTAATCTTGATAAGGTATTTTTAGCCGCCTCTTGGCCTAATTCTGATGCATTTTTTATATCTTGATAATCACGAACATTTGAATAATCGTAATTTCTTTGCATACAATTTTTCTCAGATGCAATAACTGAACAGTAAAGAGAATAGCGCGTTCCTGGAAAACCTCCATAAAAGCCATTAGAGTTTGCATACAGAAAAAGAGATGAGCTGTAATTTAAGGTTGCTCCCTCTGAGTTTGTTATTTTTTGATCATAATCTCTTGCTGCATGCTCTGCCTCTTGGGTCACATGAATCATAGACTCAAAATCAAGTTCACACGGATAATATATATCAATCTCTTTGGCTAGTTTAGGGTGAAGTTCTTTATCGGCTAAAGAAAATAAGTTATCGGGCTCAACCACATCTAAAACAGCAAGTGAATTATCCATCAGATGTTGAATTGTTTTTTTTGAAAAGTCAGAAGAAGACACCATACTTTTTTTGTTATTTTTATAAAAAGTTAAGGTGATATTTTTATCATTATTGATCTCCACGGTTTCTGTCTCACCATTTCGAACTGTCAAAGTTTTTCCAGTGGATACACTAATGTCAATTTCAGCGGATTCAACTCCAAACTTTTTCGAGTGAGTTATAATGTCTTCAGTTAAATTTTTAAGATTTTCTTGATCATAACCAAGAATTTCAATAGTCATAAGAGCTGCCTTTTCAATTAAAACAAGTGTGAGCAATCTATCATATGGAAGAACATTTAAAAAGTAAAACTCAACTTAAAAAAGAGGCGGATGACGTGCAAACTTTAGGTGTAGAGATTGCCCAACTTCCAAAACAAAAAATAACTTCACTGTCGCTTCCAGATGATGCCAAAGAGGCCATTATTTTCTATCAAAATATTAAAAAAAATAGTGCGAAAAGAAGACAAGCTCAATATATTGGAAAAATATTAAGAGGTCTTGATTTGAGTCAAGTAAATGAAGAATTAAATGTCATTAAAAACATATCTAAATTGAGAATAAAGCTTGAACACGAGGCCGAGAGGTGGAGAGAAAAGTTAATCTCATCTCCAACAGCGTTAGATGAATTTATAAACCAATATCAACCGGATATATCCAATCTTAATCAAACAATATCAAATGCAAGAAAAGAATCACTGACTGATAAGAAAAGTAAAAATTATCGAAATTTATATCGTCTCATATTGGAAAGTATTCAAAAAAGTGATTAAAGCTGAACGCTAATATTTTTAAGCTCGCCGCTTCTTTTATAATCAATCTCAACTGTTTGACCTCTATTTTTTATCAACTCTTTGATAAAATCTTCGGGTGTGTTGAGTTCAATTCCATTAATTTTCATGATTCGGTCTTGCCTAAGAATCCCTGCATTAGCTGCTGCTGACTCTTTAATCACAGCAACAACAAATAAACCCCCTTCGCTTCCACGCTCATCATTTTCTGAAAAGCTAATCAAATGCGTTCCAAATAAGGGTTTTGGTAACTTAGCCCAATAAGAGACATAAAAATCATACATGACGTCTGGATCGGCCAGATCATCCTCGTTAATTATAATCTCTTCAATTTTTCCAGCCTCATCAAACTTCTTTTTGGCTAAATTTTTTCTAGCTTTATTAATTGCCGTTGCACGTGTTGCTTCATTAATTTGGCGGTCATAAACGAGCATCGTGTCAGCTTTAATTTGTTTCCCGTATTCAAGGGCTTCTGAGGGAGGAACATAAGGTCCCGCAAAAGATGAAAAACCCATTAGATCATAGCCCTCCTCAAGCATTAAGATATTATCTTTATCTTTATCCCAACCACGGTATATTTCAGTTGAGGGCTCTGCCTGCAGAGATCTTAGATTTTTATCTCCTTGCTGTTTATAGTTTTTTTCAAAAACATTCTCAGCGTGGAGGTTTGATAGAATAGTAAAGAGTAGAATAAAGGAATAGATTCGTTTCATAATGATTATATAAATGACCGTTAAATTATACAGACATGAGTAAAGAAAAAAAATTCATAAAGATTGGTATAGTTTCGATAAGCGATCGAGCCTCCCAAGGGATTTATGAGGATTTAGGTGTGCCCGCCCTAAAGAGCTGGTGCGAAAAAGCTATTCTTGGTGAAATTGTTTTTCAAGAAAAGCTTATCCCTGATGATTTCGAATTAATTAAATCAACCCTCATTGATCTTTCCGATCTAGAACATTGCGATTTAATCTTAACCACAGGCGGCACTGGCCCATCACTTCGTGATGTCACTCCTGACGCTACAGAGGCAATTGCTGACAAAATAATGCCAGGATTTGGAGAGCAGATGCGTCAAATAAGCCTTCACTTTGTTCCAACAGCTATCTTATCAAGACAGACGGCAGTCATTCGAAATAAATGTCTCATCATTAATCTTCCAGGGCAACCAAAAGCCATTCAACAAACTCTAGAAGGCTTAAAGGATTCCGACAAAAATATTATTGTTCATGGCATCTTTGCAGCTGTCCCTTACTGTGTCGATTTGATTGGAGGGCCGTTTATTGAAACCAATAATGATATTGTTAAAGCCTTTAGGCCAAAAAAATGAATGAGTTCGATCTGATAAATAAATACTTTAATTTTCCAAGCATATCTGCAGATCTTGGAATTGGAGATGACGCTGCTCTGATCAATAAAAATAAAAATGAGTTTTATGCCATTTCGGTTGATACATTAAATCTCAATCACCATTTTACCAAGACATCTGATCCTTACTACTTGGGTTGGAAGTCACTAGCAGTGAATATTTCAGATATTGTTGCCATGGGAGGTATACCGAAATATGCCCTGCTGTCATTAACAATTCTTGAACCTGAGGATTCTTGGTTATCAAAATTTGCAAAAGGGTTAAGAGCCTGTGCTAAAAAATATAATGTTGAGTTAATTGGTGGAGACACGAACAAAGGTTCCCCATCGATCTCAATTACCATCATAGGCGATGTCTTAAAAAAAAATGTACTTCGCAGAGATCAGGTACAAATCAATGATGAAATTTGGTTAACAAACGAAGTGGGATATGCTGCGCTTCACTTTCAGTACGATAGTATCCCTCAAAAAAATAGGCAAACCATTTCAAACTGCTTAAAAAAAAGTGCTCATGAAGGTTTTGTTAAGCCCATGCCTCCTTTAGGCTTTATTCAAAAAGCAAAAAGTTTGATTCACGGCGCAATTGACTTATCCGATGGATTAGCTGGTGATTTACAACACATCACATTAAAAAATGGTTTTGGAGCAAAGATTAATATTGATAAAATTCCCATGCATAAATGGTTTAGAGAAAATAATTTTTACGAATTAGCGTTAACTGGGGGTGAAGATTATCAAATTTTATTCACTGCTCCTAAAAAAAATAACAATAAAATCAATAGTTTATTAAAAAAATTTTCAATGAAAGGGGCAATGATTGGTCATGTGTCTAATAAAAAAAGCATTCAGTATGAGCTAGATGGTCAGCCATTTTATTTAAGTAAGGATGGGTTCAGACACTTTGGTTAATAAGAAATTTTTATGCTCAAACTTTTGGCATTTTATCGCTTTAGGATTCGGCTCAGGGCTTTCAAAAATTGCGCCTGGTTCTTTCGGAACCTTGATGACTTTTGTGTATTTTTTTATGATACATAAACTTGATTTTCAGCTTCAATGCCTCATCTATATCTTGTTATTCTGGTTAAGCTATATCAGTACACAAAAAACTCTTATTAATCTCAACGTCAAAGATCCTTCTTGTATTGTGATTGATGAAATTATTGCATTTCTATTTGTGTTGATCTGGTTACCATTCAATCCTTATTTGTTTTTTATCGCTTTTATTCTTTTTCGCTTATTTGATATTATCAAACCATGGCCCATAAACCTTCTAGAAAAATTACCTGGTGCCTGTGGAGTCATTGCAGATGACATGGGAGCTGCATTAGCAACCCTAATCCTTACATTATTAATCAATATTTATGTCTTCGCTTAAACTTGAGAGAATAGCTGCTAAATTTTTAAATCATCAAGTGAAACTTGTACTTGCAGAATCATGTACGGGGGGTTTAGTCTCTAAAACCTTCACGGATATTCCAGGTTCATCCGCATGGTTTGATTCTGGATTTGTCACTTATAGCAATAATTCAAAAATCAATTTACTCAAAGTAAGCCCAAATATATTAGAAAAATTTGGAGCCGTTAGTCAAGAAATTGCTAATGCAATGGCCTTGGGCGCTGAAGCAAACTCGAATGCTAATTTTTCGATAGCAATTACGGGAATCGCCGGCCCTGGAGGTGGTACAAAGTCAAAACCTGTGGGCACAGTTTTTATTAGTTTTGTTTATCAAAAAAAGATTATTCATGAATATCATCTGAGCTTATCAGGAACTAGAGAAGAAATTCGAATGGGAACATTAAATTTTATTATCAGTGAGCTAGATAAACTTACTTTTAATATTCAAATATGAAATAATTACAAGTCAAATTCACAAATTACTGAAAGTTAAACACAATGGACGATAATAAACAAAAAGCCCTTGAAGCCGCTATGGCTCAAATTGAAAAACAATTTGGAAAAGGTTCTGTTATGAAGATGGATGGAACTGAGGTTGATTCTTCAATTGAGGCCATCTCAACGGGTTCGCTTGGTTTAGATATCGCACTTGGGATTGGCGGTCTCCCCAAAGGAAGAGTAGTAGAGATTTATGGTCCAGAATCCTCTGGAAAAACATCCCTAACCTTGTCTGTTATTGCCGCAGCGCAAAGAGCTGGTGGAACTGCAGCATTTATTGATGCAGAGCATGCTTTAGATACCCAATACGCAGCCAAACTTGGAGTAAACCTCACAGATTTATTAATATCTCAACCTGACACAGGAGAACAAGCCCTTGAGATCACTGATATGCTTGTTCGAAGCGGTTCAGTGGATGTGGTTGTGGTTGATTCAGTTGCCGCCTTAACTCCAAGAGCAGAAATTGAAGGTGATATGGGTGATTCTCATATGGGTCTTCAAGCCCGTCTTATGTCGCAAGCTTTAAGAAAACTAACTGGAAGCATCAAAAAAACAAATACCCTTGTAATTTTTATTAATCAAATTCGTATGAAAATTGGTGTGATGTTTGGTAACCCAGAGACAACCACAGGCGGAAATGCGTTAAAATTTTATTCCTCAGTTCGCTTAGACATTCGTAGAATTGGTGCCATCAAAAAAGGAGATGAGGTTATTGGAGCTGAGACCCGAGTCAAAGTTGTTAAAAATAAAGTAGCCCCTCCATTCCGTCAAGCTGAATTTGATGTTCTTTATGGTGAGGGCATATCTTTGGAAGGTGAAATTATTGAACAAGGTGTCCAATTGAATTTAATTGAGAAGGCAGGCTCGTGGTATAGCTATAACGGAGAAAAAATTGGCCAAGGAAAAGATAATGTTCGTGACTTTCTAAAACAGAATCCTGAAATATCAAAATCACTTGAGGATCAAATTCGCTCAAATGCGAATCTAGTAAATTCTAAAATGATCGTCGAAACCAAAAGTGAAGAAGATATAACCGATGATACCTCAAGCGAATGAAGCAGACAAAAAATTAAGGAATCGTGCACTCTATTATCTTGCCAAAAGAGAATATAGTTTCCATGAATTAGTAAATAAAACTCTTAACTATGCTGAAGAACTGGGTTTAAATAAAAAGGATTGTGAATTTATTATAAGTAAACTAAGAGAACAAAATCTGCAATCAGATCAGCGATTTTGTGAATCTTACATTAACTCGAAAAAAAATAAATTTGGTGCCCAAAAAATTGTTTTTGAATTAACGCAAAAAGGAGTGAGTGAGGATCTTGTAGCAACTTTTATAGGCGAATTAGTAAACAATGAATATGATTTAGCTTTACAAGTCTGGAACAAAAAGTATTCTCATGTAACACAAGATATTAACGAAAAAGCAAAACAAATTCGATTTATGCAAAGTCGAGGGTTTAGTTTTGAAACTATAAAAAAAATTATTAAATGAAACAATTAACCAGCAACGAAATTAGACACATTTTTCTCGAGTTCTTTAAAGAAAAAAACCATACCATTGTATCCTCGAGTAGCTTGGTCCCTCATAATGACCCAACACTCCTGTTCACCAATGCCGGGATGAATCAATTTAAAGATTATTTTCTGGGCCAACAAAAACCAAAATTTTTAAGAGCCGCAACAAGTCAAAAATGTGTACGTGCCGGAGGAAAACATAACGACCTTGAAAATGTTGGCTACACTGCGCGGCATCATACTTTTTTTGAGATGTTGGGTAACTTTAGTTTTGGTGATTATTTTAAAAAAGAAGCAATTGTTTTCGCCTGGGAACTTTTAACGGAGAAATTCCATATCCCAGCCAATAAGCTTCTAGTAACTGTATATCATGAAGACGAAGAAGCATTTGACATTTGGAAAAATACCATCAACCTTCCCCATGAAAAAATAATAAAAATTGGGGATAAATCTGACAAATATATTTCAGATAACTTCTGGATGATGGGGGATACAGGTCCATGTGGACCATGTAGTGAAATTTTCTTTGATCATGGCTCAGAGATTCCTGGAGGTCCCCCAGGGAGCGAAAATGAGGATGGTGATCGATTTATTGAGATCTGGAACTTGGTATTTATGCAATTTAACCGAAAAGAAGATGGGACAATGGAGCTGCTTCCAAAACCTTCTGTTGATACCGGAATGGGTCTCGAACGAATTTCTGCTGTGCTTCAATCCGTACATTCTAATTATGAGATTGATTTATTCCAAAGCCTTATTAAACATGCAGCAAAAACACTGGGCGTAAAAGATCATTTACTACCGTCATTAAAAGTCATCGCGGATCATGTTCGCTCGATTACATTTTTAATTAATGACGGAGTCCAGCCATCAAATGATGGTCGAGGTTATGTCCTCCGAAGAATAATGCGTCGAGCTATACGACACGGTTATAAGCTTGGAGCACAATCTCCTTTTCTAGCATCTATAATTCATAGTGTCGCTGAGAATATGAATGAAGCTTATCCAGAATTAAGTATAAACATAAAAAAAATACAAGCGATCACGGCTCAGGAAGAAGATAAATTTTTTGAAACCATTGCCAATGGTATGGAATTAGTAGATCGTGAAATCATCAGATTAAAAACAGAAAAATTAACCCAATTTGATGGTGAAATAGCTTTTAAATTACATGATACATATGGATTTCCAATTGATCTAACTGCAGATATTTGTCGAGAAAACGACATCACCATTGATCAAAAAGTATTTGATCAAGAAATGGAAAAACAAAAAAATCAAGCAAAAAGTGCAAATAACTTTAAAGCCTCTGTTCAAATAAAAATTGATAAAGAGCCAACCGTTTTTCATGGATATTCAGATATTAAGACAGAGTCATCTATAGAAGCCATCATTGTAGATGATAATTTGGTGAATGAAATTAGTGGTAACCAGTTATGTGGCATAGTTGTCAATAACACACCTTTCTATGCTGAATCTGGAGGTCAAGTTGGTGACGTTGGCGAAATTTTTAATGATCAAATGATATTTACAGTTTCCGATACCCAAAAACTCCCGAATGGAGTAGTTGTTCATATGGGTCAGATCACCCAAGGTCATATTCAGCTCTCTGACAAAGTGACCTGTGCGGTTAATGCAAAAAGGAGAGATTCTATAAAAAGAAATCACTCCGCAACACACCTATTACATAAGGCCCTTAAGTCTGTTTTAGGTGATCATGTTGAACAAAAGGGATCTCTGGTAGATGAATTTAAAACAAGATTTGATTTCTCTCACTCCGGTCAAATGACTTTTGAACAACTATGCAAAGTGGAATCTCTGGTTAATGAAGAAATACTTAAAAATAATTCTACACAAGCAGAAATTATGCCAATTGAAGTTGCAAAAAAAAGCGGGGCAATGATGCTTTTTGGAGAAAAATATGATGATAATGTTCGCGTATTAACCATTGGTAACAGCAAAGAATTATGTGGAGGAACGCATGTAACCGCTACAGGGGACATTGGACTTTTTAAAATAATTTCTGAAAATGGAATATCGTCTGGAGTCAGAAGAATTGAGGCTACGACCGGGTTTAATATTTTAGAATTATTGAATAAACAAGATTCATTATTAAATCTATCAGCTAAGGAATTAAAAACATCTAAAGAAGAATTATCCATAAAAATTAAACAAGTTGTTGATCAAATTAAAGACCAAGAAAAACAAATTAATCTCTTAAAACAGAAAATTACGAATAATTCAAAAAGTGACCTAATAAATCAAGTTGAAATAATTAAAGGAAATAAAGTTTTAATTGCTAGGCTTGACGCCATTGAAACTCCTCAACTGCGCACCTTGATTGACAATCTTAAAGAGGGGATTGGTTCTGGAATTATAATTTTAGCTTCAACTGTTGATGAAAAAATAAATATTGGTGTAGGTATTACAAAAGATATTACTAATCAGTATCATGCTGGTAAAATAGCAAGCCAAATTGCTGAAATGGTTGATGGAAAAGGTGGAGGAAAACCAGAAATGGCAATGGCAGGGGGGCATAACATTAAACAACTTCCCAAAGCACTAGAACACATTAAAGAAATTTTAAATACATGAGCCTGATTGTACAAAAATATGGAGGCACTTCTGTTGCCAATCCGGAACGTATTAATGCGGTTGCCGATCGCGTTAAACGCTTCGTGGATAAAGGTCACAAAGTCGTGGTGGTGGTATCTGCAATGTCTGGAGAGACCAATAAGTTGCTTCAGTTCATTAGTGATGTCAATAAAAAACCGGATCCTAGAGAATCTGATGTAGTTTTATCTACTGGAGAGCAAGTTACCATAGGTTTAACAGCATTGGCTATTCAAGCTCGGGGGGTAAAAGCTAAAAGTTACACCGGGGCTCAAGTTAAGATCCTTACAGACAACGCCCACTCTAAAGCTCGAATAATTAATATTGGCACTGAGAATATTCGAAAGGATTTAGATAGTGGTTATGTATTAGTCATTGCTGGATTTCAGGGCGCTGATGAGCAAGGAAATATCACAACACTAGGAAGAGGCGGCTCTGATACAACTGCAGTTGCAATTGCTGCTGCATTGGGTGCGGATGAATGTCAAATATATACAGACGTAAATGGTATTTATACCACTGACCCAAGAGTTGTGTCTAATGCGAGAAAATTAAAGTCAATTACATTTGAAGAAATGTTAGAAATGGCAAGTCTTGGCTCAAAAGTTTTGCAAATACGATCCGTCGAATTTGCTGGTAAATACAAAGTTAATTTGCGAGTTCTCTCAAGTTTTGAAGAAGATGGTGAGGGAACTATTATTACATATGAGGAAAGTCATAAAATGGAAGATCCAATAATTTCAGGAATAGCTTTTAATCGTGATGAGGCTAAAGTAACCGTGGAAAGTATTCCAGATAAACCAGGAATTGCATATCAAATTCTTGGGCCAATTGCGGAACAGAATATTGATGTGGACATGATCATTCAGAATATTGGGCATGATGGACTGAATGATTTTACCTTTACAGTAAATAAAACTGAATTGGATAAAACAATTGAGATCTTAGAAAACATGAAAGATCATTTAGGTGCTAAAACAATTATTGGTGACTCAAACATTGCTAAACTTTCTCTTGTAGGCGTTGGAATGAAATCACATGTTGGTGTGGCAAGCAAGATGTTTAGAACACTATCCGAGGAAGGTATTAATATCTCAACCATATCCACCAGTGAGATTAAAATATCTATTCTCATTGAAGAAAAATCTCTAGATGCCGCAGTTCAATCTCTTCATAAAGCATTTAACTTAGATCAATGATTGGGATCTAGCTTAATTTCATTTAGAATATAGTTTAAAAATTAGGAGAGCTGGCCGAGTGGTCGAAGGCACTTCCCTGCTAAGGAAGCATACGGGTTTAAGCCTGTATCGAGGGTTCGAATCCCTCGCTCTCCGCCATTTTTATATCAAGGGAGACCCAGATGCAACAGCCAATGTATGACTTATCCGTACCAATGATCATCAAAATGCTTGAAAATTTGATAAACATATTAAATAAAGCTCAGAGATTTGCTGATAAAAAAAAATTTGACAGTGTTATTTTTGTTGAAAGCCGTCTGATTGCAGACATGTACCCCTTATCTCGTCAAATTCAGATTGGTACTGACATGGTCAGAAAAGGAATAGGAAGACTTGCCAATAAAAAATTTCCTAACTACCAAGATAATGAAAAAACAATAAAACAATTACAAAACCGCATTACGAAAACTATTAATTTCTTAAAAAAAATTAAACCAAAAGACATGATAAATTCTGAAAATAAACCCATCGAATTTTCTATTCGTGAGCATAAATTTTCCTTTAGTAATGGCGAAGATTATTTAAAAAGATGGATTCTTCCTCATTTCTTTTTTCATATGACCACCGCCTATAATATTCTTAGAATGAACGGGGTTAATCTTGGAAAATGGGATTACACAGGAAAGTTTTAATGTATTTAAAAGGATTAATATTATTTTTTAGTCTGTTGTTAATTAGCTGTAGTCAATTTGGGCCTGATTTTATGAAAGCAGGCAGAAATGAATATAACAAAGTATTGGCGCAGACAGATGACGAGGAAATTTTATTAAATTTAATCCGTCTTCGATATGCCGATAATCCCACTTTTTTAAAAGTCAGCAGCGTATCAACTGCATTTAACTGGAAAGAGGGTTTTGGAATTAATGGCTCGATTTTTGATGGGGCTACGACATCAAATAACGTCGGAGTTCGAGGTAATACAGAATACATCGAAAAACCAACCATCACTTATTCGCCATTGTCAGGAGCAGATTTCGTAAAAAATGTCTTAACCCCAGTCGACCACGAAGTAATTTTATTGCTAGCTCGATCTGGGTGGAGTATTGAACGTATCCTAAGATTAACGGTAAACCGCATTAATAATATCAATAATGCATCAGAAGCCTCTGGTCCAACCCCATCTGAGGCCCCAGAATTTGATGAATTCATTCAATTATCAAAAGATTTTAGAGATTTGCAAAAGACATCTAAGATCACCCTTGGCTATCAACTTGAAGGTAACCCAGACGAATTGGCTTTATTAATTCAGAAAGACTATAGAAATGATCCAATGGTAAATCGCCTTTTAAATGATCTTAAAATTGAAACCAAAAACAATATCATCCCAATTACTAAAAACTATTTTGATTCAACGCAAAATTCAAAAATACAACTTGAATCTCGCTCTCTAGCGGGTATACTTTTTTTCCTTTCCCATGGAGTTGAGGTACCCACTGATGACATTGCAAATGGAAGAGTAACCGTTACCAAAAATAAAAATGGCGAAATCTTTGATTGGCAAAAAGTGCTTGATGGATTATTTACAGTTTACACCTCAAAAAATCCTCCAGAACAGGCCACTATAGCTGTTGAATATCGAGGTAATTGGTTTTATATAAAAGACAATGATATGCAAAGCAAATATACCCTCATGTTACTCAATCAAATTTCTGCTCTCCAGTCAGGAAAAATAGAAAAATCTGGCCCTATTTTAACGCTTCCCGTATCGAGCAACTAGTTAATCTATGTGTTTTAAGGATATAATACGGGTGACGCGCCCGTAGCTCAGCTGGATAGAGTACTTGGCTACGAACCAAGGGGTCAGGAGTTCGAATCTCTTCGGGCGCGCCATTTAAATCTGTCTGCGCCCGTAGCTCAGCTGGATAGAGTACTTGGCTTCGAACCAAGTGGTCAGGAGTTCGAATCTCTTCGGGCGCGCCAAATTTAAGATTGGTTGGCTAAATTTTCAAAGTAATACTGGTCAACCTTTTCAATCATGGACTTGTATTTCTGAATCAACTCACTATCGTTTTCCTCAACAGCAATTTGATGAAGGACTTCAAGAGCATCAAGATTTTTAGAGTTCAGCTGGATTGATTTGTTAAGAAATAATTTTGCAAAATCCTTATTAAATTGCTTTTCAGCCAGGCCTAAATAAAACCATGCATTGGTACTATCATCCTCAGATTGTGTCCACATTTTAGCAATTCGCTTCACCTCAGACCAATTAGAATCTAGAAGGGGGAGAACCACTTGCATGAAAAAGGGTTTTTTCTCATCAGGCAAGGCCCAAAATGGTGGCGTATCGCTTCGAATATCCGTCAACATTTCCGTTTGCAAGACTTTATCTATCCATTCGGTTGGTAAGCAATAAAAATATCCTAATCGCTTGCCGGGACTCTTGAATGTCGTAATACCAATCAGATTAAAGTCATTATCAAACAAAGCACCCCCACTGGATCCAACTGTGAAAGTAGCTGATGTTCTTATAATTGAGCTTTTATCAAAGGAATATAAGGCTTTTACCTTTCCGTAAGATGGAAGTGGCACGGGATTATCATTAGGAAAAGTCAGGGTGAATACTTCTTCTTCATACTCAACAGTCCTGCTCTCTCGAACATTGACCGGCTCCAAAGGTAGGTTATCAAATTTTAATACACATAAATCATGTTCCCAATCAGCATAAACGCCAATCGGGCTGTAAGTATCATGGTACTTAATCACATTCACCCCTGTCGCATTTTGAAAGACATGGCAGTCTGTTGCAACATGATTCTTTTTGATCACAACACCTGAACCAGTGCCGGTAACTCCTTTTTCATAACTGACCCATAATTGGATCATAGATTTATTTAAACCAAATAACTCAGATTGAGCTGGATAACTCTGTGCCAAGAATGGTGATAGAGTAACGACTAGGATTAAGATTATTTTTTTCATAGATGATAGATTATTAAATCAAGATTAAATTCAATTATGTTTAAGAAAAATTATGTAATTTCAATTGTAATTATTCTTAATTTATTTTATTTTTTTGTTGAATTATATTACTCCCATACCAGTTACTCTGTTGCCTTAATCGCAGATAGTTTAGATTTTCTTGAAGATGCTTTAACAAATTCTTTTGCTTTAATTGGACTGAGTTTAACTATTTTCTATCGGAAAATTATTGGTTATGCGATATTAACTTCTTTTATTATTCCATCACTATATGCCCTGACCTTCTCTATTAATAAAATTTTTCATCCTGAAGTCCCCGATCATCATGATATGATCCTAATTTCTCTAGGGGCAATAATCATTAATTGCCTATGCACAATACTTTTAAAAAGATATACAAAATCGAGAAATTTTTTACTTAAGGCAATCTATTTGTCTTCCAGAAATGATTTGATCGGAAACTTATTAGTTTTATTAGCAGCTCTTTTGACCCTTAAATCAGAATCCTTTTTACCAGATTTTCTTGTCGGAGTTATTATTTTAGGAATAAACATTTATGCTGTATATGAAATTAAAACAATGATGAATCAACGAAGATGAGCAGAATTATATTTATCTATTTAATTTTTTTTAATTTTCTTGTTCACGCTGAGGAAAAAATTAATATAGCCTATGCATCAAGCTTGCATCCGATTATGCAAAATATTTTACTCGAATTTGAAAAAGACCTTAATTACAAGGTTGCCTTTTCCTCTGGAGGTTCAGGAAGTTTAGCTCAACAGGCCTTGCGTGGGGCTCCCTTTGATATGATTATTTCAGCAGATCCAACATGGATTCAATATTTAAATAACAAACACATTTTAAAAGACAAGCAGGATTGGATCTCTAATCAATTAGTCTTCATCAGCAATCAAAAGAAAGATTTAATGCAATTGAAAATTTCCAAAAATGAAAAGTTATGTTTAGCTGATCCCCAGCTTGCTCCACTGGGGACATACAGTTATCAAGTCATAAATTTTTACCAATTAAAATTTGCTAAAAAAAGTATTTTGCATATTAGGGATTCAGCATCTCTTCTCTCAAATTTAAAAATGGGTGAGTGCGACTATGGAATTATCTTTGCGTCCGATTTAAAAAAAATAAATAATAGGTATCACTATCAAAATATACCTCTAAATAGTCATCAGGAAATTATTTATTCCATAGGCATCATCACAAATAATGCCATTAATGAAAAATTTATTTCATTTTTAAACTCAGAAAAAACCAAAATTAAACTTATCGATCAAGGGTTTATAATACGTCCATGATTACTTTGACTGATTATGAAATTACTGTACTGATTTTATCGAGTAAAGTAGCAATTATTTCATCACTGATCATATCCATTCCTGCATTTTTTCTGGGCCTTGCCTTGGCCACTAAGCAATTTTACGGAAAATCTATAATTGACAGCGTCATTCATCTACCCCTGGTTCTTCCTCCCGTTGTAATTGGGTTTTTATTATTAATTATTTTTGGTAAAAATGGATTATTAGGTTCCCCTTTTTATTCACTATTCGGGTGGTCCATCTCATTTACCTGGGTTGCAGCAATTATTGCTTCTTGTGTGATGTCCTTTCCACTATTTGTGCGCTCAATAAGGCAATCAATTGCAGAAATTGATCCAAAACTGATTGAGGCAGCAAGAACTTTAGGAGCTAATAGGTTAAAAATATTAAAAACAATCATTATCCCCCTTTCCAAAAATGGCATCATCTCTGGTTTAGTTTTGAGCTTTAGCCGAAGTTTGGGAGAATTTGGTGCAACGATCACCTTTGCTGGAAATATATTTGGAGAAACACAAACTATTCCACTAGCAATTTATTCCTCTCTTCAGGATCCTGATGCCAGCCATGTGGTGATGAGGCTCGTCATTATTAGTATCACTATTTCGTTTATTGCCTTATTTGTGAGTAACAGGTTCGCAAAATGATTGATTTAAACTTTTCATACAGTAACCCGTCACTTAAATTGGCTATTCGCCTTCAAAGCAAAGCTATGATTTTAGGATTTAGTGGAGATTCTGGCGTAGGAAAATCGACTTTATTTAATATCGTTTCAGGTCTTCTTGAACCAGAAAAGGGGAATATTGTTATTGATCATAATGTTCTCTATGATTCAAAATCTCATACTAACGTTTTGCCTAAAGCAAGAAATATTGGATATGTATTTCAAGATCTCAGACTATTTCCACATTTAAATGTGTACCAAAATATAAAATATGCATCCACATCTCAACAACATATCGATGAAATTATAGAGCTTTTAGAATTAGAAAAAGTAATTAACAAAGATATTAAACTTCTATCAGGAGGTGAGTCGCAACGGGTCGCGATTGCTCGAAGTTTAGCCTCTGATCCTAAAATTTTACTTCTAGACGAATCATTTAATGCCATTCATCTTACTCAAAGAAAAATAATTACCAGAAAATTAAAAAATTACATTTCCCAAAAAAAGATCTCAACTTTATTTATTAGTCACCAACACAATGAAATAAAAAGTTTTGCAGACGAGGTCTACACCATGCAGAATATTCGTGGAATTGTAAAAATGACGAGATAAGTGGTAGGGTGTGCGAGATTCGAACTCGCGACCAACGGATTAAAAGTCCGCTGCTCTACCAACTGAGCTAACACCCCATAAATCAAACACGCAATTATGGACTAGATCATCGAAATGGTCAATAAACATAGAGGAATAATTAGCGCATTCCTGGAAATTTTCCTGCCAAACCTCTCATCATTTTTGATAATCCGCCTTTAGAAAATAGCTTCATCATTTTGCGCATTTGTTCATACTGGGTCAATAATCTATTGATATCTTGAACTTGTGTACCGGAACCATTGGCAATCCTCTGCTTTCTTTTTGCTTTTATTAAATCTGGATCTCTTCGTTCTAATGGGGTCATAGAATTGATAATGGCCTCAATTTGAATCAATGATTTATCTCCATCCTCAGGATTGATTTTCTGTTGTGCTTGACCCATGAGTTGAGCAGGCATTTTTTCCATCAATGCACCTACACCACCCATTTTTTTCATTTGGGTTATTTGATTTTTAAAGTCTTCTAAATCAAAGTTTTTTCCTGACTTAACTTTTTCAGCCAGCTTTAAAGCTTCTTTTTGATCTACATTTTTTTGAGCTTCTTCGACTAAGCCCACAATGTCACCCATGCCAAGGATTCTTGAGGCTAAGCGATCAGGATAAAAGGGTTCAATACCATTTATTTTTTCACTCACACCTACAAACTTAATAGGCTTTCCAATTACATGTTTTGCAGACAGTGCTGCTCCGCCTCGGGAGTCTCCATCAACTTTTGTTAATATAATTCCTGTTAACTCGAGAGCCTGATTGAAGGCTTGTGCAGTGTTGACCGCATCTTGTCCTTGCATTGAGTCCACAACAAATAAAGTCTCTGCTGGATCAAGTTGTTTGTGCAATTTTCTGATTTCATCCATCATGGCCTCATCAATGGACGTTCTTCCAGCAGTATCAAATATGATCACGTCATAAAAATGCTTTTTAGAAAATTCAACAGATGCTTTTGCAATGGCCAACGGTTTATCCTGTGGGGAGGAGTCAAAACAATCAACATCAATACTTTTTGCCAAAGTTTTTAATTGCTCTATCGCCGCTGGACGATAGACATCGGCACTAACTAATAAAACTTTTTTCTTTTGTTCTTTTAATAATCGAGCTAATTTTGCAGATGTGGTAGTTTTACCAGAGCCCTGAAGACCAGCCATGAGCACTATAGAGGGTGGTTTTTTTGCGATATTCAATGGTGCATTTTCTGGGCCCATGAGATTAGTTAATTCGTCTTGAACAATTTTAACTATGGCATCGCCGGGGGATACAGACTTTAAAACGTCGGTTCCAATCGCCTTTGCTTTGACTTCATCAATAAAAAATTTAACTACGGGAATTGCGACATCAGCCTCGATCAGGGCAATACGAACTTCTCGCATCGCATCACTAATATTATCCTCTGTAAACCTCGCTTGGCCTGAGATCTTTCGAACAACTGACTGAAGTTTATCGGTTAAATTTTCTAACATACTGAGTTATATCACCTATAATATAAATAGTTATTGTAAATCATTAAACATACTTATGTTGTATTTGAGTTCTTACATATTTGCACTGTTATTATATTGGCTGAGCCTTTTTAATTTCAACGATAAATATATCAGCGTTAAAAGACTATCTGTCGCATTAGCCTTAATTTGTCATGCATTGCTCATTTATTATGATGTCTTGCTCCGCTCATTAAATTTTGATTTTTCAAATGCTCTGTTAGTGGTGAGTATTATCACCGTATTTTTCTACTTAATATTTAATATAAAAATGCATCACAAGGGATTAGAAAAAATCATTATTATTCCCACTATTGGAATATTGATTTTTCATAGTATATTCTCCCATGAACATGCCATTCGAAATGATGACTCTATTTATTATCTTTTGCATATTGGTATTGCAATTTTAGGGTATGGCTTGTTAACGTATTCAGCATTTTTTTCAATTTTTATAATGTTTTTAGAAAAAAATCTTCATAGAAAAAAGTTATCTTCTTTTTTTTCATCCGAAAATTCATTATTGGGAATGGAAAAATTCTTATTTTTTATTTTAGGGTTTGGATTTATTTTACTCACCATCACCATCTTTACAGGCGTTTTCTTCTCAAATCAAATATTTGGACAGCCTTTTATTTTTAATCATAAAACTTTTTTTGGAATAACATCTTGGATATTTTATGCGTATGTTTTATACCAGAGATTTTTTAACGGACTAAGAGGGAAAAAAGCCTTACATTATTCGCTGACAGCTTTTATCCTTCTTCTGCTCTCTTACTTTGGCAGTAAGTTTGTAATCGAGTACTTACTTAGCTAATCCTCAAGTGAAATAATTGGCCAATGATTGGCTTGAGCTTCTTTTATGAGAGTTTTATCCGGATTAACGCATACAGGGTCTGACACAGCTTTTAACAAGGGAAGATCATTCAAGGAATCTGAATAAAAAAAACTTTTTTCAAATTGATGGAAATCGTAATTATTTTCTTTCAACCACTGATTAAGCCTTGTAACTTTTCCTTCTTTAAATGAAGGTAATCCGTTAACTTTCCCGGTAAATTCACCCGCCACTTCTTCTGGATCCGTGCCAATCAAATAATCTATATCAAACAGCTTGGCAATGGGCCTAGTGATATATGAATTGGTGGCCGTAATCACAATACAAAGATCGCCTCGTTTTTGATGCTTCTTCACCAATTCAAGTGATTTTTTGCTGACAAGAGGTTTTATCACTGTCTCAATGTATTCATGTCTTAAGTTATCTAATTTATCTCGATTATTTTCTTTAAGCGGTCGAAATTGAAACTCGCAAAAGGCATATATATCTAAGGTTCCGTTTTGATAGTCTTGATAAAAAATTTCATTTTTTTCCTGATGAAGCTTGGGATCTAGCAAATGATGTTTTATCAGAAATTTTGCCCAATTGTAATCAGAGTCCCCCCTTAACAAGGTGTTATCAAGATCAAATAAGGCTAAATCCAAAATTAAACCTGAGGATGAGCTCTTTCAAGCTTTGAAGTAATTTTATTAACTGCATTGATATAAGCTTTTGCAGAGGCAATCACAATATCTGTATCTGAACCTTGCCCATTCACAATTCGACCACCCTTTGTAAGTCGAACAGTAACTTCACCTTGAGCGTCGGTTCCTGTCGTAATGTTATTCACAGAGAAGAGCAATAGCTCTGCATCGGATTGTACAATTTTTTCAATAGCCTTAAATGTTGCATCAACCAAACCACTGCCCTCAGAGGTTTCTGATTTATTTTCACCATTACAATTAATCACAATTGAAGAATGAGGATTTTGATTAATTTCAGAGGTGGCCTTTAATGCAACCAGTTTAAAACTCTCTTGCATGGCTGAGGAGTATTCATCGCTGATGAGGGCGTGAATATCTTCATCAAAAATTTCAGATTTTTTATCAGCTAACAGTTTAAATTTATCAAAAGCTGCATTCACTAATTCATCGGTATCTAATTGAATTCCCAGCGCATCAAGTCTGCTCTTAAAAGCATTGCGTCCAGACAATTTACCCAGCGATATTTTATTAGCACCCCAGCCCACATCTTCGGCTTTCATAATTTCATAAGTTTCACGATGTTTTAACACACCATCCTGGTGAATACCGGACTCATGTGCAAAAGCATTAGCCCCAACAATCGCCTTATTTGGCTGAACTGCATAACCGGTAATGGTTGAGACAAGTTTTGAGGTGGGTACGATAAATTCAGTATTAATTGAACTGGTTAAGTTAAAAACATCTTGTCTTGTTTTGATGGTCATAACAATTTCCTCAAGACTTGCATTTCCTGCTCTTTCACCAAGACCATTAATGGTACATTCAACTTGTCTCGCACCATTCAAAACAGCAGCTAACGAGTTGGCAACCGCCATTCCTAGATCGTTGTGACAATGTGTTGACCATATTACGTTTTTAGAATTTGGAACTTTTTCAATTAACTGTTTGATTCGATCTCCCCACTGAAAAGGAATCGAGTACCCAACAGTATCAGGAACATTAATGGTTTTTGCACCCGCCTGAATAACTGCATCAAAGACTTCAATGAGGAATGGAATCTCTGATCGAACAGCATCCTCTGCTGAAAACTCAACATCATCTGTAAACTCTAATGCCCATTTAACCGCTTCTACAGCTCGCTCACGCACCTGATCAGGAGTCATACGTAATTTATTTACCATGTGAATCGGACTTGTAGCTATAAAGGTGTGTATTCTTCCTGATTTTGCATGCTTAATGGCGTTCCCGGCACGATCGATATCGTTTCTCACTGCTCGGGCTAATGAACACACGGTAGATTTGGTTACTTTTTTAGAAACAGCTTCTATGGCACTAAAATCTCCTGGGCTTGCTGCTGCAAAACCAGCCTCAATAATATCCACACCAAGCTTTTCAAGTTGGAGAGCTATTCTAACCTTCTCCTCTTGGGTCATCGAAGCCCCAGGGCTTTGTTCGCCATCCCTGAGTGTTGTATCAAAAACAATTAATTTTTCAGTCATTTTTTCTTAGTATTTTGTTTTACATTAAAGTTTTCTTTAAAAAAATTGGCATACCCGGATAAGAGATAGCCAAGCAAGATGATAAAAATAATTTCAGCGGGACTGTGTGACAAGAGTGAGAACGCCAAAACAATCAGCAAAATAGATACGGAAGGTACGCTATTCCTTAAATTTAAGTCCTTACCGCTATAGTATTTGATGTCGGTAACCATTGATAAAGCCGCAATTAAAATCATAATCCATGCAAACCATTGCATTTGAAAAAAATTAAAAAATGTATCATTACCACTAATACCGTTATCGATACAAACCCAAATAAATGCTGCTATAAGCGCTGCTGCCGCAGGAGATGGAAGTCCAAAAAAATATTTTTTTTCTGACATATCTAATTTTGTGTTGAATCTTGCGAGGCGAAATGCAGCACAAGCACAATAAATAAAAGCCCCAATCCAACCAATTTTTCCTAATGGCTTGAGAGCCCATACGTACATCACTAAGGCGGGAGCTACCCCAAATGACACCATATCTGAAAGACTGTCGTATTCAGCGCCAAATTTACTTTCTGTATTCGTGAGTCGAGCAACTCTTCCATCAAGCCCGTCCATTACCAAGGCCAAAAAAATAGCTAATGCGGCAAATTCAAATTTACCATTCATCGCATTAAGGATTGAAAAAAAACCAAAAAATAATGCCGCTGTCGTAAATAAATTTGGCAACAAATAAAATTCAGATTGTTTTTTTAAATTTTTATCATTTTTTACCATCCTGCAATTTTATCCTAGTTCCCCCTTTTTTTCATCGAAATTAATATTCAATCCACTTATAATGTGGATACTTTTTAAAAAATAAGATTGTTATGCATCTAAAAATAAATGCTCAAGACGGTAAAGCACGTGCAGCAGAAATTTCTTTAAATCACGGTAGCCTAAAAACTCCTATTTTTATGCCCGTGGGAACCTATGGCGCGGTCAAGTCGATATCCCCGAACATTCTCAAAGAGATTAATTTTGAAATTATTTTAGGCAACACATATCACCTGTGGTTAAGACCTGGTTTAGATGTCATAAAAAAACATGGAGGGCTGCATCAATTTATCAGTTGGGATCGACCTATCCTAACAGATAGCGGTGGTTTTCAAGTGTGGAGCTTAGGCAAAATGAGGACCATCAACGAAGATGGGGTAACGTTTAAGTCTCCGATCAATGGTGACTCTTGCTTCTTAAGTCCTGAAGTTTCGATGCAAATTCAAATGACGCTCAATTCTGATATTGCCATGGTTTTTGATGAGTGCACGAATTACCCGGCAACTTTTGAGGAATCAAAACTTTCCATGGAGTTAAGTTTAAGATGGGCTAAACGATCAAAACAAGCATTTCATAGCGATAATGCACTTTTTGGAATTGTTCAAGGGGGAATGTTCAAAGATTTAAGAATTGAATCGATTGAAAAGCTATTGGAGATTAATTTTGACGGTTACGCAATTGGTGGGCTATCTGTTGGTGAACCCAAAGAAGAAATGTTGAAAGTCATTGATGGCCTTAAAGACCACTTACCTGAAAATAAACCTAGATATCTAATGGGTGTTGGTACGCCAGAAGATATTCTAAATGCTGTGGAGCAAGGCGTAGATATGTTTGATTGTGTCATGCCGACCCGAAATGCAAGAAATGGTTGGCTATTTACAAGGCTTGGTGATATCAAAATTAAAAATAGTCAGTACAAGGATGATTTGGAGCCCCTTGATAAACAATGTATGTGTTACACATGTCAAAACTTTTCTCGATCCTACTTACATCATTTACATCGGATTGGGGAGATGCTTGGCTCCACTCTGAACACAATTCATAATTTATTTTTTTATAAACAATTTATGCTTGAAGCACGCTCAGCAATAGAAAAACAAGAGTTTCAAAAATTTAAACAAGAGTTTTTAAAAATGAGAAAATCAATAGCTTAAACAGCTTTTTCATTCTCAAAATATGCTAAAATTCGACTTTAAATTTTTAAGATTGAAGTAAACATGATTTCTTTAGCCTATGCCAATACTGCCGTTGCTCCCGGCGGTCTAATGAGCTTTGTTCCATTTATTATAATTTTTATTTTATTTTATTTCATGCTGATTCGGCCACAAATGAAGCAAGCTAAGGATCATAAAAAATTAATCTCAGAACTCAAAAAAGGTGACGAAGTAATGTTGTCCTCAGGAATGATGGGAACCATTGAGAAAGTATCTGATCTCTATATTATCTTAAATGTAGCAAATGAAACTAACGTAAAATTCCAAAAAAATTCAGTGCAAACTGTGCTTCCAAAAGGAACCATTAAGTCCATTTAACTATGAATCAATATTCACGCTGGCAAAATATTTCTATACTGCTGATTGTATTGCTATCAGTTGTCTATGCAATACCTAATTTTTTTGGTGAGGCTCCAGCTGTTCAAATAATGTCATTAAAGTCTGGAGAAAAAATTGACCCCATTGTTATCTCGCAGGCAGAAAACATACTTAATGAGAATAACATTAGCGTTAATGGGACTATTCTAACCGATGGTTATGTCAAGTTTAAGCTTGAAAATAATGAAGATCAATTAACGGCAAAAGGACTGCTTGAAGAAAAGCTTGGTCCAAATTTTATTATTGCTTTAAATTTGCTGCCTAACTCGCCTAACTGGCTTGAGGCCATTGGAGGTCAGCCGATGTACCTAGGGCTGGATCTTAGAGGTGGGGTACATTTCTTGATGCAAGTTGATTTGAGTAATATTGAGGCAAAAGAATCAACGGGTAAAATC
Organism: Burkholderiales bacterium; assembly: GCA_030827595.1. Lineage (GTDB taxonomy): Bacteria > Pseudomonadota > Gammaproteobacteria > Burkholderiales > Methylophilaceae > BACL14. Next base: position 48,988 of record JAURED010000001.1, read on the forward strand.
AATGAGATTCGAACTACTTTAAGGGAAAATAAAATTCGATATGATCAAATTGATGTTGAAAGTGGATCAATATTCGTTCAATTTACTGATGAAAAAGATTTAAAAAAAGCTAAAGCTTTGTTAACACAAACTGACAGTAGTTTTGAATTTTCAAAAAGAATTAATTTAGGCAATACAGGGAATACCCCAAAAATTAAAGAACTGGAAAAAGATAATAAATTTATATTAACTGTGGAAAGTTCTGCAGCAAATAAAGAGGAAATGACCAAATTTGCAATTAAGCAAAATCTTGAAACGTTAAATAATAGAATCAATGAATTAGGTGTGGCCGAGCCAGTTATTCAACAGCAAGGTGATAACCGTATCGTGGTTCAGCTCCCAGGGGTTCAGGATACCGCCAAAGCAAAAGAAATTATTGGCCGTACCGCTTTACTAGAAATGCGACTTGTTGATGACGAGGCTTCGCCTTCAATCATCGATGAGGCAATTGCTGGAAAAATTCCCTTAGGGCGTGAACTCTATTATGATCGCAATGATAATCCATTATTGCTAAAAAAAGAGGTAATTCTTACTGGTGAGAATATCAATAATGCTGGTCCTGGTGTGGATAATCAAACAGGACAGTCTATTGTATCTCTAACTCTTGATGGAAAAGGTGCAAACGTATTTAAAAAAGTTACGCGAGAAAATATTGGCAAAAGAATCGCTATTCTTCTAATTGAAAAAGAATTAACAGAAATTATTACCGCCCCTGTCATCAAAAGTGAAATTGGTGGTGGCCGCGTTCAAATTACTGGAATGAAAAATGCGCAAGAAGCCACAGATGTTTCATTACTCTTGAGGGCAGGTTCGCTTGCAGCACCAATGGAAATTATTGAAGAAAGAACTGTAGGACCAAGCATGGGAAAAGAAAATATTCAAAGAGGTATTCAATCAACTCTTTGGGGTTTTATTGCGGTCATTCTGTTAATTTCTTTCTACTATATGCTCTTTGGAATATTTTCTTCAATTGCCTTATCTATTAACTTAATTTTATTGATTGCGGTTTTATCAACCCTCCAAGCCACACTAACGCTTCCTGGGTTAGCCGCTATGGCTCTGACTGTGGGTATGGCTATTGATTCCAATGTTCTTATCAATGAAAGAATTCGAGATGAAATCAGAAATGGAAATACACCGCAGGCAAGTATTCATCTAGGGTATCAAAAAGCTTGGGGTACTATTCTTGACTCAAACATCACGACATTAATTGCAGGTTTGGCTCTGTTTATGTTTGGAACGGGACCAATTAAAGGTTTTGCTGTTGTTCATGTTCTCGGTATTCTTACATCAATGTTTTCAGCCATTCTTGTCTCGCGTGCACTCGTGAATTTATATTATGGTGCGAAAAGAAAAATTGATAAATTAAACATTGGCGAAATTTACAAGGTAAACAACTAAAATTTATGGAAATTTTTAGAGTAAGAAACGATATCCCTTTTATGAAATACCGTAAAATTTCTGCGGCTATTTCAATCATCACTTTTGTCTTAGCTTTTTTCTTTTTATTTCAAAAGGGTTTAAATTACGGTGTTGATTTTACCGGTGGTACCATTATTGAAGTCTCCTATCAAGAAAAAGCAAACCTTGATGAAATCAGAGAACAATTAAAAAATATCAATTTGAATGAAATTCAGGTACAAAATTTTGGCACTGATAAAGATGTTTTAATCAGACTGCCAATCAATGAGCAAATATCAATTGCTGAATTATCGGAAACTGTCAGTCAAGAATTATCAGCCTTAGGGAATAATTTTGAAATCAAACGTGTTGAATCGGTTGGCAGCCAAGTTGGTGAGGAGCTTTTTGAAAATGGCGCTTTAGCAATTCTTTTTGTTTGTATAGGAATCATTCTGTATTTGTCCTTAAGGTTTGAGTGGCGCTTTGCTTTGTCAGCAGTGATTGCAAATATGCATGATGTCATTATCATCCTTGGCTTCTTTGCACTCTTTCAATGGGAGTTTAATTTAACTGTCCTAGCCGCTGTATTAGCAGTTTTAGGCTACTCCGTGAATGAGTCTGTAGTGGTTTTTGATCGAGTTAGGGAAAACTTCAGAAAAATGCGTCGTGCATCAGTAACTGAAGTGATGAATAATGCAATTACCCGAACGATGTCAAGAACCATCATGACCCATCTTTCAACCCAAACTGTTGTTATATCGATGCTAATTTTTGGTGGTGAAATATTACATAACTTCTCTTTAGCTTTGACTATTGGAATTCTATTTGGTATCTACTCATCAATAATGGTCGGTTGTCCAATGGCCCTTTGGTTAGGCACAAACCAGTCTAATCTTGCCGGATCTATTTCTGAAAAAAAAGAAACTGAGTCTCCCTAAATCCAAACGTGATTGATTTACCCATAACTTATCAAATTTTAATTTTATTTACCCTCCTCGGTATTTCCGCATTTTTTTCAATTGCGGAAACCAGTTTAATGGGTATCAGCCAGCACAAGCTTAATTATTTAGAAAAAAAAGGTTTGAGATCGGCAAAGCTGGCTTCAAAATTACTTTCACAAACTGATAAACTTTTGAGCGTTATTTTGATTTGTAATAATTTTTCAAATGCAGCGGCAGCATCAATGGTAACAGTAATCTCTATTCAGCTTTTTAATAATAATGAGGAAGTTTTATTGATAGCCACTCTCCTCGTGACTTTCCTTATCGTTATTTTTAGCGAAATTACTCCCAAAGTTATTGCTGCAGCGCATACCGAAAGACTAGCTTTAGGTTGCAGTTTTCTTTTGTATCCTTTACTAAAAATTCTTTATCCCATTGTGTTATTTATTAACTTTTTTGTTTTATCAATTTTAAAAATATTTAATATCAAATTAAATTTTTCTGAAAAACATCTCATCACCATGGACGAATTAAAATCAGTAATATCATCCTCATCTAAAGGCATTACCAACAAAAATCAATCCATGTTAATCAATCTTTTAGATTTGGAGAATGATACTGTAGACGATTTGATGATTCCCCATACTAATGTTGAATTCATTTCATTTAATCAGGACATTGAAGAAATAATCAAAAAATTAAAAACCTTTCATCATGATTTTATTCTAGTCAGGGAAAGTGAACACCAAGCGATAACAGGATTCCTGAATATCAAAAAATTAGTAAAGTTTATTGATAACCAAGAAAGTTTGAGTATTGCTCAAATAAAAGAAATTATAGAGCCTGCACGATTTATTGCATCTGGAACATCTCTATATAAACAAATTCAAAATTTCCAAGAGAATAAATACAAAATTGCCGTGGTGGTGAATGAACATGGAGATTTTATGGGGATGATTACGCTTGAAGATATTTTGGAGGAAATTACAGGTGAATTTAATTTAAATCTTCCATCAGATGATGCAAGAATTATTGAAGAGCCAGATGGTTGGATCGTAGAAGGAAGTTGTAGTTTAAGAAAAATTAATAAGATTATTAAATTACAATTAAACTCAAAAAAAGCAAAAACCTTAAATGGATTTGTTTTAGAATATTTTGAAGATATTCCCGAAACAAATACCAGTTTTAAAATCAATAATATTACATTTGAGATAATAAATGCTCAAGACAAGAGTATTAAAACTTTAAAGATATTTAAATAATTTTATCTATGGCACAACATGAATCAAAAATAATTATTGAACCCAAAAAAAAGGTTAAACCAAATCTTCCTAAAATGTTCAAAGTGTTATTATTGAACGATGACTTTACTCCAATGGAGTTTGTTGTGGATGTTATTAAGAAGGTTTTTTTAAAATCTGATGATGAAGCAACACGATTAATGCTCAAAATTCATACAGAAGGAATGGCTGTTTGTGGCATTTATCCCTATGAAATTGCTGAAACTAAAATGAATCAGGTATTAAAATTAGCAAAAGAACAACAGCACCCCTTGCAAAGTATTATAGAAAAGATATGATAAAAATATGATTTCACAAGAACTAGAAGTAAGTTTACATATGGCGTTTATGGACGCACGACAAAAGCGTCATGAACTCATCACGGTTGAACACCTGTTAATGGCTATGATGGATAATCCATCAGCTCAGGAAGTTCTTAAGGCATGCGGTGCGAATTTTGAATCATTAAAAAAGGATTTACATAGCCACATTGAAGAGCATACTCCGATTGTTAATGGTGAAAACGAAGTTGATACACAGCCTACACTTGGATTTCAAAGAGTTATTCAGAGGGCCATGTTGCATGTTCAATCGTCGGGGAAAAAAGAGGTTACAGGAGCAAACGTTCTTGTAGCAATTTTTGGAGAAAAGGACTCTCACGCTGTTTATTTTCTACATCAACAAGGTATTGCTAGACTTGATGTCGTTAACTTTATTGCACATGGGATAGGCAAAGATTCAACAGATAGTCCTAGCTCAGAAGATATTGAGGATCCAGCTGAACAAGCAGCTCCTAAAAAAGAAAGTGACCTTGATGCTTATGCAATCAATTTAAATAAGGTGGTTGGTGAAGGTAGAATTGATCCAGTTATTGGAAGAAGTGATGAAATTGAAAGACTCTCCCAAATTCTGTGTAGAAGAAGAAAAAATAATCCATTACTAGTGGGTGAAGCGGGTGTTGGTAAAACTGCAATCGCTGAAGGTTTAGCTAAGAAAATTGTTGATGGTGACATTCCAGATGTCCTAAAGAACACAACTATCTATTCACTTGATTTGGGTTCGCTTATTGCTGGGACTAAATATCGTGGTGATTTTGAACAACGACTAAAAAATGTTTTAAAGGAATTAAGTAAAAAACCAGATTCTATTTTGTTCATTGATGAAATTCATACAATCATTGGGGCTGGTTCTGCGAGCGGTGGAACGCTTGATGCTTCAAATCTTTTAAAACCTGCTCTTGCTAAGGGAGAGTTGAGATGTATTGGCGCAACTACCTTTACAGAATTTCGCTCTGTATTTGAAAAAGACCATGCTCTGACAAGACGGTTCCAAAAAATCGATATTGAAGAGCCCTCGATTCCTAATTCAATAGAGATTCTTAAAGGTTTAAAAAATTCTTTTGAAAAACATCATAAAGTTAAATTCTTAAATAATGCAATTACGGCAGCGGTTGAGTTATCTGCTAAGTATATAACTGATAGAAGGCTTCCTGATAAGGCCATTGATGTTATTGATGAAGCTGGCGCATTACAGAAAATCTTGCCGAAAGCGAAACAGAAAAAAACTATTTCATCTAAAGAAATAGAAGAAGTGATTTCAAAAATTGCAAAAATACCTTCAAAAAATATTAATCAAGACGATCGCAGCATGCTCAGAAATCTCGAGCGTGATCTGAAAGCAATTATTTTTGGCCAAGATGAAGCAATCAATAAATTATCAACTGCAATTAAAATGTCACGCAGTGGCTTACTTGCAGATAATAAGCCAATTGGTAGTTTTATGTTTAGCGGTCCCACCGGTGTAGGTAAAACTGAAGTTGCCAAACAATTAGCTTACACCTTGGGTATTGAGCTGATTCGAATTGATATGAGTGAGTTTATGGAAAGGCATTCAGTATCTAAATTAATTGGTGCTCCTCCAGGATATGTTGGATTTGACCAAGGAGGAACATTAACAGAAGCTGTTAATAAAAATCCATATGCTGTTTTGCTATTAGATGAAATTGAAAAAGCTCATCCTGATGTTCATAACATCCTTCTTCAAATAATGGATAATGGCTTCTTAACCGATAGTAATGGCAGAAAAATTGATTTCAGAAATATTACATTGATAATGACAACTAATGTTGGTGCGGAATCTTTGTCAAAATCAAACCTTGGATTTGTGAACGCAAAACAAGAAACACTTGATGAAAAAGCTGAAATTAATAAAGCTTTTTCTCCGGAATTCAGAAATAGAATAGATGCGATCGTTGCATTTGCTCCATTACAGCATGAAACTATTCTTAAAGTTGTCGATAAATTCTTGATTCAACTAGAAAACCAACTTCATGATAAAAAAGTCGAGGCTATCTTTTCTGGTAACTTAAAAGATTATTTAGCAAAAAATGGATTTGATGAAAAAATGGGTGCAAGGCCAATGTCAAGATTAATTCAAGACACGATCAGGAAAGCTCTCGCTGATGAATTACTTTTCGGTGACCTGGTCAATGGCGGCGAAGTTGAGATTGACATTGACTCAGAAAATAAAATTATTCTGAATATCAAATCAAAGCAAAATTCATCTCCTAAGAAAGATTTGGCTTCTTCATAATATATTTAAACTCACTGGATTCATCAATTATTGAATACCAATCTTCAATATTCTTTTGATTTGTATCTTTAAATTTTTGTTGATCTACATTAATAAACTGTCTTATAAAAGGAAATATTGCATAGTCTACAAGTGACAGTGTTTTTGATAAGATAAATCTATTATTTTTTTCAATCATAATGTCTAATGTTTTAATAAATTCCATGCATTGATTAAATGCCTTGTTCTTGTCAATATCGCTTTGTGCATATTTATAAAGATCCAAATTTTCCTTAAAAAATGAATCATTGATATGAATTAATTCAAAGATTTTCTTACGATTTTTTTTTGGAATCAACTTATCTTCAATCTGGGCTTGCTGAAATGCCCAAAGCATAATATCCAAACTCTCATCGATTTTAGTACTTTCGGCAATCAATAAAACAGGGACAGTCCCTTTAGGGCTAATTGATATCATATGTTCTGGTTTATCTTTTAATGAAATCTCATAAATAAAATAATTGATGTTAGAAATATGTAATGCGAGCCTTGCCCTCATTGCATAAGGGCATCTTCTGTAGGAATATAAAAATGGATAATTAAAGTTAAAGTTCTCGACGTATTGCATCAACCAACAATGGTCCTTGATAGATTAAACCTGTATATAACTGTATTAAATCCGCCCCAAGTTGTATTCTTCTTTTAGCATCCCGTGGTGTCATGATTCCCCCAACGCTGATAATTGTCAGTTTATTTCTTGATACCTTTTTAACATTAATCAACATTTCTTCAGACTTTTTATTAAGTGGCAATCCAGAAATACCTCCTGGAATATTTCTATAGGCTTTGGATACAAGTGATTTATCAATAGTGGTATTAGTTAATATAACTCCATCTATTTTATGACGAACCAGTAAGTTGATTATCGGTTTAATTTCTTTTAAATTTAAATCAGGAGATAACTTTATAAAGATAGGCTTAAACACTTTAAATTTTTTGTGAAGCTTTACTCTTTCATTAACAATTTTTTCAATTAGGTTCTCTAAATCCTTTATGTTGTGAAGATTTCTTAAATTTTGAGTATTGGGTGATGAGATATTTACTGCGATATAATCACCGTGTACATAGAGCTGTCTCAAACATGTTAAATAATCATCTGTAGACTTTTCGTAAGGGGTGATAGCATTTTTTCCGATATTAACGCCCAAGATTACAGACTTATTAGATGCTTTTATATTATCTATAAATTTTTTTACCCCCACATTATTAAAACCATAGGAATTTATAATTGCTAATTTATTAACATCTCTATGAATTCTTGGTTTAGGATTTCCAGGTTGTGGTTTTGGTGTTACTGTTCCTAATTCGAGAAAACCAAAACCAAGATTCTGAAAAATATTAATATGCTCTGCATTTTTATCAAATCCTGCAGCTAATCCAATACGATTTTTGAAGAGCAAGCCATTCAATAAAATTGGTTTCTCAGATGGTATTTCTTTAGGTTTTATTAAATTTAGAAAGTTTACTATTTTAAGAATCTGAAGAACAAAATGATGGGAGAATTCTGGAGGCAATAAAAATATAAAAAATCGAGAAATTCTGTATAACATATGTACATTCTAACTTTAATGTCATCTAAAATAAACTAATGAAATTTAAATTAAATAAGCGTTTATTCTTGAAAAATTTTTGGGAGAAAAAAGCTATTTTCATTCCAAAAGGTCTCAGTAATTTTGAGGATAATTTTATATTTAGTGATTTTTTTAATTACGCCATAAAAAATAATCTTGATCACAAAGTTTATATCAAAGAAAAAAATCAATACCGCCAGCAGTTAACTTCAAAAAGTATTTCAAAAAAAAGTGTTTTTGCCCATTTATTTTTTAAAACTAATCATTTTCATCAACTCTCATATGATCTTTTAAATTTAATCACATTTATCCCAGATTATCTTATCGATGATGTAATGATTTCACATTCATCGTTAAATGGATCTGTGGGAAAGCACCAAGATAATTACAGCGTCTTTTTAATTCAAGGCAAGGGCTGTAAGGAATGGAGAATATACCAAGATAATAAAATTTTTAAATTTATGGCCCATGAAGGAGATGTTCTCTATGTACCGCCCAATGTGTTCCACTACGGAATCAGCAAAACTGATATTTGCAATACCTACTCTATTGGTTTTAGATCACCAGACACATTAACCATACAAGAAGATTTTAATAATTTTATTTTTGAAAAACTTAATTCCGAAAAAACAAATTTTTTTAAAAATAAAAATTTTTCAAATATCAAAAGTCTATTACCCTTAGATATTTTAAAATTTTTCCAAAATCAACTTGATTATAAATCCTTAATTTATTCGGACTTTATTGGGCATTACCTAACAACTGTGGATGTAAATTTCCTCTCCAAAAAGAGTATGCCTAAAGATAAATTTATTGCTAGATGTCGAGAAAATCCTATTTATGTAGACCAGAGATCTCGAGTATGTTTTTATGATAATCACTTTTTTATTAACGGTGAGAAAATAAATATCGATGCACAATCCCAGGTAATGATGAAAAAATTTTTTAATGAAAAAGAATTTAGAATTATTAATACCCCTTCAGTTGATATTGAAATATTGCATAAACTATATTTAAAAAGCTACCTCACATTCAAAAGAACGTTTAATTTTTAATTGTTACCCAATCAAATACGTTATCCTGCTCGATAAAGTCACACTGATATTTCTTAAAATAGGGTTCAAATTCTTTTCGAACTTGTTCTTGTGTGTTGTTATTTTTACTCAAGTGACAAAAAATTACTTTTTTAAGTCGACTTTTATTTAGTTTCTCAAATAAAGCTTTAGTTAATTGATTATTTGTATGCCCATAAGGACCAGAAATTCTATTTTTTAAATTAATCGGATAATTTGATTTTTCAAGCATCTCTAAATCATGATTGGTTTCTATTACCAATAAATCTAAATTTGAATACTCTTCAATAATTTTTTCGGTAATTGAGCCAAAATCCGTAATTATCCCAACTTTAATGTTATTTGATTCAAAGGTGTAGTGACAAGGCTCCATTGCATCATGAGGAACAGGAATAGCTTTTACCTTAATATCATTAATATCCACTATCTGATCATAATTTAATAATGAAAAGTTATTTTCCATTCCTAATCTTTTGGCTGTGCCGTAAGTTGATGAAATAAGCATATTTTCATTTTTATAAATCATAGGAGCGGCTTTAATATGATCCTCGTGCTCATGAGTTATGAAATAGTGATTTATATCTGAGAAAGTAAGATCAAGACGAGCTAATCTTTTTGTGGTTTCTTTATAATTAAAACCACAATCAATCATAATTATGGCTTCATTTGATTTGATTAGAAAGCAATTACCCTCACTTCCACTTCCTAATGAGGCAAAGCTTAACATTTAAGATTTTAAGTAATCATAAAGAATATTTATGATTGATTGAGCTGTTTTAGTTTTGTTGATAGTTTCATCAGGGTAGTCTATATAAACCTTGGAGCCATTTTCCAACTCAACTATGCGCACTCTAAATCTTTTCTCTCCTTGAGGAACATCATTTTCATTGTCTTTACCCCAGAATCTTAACTTATCTTTCCAGTTTTCTTCTTTATTTGTAGATAATTTTTCTGTTTCATCGCCTTCTATTTCTTTTCTATACTTTTCCTGACCCTCGGAATCTTCTTCGTTTTCTGTTTCATCTTCCCAGAATGCTAATTTACTAATAATTCCTTTTTTCTTTTTCGGCTTGGTATCATCAATCTCTAAATTCGAATATTTAATGTAAAAAACTCCATCACTCCTATTTTTATCTTCAACCAGAAAACCAACCATATCTATTGCTAAACTTAACCTTCTCCAAGAACGACTATAATTATCAGATAGGATAATATATTTGTAATTTTCATCACTGACCAACTCCGCTCTTTTAATTTCTTGGGCATTATCCAATAACTGCTGAGCATCAAGATCTGTGTTCCCCAATTTAACCATTAATCGGCGCAGTAATTCATACTGAATTTCAAGATCATCTTCCTTGAAGTTACTTTTAATTTCTGTGTTATTTTGTTTTTCATCAGATTTATATTCTTGAATCTTATAAACAGTATCCGGGTTTATCGTGCCCTCATAATGTTTTGCTTTTCTTTCATAGTGCTCATCAAGACCTTTTAAAACTGACCTTTGTGACAAATATATTTCGGTTGTTCCTTCTTCGATACCGTCTTCAATTCTTGTTCTGAATTTTCTTCGTGTCCCCGTATTGGCCAACGCGTCAAGCCAGGCATCAAATTTTCCCAATGTTCCATCGTCTTTATTCAAATCAGATTCTGCAATCCAGCGTGTTTCAATAATTCCTTTTCTTTTTGATGAGCTCACTTCAAAGCCCATATCTTCCCAAAAACTCTCAACCACTGGCCATACTTGATTTGGTGATGCTGGTATTACCAACCATCTCATATTTCCTGATTTCACAACTTTTATTTTTTCTTTTCTATTTTGTAAAAGATTAGCCGCTTCTTTTGCTTCGTCTTTATTCTGGTATTGTTTAAGCGAAGTGGGCTGGCCAGAAATTGAGTACTCATTCGAAGTATTTATTTCATCAAGATCTGGGGGAATTTCTAATTTTTTTGATTTTTTTGAGCTCACATAATCTGGTTGTGTCACTTTATCAATGATAGGAATTTCTTCTATGGACATACACCCTAAGAGCATTATTGGTATTAAAACTAATAACAAAAATCTAAACATATTTTTCAAATTTTGAATGAAATTCTGAAGACAGCTGAATTAAAGGGAGTCTAATTCCTGAATCAATTAGCCCCATCTTGTTAAGCAAGTATTTCACTGGAATTGGGTTAGATTCAACAAATAAAATATGATGCAACTCATCCAGTGTTTGATTAATTTTTTCAGCTTCACTGAATCGATTTTCATCGACTAGCTTACACATCATACTCATTTCTTTGGGTTTAATATTTGCCGTAACCGAAATGACCCCATGACCCCCCTTTTTTAGGAATTCAAAAGAGGTGCTATCGTCACCGCTAAAAAATAAAAAACTGTTATCCACTTTATTTTTGAGCCATTCTATCCTTGATAAATCTCCAGTAGCATCCTTAATCCCAATAATATTCTCTAGTTTTGATAATTTAATTACTGTGTCATTGCTAATATCAGAACATGTTCTCGTTGGAACATTGTACAAGATTTGAGGAATCTGCACCTCATCATTAATTTTTTTATAATGCTGGTAAAGCCCTTCTTGTGGCGGTTTATTGTAGTAGGGAGCAACAATCAATGCCGCTTTAGCTCCTAGTTCCTTGGCTGATTTTGTAAGGTATATAGCCTCTTCTGTTGAATTAGCTCCAGTTCCAGCTATAACAGGGATACGATTATTCGTATAATTAATGGTTTCTTTAATTAAATTCGTGTGTTCATCAAAAGTTATCGTCGGCGACTCCCCTGAGGTTCCCACAATAACAATACCATCGGATCCGTTATGACAATGAAAATCAATAAGCTTATGCAGAGATTTATAATCAATTGACCCATCTTTGAACATGGGAGTGACAATGGCAACAAAACTTCCTTTGAACATGCGTCTTTTTGGTGATAAAAATAAAGATATATTTTACTTTATTTCAAAGTCATATAAATTATTTTTTTATATATATAAATGTTATATTTAAATAGATTTATATTCTTTTTATTTATAATAAAATTTGGTTATATTACTGATTAACATTTAGCCTTAAACCTCTATAATCTTAACATGACGGAATATTTACTAATCATTATAAGTGTTGTTCTTGTGAACAATATTGTACTTACCAAGATATTGGGATTATGTCCATTCATGGGTGTGTCAAAAAAACTGGATACATCAGTCAGTATGTCCGCCGCAACTGCTTTTGTTTTGACAGTTGGCTCAATAACAAGCTGGTTGGTAAATTATTATCTTCTCATCCCCTATGGTTTGGAGTATTTAAGAACAATATCTTTTATAGTCATCATCGCGGCAGTGGTTCAATTTACCGAAATGGTTATGGAAAAAAACTATCCCTACCTTTATCGCGTTTTAGGCATTTTTCTTCCTCTAATCACAACTAACTGTGCTGTCCTTGGAATTCCACTGCTTAATGCCCAACTTAGCCATAATCTCTTAGAAGCTGCTCTTTTTGGGCTTGGTGGTGCTTTAGGATTTTCTTTAGTGCTAATTCTCTTTGCATCGCTTAGAGAAAAATTTGAAGGTGCTGATACGCCAGAATTAATGCGAGGAAGCGCTCTTGCAATGCTGACCGCGGGTTTAATGAGTTTATCATTTATGGGGTTTATAGGGCTTGATCGTCTATGATTGAAGCTATCCTAATTACACTTTCAATTACGATTTTCATAGGCCTTGTTCTTGGGTATGCGTCAATTAAACTTAAGACAACTGGAGATCCGATAGTTGATAAGATTGATAAAATACTTCCACAAACCCAATGCGGTCAATGTGGTTACCCGGGTTGTAAACCATATGCAACAGCTATTGCCAATGGTGAGGCTGACATTAATCAGTGCCCCCCTGGTGGCGATGATGGGATTCATAAACTTGCTGACCTGTTAGGTGTTGAGTACAAGCCGCTTAATGCTGAACATGGCGAACCAAAACCTAAATCAGTTGCCATAATTGATGAGTCAACTTGTATCGGTTGTACTTTGTGTATCCAGGCGTGTCCTGTTGATGCAATTGTTGGGGCAGCCAAACAAATGCACACCATCATTGAAAAGGAATGCACGGGGTGTGAATTATGCTTACCTCCCTGCCCCGTTGATTGTATAGATATGCAAGTAATTCCAGAAACAACAGAAAATTGGAAATGGAAATATCCAATTTATAAGATCAAACAACAGAATTAATTTATATGAACATCACAGATAAAATTTTCAAATTTTTTGGGGGGATTAAGCCAGAGGGTCATAAGCAGATATCCACGCGCAATCCAATAAAGAGATTGCCCTTGCCCAAGGAACTTATTATTCCCATCAGACAACATGTTGGGAAGATGCCAAATATTATTGTGAAAATTGGTGATCGTGTGCTTAAGGGGCAAATTCTTGCAGAACCAGTGGCTAATTTGTCTGCAGCTACGCATGCATCGACATCGGGGTATGTTAAAGAAATTAAACCGATGAACATTCCTCATCCATCAGGACTACCGGATCAATGTGTTGTTTTAGAGACTGATGGGAAAGATGAATGGATTAGTCTTGAAAAAATTGATATTGAAAATATTAGTGTAAGTAATTTATTAGAAAAATTAAAACATTCTGGCGTAGTTGGGTTGGGTGGCGCAACTTTTCCATCCCATATTAAGCTCAATACTAATAGGATAGAAACATTAATAGTTAATGCAGCTGAATGTGAGCCTTACATCACTTGTGATGATATGGCCATGCAAGAAATGACCCAGGATTTTGTCGACGGTATTAATCTTATTATGCATATTTTAAATATTCCAAAAACAATAATTGGGATTGAAGATAATAAGCCTCAGGCTATATCGAAACTAAATAGTGTATTGAGTGGCTCTAAAAATATTCAACTAAAAATTATCCCAACCGTTTATCCAAGCGGTGATGAAAAAAGATTAATCTATTTGATGCTAGGTGTAAAAATTCCAAAAGAGAAAAGACCAACTGAATTTGGAATTCAGGTATTCAATGTTGCCACACTCATTTCAATTGCTAGATTTATTAATTACGGGGAACCTGTTATCAGCAGGGTTGTTACTGTGACTGGAGCGTTAAGTCAACCCAACAATTACCTAGCTTTAATTGGAACACCTATTCAACAACTTATTAAAGATGCTGGAGGAGACCCTAGCCAAGAAGTTATTATGGGGGGTCCAATGATGGGTTTTAAATTACCTCATACAGATGTTGGAGTAACCAAGGCCATGAACTGTTTACTGGCCGTCACAGATGAGATGAAATCTAAAGCTTCCACCGAGATGCCTTGTATTCGTTGTACTAAATGTGTTGAAGTCTGCCCGGCACAACTTCAGCCGCAAGAACTTTATTGGCATGCAAAATCCAAACAATTTGAAAAGTTAACCGATGATTATAAATTATTTGATTGTATTGAGTGTGGCTGTTGTTCATATGTTTGCCCAAGTAATATCCCTTTAGTTCAATATTATCGCTATGCAAAAAGTGAGATTCGCGAGCAATCAAAGTCTTCTGAAATTGCAGACATTGCAAGAGACAGAAATGAATTTAGATTATTTAGGCTTGAAAGAGAAAAAAAAGAGCGGGCTGAAAGAAATGCTCAAAGAAGAGCGCAAGTTAGTGATGAGGATAAAAAAAAATTGATTGATGAAAAAAAAGCTGCCATTGAGGCGGCTATGAAAAGAGTTGCGGAGAATGAAGAATAATGACCTCACTTGACTCCCCAGCAATTAAAAAGAATATGTCCGTTTCGGTTATCATGTTCACGGTCGTATTTGCCCTCATTCCTGCTTTAATTGCACAGATTGGTTTTTTTGGTTTACAAATTCTTGGAAATCTAATTATTGGAATCTCATTTGCGCTAATTTTAGAAGCTGTGTGTTTAAAACTCCGTCATTATCCAATCAAGCCTTTTTTAAAGGATGGTTCAGCCTTTTTAACCGCATGGCTTCTTATCATATCCATTCCATCATCAACCCCGATTTGGGTTATGTTAGTTGGTCTATTTTTTTCTATCGTAATTTCAAAACATGCTTACGGTGGAATTGGCTCAAATCCTTTTAACCCGGCAATGATTGGATATGCAGTTCTTTTGATATCATTTCCAAAAATTATGACAAATTGGCCATCGGCAGAGTACTTTGATTTCAATAATTTTTTAAATTTTTCGCAATTATTTTCTATGTTTACATCTTTAGATGTTGTGGATGGAATTGTTAGCGCGACCCCACTGGATGAAATTAAAACAGCCTTGTTTCTTGGAGAACCAATAAAGAATTCTTTTTCATTTTTTGATCAATTTAATGCATACCAAATCATGTCAATATTTTATTTAATTGGCGGATTATATTTAATGATCAAAAAAATTATTACCTGGCATCTTCCTGTTTCTCTAATATTAAGTATCTTTTTATTTTCATTTATCTTGCATCAGATAAATCCAGATGTATTTATGCCTAGTTTGTTTCATTTAATGAATGGCGCTACATTTCTCGCGGCTTTTTTTATTATCACTGACCCTGTTTCCAGTCCAACAACTTTAAATGGAAAAATTATTTTTGGGGTTATGGTGGGTTTAATTACTGTCATCATTCGTAACTTTGGCGGATATCCAGATGGGATCGCATTTGCAGTGATTTTTATGAATATTTTTGTGCCTTTAATTGAAAAGTTTACCCAACCCAAAGTCTTCGGTTATGAGTGAATATAAAATAATTTTCAAGACCGTTGGATTGATCTCCTTTCTCGGTTTAATTTTTGCTATCAGCCTGAGTATTGTTTTTGAAAGTAGCTACCCGATTATTGAAAAAAATAAATCCGATTTTAAAAAAAAATTATTAGACCAAATTTTGTTGGGGGTAGATTACAACAATAATATTTTAGAAAGCTTTGTTGAAATCGAACCTAATGAATTATTAAAAAACAAACTTCCATCAAAAGCCTACATCGCAAAAAAAGACGACCAACTAAAAGCCGTACTCATTGAGTCTATAGCCCCTGATGGTTATAGTGGAGAAATCTTTATTTTGACTGCAATTGATGAAAATGCTGAAATTATCGGATCGAGAATTATTGATCATAAAGAAACCCCAGGTCTAGGTGATTATATTGATCAAAAAAAATCTGATTGGATTTTAAATTTTAATCAAATGAGTCTTGAAAAGACTAACGATCAAAATTGGCGAGTTAAAAAGGATCAGGGAACATTTGATTACAAAGCTGGGGCAACTATTACTCCACGAGCTGTTATCAAGTCTGTAAAAAATACTTTAGCTTTTTATAATAACCATAGAGATTTATTTTATGATTAAAGATCAATTTCACGATGGGATGTGGAAACAAAACGCGGGCTTAATACAGTTATTAGGTCTATGTCCAACACTTGCTGTAACGGTTAATATTACAAATGGTTTTGCTCTTGGCGTTGCAACTATTTTTGTCATGATTTTATCAAATATTTCCATATCCCCGATCCGTCAATTTGTTCCTGAATCTGCGAGGGTTCCTATTTTTATTTTAGTTATCGCAGGTCTCGTCACTATTGTTGACTTATCAATTAATGCACTTTCTAAACCTCTTTATGACGCCTTGGGTATATTTATTCCATTGATTGTAACTAATTGTATTGTGTTAGCTCGTGTAGAGGCTTTTGCATCTAAAAATCCTATCCTTCCATCTTTTTATGATGGACTTTTTATGGGGCTGGGACTCACTTTAGTTTTAATTATTCTCGGAGCTATGCGCGAGATGATTGGTAACGGCACATTATTTCAAAACCTACATTTTTTAATTGGCGATGACTATAAATTTTTAACCATTCAATTATTTAATAGTGACCATGGTTTTTTATTAGCTGCTCTCCCTCCAGGGGCCTTCATAGCCTTATCATCTTTAATTCTTTTTATGAACTGGATTAATCAAAAACAAAAAAAATGAATTCCAAAAAAAGATGGGAAATATTTAACGCTCTTAAAAGAGAAATTAACAATCCCACGACAGAGCTTATTTTTAAAAATCCTTTTGAGCTCCTAATTGCAGTTATTTTATCTGCCCAAACGACTGATATTCAAGTCAATAAAGTCACCGAGAAACTTTTTAAAATAGCGCCAACCCCAGAAACTTTGGCAAAATTATCATTTGCCTCAATAGAATCCATAATCAATAAAATTGGCTTGTATAAAAATAAAGCAAAAAACATTCAACAAACCAGTCAAATTTTAATTAATGAATTTTCAAGTCAAGTTCCCAGAAAGAGAGAGGACTTAGAAAGGCTCCCCGGGGTGGGAAGGAAGACCGCTAATGTGATATTAAATACGATTTTTAATGAGCCAGTCATCGCCGTTGATACCCATATTTTTAGATTGGCTAACCGAATCAATTTAGGTCAGGGAAAAACACCTCTCGAAGTTGAAAAAAAATTAACTAAAACTACGCCGAAAGAATTTTTAAAAGATGCGCATCATCTTTTGATTTTACACGGACGGTATACCTGTAAAGCGCAAAAGCCTAATTGTGTGTGTTGTTGTATACGGGACTTATGTGAGTATAAATATAAAAATATTTAATCAAAGCTCTCTGCTGCTCTTCGATCAAGATCCCTCATAACCAAATCTCTTTCATCATCCGACATATCAAACCAGTTCACGATCTCATCGGATGTTCGGTAACATCCAACACAGCTGCCTTTATCATTATAGGAGCATATTCCTATACATGGAGTTACAATTTGTTTTGTCACTATTTCAACACTCCATGACAGTGTTTATATTTCTTTCCACTTCCGCATGGGCAAAACTCATTTCGTCCAATTTTTCTTTGCGGCTCTTCGTTCACACCAAGATCATTTGATGATGAACTAGCCTGATTGATTTCATTTTGATTTTTTTCATCAATTTTTTTTGCCTGGTCCTCACTCTTCACTTCAACCAACATCAAAACTTTCGCAATTTCATTTTTTATATTAATGAGCAATGTCTCAAACATGCTGAATGCTTCTTTTTTAAATTCTTGTTTTGGATCTTTTCCACCATAAGCTCTCATACTGACACCTTGGCGAAGATGATCTAGAGCAGATAAATGCGAACGCCAATGATGATCGATAATTTGTAGCATAATTGATTTTTCAAAATGTCTAATTGCCTCCACTCCCGCAATCTTTTCTTTCTTGAAGTAGTCTTTCTCTGCCATTTCAACAATATTTGAAGCAAGTTGAGAAATTTCGATGTTAGCATCCTCATCCAGCCATTTCTTGATTGAAATTTTAAGATTATATTCAAGCTGGAGTCTATTTTCTAACCCCGAAACATCCCACATCTCTTCCACACTCTCTGGGGGAATATATTCAAAAACAATGCTTGAGATTGCTTCATTTAAAATATTTTTGACCATCAATTCTGATTCGGAAGAATTTAAAACATCATTTCTTTGCTCATAGATAACTTTTCTTTGGCTGTTCGGTACTTCATCAAATTCCAACAATTGTTTTCTTATCTCGAAGTTACGTCCTTCCACTTTTTTTTGTGCACTCTCAATAGATTTACTTACCCAGCTGTGTTCAATTGGTTCATTATCAGGCATATTCAGCTTCTGCATAATATTTGATATCCGATCAGAAGCAAATATTCTCATGAGAGAGTCTTCCAGCGAGAGATAAAAAGTACTTGAACCCGGATCGCCTTGGCGACCAGATCTTCCTCTTAACTGATTATCGATTCGCCTCGATTCATGACGCTCCGTTCCAATTATATGAAGTCCTCCTGCATTAATCACAGTTTCATGATCTTTTTTCCATTGCTTCTTAATATCTTCAATTTTTTTCTTGGTTGCTTGAGTTATATTCTTTTCGCTAGAAAGTCTTTCTAATTCAGGCTCAACATTTCCTCCTAAAACAATATCTGTTCCTCTTCCTGCCATATTGGTAGCAATGGTTATCATCCCTGGTTTTCCAGCTTGTTCAATGATGTGGGCTTCTTTTTCATGTTGCTTCGCATTTAAGACTTGATGATTTAATTTATGTTTTTTTAAAAAATTACTAATAAATTCGGAATTTTCAATTGAAGTTGTTCCAATTAAAATTGGTTGGTTTTTTTTATTTCGCTCGAGGATATCACTTATCACTGCGTTATACCTCTCCTCAGAAGTTCGGTAGATTTTATCCATGTGATCAATTCTTGAAATTGTTCTATGAGGAGGGATGATGACTGTATCTAGATTGTATATATGTTTAAATTCTTCGGCCTCAGTTTCAGCTGTTCCAGTCATGCCTGCAATTTTATTGTATAAGCGAAAGTAGTTTTGAAAAGTTATTCCTGCCAATGTTTTTGACTCTCTTTGAATTTTAACTTTTTCTTTTGCCTCAATAGCTTGATGAAGGCCATCAGACCATCTTCGGCCTGGCATCATTCGCCCAGTGAACTCATCTATTATGACAACACCCCCATCTTTAACCACGTAGTCTTTATCTTTGACAAATAAGTTATGTGCTTTTAGAGCAGATTGCACATAATGAAGCAGGCTGATATTTTCAGGATCATATAAATTTGACCCCGCAGTTAAAACGCCTAACTTACTCAGGACTTTTTCTACACTTGTGTGGCCATTTTCAGATAAGATCACTGCTGATGTTTTTTCATCAATCCAATAGTCTCCATCACTATCTTCTTTATCTTGTCTTTGAAGGCTGGCAACAATTTGATCAATTTTTGCATACAAATTAACATCAACGTCTGATTGCCCAGAAATAACCAAAGGGGTTCTCGCTTCATCGATTAATATGGAATCAACCTCATCAATTAGTGCAAAATTAAGTCCCTTTTGAACTTTTTGGTTTTGTTCATAAACCATATTATCCCTGAGGTAATCAAAACCAAACTCGTTATTGGTTCCATAGGTGATATCAGCGGTATAGGCTTTTAATTTTTCTTCTGTAGGCAGCTGAGCTTGATTTACTCCGACAGTTAACCCCAAGAATTTATATATTTTTCCCATCCAATCTGCATCTCGACGAGCAAGGTAATCGTTGACCGTTATGACATGAACCCCCTCACCAGATAACGCATTCAAATACACAGGTAGAGTTGCGACTAAGGTTTTTCCTTCCCCAGTTTTCATTTCTGAAATTTTACCTTCATGCAGGGCAATGCCTCCTAATAGCTGCTCATCAAAGTGTCGGAGTCCAAGCGTCCTTACACTAGCCTCCCTCACGAGAGCAAAGGCTTTTATCAATAATTCATCAGTAAATCCTGTTTTTTTATAAACATCTTTTAGGGTTTGGGTAGTTTTTTGAAAATCAATATCTTTTAGCTTCTGCATATCAGGCTCTAAGTTATTGATCTTATTCACGATTACTGAATATTTTTTTAATAGTCTTTGATTACTGCCGCCAAAAACAGCATTTAATATAGTTTTAAACATGATTTTATTTTTTCTTTAGATATTGTCTTGGATCAAGTGAGCGACCATTGAATCGTATTTCATAATGAAGATGAGGTCCGGTTGATCGTCCTGTGTTGCCAACAAGAGCAATGACTTCATCTTTACTAACCAGGTCACCTTTCTTCACTAAAATTTTTGAAGCATGGGCATATCTTGTCTCAATGCCGCCGCCGTGTTTAATTTTCACATAATTTCCATAATCGGGAGCCTTTCCAGCAGCGATTACCATTCCCGAGGCTGTTGCTTTGATTTGATCTCCCTCTGAAGCAGAAAAATCTAAGCCTTCATGAAAAGAACGAATACCTAAAAAAGGGTCAACTCGCCATCCATAGCTGGATGAATTGTACCCCACATTGACAGGATAAAGATCTGGTAGGGTATCTTTTAAAACACTCTGCTTTAACAAAATGGACTCAGTCTCATTGTAGATATCTTCTCTTATTTGTATTTTTTTCATGAGTGCTTGCAAAGCAATTTGAACATCCTGGTCTCTTAATTTATGATTAATAAAAGGGCCTCCCTGATTTTCATACTCTTTTTCTTTTTTCGGTAAAGAAGGAAGTTTTTGCTTACCCACAATTTGTTTTTTTAGGATCCCCTGCAATCTTTCAGTTTGATTATCCAATTCCTCAACGCGTGCGTTTATTTCACCAATTTGTTGGATATACATTTGTAAACTTTTTTGATAACTACTAAAACCCAAATCAAGCTTAAGAGTATCAACATTTGTTAAGTTATTTTCATTATTTTTTACAATTAAATATTGATAAACCGAAAAACTGGTTACGAAGATGAGCAAAACCAGCAGAAGAATAAAGACCCTAAAATCTATGGCAAGTGGTTTTCGTGTATTATTTTTACTTATTAGTAGCAGTTTCATAATTAGCTTAACATTATATATGGAATCAATTAAAAAATTACTTAAAACAGATCAATTTCATGAAATTATTGATAATAAAAACATCCATGACCAGTACCTAAAATATTTGGAAAAACAAGTTGGTGATAAAAAGATGCGCTTATCTCAACGACTTGATATTCTTTACATTGTTTTTAGCAATAATGCTTTTGCATCAAAATACAAGATGAATAAAATTCAGATTTTAGATGACTTGAATCAATTCCATTCCAAAATAAAAATTAAGAATATCCATATCAAAGTTGATCCTTCTATTTTGGAATCAAGAAAAAAACCAACGGTTAAAATCTCTGCTCACGCTAAAAAAATATGGAACAAGGTTCATGAGACACTTGAAGATTCTCCATTGAAAGATTTTTTTCTAAAAAAGCATGATTGAAATCTTAACTTTATCGGTTACCGGACTTTTTGTTGGATTTATGGCAGGGCTTTTTGGCATTGGTGGAGGTTTAATCATCGTCCCAGTCGTAACATACTTACTCATTCACCTTCATGGAATGAATCATCATCTCGCTTTTGCGACTGGAATCGGCTCTTCAATGATTTCAATTATTTTCACCGGGTCGGTCGCAACATTTTTTAATTACAAAAATAAAAACCTCAATACGTTTTACTTCAAAAAACATATTGGTCCATTAATGTTTGGCTCATTTATCGGAGGTATGTTAGTTATTTATGGCAACTATTACTATTTAAAAGTTTTTTTTGTATTTTATTGTTTTTTTGCAGCAATTAAACTCTTGACGAAAATAAATTTTTTAAAACCCATCTATTACTTTCCAGAAAAAATAATTGGTCTTATTTTTGGTTTAATATCTTCACTGGTTGGGATTGGTGGTGGAACACTTTATGTCCCCTACTTAGTTACTCAAAAACTCAATATCAGAGAGTCTGTATCAAGTGCGTCCATGCTCGGAGTCGTTATCGCTATCTCAACACTTTTATGTTTTTTCATGAATAATTTATTTATTCATCCGATTACTAATAACTTTAAATCAATTCTCGATTACGGGTATATTTATGTACCGTCATTAATTTTTTTAACACTACCAAGCTTGTTATCGATTTATTTTTCAACTAAGTTACTTATTACAATTAATGAAATTACTATCAAAAAATCTTTTGCTATTCTCCTCATCATTATCGGTTGTTTAAGCTTTGTTAATCTGTAGAGTTTAAATTGTCCAAAATTATTGAAATATGAGATAATTCTTTTTTTTTAAAAATTGTAAGATATTAGGGAGGAAGTATGTCAGAAATCCAAATGGCATTGGGTGCTGCAGTTATTGCAGTTTTATATGGTGCCTTAGTTTCAAAGTCTATTCTCAGCCTACCAGCCGGGAATAAAAAAATGCAAGAAATTGCTGGAGCAATTCAAAAAGGTGCCTCAGCTTACCTAGCTCGTCAATACAAAACAATTGCCATTGTGGGCGTTGTATTAACAATCTTAATAGCACAATTTATTGATTTAAATACTGCCATCGGTTTTGTTGTTGGTGCCGTGTTATCTGGTGCTTGTGGCTTCATTGGGATGAATGTATCAGTTCGTGCTAACGTAAGAACGGCGCAAGCTGCCACAAATGGAATTGTTCCCGCATTTGATGTCGCCTTTAAAGGTGGTGCTATCACGGGTATGTTAGTTGTTGGCTTAGGGCTTCTTGGAGTTGCAGGTTTCTACCTTTATTTAGGTGGCACTGAAGCTGAGAACTTAAATCCCCTTATTGGTCTTGCGTTTGGTTCATCCTTAATATCAATTTTCGCAAGACTTGGTGGAGGAATCTTTACTAAAGGTGCTGACGTCGGTGCTGATTTAGTCGGAAAAGTTGAGGCTGGAATCCCGGAAGACGATCCTCGAAATCCTGCAGTTATCGCGGATAACGTAGGTGATAATGTGGGTGACTGTGCGGGTATGGCAGCTGATTTATTTGAGACCTATGCGGTAACAATTATAGCTACTATGGTGCTTGGGGGTCTGATGATTACAGGTGACACTGTTAATGGTGTTCTCTATCCATTAATGTTAGGTGCTGTATCTATTATCGCTTCAATTATTGGTTGTTTCTTTGTAAAAGCTAATAACAAAATGACTAACGTCATGCCAGCTCTTTATCGAGGCTTGGCTATCGCGGGTCTTCTCTCTTTAGTTGCTTTTTATTATGTGTCTGAACATCTATTCCCATCTGGAATAGTCATTGATGGCATCACCTATCCAGCGATTGGTTTATTTGCCTCAGCAGCTATTGGTCTTGCCCTAACGGCAGCATTAGTATTTATTACAGAATACTATACAGGTACAGAATATAAGCCTGTTCAACACGTAGCAAAAGCATCTGAAACTGGACATGCTACCAACATTATTGCTGGTATTGGAATCTCCATGAAAGCTACAGCACTTCCAGTTTTATCAGTTTGTTTAGCGATATTTTTATCTTATTCTTTTGCGAATCTATATGGTGTTGCTGTTGCAGCTACATCTATGCTGAGTATGGCTGGAATTATTGTTGCACTCGATGCTTATGGCCCAATCACCGATAATGCAGGCGGCATTGCTGAGATGGCTGGTTTACCCCAAAAAGTTAGGGATGTTACAGACCCATTAGATGCAGTTGGTAATACAACTAAAGCTGTTACCAAAGGTTATGCAATTGGTTCCGCTGGTTTAGCTTCTCTAGTGCTTTTTGCCGACTACACTCATAAACTAGATGTGTATGGTGTGATTGCAACTTTTGATTTAAGTGAGCCAAACGTGATTATTGGGCTCATCATCGGCGGTCTTATTCCATACCTTTTTGCTGCGATGGCAATGGAAGCTGTTGGACGCGCCGCAGGTTCAGTTGTTGAGGAAGTTCGTCGACAATTTAAAACCATTAAAGGTATTATGACTGGCAAAGGTCAGCCTGATTATGCAAAAGCAGTTGATATGCTGACCACATCAGCCATTAAAGAGATGATCGTTCCATCACTTCTTCCTGTAGCAGTCCCAGTGATTGTGGGTCTCTCACCTTTAGGTGCTCAAGGGCTTGGTGGATTATTAATGGGTACAATCGTAACGGGTCTATTTGTGGCTATCTCAATGTGTACCGGTGGTGGTGCATGGGATAATGCTAAAAAGTACATCGAAGATGGCAATCATGGTGGCAAAGGCTCAGAGGCTCATAAGGCCTCAGTGACTGGTGACACTGTGGGTGACCCTTATAAGGATACTGCGGGTCCTGCAATTAATCCACTCATTAAAATTATTAACATCGTTGCATTACTAATTGTGCCTTTGTTATAAATTTTAATTAAGTTTTACAAAAACCCATCTTGTTAAATAAGATGGGTTTTTTTATATGTGAACTAATGTCATCAAAAAGGTGACATAAATCACCCACACAGCTGTCAGACCAATAAACAAAGAAAATAATTTTGATTCTAAAAATATACTGCCTGAAATAAAAGCACTCAGGCCTATTGTGATCAAATTGCCAATCAGAATCATAGAAAATATGGAAAAACCAAGCGTATAAATAGGATACAAAATACAGTTCATAATTAAAATTAAAATTAAAAATGAATTGATCTGTGAAGTTATTTTCTTAAATGCGACTGTTTGTAAAATAACCAAAATGGTCCATATCAATCCGATTAGATACCCCTTCGGGAAAAAGCTTCCATTCATGATCGCTTTTTTTTGGGTTACTCCTTCAAAGCCCAATTGAAATATTAAGTAATTTGTCACACAAAGAATTATAAAAATGAAAATCATTAATTGATTCAATGATCTATCTTTTAAGAAATTAACTAAGGAGCAATCTTTCCACATGTTGATATTTTTCTATGGTTTTTTGAATGACCTCTAAAGGTAAATCAGGGGGTGGAGGTTTTTTATTCCACGCGCTCAACTCAAGCCAATCTCTTAGATATTGTTTATCAAAACTATGAGGAGATGTCCCTATTTTATATGCCTCCATATCCCAAAATCTTGAGGAGTCTGGGGTAAGAATTTCATCCATCAAAACTAAATCTCCTTTATTATCCAAGCCAAATTCAAATTTTGTATCTGCAATAATAATTTTTTTTTGAAAAGCATAGTCTCTAGCAAATTTGTAAAGATCAATACTGGTTTTTTTTATCAGCGAGGCTAAATCTGAACCGATGCTCTTGCTCATGACTTCAAAAGAAATGTTTTCATCATGATCGCCGACATTTGCTTTGGTAGAGGGTGTAAATATTGGCTCATTTAACTTCTCTGCTTGCTGAATTCCCTTTGGCAACTCAATGTCACAAACCCTTCCTGTTGCTTGGTAATCTTTCCAACCACTTCCGGTTAAATAACCTCTCACTATCGCCTCGATAGGAACAGGTTTTAAGCGCTTTACAATTACCGATCTATTTTTAACAAGTTCTTTTTCATCAAAAGCAACGACATCTTCTGGGTTGATTTGGGTTAAATGATTTTTGATTATTGAGGATGTTTTTTTAAACCAAAAGTTTGAAATATGTGAAAGAATTTTACCTTTCTCATTTATTTCCTGATTCATAATCACATCAAACGCTGAAATACGATCACTGGTTATCATTAAAAAATGATGCTCATCAACGATATAAGTATCCCTTACTTTACCCTGATGAAATAATTGAAGACTTTTTATTTTTGATTGCATAACAAAATTGATTATCTTTCTAAGATTTCAATGGCCGGAAGTTTTTTTCCTTCCGCAAACTCAAGAAATGCTCCGCCCGCTGTTGAAATATAGGAAATTGAACTAGTTACATTAAATTTCTCAATAGCTGCAATTGTATCTCCACCACCCGCAAGTGAATAGGCACTGCTTTGAGCAATTCCTTCGGATAAAATTTTTGTTCCATTGCTAAACTGATTCATCTCAAAGACCCCGATAGGACCATTCCATAAAATAGTTTCCACTTGATTTAATTTATCTGTAATTTGAATTAATGTTTTTGGACCTAAATCTAAGATCATGTCATCTGAGGAGACCTCTTGAATATCTTTGATTATCGCCTCAGCATTTTCACTTAATTCTGAGGCGCAAACTACATCAATAATTTCTGGAAAAAATATTTTTTTTTCCTTTATGATGTTTAAAATTATTTTAGCTTCATCGATAAATTCTTTTTCATAGAGTGATTTTCCAATATTAATTCCTTGCGCAGCGATAAAGGTATTTAATATCCCGCCCCCCAGAATCAACCCATCAACCTTGTTAATTAAATTTTTTAACACACTGAGTTTGGTAGAGACCTTACTCCCGCCAACAACTGCAAACAGAGGATGCTTTGGTTTTTCAAATGTCTGTGTCAGCGCCTCAACCTCTTTTGCAAATAATAACCCGGCACATTTTTCTTTTACGTATTTCCCAATTCCAAAAGTACTTGCTTCTTTTCGATGGGCTGTTCCAAAAGCATCCATGACAAAAACATCTGACATTGCTGCATATTGTTTTGATAGATTGTCATCACAGGACTTTTCACCTTTATTAAATCTGACATTCTCGAGAACATGTAACTGATCGCTTTCAAAGTTGAAACGATCTAGTAACAAGTCATGATGCAACTTTACTTTGATATCAAATTTTGTGGATAAATAGTCAACAATTGGTTGTAATGATAATTGGGGATCAAATTGACCTTCATTGGGTCTTCCTAAATGAGAACTAAGAATAACCGTTCCTCCATGATCAATTACAAACTGAATTGTGGGTATGGATGCGTCAATACGATTAGTGGAAACGATCTTATTATTTTGAATGGGAACATTGAGGTCTGAGCGAATAAAAACTTTTTTTCCACTTAATTTTAAATCTTTTATATTCTGAATTGCCATGACTTAATTTGCATGAGTCATAGCTACAGCTGTGTCAAGCATGCGACAGCTAAATCCATATTCATTATCGTACCAACCAAATACCTTAATCAGGTCTCCCGATGAGGAAACTGTGGTTAATAATGAATCAAAATATGCTGAAGCGGTGGTATGGTTAAAATCAATAGATACTAATGGAATATCAGAATACATAAGAATATCTTTGAGTTCATTTTCAGAGGCATCTTTAATGACCCTGTTCACTTCTGAAGCTGTCACTTTTTCCTTTATTTTTAGGGTTAAATCAACCAATGACACATTAGTTGTAGGAACCCTGATAGCCACTCCATCTAATTTTCCTTTTAATTCCGGAATCACTAAACCAATTGCAGAGGCTGCTCCTGTTTTGGTTGGTACCATGGATGAGCTTGCTGTTCTCGCTCGCCTAATATCTTTATGCATATTGTCGAGAAGGGCTTGGTCATTAGTAAAAGAATGGATTGTATTCATTAATCCTGATTCAATAGTTAATTTTTGATTTAAGGCATGTAAGATTGGTGCAAGACCATTGGTTGTGCAGGATGCATTAGAAACAACCAGATCACTTTTTTTAAGATTTGAGTGATTAACGCCATAGACTATTGTCGCATCGACATCAGAATCCCCGGGTGCAGATATGAGAACTTTTTTTGCGCCTTGCTCAAGATGAGTAAGGTTTGATTTTTTACTTCTTAAACTGCCTGTACATTCCATCACAACATCCACATCCAATTCTCTCCAGGGGAGCTCTTGAGGATCTCTCGTTGCATAATATTTAATCACATCACCATTCAAAGTAAATTCATTGTCACTCATTTGGATATCGCAATCAAAACGACCGTGAGCTGAATCATATTTAAGCAAATGAAGATTACTTTCCATGGTCCCACGAGCACTTCCATTGATGGCAACAACTTGAACATCTTTTCTTTTTTGCTCATAAACCGCTCGAAGAATGAGTCGCCCAATTCTTCCAAAGCCTGTGATTGCTATTTTTACAGCCATTTTTTTATCTTTATTTAAAATTATAAAAAAAGGTATCTCACCTGATGAGATACCTTTAATAGATTAAACTAACATTGAAAGATTAAAGAACAGATTTAACTGTTTTCACCACATTCTCAACAGTGAACCCAAAATGTTCAAAAAGCTTTCCACCTGGTGCTGATTCGCCGTAGGTATCAATTCCTACTGATGCTCCATCAAGCCCAACATATTTTCTCCAATAGTCTGTAACTCCAGCTTCAAGCGATACACGCTTTACCCCAGGTGTTAGAACAGAATCTTTATAGGCCTGGTCTTGTCGATCAAAGGCATGAGTACATGGCATCGATACCACTCGTGAAGCGATTCCTTCAGCCTTTAAAGCTTCGCAGGACTTCATTGCAAGATCTAGTTCCGAACCGGTAGCAATAAGAATGACTTGATAATTATCACAGTCACAAAGGACGTAACCCCCTTTTTTTATTCCTGCTAATTGGGCATCAGTTCTTTCATGAAAGCCAACATTCTGTCTAGTTAAAACTAAGCTTGTTGGATTATTAAGGTTTTCAACCGCTTGCACCCATGCAACTGCAGTTTCAGTTGCATCACCTGGACGCCACACTTCCATATTTGGAATAAAACGAAGGCCTGAGGTTGTCTCGATAGGTTGGTGGGTTGGTCCATCTTCACCTTGTCCAATTGAATCGTGTGTTAACACATAAATAACGCGTTGCTTCATGAGAGCTGACATTCTCATACCATTTCTCATATAGTCCGTAAACATATGGAACGTTCCGCCAAAGGGTAATATGCCGCCGTGAAGTGCCATACCATTCATAATAGCAGCCATACCAAATTCACGAACACCGTAGGAAATATAATTACCTGGTTTTTTACCACTCACATGTTCAAAGCTTGCACAACTTGTGAGGTTTGATCCTGTTAAATCTGCTGAACCTCCAACAAACTCTGGAAGCATTTCAGCTAGTTTAGTAATAGCATTTTGCGATGCTTTTCGGGTCGCAACTTTGTCTCCAGATGCATTTGTATCTTTAATAAAAGCTTCAGATTTTTTTTGCCAATCTGATGGTAGTTGGTTAGACATTCTTCTTTGAAATTCTTTTGCCAATTCTGGATGATCTTTTTCATAAGCAGCAAACTTTTCATTCCAAGCAGCTTCACGTTGCTGTCCTTTATCTTTCTGATTCCAACCATCATAGACATCTTGAGGAATTACAAATGGTTCATGCGTCCATCCTAGTTCTTTTCTTGTTAAAGCAACTTCATCTTCGCCAAGTGCTGCACCATGACAATCATGTGATCCTGATTTATTGGGGGAACCCTTACCAATAATAGTTTTGCAACAGATTAATGAAGGTTTATCAGTGATTTTTTTAGCCTCTTGAATTGCCTTATCAACGGCGTCAAAATCATGCCCGTCGACGTTTCTTACAACATGCCATCCATAAGACTCAAAACGGCCAGCTGTATCATCTGTGTACCAGCCTTCAATATGTCCATCAATTGAAATACCGTTATCGTCCCAGAATGCGATAAGCTTACCTAAACCCCATGTTCCCGCTAGTGCACAAGTTTCATGAGAGACACCTTCCATTAAGCAACCGTCACCTAAAAAGACGTATGTATGGTGGTCAACTATGTCATGACCTGGTTTATTAAACTGATTAGCAAGGAGTTTTTCAGCCATTGCAAATCCAACTGCATTACTTATACCTTGTCCTAGCGGTCCTGTTGTAGTTTCAACGCCAGGAGCATATCCATACTCTGGGTGACCTGCACATTTAGAATGGAGTTGTCTGAATGATTGGATTTCACTCATTGGTAAATCATATCCAGTCAAATGAAGTAGAGAATAAATTAGCATTGATCCGTGACCGTTTGATAATATAAAACGGTCGCGATTGGCCCAATTTGGATTTACTGGATTATGGTTTAAATGATGATTCCATAACACTTCACCAATTTCGGCCATACCCATAGGTGCGCCTGGATGTCCAGAGTTTGCCTTCTGAACTGCATCCATCGATAATGCACGGATTGCATTTGCTAATTCTTGTCTACTTGCCATTCTTAGTTTCTCCCTATTTAATTCGAGGATATAAGCCAATAATAGTTTTTATTTTGACCTAATCTATCCCATATGAATAATTTTGATAATTAATACCAATATAACCTGTAATTATTGCTTAAACCCATACAATCATCAAGAATTTGTTCAATTTTCTTTCCATTTTATTGAGCAACCAATGCTCGGAATTTGATCTTTTGGTCCTCTTTGTGTTTGAGCAATATATTTCATAGCATTAAATAAATCTCTCTCATTGTTTTCAGATGGCTCATTTCTTCCAGTAGAGTCAAATCGACCACGATACTGTAATTCAAATGATCGATTAAACCCAAAAAAATCTGGAGTACAAATGGCTTCATAGGCTTTTGCAACCTCTTGCGTTTCATCAAAACAATATTCAAATGGAAATTTTTCCTTATTTGCCAAAATTCTCATATTTTCAAATGAATCCT
Source organism: Burkholderiales bacterium (assembly GCA_030827595.1). GTDB lineage: Bacteria > Pseudomonadota > Gammaproteobacteria > Burkholderiales > Methylophilaceae > BACL14. Next base: position 79,683 of record JAURED010000001.1, read on the forward strand.
CTGGATAATTCAATTGATCATTTGCTGAAATAGCGACAGTATTGACTCCATAATCCTTTAATTCTCTAGTGTCATGAATCAGTCGAGGTAATATTGCCTTTACGTATGGGCAGTGATTACATATAAACATGATGAGAAGCCCGTTTTTGCCCATTGAATTATTTAGATCAATCATAGAGTCATTAGTTGAAAGTAAACTGAAAGGTTTTGCTTTCCATCCAAAATTGCACACCGGGCTTGTAAGACTTACCAAAACTCTGTCCTTTCTATTAAAATGAGTTATGCATAGATTTTATCACCCAGAACAGATTTCTTCACCCAGTAAAATTATATTGACTGAAGAAGCTTCAAATCATCTAGCCAGGGTCTTAAGATTAAAAGTACAGGAGCCCGTTTCAATTTTTAACGGTGATGAATATGATTATCATGGGATTATTCAATCCATTGATAAAAAGAAAGTTTCTATAAATATTGAAACAAAATCTCTGAATATTTGTAATCCAAAAATTCATATCTCTTTGATTCAGTCAGTTACATCAAAAGAAAAAATCGACATGATTTTTCAAAAATCTACTGAATTAGGCATTTCTTCTTTGCATTTAATTGATTCTGAGCGAAGCAATTTCAGAATACCCGATCATAAAATAGATAGTCGATTAGAGCACCTCAGAAAGGTCATTATTGCTGCGTGTGAACAATCAGGCAGATCAAGAATTCCTTCCATAAACAATCGAATCCTCAACTTTAGCGATATAGAGAAGAATAACGAAAACATACTTAAATTTATTCTTGACCCTCAAGCTGATCAGAGCCTGGGAAAGGTGGAATTCAATAAAATTGAAAAAATAAAAAATATTTTGTTACTTATTGGCCCGGAAGGTGGATTCACAAACAGCGAAATTATCATTGCAAATAAATTAGGATTTCAATCGATCAATTTAGGTAAAAGAGTTCTTAGAACTGAAACGGCATCACTGGCTATGTTGAGCGCCATACATATGCTTTTTGGTGATTTTGTATAATTTACATTTTTTATATTTATATTTATATAAATAATGTAAAATATACACTATGAAGTTAAAACAACTCAGATTAAGCAGAAAATTAACCATTTCAAAGCTAGGACAGACTTTAGGAATTGATTCTGGTAATTTATCTAAAATTGAACAAGGTAAAATTAAGCCTTCAATTAAGGTTTTACATAAGTACTCGGATTTTTTCAATATAAGTGTTGATGAGCTTTTAGGAAAATCATCTCATGATTTTATAACTTTTTTTAGGTCTGCAGCTCCGTATATACATAGTTACAGAAATAAAATATTTGTTATTGCCTTTGATGGATTTGCAGTTGATAGCAAGGAATTTACTAATTTATGTACTGACATCAATTTACTTCATGCTCTGGGTATCAAAATAGTTATAGTTCATGGCATCAGGCCATTCATAGATCAAAGATTGAATCTAGGAAAAATTGACTCTAAATTCCATAAGAACCAAAGAATAACAACCTCAAGCATGATGCCCCATGTTATTGAGACGAATGGCTTAGTCAGAACCAAAATAGAAGCCGCATTATCTTCTAACATATACCACAACAATATCTTTAAAAGTGAAATAAAAATTTCATCTGGAAATTTTTTAATGGCTAGGCCTATTGGCGTCATTGATGGTATAGATATGGAACATACTGGCTTAATAAGAGAAATTAATCATGAGGCTATTTTGGAAAAATTAGATCATAATGAAATAGTGATGATTTCGCCTATTGGTTATTCGCCTATAGGCGAAATATTTAATTTATCTTATGAATCATCTGCCAGCATGATTGCCGCAGGATTAAAAGCTGAGAAATTAATTTTTTATACAGAAAATAATGGGTTACGAAATATCAGAGGTGAGTATTTATCCGAAATGACACTCAATAAAGCTCTAAATCTTTTAAAGCATATAAAACATACAACAGACCCAGAGTATATTGAAAAAAATACCATTCCAATTCTTGAGGCTGGAATTCAGGCGATTAATAGCGGCCTAAAAAAAACTCATTTGATCAACAGGCATGTGAATGGATCGATCATTACTGAATTATTCACAAATTCAGGTCAAGGCACAGTGATTACTCACGAGCAAATAGAAAATTTTAGACAAGCCACACTTTTTGATGCAAAAGTTATTGAAAAAATGATTAAGCCATTATCTAACAATCAAATTCTGATCCAAAGATCCCTAGATATGATTGAAAAAGATATTAATCATTTTCATATTCTAGAGTTTGATAATAAGATTATAGGATGCGCAAAAATATCTCACTTTAATGATATTTCTGAAATAGCATGTTTTGCAATAAACGAGAATTATCAAAATATGGGTTATGGAAAAAAATTGTTAATGCACTGTGAAAACTATTGTAGACATATAAATCAAAAAACTTTTGTTATGACAACCCAGTCTGCGCATTGGTTTATGGAAAATGGTTACCAAAATGCACAAATACAAGATTTACCCTCAGAAAAACAAAGTGAATACTCAAAAGAACGAAACTCTAAGATACTAATTAAAATAATGGAGCAAAAATGACGCCTAACGATAAAGCCAAGATATTAAGCGAAGCCCTGCCATATATTAAACAGTTTATTGATAAAACCATAGTGATTAAATTTGGTGGCAATGCAATGGTTGATGAGCAACTGAAGAGTTCTTTTGCGAAGGATGTAGTCCTCCTCAAGCTTGTTGGAATGAACCCTGTAGTGGTTCATGGAGGAGGTCCTCAAATTAATGAACATCTCGAAAAAATTGGTAAAAAAGGTGAATTTATCAATGGTATAAGAGTTACTGACGAGGAGACAATGGATGTTGTCGAAATGATTTTAGGAGGGCAAATTAATAAAGAAATAGTCCACCAGATCAATATCCATGGAGGTAAAGCAGTTGGCCTGACTGGGCAAGATGGAAATTTTATTCATGCTTCAAAACTCGAGACCATTTCTGAAGGGAAAAAAATTGATTTAGGTTATGTGGGTAAAATCGATTCCATTGACCCAAGTTTAATTCAGTTTCTTGATACCGGTGATTTTATTCCGGTAATTGCTCCGATTGGAATAGGTCTCGATGGTAAAACCTACAACATCAATGCCGATGTTGTTGCTGGGAAGCTGGCCCAAGTTTTAAATGCAGAAAAATTAATACTGATGACCAATACCCAGGGCGTGCTTGATAAAGAAAGTAAACTCATTACAGGAATAAAACCAGCAGATATTGAGAAATTAATACTTAATGGAACACTAAGTGGCGGCATGTTGCCAAAAATTGAATCTGCTATGGATGCTGCAAAAGGAGGTGTAACTAGTGTTCATATTATTGATGGTCGCGTTGAACACGCTCTGTTGCTTGAAATTTTAACCAATCAAGGTGTAGGAACATTAATCAAAGGCAAAAATTAAAAAGACTTTGGGTTTTTGATTTAGACGATACACTTCATTTAGCCAGCCCTGATGTATTTGAATTAATCAATCAAGATATGACCAAATATATCTCGAATGTCTTAAATATTTCCAAAGAAAATGCAGATAAAATTCGGATGGATTATTGGCAAAGATATGGCTCTACATTAAGAGGTCTTCAAATAAATCATCGAATTCAAACAAATGATTTTTTGAAAAAAACACATGATCTTAAAAAAATTGAATCAAAAATTAAACCAGTAGGATATATAAAAAAAATTATGCATTCCATTCGTGAGGATAAAATTGTTCTTACAAACGCTCCAAAACATTATGCAGATTTTGTGTTAAAAAAAATTGGTATTTTTCATCATTTTAAAAAAATAATTTGTATTGAGGATAATTTTTATATTCCAAAGCCGAATCAAAATGTATTTAAGAGAGTGAAAAAATTACCTTATGAGAAATTTATTTTAATTGATGACAATAAAGAAAATTTAAAACAAGCCTTTTTTTGTGGATTTATAACATTACATTTATCCTGCATTAGAGAGCAAAATGCATATATAAATTTCAGATTAAATCAATTAAATAAAATTTTAAAACTCAAAAATATTTAATAGCTCAATTCTCTTTTTAGTAAGATATTCATTAATTGCTTGACCAGTTAAATTTGTTGGAAGTGATATTGGATGTGAGGCGTAATGAATTCGTAAATGATCGAAATAAATTAATATTTTTGAAACAACCTGCTGATATGCATCGGCATTTAGTTGAAACAAAAGTAAAATTTCATTTAATTTTTCATCTCGCCCAAAAAAACCAATATCTTTTAATAATTTATATTTTTCATTAATACTTAAATTAAGAAAATTCTCTAGTTTTTGATGTATTTTAAAAAATAGATCGATAATAGCTTGGTCTTTTTTTGAAAAATTCGTTACATAGTTTTCGTTTAAACTAAAATTAAATTTATTCTGAAAAAAAAGCCACAATAAATTAAATCTTACTTTTAAAAAAAATGAGGACAAAAAGAATGGTTTGAAACATTCAGATAAATTGTTTAACTTCTGATTATCAAACGTAAATAATTGATCACTTGCTCCAATATCATTTAATGTTTTAAAGAAAATATAACCATGCCTCAATAAAAATACTTTTTTTAATTCCAGCATTATCCGATCAACAGATAAAAACTGTAGTTCTTTGTTTGCTACCATGTTTAATAAATATTTTTTTGTATCATCCTCGATCTGAAAATCTATGAATTTTGCTTGAAATCTACAAACCCTCAATATTCTTAATGGATCTTCTGAAAAAGCAGAAGAAATATGCCTTAAAACTTTGTTTTGCAAATCTTTGACGCCATTAAAGGGGTCGATAATTTTTCCACATTCATCTTTTGCAATCGCATTAATAGTCAAATCTCTACGCTGTAAATCTTCTTCAAGGGTAATCTCAGGACTTGTAAAAAACTTAAAACCTTTATAGCCAAATCCCTCTTTTTTCTCTGTTCTTGCGAGAGCATATTCTTCAAAGGTTTTAGGATGAATAAATACCGGGAAGTCTTTACCTACCGGTTTGAAATTATTTTTTACCATTTCTTCAGGGGTTGCCCCAACCACAACATAGTCTTTTTCAAAGAACGGCATCTTAAGCAATTCATCTCTGACTGCGCCGCCAACAAGATATATTTTCATAATTCTCTAATGTAGGTTTTAAGATCTTTTAAATTGGTTAAAAATTCATACGCATGATTTACATCACAAATATTATCAACTTTTAGTGATTTTAAATTATCTCTTGTTATTATTTTGTATGGACTCAATTCAAGAATAGACACCAAGGGCAATTCTAAATATTTAGGAAGTTTAATTAATAAACATTTAATTTTTTTAGTTTGTTTTAATAGTTTTAAAATTTGATAAAAAGAATATTTTTGATGCCCACCGAGGTTAAACAATCGGGATTCAAACTTATTATTATCAAGAAGTTGAGCGATAATAGCATTTAAATCTTTAACTGAGATTGGCTGAAATAAAGATTGATGCGATATTACGCTCATGAAAGGAAAAAATTTCATCAATTTATAAAAAAGATTTATAAACTTATCATTTTTACCAAAAACGATTGAGGGTTTAAGAATATAAGTTTTAATTTTATTCTTAGACTTTAGCAATTCATGTTCGCCATTAAATTTTGATTCTAAGTAATTACTCTGCTTTGTTTCAGATTTAAGTGCACTCATGTGAATAAATTTAGATACCTTTGATTTAATACAGGCCTCTTGGATTATTTTTGGATAGTCAGTATGAATTTGTTTAAATGTATTAAATTTATTTTCATGCAAAATACCTATTAAATTAATCACAGCGTACGAATTTTTTAACAAATCTATTATTTCTTTTTGGTTAAATTGATTTATTTTAGAAAACTTTACATTGGGCAAGACTTTAAGATCTTTTATCTTATTTTCATGACGTGAAACAATTTGAATGTGTAGATTAGGATTTTTTGATAACTCAATTATTAATTCTTTTCCAATAAACCCTGAGCCGCCAAAAATTGTTACTAATCTCATATCACAAATGTGTGATTCGAAGAAACAAGTAAATCACTAGGGTAATTAAAATAGCTGTAATTGTATAACGAGTAATTTTTTTTACTAATTCTAAATAATTTTTATTTTTAGTGGCAACATACAACACCATTAACACGATTAATGAAATCGCAAGTAAAAATGCCATTACTCTCAAAATCATATTAAAGCCGCCTCAAATTTTTTTTCATAAACTTTTTGATTATGCTGTTCGATCTCGAGAAATAATTTTTCATTTTCTTCTAACGTCACTATTTCAAAAGAATCTTTGTCATTGATTAGTAAGCGAAGCAATTGATTGTTTATCTCATGCCCCGATTTAAATGCGGTAAATTTACCAATAATTGAATACCCAGCGAGATAAAGATCACCAAATGCATCTAAGACTTTATGTCTAACAAATTCATCATCGTAGCGTAGTCGATCCTTATTAATAATTTTATATTCATCCATAACAATTGCATTATCCAGAGAACCTCCTTTGGCTAGACCATTTGCTCGAAGGTACTCAACTTCTTGCATAAAGCCAAATGTCCTTGCCCTTGCTATCTCATCAAAATAAGAATCATTATAATAATCAATAGAGATTTGGTTGTTTCTTTCAGCAAAAACAGGGTGAGGAAATTCAATTGAAAAATTAATTTTGAATCCCTCGTATGGCTCAAACATTGCAAATTTACCGTCAATTTCGTATTTAAGTGCTTTCTTGATTCTAATAAATTTTTTTTCAAGATCTTGATTTATCGGTTCAGCTGATTGTATTAAATAAATAAATGGATTTGAGCTCCCGTCAAGTATTGGGATTTCCAAACCTGATACCTCTATCATTACATTATCTATCGAGCATGCATAGAGAGCAGACATTAGATGTTCCACTGTCATAATTTTTGCATTATCTTTTTGCAGTGTTGAACATAATTTTGTATCTGAAACTAAAAAAGGATCAGCTTTAATAAGGACTTTTTCTTTTAAATCTGTTCGTACAAATGTTATTCCACTATTAGGCTTAGCTGGCTTTAATGTCAAAGTAACTGACTCACCCGAATGAAGACCAATGCCTTGAATAGAAACATTTTTTGAAATTGTTTTTTGATTAATCATTTATTTCTTCGTAAAAATGATGGTATATCGTATTCATCCTCAGAAATGCTTGAATTATTATTAAAATTAGAATCGTCCACTCCATCAAAGAATACACTGGGAGTATCTGTATTATTTTCACTAACTTGCTCATTTAAATTTTCTTCAACTGGACGATCAAAGACTTCTATTTTTGCATCAGTCATATCTGTTTCTAATTGACTTACCTGTGAACTGTAGTCGTCATCTAATCCAGTCGCCACAATAGTGACTTTAATTTTATTTTCAAGAGAATCATCAATAACATTACCAACAATGACAGTTGCATCATGAGCTGTAATGCTTTTTACCTCATTCATCACATCTATATATTCTTTCATTTTAAAAGAGCTGCTTGCTGAAATATTGACCAGGATACCTTTGGCATTTTTTAATTGTATATTTTCTAAAAGAGGGCTATTTATTGCTAGCTGTGCTGCCTTAACAGCTCGATTATCTCCCTCAAAAACTCCAGAACCAATAATGGCTGAACCCATTTCAGCCATGACAGTTTTAACATCAGAGAAATCAACATTAATAAGTCCAGTGTGGTTAATAATATCCGAGATACCAGACACTGAATTATAAAGAACCTCATTGGCTGCTGAAAATGCATTTATAAAAGTTACATCTGCACCAAGAACATTCATTAATTTTTCATTAGGAATCACAATCAATGAATCAACATAATTTCTTAATTCTTTGAGACCTTGTTCAGCAATTTGATTTCTTTTACCTTCAAAGCTAAATGGTTTTGTGACCACGGCTACAGTTAAAATTCCTAATTCTTTAGCAATTTCAGCAATCACTGGTGCGGCTCCAGTACCCGTTCCACCTCCCATGCCAGCAGTAATAAATAGCATATCCGCATCTTCAATGATACTTTTAAGCTTCTCTTTGTCTTCGATTGCTGCCTGTTTTCCTGAATCTGGTCTTGCTCCTGAGCCTAGACCCTTGGTGAGGTTTAAACCAATTTGAACAATATTATTCGCTTGTGATTTCTTTAAAGATTGTAAGTCGGTATTAACCGAAATAAAATCCACTCCATGAACATTTTTTTCAATCATGAAATCCACAGCATTGTTTCCACACCCGCCAACACCGATGACTTTGATAACTGCTTCTTGTTTTTTTTGTTCAATGACTTCAAACATAGTTTTTTAAAAGTTTCCTTGAAACCATAACTTCATTTTTTCTAAGATCTGCACAAGAGAGTTTCCTTCAATTTTTCTTCTCTGATCATTCTCATAATCAATTTTTCCTCTCTTAATGAGCCCAATTCCAGTTGCATAACGAGGATTTTCAATAATTTGCCTTAACCCATCTACGCCCTGTGGATATCCTATTCTAACTGATTGATTAAAATTTTTCTCAGCTATATCTGTAATATTTTTCATTAGTGATGATCCGCCAGTAATAACAATTCCTGAGGCAATTTTATTAATTAATTTTGATCGGATTAATTCATTAGTCACTAGCTCAAATAATTCTTTAACCCTCGGCTCTATGATTGAAGCCAGCTCTTTTGCATTGATTTTTTTCGGTGATCTTCCATCAACCAAAGGCACATCAATAACTTCCTGTGAATTTGCTTTCGAAGTATCACAGCTTCCATAATTAATCTTTATTTCTTCTGCCGATTGCTGAGGTGTTCGGAATGCAACAGAAATATCATTTGTGATTTGATCACCTGCTATTGGAATGACAGCTGTATGTTTAACAGACCCATCTTTATACACAATTATATCTGTAGTGCCGCCTCCAATGTCAATTAGACAAACCCCAAGCTCTTTTTCATCATTTGTTAAAACTGCATCGGCAGATGCAAGCGGTTGTAAGATTAATTCCATAACATCTAAACCCGATCTCTTGATACATTTCACGATATTCTGTGCAGCCGCGATTGCCCCAGAAACAATATGGACTTTCACTTCGAGTCTCATTCCACTCATTCCCCTTGGCTCCTTGATATCATACTGGTCGTCAATAATGTATTCTTGAACCAGGGTGTGGAGTACTTGTTGATCCGGGGGTAAGGTGATGGCCTGAGCAGTTTCAATAACTCTTTCTACGTCTGAGTTATCTACTTCTAAGTCTCGAATTTTAACCATACCCGTGGAATTAATACTCCTAATATGGCTGCCGGCAATGCCAGTATAAACTTCTTTAATTTTACAGTCGGCCATTAACTCTGCCTCCTCTAGAGATCTCTGAATTGCTTGCATTGTAGATTCAATATTAACAACAACACCCTTCTTAAGACCGCGCGAAACATGTTGACCTATTCCCAAAATTTGAATATCACCATCCGCTTTAATTTCGGAAACGATTGTTACTATTTTTGAGGTTCCAATATCTAGTGCGACAATTAATTTTTTTTCTTCTTTTTGCTTAATCATAATTTATTTTTTATTTGATTACTTTTACTATCTGTCTCAACTGCAAATCCATCTCTATATCTTAAATCAACATTTGATATTCTTTTATTAGTGGACTTTAATATTTTTTGAAAATTACTTACGAATCTTTTTAAATTTTCTTCTGATCTTTCTTCATTTAATTTTATTAACATTCCATCTGAGGTTTGAATCGTCCAATCTTCTTTCCTGGTAAAAGTAATTTTGTGAATTTTGATATACTCCTCCCCTAAAATATTATTAAATTTAATAAATTTATCTGTGATGAAAGCAATCTTATCTTTTGGCCCATATATGATCGGTAAATAATCCTCATATGCTGCGCCAAAATATTCCCCATCTTCATTCACAAGTCCTTGCATCCCATATCGAGCAATTGGTTGATGCTGTTTGACTAGCATTGTAATTCTATTTGGCCATTTGCGATATATATCCACATCTTTAATCCAGGGTAGTTTTCTCATTCCATCTCTTAATAATTGGATATTTAAAGTAAAAAAATTTCCTTCTAAATAGTTATTAGTAACAAGTAAAATTTGTTCTCTTTCAAGATATTTATAATCGCCACTAATAACAATTTCATTGATTGGGAACCATCGATCAAATGTATAGGGAGATATAATCTTGACTATCAAGATAAAGATTGAAATTAAGCATATTCTAAAAAGAAACTTATAAAGTGATTTTTCCAAAATTTATTCTATTAAATTTAAAATTCGCTCAACAACTTGTTCAAAACTTAATCCTGCATTTTTGGCTGATAATGGAAAAAGACTGTGCCCAGTCATCCCAGGTACTGTATTGATTTCAATTAAGTAAAAGCTTGCTTTGCCGTCCATAATAAAATCAACCCTTCCCCAGCCTCTACAACCAATACTTCTGAATGCTTCAATGGCAGTGGCAAATAAATTTTTTAATTGATCTTGACTAAGGTCATTAGGTTGTAAGAAGATGGTTTCATCTGAAATATATTTTGCATCGTAATCATAAAACTCATTTTTAGGGATAATTTCTATAACACCAAGAGGTTGGTTATCTAAAATTGATACTGTGAATTCACGGCCTTTTATATACTGTTCTGCGATAACCAGGGAATCATATTTGCTTGCCTCAAGAATAGCCAATTCAAACTGAGCTTTACTTTTTACCAATGAAATACCAAATGATGAGCCTGAACTTGATGGTTTAACAACAAAAGGACTCTCAATTTTACTCACGATATCTTCATAAGAACTATCTTTATGAATAATTTCATATTCAGGGGTTAATAACTGATGCTTTAACCAAACAAGCTTTGAAAAAAATTTATTCATTGATAACATTGAAGCCTGAGGATCGGATCCCGTGTAAGGCACCTTAATTAATTCCAAAAATGATTGTATCTTGCCATCTTCGCCATTCTTACCATGTAAGCAAATAAAAGCTGCGTCAAATTTTTTTAGCTGAGAAAGATCATCTGTTTTTGGATCAATTAATTCAGCATCATATTTAAGAAGTTTTAGAGCATGAAATACAGATTGTCCACTCTCCAGAGAAATCAGCCTCTCCTCAGAGTTTCCTCCTGCCAATACTGCAATTTTTTTATTCACTTTTATCCCCGATAATTTTTACTTCAATTTGTAGATCAATATCATTCAGCTCTCTAATTGTCTTTTGTGCAAGATATATAAGCTGCTCAATATCATCAGCTGATGCATTCCCCATATTTTCTATAAAATTTGCATGTTTATCAGAAAATCGTGCGCCACCAATAGTGAACCCTTTTAAACCAGCATCTTGAATTAATTTTGCAGCAAAAGTATTTTCAGGATTTTTAAAGGTTGATCCTGCAGTCGGCCAATTCAGTGGTTGCGTTTCTCGCCTTATTTTTAAAAGTTTATTTATCCTCGTTATTTCATTCTCGTCTTGTTCAGATAAATCTGGAAAATTAAACCAAGCGCCAATAAAAATATCGTTTTTTAAGTTTTTTACATTTCGATAACTTATTTCAAAGTCATCTTTTTTTTTGATCGCTATATTTCCAGCAAAATTAATTATTTTTACCTTACTTACAAAGTCCCAAGTTTCATTACCATAACAACCGGCATTCATTGCCAATGCCCCTCCAATAGACCCTGGTATGCCGGCTAAAAAAGCACATGATTTTTTTTTATTTTTTGCTGCATATCTTGCTAATGAGGAGCACGAAACACCGCATTCTGCATAAATGGTATTTTCATCATTTTTTATGTCCTTCATGCCTCTTGATAAATTTATTACTGTCCCCTTTAACCCTCCATCTCTTATTAAAACGTTTGAACCGAGACCAATCACGGTTATTGGTAACTTAATCTTTTTTTGCTCCAGCACCTCTTGAAGTGTCAATTCTGAACTTACTTCAATATAATTTTCTGCATTTCCGCCCACTTTCCATGAATTAAATTTTTTCATAGAAATATTTTGATAAATGATGTCTTTATTCACGATCATTTTCTATAAAATTTTGTGAGAACCATTTTCCAATTGACCCAGCTCCCATCACAAGCAAAATTTCATTAGAGTTTATTTTTTTTTCGATAAAGTCTTTTGAATTGCTCATATCTTGAAGGTAATAGGAATCACATGTTATTTTTTTTAATAAATTTTTACTTGATATTTTTGAGATAATTTTTTCACCGGCAGAATAAATATCAAATAGAAAAAGACGATCAACCTTGGATAAAACTTTGACAAAATCATCAATAAGATCTTGTGTCCTTGAGTACCGATGAGGCTGAAAAACTAAATTAATTTTTTTTCTTGGAAAACCTTTTTTAATTGATTTGATGACTGCTTCAATTTCAGTGGGATGATGACCATAATCATCAATTAGATGAACATTTTTTTCACCTATTTTAAAGTTTTCATACAAATCAAAACGTCTTGCTACCCCTTTGAAATCTAATAATGCCTGCTTTATAACTTGATGATTAATTTTAAAATGATCAGCAACCGCAATCGCTCCCAAAGTATTTAACACATAATGCTTTCCTGGCATTGCGATTTCAACCTTAAATGATCTAAATTTATTTTTACTAGAATTTACCCTAAAACTAGATAAATTCTTTTTAATCTGAATCTGATCTGCAAAAAAGTCAGCTTTTTTATTTAATCCATAAGTAATAATTGGTCTTGCGATATGTTTTAAAATTGATTTAATATTTACATCATCAATACATATAAAAACTTCATTGTAAAAAGGAATTTGATGAAGAAAATCTAAAAATGTTTTCTTTAACCTTTGCTCATCGTACCCATAAGTCTCCATGTGATCGTAATCTATATTCGTTAATAAAATATTATCAGGATTTAAATGAAGAAAAGAAGCATCAGATTCATCAGCTTCAACAATCATATATTTGCTTTTCCCCAACCGAGCACTTTGTTTTAAGGAATTGATCCTTCCACCAATAACATAAGTGGGATCCAATCCTGCTGTATTCATAATTGAAGCTAAAATACTCGTCGTTGATGTTTTTCCATGAGTACCTGCGATTGCAATCCCAACCTTAAATCTCATTAACTCTGCAAGCATCTCTGCTCTTGGAATTATTGGTATTTTTAGTTTTTTTGCAGCGACTAGCTCACAGTTATTCTTTGATATGGCTGATGAGGTCACAACAACATCGGCTTGATTTATGTTGCTGGCATCATGATTGGTAAACAATTTAATCCCTCTATTTTCAAGATGCTTAGTAACCGAAGTGGATGAGGTGTCAGATCCTGTAACTTCAAATTTCATATTATGCATAATTTCTGCGATACCAGACATTCCTGATCCACCT
>JAURED010000001.1:93160-126878 GCA_030827595.1 Burkholderiales bacterium
TTCAAATTTCATATTATGCATAATTTCTGCGATACCAGACATTCCTGATCCACCTATGCCCACAAAATGAATGTATTTAATTTTATTTTCCATTATTTTCAATCTGACTAAAAATCAATGAGGCAGCGTTTTTATGTTTTGATGATTTTAATCTTTTTGCCATCTCAATGCATTTTTTCTTTGAAATTTTTTGGAGAATACCTTCAAGCTTTAAAGTGATATCTTGTTCTTTACATATCATTGCTCCACCTTTCTTTAATAGATACTCTGCATTTTTTTGTTGATGATCATCGATAGCGTATGGATACGGAATAAGTATAGAGGGAAGACCTACATGCTCTAATTCAGCAATTGTCATTGCTCCAGCCCTGCCAATAACAAGATCAGCCCATTGGTAATACTTACCCATATCCTCAATGAACTCTAAAACTTTTGCTTTTCCCGAATACATTTGATCAAGATTTATTTTTTTACCGGCGCCACATTGGTGAATGAGATTAAATTGTGGAAATTTTAATAAAATTTGAGGTAATTTTTCATTAAAAACTTTAGCCCCTAAGCTTCCTCCAATAACTAAAACATTTATCTTTACTGTTGTTTTATTAAAGTTTTTTTTAATGTTAAGAATTGACTTTCTGATTGGATTCCCAGAGATGCATATTGGATACTTTGACTCAACCTTAAAAGCAGTAAATATTTTCTTTGCAAAAGGGGTTAAAAGCCTATTACTTGTGCCATAAATTATGTTCTGTTCATGAATAAATAAATTCTTTTTTAAAATGATGGATGCATAACCAGCTGGTAATGAAATATACCCTCCAAAAACAACTACATTAGAAGCCTTATATTTAATGATCCAATAACACGACTTAATAAGCGCATAAAAAAACTTAAATGGATAGGTAATTAAAGTAAATAATTTCTTACCTCTAAAGCCACCTATATTTAAAGATAAAAAAATGACATTATTTTTATTGATTATTTTATTTTCCATCCCGGTTGGTGTTCCAAGCCAGATAACTTTCCATCCATTGATGAAGTATTGCTCAGCTAGGGCCCATGCCGGCATGATATGGCCACCTGTGCCAGCCGCTGCAATGATTATAGATTTTGGATTAATTTCTTTTTGCTTTGATTTTGTTTTCATAATCAATCCTCATGAGAATACCACTTGCAATGAAAGTAACAAGCAATGCACTACCTCCATAAGAAACAAATGGTAGCGTTAATCCTTTTGTAGGGAAGAAACCTACATTCACTCCTATATTGATTGCTGCTTGAATACCAAACCATAATCCTATTCCTTGAGCCAGTAAGGCTGAAAAATTGTTTCTTAATTGTGTTGATATTTTACTAATACCAAAAATTCTTATAATCATTACGGCATATAAAAAAATAATTAATGTAAATCCAAATAAACCAAGCTCCTCGGCAAGAATAGCAAGAATAAAATCCGTATGAGCTTCAGGTAAGTATTGCAATTTTTGGATACTTTCCCCCAAACCTACACCAAAGAAATCTCCGCGTCCGATTGCAATCAAAGAATGGGATAATTGCCAACCTTTTCCATACAAATCTTCAAAAGGTGCAAGAAAAGTTGTTATTCGGTCCACACGATAAGGCGCGATCTTGAGTAATGAATACATAGCAATTGGAACAGATAACATTAACCCAAATATTATTTTTAATGAAATCCCACCAAGAAATAATATGCCCATTGATATACTAATCACTACAACCAATGCACCAAAATCAGGTTGATAAATAAGTAATGAACCAACGAGTGCAATTGCAACGGACATCGGAAGAAACCCCTTGACAAAGGTTCCAATTTGACGAGATTTTCTTAAAACATAATCTGCGGCATAAATAATAGTGAATAATTTTACAAGCTCCGATGGCTGAAAATTCATTATTCCAATTGGAATCCATCTTTGGCTACCATTTACCGTTTTTCCTATACCAGGAACTAAAACTGCAATTAATAGAAGAATCCCAAATACAAAAAATGTAGGAGCAAATTTTTGCCAAAAATTTATGGGTATCAAAAATGCAATCAAACCACAAAATATTGAAATGGTTAAATAAATAGAATGTCGAAGTAAATAATAATAATTTTGGTATTTAGAAATTTGCTTTAATGCCGCCACATCGATGGATGAAGAGTAAACCATAACCAAACCAACGCCGGAAAGTATAATAATTATCCAGAGTAAAAATGGATCATA
The DNA here is from genome assembly GCA_030827595.1 of Burkholderiales bacterium. Classification (GTDB taxonomy): domain Bacteria; phylum Pseudomonadota; class Gammaproteobacteria; order Burkholderiales; family Methylophilaceae; genus BACL14. Next base: position 95,389 of record JAURED010000001.1, read on the forward strand.
ATTTGGCTGATTAAAACTATTTCTTAATTGCATTTGAACATCTCTACAACTAAATTCTTAAATTGATTACCCCGATCCTCATAATTTTTAAACATATCCTTACTGGCACACCCGGGTGACAAAAGTATGATTTGATTTCTTTTGAGTATTTTTTTTAAATAAGTTAAGACATCTTTTAATGAATTGAAATAATTTATCTCAAAGGAGTTATTAAACTTATTCAAATAAGTCAAAATAGACTCAGCATCCTTTCCAATTAAATTCAAGCTCACAAGTTTATTTTGAAATAATTTTTCAAGACCTACTACAGATTGATTTTTTAATTCTCCACCAAATATCAAATGAATATTATTTTCCAGCGAATTGAGTGCAGATGCAGTAGAGGCAATGTTGGTTGCTTTCGAGTCATTAATAAAAATGTTCGGATGATTAACCTCTATCTGCTCAAATCTATGCTCAATTCCCCGCTGCGTGCTAAAAAATAGTACTATTTTTTCTAGTGAAATCTGCTTATATGCACAATCTAATAATTTGATGATATAAAGTATGTTTTTAATGTTGTGTATCCCCTTTAAATAAGGGGTATCTATCCTGAATTGTTTTTCTTCATGTTTAAATAGAAAAGATTTTGCGTCCCAGCTTTGTAAGATATAACTCTCGTCAATTCCCAATGGAATAGCTTTATCAGGATTACTTTTGATCGGCACTGATTCTTTATCAAACAGAATGACATCACAAAATTTCTTTAAACTTATTTTTGTATCTCGATATGATTCAAATGAATCATATCGATCTAAATGATCAGGCTCAATATTCAGGATCACTCCAAAATCAAATCTTGTTTCCTCTTTTAGCAATTCAATTTGATAACTCGACAATTCAATAATGATAAATTCATTGTATTCTTCCTCAGAAAAAAAAAGATCGAGGATTGGAGTTCCAACATTACCCACTAATTTTGATTTCAGCTTTAGCTTTATAAAAAAATTTTGCAGTAATGTACAAAATGTAGTTTTGCCATTTGTTCCCGTGACGGCAATTAATTTTGTCTTTGATCTATCGATTTGATTTAAGAAATAAGTGTCATTCCTGAGTTGAATATGATTATCAAGGCATTCTCTAAAAAAAGGTTTTCTTAGATCAATCCCTGGACTTACATAACAATTCTCATAATTATGAAAATTTTTTAATTGTTTCTCATCATGAAATATTTGAATATGATGCTGTTCTAAAAAAAAAAGATCTTCTGGTGAAATTGGTTTATTTTCAATGAGGGTGATTTTTCTATTTAACCTGGCCAGGTATTGAACAATTGATTTTCCTGTGATGCCGTACCCAAATACAATATCTGATTTTTGGTTATTCATTATCGAATTTTTAAACTTGCTAATCCAATCAATATCAAGACCATAGTAATTATCCAAAATCTAATCACTACTTGATTTTCATTCCATCCTTTTTTTTCATAATGGTGATGAATCGGTGCCATTAGAAATATTCTTTTACCAACCCCATATTTACTCTTTGTATATCTAAAGTAGATTACTTGTCCAGCAACTGATAATGTTTCAATCACAAAAATTCCGGACATAATAAACAATACTATTTCTTGACGAACTAATATTGCGATTGTTCCAAGAGCAGCCCCTAAAGATAGCGAGCCAATGTCTCCCATAAAAACTTCTGCTGGATAAGCATTGAACCAAAGAAAACCTAGTCCAGCCCCTGCTATTGCTGCACAAAAAATAGTTATTTCCCCTGCACCGCGAATAAAAGGTAACTGCAAATATTCAGCGAAAATTTGATTGCCTGTCAGATATGCAAAAATACCTAATGCCGAAGCAATCATCACTGTTGGCATTATTGCTAATCCATCCAACCCATCAGTAAGATTGACGGCATTACTGCTTCCGACAATTACAAAATAAGACAATAAAATAAATCCAAAGGTGCCTAAATATAAATATGACGACTTAATATAGGGAATAAGTAAATTTATTTCCTCAAAGCTCGAGGTATTGTTATAAATCCATACAGCCAAAATAATGGCTACAGTAGATTGTAAAAAATATTTTAACTTCGATGAAATCCCCGCTGAATGTTTTTCTTTAATTTTTTTAAGATCATCGAAAAATCCAATTAATCCAAATCCAACAAGAGCGAATAGAAGTTGCCAAATAAAAATATTACTGAGGTCGCTCCACATTAATACTGATAACACAATTGAAATAATGATAAGCAGGCCGCCCATTGTTGGTGTACCCATTTTATTTTGATGATCTGGGCCAAATTGTCGAACGTATTGAGAGAAACTATATTCCCCCATCGTTTTTATAAAAATTGTTCCAAAAAATAAAGAAATAGCTAAGGAAGTTATTATTGCCATGACTGATCGAAAAGTTATGTAATTAAATACATTTAAAAAATTAAATTTCAAATTTAAAAATTGAATTAAATCTAAAATCATTTAAACCTTTCTTTCAATTCAGAAGCAATAACATCGAATTTCATAAAACGTGATGCTTTTATTAAAACGATTGTATCTTTTTTTATCAACTTAAGGGATTTGTCAATTAAATGACGAATATCATCAAAGCAATAGATATCTTTTTTCATATTTTTTTCTTTGTTTAAAGCTCGGGTAATTGAACTTCCATATGCAAGAATAGAATCAATATTGGATTCTTCAATTTTTTTCACAATTTGATCATGATATTGCTCACTTAACTCTCCTAGCTCCCCCATATCACCAATCATTAGGATTTTATATTTTTGTGAACCACTTAAATAATCAATAGCAGATGACATTGAAGTGGGATTTGAATTATATGAGTCATCAATAATATCTATATTATTTTTCATAGATATTTTATTAAACCTTCCAACTGTGCCTGAAAAATGTTTAAATCCATCAACAAATGAGTGTAAATTAAATCCTAAATTAATTAATACAGCGCAAGCGATAATAAAATTTTGAAGATTATGATTGCCCTCAACAGGTGATTTGAGAACGACTTCTTGATCGAGATAAATAAATTTAAGCTTATTCAGCCCCAAATATTCATAATTTAAACGATTAGCTTGATTTAGATAATCTGACGAAACAATAAACAACTGTCCTTTGGAATTATCAAGTTCTGAAAAGAAATTAATATTATCCGGAAGTATCTTAATGTCCTTCTCATTGTGATAATAAAAAATTTGTTTTTTTTCTTTTGCAATTTCTTCTTGAGAACCAAAATTACCAATGTGGGCATCGCCAATATTTGTTATCACAGCAATGTGGGGTCTCACAATATTTGCTAACTCCCTAATTTCTCCTGGATGATTAGTTCCTATTTCTAAAACTAGATATTTCTCATTTCCTTGAATTTTAAATATTGAGAGAGGCAAACCAATATCGTTATTAAAATTTCCAAAAGTTGCAGCCACATCTTGGTCGCCCACCTTGCGCCTTAAAAAATGGGTAATTAAATTTTTAGTTGTCGTTTTACCGTTACTGCCCGTTATAGCTATTTTTTTTGATGATGTTTTCTTAATAATTAGCTTAGCAAGATCAATTAAAAATTCTTTTCCTGAATCTACTTGTGCATAAGGTATTTGATTATCTATTTTTTTTTCTGAAATAATAAACAATGGATTTATATTTAATACTTCTTGAATAAAATTATTCCCATCAAAATTTTCACCTTTAATCGTTATAAAAATTTGATTTGTTTGAATTGTTCTTGAATCGATGCTTATATCTGATGTATTAAAACAAAGATCATCATTCAAATTAGATACCTTAGAAAATAAATGCTTAATTTCTTTAATAGAAAGCTCCATAGCTAACCTTTGAAACCTTTTACAACATCTTTATCAGAAAAAAATACAGTTTTATCTTTTAATATTTGGTAGTTTTCATGTCCTTTTCCAGCTATCAAAATTACTTCGCTTAACGGCTGCTTCAATGCCTCTTCAATTGCTTTTTTTCGGTCGAGAATGATTTTTTTATCAATTGTCACATACTTAGATATTTGTTGTGCAATACTCATAGGGTCTTCTGACCTTGGATTATCTGAGGTAATTAATACAGAATGAGCATATTTGTTTGAAACTTCACCCATGAGTTTTCGCTTACCTATATCTCGATCACCCCCACATCCAAAAACTAATGTTATTTTTTTTTTATAATTTGACTTTAAAGTTTCAAGAACATTTTTTAACCCGTCAGGTGTATGGGCATAATCAATAAAGATTTTTTTATTTATATTATTTATTTTTTTATTGAACATCTCTAATCGCCCTTCTGGAATAGGAAGTTTTTTCACAGTTTTAATTAAAGTATTCATGGAAACTTTTTTTAAATGACAGACTGCTATAGCGCCTACAAGGTTTAAAATATTAAATTTACCAATAATGTTTGTTTCAAATTGATATCGTTTATTTTTAATTTCTAATTCAAATTCCGTCTTATTTGTGGCTATTAAATTTGTGGAATTATGAATAATTTTAATATCTGCGTGTTTTGAAAAGCCAAATGTTAAAACTCTCTTATTTAATGTTTTTAAATGCTGGCACAGTCTGGCTCCATACTTATCATCAATGTTAATTATTGAGCAATTCTTTACATTTTCTAGAAAAAACCTTTCTTTCACACTAAAGTAATTAGCCATTGTTTTGTGATAATCTAAATGATCTCGGCTTAAATTTGTAAAAATTCCATACTCAAAATTTAATCCCTTTATCCTTTGCTGATCAATTCCATGAGAGGAAACCTCAAGAACAAAATTTTTAATCTTATTCATTTTTTTATGAAATAGATCGTATAAAATAAAAAGGTCAGGCGTGGTATTTTGAATATTTTTTTCTTTTGAAATGGTCCCTATTAGTTTTGAAGATTGAATGTGTTTATTTATAAGAAAATCTAACCAAAATCCTGTTGATGTTTTTCCATTGGTTCCAGTGATGCCGATTAATTTAATTTTTTGATTTAAATTACCATAGAATCTATCTAAAATTTTTTTTTGGTTAAATGCGATATTTTTAAATTCTATAATATTTATTTTGGGATATTTTTTTTGTAGAAGCTTGATCTCTTTTGCTGATTCAATAAGAATAAATTTTGCTCCCTTCTTGATTGCATCTTTTACAAATTCAGAACCATCAAACTTTTTACCAGGATAAGCACAAAATACATAATCTTTTTTTACATAATTGCTGTTATTCGTTATCCCCTTGGCTTCTTTAAAAAATCTAAAGTCTGCTATCTTCATAAGTAGCATCCATTTTTGTATCTAATAAATTTTCATTCAATTGTTTATCATAGGGGACATCATATAATTTAAGCGCTTCCTTCATGACCTCTTTAAACACTGGACCAGCAACGGTTCCTCCATAATAGCTATCTTTTTTTGGATTATCTATCATTACTGCCATGATAAATTTTGGATTGGTACTTGGTGCCATACCTATAAATGATGCTACATACTCTCGGGAGTACTCCCCATTTACAACTTTTCTAGCTGTTCCAGTTTTACCAGCAACCGTATAGCCTGGAATTCTAGCCTTAAAACCTGTACCGCCATCTTCCTCTACGACTGCCCGCATATACATTTTCATTTCATTGCTTACGTATGGTGATAAGACTTTTTCACCAATCACAGCATCTTGATTCATATAGATTTTAGGGTGAACTATCAAACCTTCATTTGCAAAAATTGAATAGGCTTGAGTCAATTGAAGCAAATTTACACTCACTCCATAGCCATATGGCATTCTTGAATGATCAGTCTCCCTCCACAGTGAGTAGTTACTGAGTCGACCACTAGTTTCTCCTGGTAAACCAATATTTGCTTTTTTTCCAAATCCCAACTTATCATAAACTCCCCATAATTCTTTCGGCTCTAAACGGGTACCTATAATTGATGCGCCCACATTAGAAGAAGTCTTAATTACATCTTTTATTGTGAGTTCATTTTCTGGATGGTCATCTCTAATGAATGTTCTTCCCACTTTTAATAAGCCATTATTTGTATGTATTATCTCGTTAGTTTTTACTTTTTTTCTTTCCATAGCATAAGCAACCGAGATGGGTTTTAATGTTGATCCTGGTTCAAAGGTATCTGTGACTGCTCGATTTCGCATTGCATCCATATTTGTGATTGAGGAATTTGGGTTATAAGATGGATAATTTGTCATGGCAATAATTTCACCACTTTTTGCATCCATCAAGATTGCAGATCCCGCTATGGCCTCATATCTTTCGATGTATTTTTTTAGTGTTTCAAATGTCGTATGTTGGAGTCTACTGTCAATGGTGGTATGGATGTCGGATCCATTGATTGGTAATTTAAAGTCCTGTAAATCATCAATAATTCTTTTGCCGCCATCCACTAAGACTTTTTTATGACCAATTTCACCTGTCAGGGTTTTATCCCATAACTTCTCAAGTCCCTCATTTCCAATCCCATCAATATTTGTTTTTCCAACTATATGAGCGGCTGACTCACGATTGGGGTAGAAGCGTCGATATTTTTTCTCAAGATCTAACCCCGCTAACTTAAGATCTGTTATTTTTTTTGCTTTTTCTGGAGAAATGCTTCTTTTGATATAAATAAACCCTTTATCCTTTTTTTTAATTTTATTAATAAGTTCTTGTTGATTTATATCAAGGAGATTTGCAATTTCTTTTATTTTAGATAGATCTGGATTTTCTTTTATTGATATTCCAACATCATAGGTGGGGCTACTGACTGCTAAAAGCTTATTGTTTCTATCATAAATTTTTCCTCGATAAGAATACAAAACTTCTTTACGAACACTGAAACCATCGCCTTTTGATTGTAAAAATTCTTGTTGTACTTGTTGGAGATACAATGCTCTTAAAAAAAGCATTGAAAATAAAATTAACACTACAGCTAGTACAACCCTTCTCCTTGTTTTTGAAAGCTCAAAAATATCACTTTGATGGCTAAATTGCTTCATTGGCCTTCCAATTGAATAATATTATTTTGATTTGGTTCAACCATTTCCAATTTCTTTTTTGCAAATTCTTCAATTCTGTTATTCCCAGATTGGTCAGTATTTTCTAATTCAAGCTTCGTTTTTTCTTCTTTTAATTCAATTTCCCTCTTTTGCTCAGAGTCAAGAATTGAAAAATTCTTTCTATATAAATGCTCTGTATTAACTTTTAATAAACAAAAAACAATGAGAACAATAAATAATAAAATATTCAATTTCATCATTTTTTTTCAATCACCCTCAATCGTGCACTTCTGGATCGTGGATTTCTTTCAATCTCATAATCAGATGGAGTTGTTGAACAAATGTTAATTGCAGATGTTTCTTGATCAACGTCTTCATCTTTAATGGGTATGAATTTTGGAATATTATCGACTGGGGGCTTGGTTAATTGTTTGAAGTAATTTTTAATTATTCTGTCTTCCAAAGAATGAAAGGTTAGAACCACAAATCTACCCTTATTTTTTAAAGCATCAAATAATAAAGGGAGTGCTAAAGATAATTCATTCATTTCTTGATTTACTTCTATGCGTATTGCCTGAAATATTCTTGTTGCTGGATGTTTTTTTTCTCGAGAAAACGGTATAGATTTTTTGACTATTTCGGATAATTCAAATGTTGTTTCAATTTCTTTTAATGCTCTTGTTTTGCAAATATTTGCTGCAATTCTTTTCGCAAACCGTTCTTCGCCATAGTCTTTGAAAATTTCAACTAATTGTGTTTCTTCATAATGATTGACAATATGTCTTGCATCTAAAATTTGATCTTGATTCATGCGCATATCTAAAGGCCCATCATGCATAAAACTAAACCCCCTTTCAGGATCATCAATTTGGGGTGATGAAACTCCTAGGTCCATAAATATTCCATCAAAACTTTTTTTTTTAAAGTTTTTGCATAATCAATTATCGAGGTGTGAATAGAATTAAATCTTTTATCGTTTATCATTGCAGAGTGAGTAATTGCATCTTTATCTTTATCCAGAGCAATTAATTTTCCATCTGTTGATAATTTTTTTAATATTGCTGTCGAATGTCCACCGCGACCAAAAGTACAGTCTAAAAATTTGCCATGTTCGTTCAATACTAATTGATCAATTACTTCGACTTCCATAATTGGCAAATGTGTTAGTTCTGTCATAAAGAAAAACCACCCAATTCATTGATATTCTCTAAATGCATTTCTTGTAAAGAATGGTTAATTTTTGTATCCCATTTATTTTTATCCCAAATTTCAAAGTGACTTCCTTGTCCAATAATGATTACTTGTTCTTGAATTTCTGCAAATTGCATAAGGGACTGGGAGATCAAAATTCGACCGGCTTTATCCTGCACTAATTCTTCCGCATAACCCACAAGCAATCTTTGTAGTGAGCTGATTTTTGGATCAAAACTTGATAGGGACATTAATTTTTTTTCAATGGGAATCCATTCAGAAATGTTATATAAGATTAAACATTTTTCGGGATGTGCTGTTAGAACAAGACTAGTTGAGTTTTCGAGAAGCTTTTCCCTAAATTTTTTTGGGATTGCTAGTCGGTTTTTTTCATCCAAATTAACAATACTCGAGCCTCTAAACATTCATTATCCTTTTGTAAAGAGGGGGCTGGTCAAATAAGTAACAACCCTTAGTTTTGTTAATTATTTCCCATAAATTACCACTTTTCCCCCTCATTTACACTATAGGCAAAAAAAAAGCGCTTTGCAAGCGCTTTTTTAATCAATTCAATAAGTTAGCCTATAAGCCGGGTTCTGTATTTGTACAGTCATTCATCTTGGTAAATGATTACTCATTTACTCTAGCGGCCTACCCGGTAATAGTGCGAGCAGCACTGTAATTACCCTATTTGGCCTTGCTCCTGGTGGAGGTTACCGCGTTTCACCGTAACTTAATACGCTCGTCTCTGTGGCCCTATTCCTCATCTCACGATGGTTGGCTGTTAACCAACACCATGCTCTATGGAGCCCGGACTTTCCTCTATAAATAGCGACTGTCCAGCTAACTCAATCAGAATTATAACTCGTTTAAAATTTTCCAGGAAATTGTTTGGTCAGCCATCAATGGGATTAGCTCATGATTTTCAATAGTGAAAGCAGCGGGAATGGTGTAGTCAGACTTTTCAAAGGTTATCATCTTGTCTGAAGGTTTTAGTCCATAAAAAGCACAGCTATTGCGAACAGCAAAATTTTCAAAATTATCGATCGCATTTTCAGCCTCAAAGTATTGTAAATAAATTTCAAGAGCGCCAATTGCCGAAAAAATTCCTGCACATCCACAGGAGCTTTCTTTTTGGCTTCTTGGATGCGGAGCACTGTCGGTACCAAGAAAAAACTTTGCATTCCCTGAAACAGCTGCATTTGCTACAGCAATCCTGTGTTCTTCTCTCTTCAATACAGGTAGACAATAGTGATGAGGCTTCAGCCCCCCAGATAAAAGATCATTTCGATTTAAAATCATATGTTGGGGGGTGATTGTTGCAGCCACATTTATTGATGATGCTTCAATGAATTGAACAGCATCTTTTGTTGAAATATGTTCAAAAATTACCTTCAATGCTGGAAACATTGAAGTAATTTTAATCAACTCATCAATAAATAACTTTTCACGATCGAATATATCAATTTCTTTATTCGCAACTTCGCCATGGATAAGTAATGGCAGTTGATACTTTTCCATTAATTCAAAAATTTTATAGCATGCTTTAAGATCGCTAACTCCTTTTTCAGAATTTGTGGTCACCCCTGCAGGATACAACTTAGCCCCAATGATTCGCATATCTTGTGCAGATAGTTGAATATCTTCTTCCGTTAATGTCTCAGTCAAATATAAGGTAACAAGAGGTTCAAAATGTTTAAAGCGAGAAATCTTTTGAATCTGATCATAATAATTAATTGCCTTGGAATAACTAGTAATTGGATCTTTTAGGTTGGGCATCGCGACGGCATGATGAAAATTTTTAGCTGTGGCATTCACAGCGAAATCAAGGAGGATACCCTCCCGAAAATGGATGTGCATGTCATTGGGTAATGGAATTGTTAATTTATTTGTCATTTTTATTATTTAAGCCTACTTTATATAAATCCTTTTTATTTCTTTTAAAAATTTTAGCCACAATATTAGCTGCTTTTTTCAACGGTAATTCTTCACTAAGCATGCCTAACATTTCAATCTCTTGATGAGAGAACTCCTCTATATCATCTGATTTTAATGGATTAATTATAATAACAAATTCACCTTTTAAACTCTTAGTATTGTTTTTAAAAAAATTACATAAATTTTCTGCAGAATCAGAATAATGAGTTTCATATATTTTTGTCATTTCTCGAGCCACAAATATTGGGGTTGATGGATCAATCACATCGCAAATAGCTTCTAACAATGCAAGAACTCTGTTTGGAGATTCAAAGAGTATAGCCGGATGTTGTTCTTGTTTTATTTTTACCAAAAGCTCTTCTGTATTTTTTTTCTTATTCGGTAGAAACCCATAAAAATTGAATTTTCCATCTACAATTCCGCTTATCGCAAAAGCAGCAACTGCAGATGAGGGTCCGGGAATTGAGAATACTTCGATGCCGAGATTTCTAGCTACATTTACCAAAAAACTTCCTGGATCACTAACGCAAGGAGTCCCAGCATCGGTCAAATAAGCTATATCAGCTTTATCTGCAATTATTTTTTTTAACAGAATCTCTGATTTTTCTTTCTCATTATGCTGATGGATTGAAAGAATTTTATTTATTTTGATCCCATAGTGATTGAGTAATTTTCTTGTATGTCTGGTATCTTCACATAAAATATATTCAGTGTTTTTTAATGTTTCAATTGCTCTTAGGGTGATATCACCTAAGTTACCAATTGGTGTGGCGATTATAAATAATTTTGATGACATTTTTACCCAATATTGTTTTCTCTAGTATACAATTTATATGCGATCTAAAAATAAAGTAAACCAAAAAATGATCAAACACATAATATCCTTCGCATTAATATTGTTCACCATAGCAGCATGTGCTCCTACAGGAATTGTCGCTATACCCTCCTCTATCGCGGACAGAAGAACAACTGGCGTTCAAGTTGAAGATCAAACTATAGAGTTTAAAGCGCTTTATGAGTTTCAGAAAATGAATGGGGATTTTAGTGTTAGTGCAACAAGTTATAATCAAAATGTTCTTATAACAGGTGAATCCACCTCACAGGAATTAAAAGACCAAATACAAGATGTTGTTGCAAAGATCGAGGGGGTTAAATCCATTTATAATGAAGTCCTTGTCACCAGCTCCCTTCCGCTTAAAGAAAAAGCTAAGTCTAAAACTAAAGATTATGGGATAACAACAAATATAAAAGCTCGTCTTTTTAAAGAAGAAACTAAATCAAACGTTTCTCCTGTTCATATAAAAGTAGTTACTGAAAGACAGATCGTATACTTAATGGGCCTAGTAACACAGCAAGAAGCAGATGAAGCATTGCAAATCGCAAAAACCAGTTCAGGAGTCTTGAAAGTAAAATCATTTTTTGAAATTAATAGCCAATATAAAAAGAATTGATTTATTTTTCAAAAACTTTATAATCTCAAAAAAACTCCTCAAAAATTTTCCAAAATTTAATTGTTTAACCTTTTGAAATCTATTTATGAATGAAAATATAATTAATGTAACTGATTCAACTTTCGATGATGAAGTTATTAAATCTGAACTACCCGTTTTGCTTGATTACTGGGCTGAATGGTGTGGCCCTTGCAAAATGATAGCCCCAATTTTAGACGATATTGCAAATGAATACATCGGTAAAATAAAAGTAGCTAAAATAAATATTGATGACAACCCAAATACACCGGCCAAGTTTGGTGTTCGTGGCATACCAACTTTGATGATTTTTAAATCAGGCTCTATAGAAGCAACAAAAGTAGGCGCCTTATCAAAATCACAATTATCAGCCTTTATTGACTCAACAATTTAAAATATATGCAAATTTCTGATTTAAAACACTTACCGGTAGCAAACCTCATTGAATTAGCCAACGAAATTAAAGTTGATAATGCAGGAAGGATGAGAAAACAAGATTTAATCTTTGCTATTCTTAAAAGTAAAGCTAAAAGTGGTGAAACTTTATACGGTCAAGGCACATTAGAAGTTCTCCCTGATGGATTTGGATTCTTAAGAGGAGCAGATACATCTTATTTGGCTGGGCCAGATGATATTTATGTCTCACCCTCACAAATTAGAAGGTTTAATTTACATACTGGAGATACTGTCGCGGGTGAAATCAGAACACCAAAAGATAGTGAAAGATATTTCGCACTAGTTAAGGTTGAAAAAGTAAATGAAGAACCTCCTGAAAACACAAAAAATAAAATTTTATTCGAAAACCTAACGCCTTTATTTCCAACTGAACGCCTTAATCTGGAACGTGATATTTCAAGCGAAGAAAATATTACTGGAAGAATCATTGACATGATCTCGCCAATCGGAAAAGGACAAAGAGGTTTAATTGTTGCCAGCCCGAAAAGCGGTAAAACTGTAATGATGCAAAATATTGCTCATGCAATCTCCGCTAATCATCCAGATACCGAACTTATTGTTTTGTTGATTGATGAGAGACCGGAAGAAGTGACCGAAATGAGTCGTTCTGTTAAGGGCGAGGTGGTCGCATCTACTTTTGATGAACCGGCTACCCGACACGTGCAAGTTGCTGAAATGGTTATTGAAAAAGCCAAACGAATGGTTGAACATAAAAAAGACGTCGTTATACTTCTTGATTCAATTACCCGCTTAGCCAGAGCGTATAATACCGTTATTCCTTCATCTGGAAAAGTATTAACGGGCGGTGTAGATGCAAACGCTTTACATAAGCCTAAACGTTTTTTTGGTGCAGCTAGAAATACTGAAGAAAGTGGATCACTCACTATTCTCGCTACAGCTCTGATTGATACTGGCTCCAAAATGGATGATGTTATTTATGAGGAGTTTAAAGGTACAGGTAATATGGAAATTCATCTTGATCGAAGAATGGCAGAAAAACGACTTTACCCTGCGATTAATGTTAATAAATCTGGTACAAGACGTGAAGAATTGCTGATTCCCCAAGAAGTTCTTCAGAAAATATGGGTTTTACGAAAATTGCTATACCCGATGGATGATATCGAAGCCATGGAATTCCTGATGGATAAAATTAAATCAACAAAAACCAATGAGAATTTTTTTGATAGCATGCGAAGAGGTTAATGTTGATTTTTTATCTTATTAATAAGATAATATGCGTCTTAAAAAATTATTAGATTAAATATTATGAAAAAGAATACACACCCTAAATACCCTGAAATTAATGTAACTTGTAGTTGCGGTAATGTGTTTACTACACAATCAACAGCAGGTAAGGACCTAAGTATTGAGGTTTGCTCACAATGTCACCCGTTTTACACTGGAAAACAAAAAATTGTAGACACGGCAGGTCGAGTTGAGAAGTTCAAACAAAAATATGGCATGTAATTAGTCTATATGCATAAAAGGCAGCAGAGCTGCCTTTTTTTTTGTATATTAATCATATGAAATACTTTTTAGATCATGACTGGCAAGGCAATATGCAAACCCCCAAAAAAAAAGTTGGGGAAAAATCAAAAATAAATTTTTTGATTATATTTGCCTCAATCTACATTATTTTTGGCTTATTTGATCACAGTCCATGGCGGCCACTCGAGACAGACTCTTTTAGCATTTTTGCAGATATTTTTTTTAATAAAAATATTATTTCTGCTAATCTTGCTAGCAATGAGGGATTTGGTCATGCTCATTTATATGAAGTTTTAGGTGCAATATTTAGCAAAATATTTTTTTTCCTTGAGCCTCACAATGCTGCACGCTTAAGTAATATTATTTGGATCTCCATTGCAATGCTCAGCATAGGATTAACCAATAGAGAATTAAGGGGTTTTGGTTACGGCAGACAAAGTAATATTATTTTTTTATCATCCGTTGGTTTATTTATTGCTCTTCATTCATTTAATTATGAAATAGCTATTCTAACCGCCTCTGCACTCAGCTTGTATGCTTTTTCATTATCCCAAAGACGGCCTTTTAGGGCATCCATTCTCCTTGGTTCAGCCCTCACCATTGGTATTTTTACAAAAGGCTTATTCTTTTACCTTCCAATACTCGGAGTAACCCTTTCATTAGCCCTCTTACCAAATTGGAATACTAAAAGACTCTTTATTTTTTCATCCATTGGGTACTTGTGTAGTGTCATAACTTTATCTATTTGGTTATTTTTATTATCTTCACATGCTCCTGAGAGTATGAATCAATATCTCAATCAAAGCTTTACCCCCCTTACTCAAAATCTTAAGTATTACTTAGTTAATTTATTATGGTTTGCTTGGCCTGCTATTCCATTGTTTTTTTGGACACTTTTTAAAGAAATTGATACTTTTTTTAAATTCAAAAGAACCAATCTACCCATCATTTTTATTTTTTGGTTTTTAATCCTGTTAATTTCAGAATCTTCAATCAATCAAACTAAGTTAATGATTCTATTACCTGCTATTTCAATTTTGGCGAGCAGCTCAATTGATTCACTCCAAAGAGGGGCATCAGGCGCTTTAAATTGGTTTGGTATTCTTATTTTTTCATCTATTACGTTGGTATTATGGATCGGTTGGTTTGCATTTCATGTGGGCATCCCATTTAAGCTTCATGAGAGGATGCTTTATTTATCAGGTAACCTGATTCCTGAATTTAATCTAATCACTTTTTTATTAGCTTTAACATTTCTTAGTTTATGGATTTTTTCTTTATTAAAAAATAAACTTACGAATCGATCAACAGTTACAAACTGGGCTCTTGGTATTACTTTAGTCTGGGTCACCATTACCTTACTTTGGTTTCCTATGATCGAAAATAGAAAAAACTATGGTCAGGTATATCAATCTATCGAAGAATTAAATATTTCAAAAAATGAGTGTCTCAATTCAAATGATTTAAACGCAAGCCATATCGATCTTATCTTTTATTACACACAGCTCATTATAAAAAATCAGAGTTATAGTTGTCCCTATACAATAGGTTATTCTAATTTAGCTAGAGGTTCAGAATTGGTAAAGGGTAAAAAAAATATTCTTTGGACAGGAAAAATGCCAAACGATCGAAAGTCATTTTACATTATTAAAAATTAAAGAAGCTTAGACGCATCTTTAACCAAAGGATCAATGTCAGCAATTTTATCCTCTTTGATAATTTGTTTAAGCAAATTTCTCATTTTAGGTGCCCAAAATTTTTGAATATGATTTGCAACGCCATCAATGGCTTCTTTTTTATCTGGGTAAGCCTCAAAAAAACTTGCAATTTGATTGGCCATTTTTATTAATTGCTGATGTTCCATGGGTTGGTATTTTACAAGATAATTCGATGCTTGTGAGCATAGGTGACGAATCTTTTTTCTCTTGCAAAGCCAATTAATGTCAGAGAATTTTTGACCGCGAGATTCACTGCCATTGATGTGGGAGCAGATATAGCAATTAAGATGGAAATTTCTGTCGTCAGCACTTTTTGAACCATTTCGTAGCTCGCCCGACTTGAACATACAATAAAATGTCCTAATAAATTGTTCATTAATTTAGTGCCAATTAATTTATCCATGGCATTATGTCTACCAACATCTTCCTTAATTGATAATAAATTCGCGTCTTGATCAAATAAGGCCACCGCATGAATTGATCCAGTTTTTGACTGTGCGTCTTGATTGGCATTAAATATCTCAAGACTTTTTTGAATATTTTTTTTATCTAATTGATTATCTTTTTTCTTTGGGTAGTCTGCCAATAATCTTTGAGAAAAATAATCTAAACTCTCTACTCCACAAATTCCACAACCGGTTTTCCCAGATAAATTTCTTTTCACTTCCTTTAATTTTTGAAAATTTTCTTGGGCAATCTCAACTTCTATTTGAATACCGTTTTCATTTTTTTTTATTTCAATATCATAAATATCTTCAAATTTTGAAATGATTCCCTCTGTAAATGAAAATCCAACAACAAACTCTTCTAAATCAGTGGGTGAAGCCATCATAACAACATGAGCTATTCCGTTATAACTCACAGCAATGGGCATTTCATTAGAAAGATAATCCTCAGTGTCGGAATTGGGTAAGTTAGAATCTGTAACTAAATGCTTTGAATATAAGCTTGGGTCGCTCAATATTTAAACTTTTTCTTTTTTAGTATCAACAAAGGAGATTTGTTGTTCACTAAAAGATCTGTACTTTTCTTGCCAAGATGAAACTTGAGTCACTTTGGTTAATTGAACAGCGGTCACTTTAAATTCTGGGCAGTTGGTTGCCCAATCTGAATTATCCGTTGTGATAACATTCGCTCCCGAAAAAGGATGGTGGAAAGTTGTGTAAACCACTCCAGGCTGAACTCTTTCAGTAATTTGACACCTCAATACTGTTTCACCAGCTCGACTAGTAATACCTACCCAGTCACCATTATTGATCCCTCTCTCTTCAGCATCATGAGGGTGGATTTCTATGAGGTCTTCAGAGTGCCACTGACTATTTTCCGTTCTTCTGGTTTGTGCTCCCACATTATATTGTGAAAGTATTCTTCCTGTGGTTAAGATTAAAGGGAAGCGTTTATTTACTTTCTCTGTTGTAGGAATATATTCGGTCACAAAAAATTTACCTTTACCACGCACAAATTCATCAATATGCATTGTTGGTGTTCCATCTGGATGCTCATCATTACAAGGCCATTGGATACTCCCTAATTCATCTAATTTTTTGAATGAAACATTTTTAAAAGTTGGAGTTAATTTAGCAATTTCATCTAAAATTTCTGAGGCATGGTTATAGTTCATTTTATAACCTAATGCATTAGATAGCATTTGTGTTACTTCCCAGTCTTCATAACCATTTTTTGGTGTCATCACCCTGCGAACAGGAGAAATGCGTCTTTCTGCATTCGTAAATGTTCCACTTTTTTCTAAAAAGGATGAACCTGGAAGAAATACATGAGCATACATTGCGGTTTCATTTAAGAAGAGATCTTGGACAATCACACACTCCATTGACTCCAAGGCATGAGTCACATGTTGGGTATTTGGATCTGATTGAGCAATATCTTCACCTTGGCAATATAGGGCTTTAAAAGAACCATCAATTGCTGAATCTAGCATATTAGGAATCCTTAAGCCTGGTTCTGACTGCAACTGAACGCCCCAACTCTCCTCAAGCATTTTTCTTGTTTCATCATCTGAAACATGTCTATAGCCAGGGAACTCATGAGGAAATGAGCCCATATCACAAGAACCTTGAACATTATTTTGTCCACGAAGAGGATTGACTCCAACCCCTTCGCGACCAATATTAGCTGTTGCCATCGCCAAATTTGCTATACCCATAACCATGGTAGAACCTTGGCTATGCTCGGTCACACCTAAACCATAATAAATGGATCCATTATTTTCTTTAGCAAATAAACGAGCAGCCTGTCTGACTGTTTCAGCAGGGACTCCCGTTTCTAATTGCAAAGCTTCTGGTGAATTTTTTTCCAAACCCACAAAATCAGCCCACTTTTTAAAAGAATCTATTTCACATCGCTCATTTACAAATTTTTCATCCACCAATCCCTCAGTAACAATCACGTGAGCAATCGCATTAATAATAGCGACATTGGTACCCGGTTTTAATTTTAAGTGATAGTCAGCCTTCACGTGAGGTGTCTTATTTACTAAATCGATTTCCCTTGGATCTACCACAATTAACTTAGCTCCCTGTCTTAATCGGCGTTTCATTTGCGACCCAAAAACAGGGTGGCCATCTGTAGGATTTGCACCAATCACCATAATGACATCTGATTTCATTACAGAGTCAAAATTCTGTGTACCAGCAGATTCACCAAGTGTTTGTTTTAGACCGTAACCTGTGGGCGAGTGGCATACACGAGCGCAAGTATCAATATTATTGTTACCAAAACCTGCACGGACAAGTTTTTGAACTAAATAAGTTTCTTCGTTGGTGCAACGCGATGAGTTAATTGCTCCCACAGCCTCAGTTCCATATTTTTTTTGGATACGTGAGATTTCTTTAGCCGCATAATTTATTGCTTCATCCCAAGAAACCTCTTCCCATGGGTCATGGATACTTTTACGTATCATTGGAGTAGTAATGCGATCCTTGTGTGTAGCGTAACCCCAGGCAAATCTACCCTTAACACAAGAGTGTCCATGGTTAGCCCCGCCATTCTTATTTGGCGTCATACGCACTAATTCCTCACCCTTCATCTCTGCAT
The DNA here is from genome assembly GCA_030827595.1 of Burkholderiales bacterium. Lineage (GTDB taxonomy): Bacteria > Pseudomonadota > Gammaproteobacteria > Burkholderiales > Methylophilaceae > BACL14. Next base: position 113,672 of record JAURED010000001.1, read on the forward strand.
TAAAAGAACATCCCACCCCGCAATATGCGCATGTTGTGGTAACTGATCTTTCAGGAACGCCTGATTTAATAACCGAATTTTCCATCAATGTTGCAGTAGGGCATGCCTGAACACAGGCGCCACATGACACACATTCAGAATCAAAAAAGCTTTTATTTCCTGCTGATACTTTGGAATCAAAACCACGACTATCAATTGTTAATGCAAACGTTCCTTGAGTTTCCTCACAGGCACGGACACATCTTGAACAGACAATACATTTTGAAGGATCAAAAGTGAAATATGGATTAGACTCGTCTTTTTCTGCATTTAAGTGATTTAAACCTTCATACCCATATCTAACTTCTCTGAGCCCGACTGCTCCTGCCATATCCTGTAGTTCGCAATCACCGTTGGTTGCACAAGTGAGACAATCCAAAGGGTGATCTGATATGTATAACTCCATCACGCCTTTTCGAATATCTGCTAATTTTGGAGTCTGGGTTGAAACAACCATACCCTCTTCAACAGGGGTCGTACATGAAGCTGGGTACCCTCTTTTTCCTTGGATTTCCACTAAACACAATCGGCATGAACCAAATGGTTCAAGTGAGTCAGTGGCACATAATTTAGGGATCGATGATCCAAGCTCAGAGGCTGCACGCATCACTGAGGTTCCTTCAGCAACAGTAACTTTTTGACCATCAATGGTTAAAGTTACTTGCTCTAAAGTATCCTTTTTTGGTGTTCCAAAATCTCTCGTATCATCCATATTTGTCTTAACTACCTTGGTAATTCCTCTATTCTAAGTGTCTGAAGCATTTGTATCAACCCCAAAATCTTTAGGGAAATATTTTAATGCGCTCATTACTGGAAAAGGCGTCATCCCGCCCATTGCACATAATGATCCATTCACCATGGTGTCGCATAAATTTTCTAATAATTGAACATTTTTTGCTTGCTCATCATTTGCAGTAATTTTATCAATTACCTCCATACCTCGAGTTGAACCAATACGGCATGGGGTACATTTTCCGCAAGACTCAATTGCACAGAACTCAAATGAATACCTGGCCATCTCTGCCATATTCACGGTCTCATCAAAGGCAACGATACCGCCGTGACCGACAACCGCATTAAGTTTTGAATATGCTTCATAATCTAATTCAATATCAAAATGCTCTTCAGCGATGAATGCTCCTAGCGGGCCCCCCACTTGGACAGCTTTAATTTTTTTCCCTGATGCTGAACCTCCACCGAAATCATATAAAAGTTCACGCAATGTGATTCCAAAAGCTTTTTCAATGAGTCCCGTATTTTTTAGATTCCCCGCTAATTGAATGGGTAATGTTCCTTTAGATCGTCCTACCCCAAAATCAGCGTAGTACTTTGCGCCTTTGGACATAATGATTGGAATTGTTGCAAGCGAAATGACGTTATTCACCACCGTTGGTTTGCCAAAAAGTCCTTTAATCGCAGGCAATGGGGGTTTATAGCGAACCAACCCTCTTTTTCCTTCAAGGCTTTCAAGCAATGATGTTTCCTCTCCACAAATATAAGCTCCGGCCGCTCTTCGCACTTCTAAAGTAAAGTTTTTACCCGAATTTAAAATATTTTTACCAAGGTAGTTATTTTCTTCAGCAATTTTGATAGCTTTATTTAAGGTTACAAGTGCATGAGGATATTCCGACCTAAGATAAATATAACCATGATCGGCATTGACGGCTAGCCCAGCAATAACCATGCCTTCAATGAGCATAAAGGGGTCATTTTCCATAGCCATTCGGTCTGAGTATGTTCCTGAGTCACCTTCATCAGCATTACATACAATATATTTTTGATCTGAATCCACATCGAGGACAGTTTGCCATTTGATGCCTGTTGGGAATGCAGCACCGCCACGGCCCCTTAATCCTGATTCTTTAACTTCATCTACAATTTGCTGATTAGTCATTTTTAATGACTTTAGAAGTCCATTGAAACCATCGTGAGCGATATAATCCCCAATCGAAAGTGGATCAGTGATCCCTGTTCGGGCAAAAGTTAATCTTTCTTGTTTTTTTAACCATGCCAATTCTTCAGTTTGGCCTAAGTATTTTGCATGCTGCCCACCCAAATAAAACTCACAATCAAATAATGAATCAACATCATTAATTTCAATCGGGCCATAAGCTAATCTTCCATCATCTGTCTCAACTTCAACTAGGGGTTCAAGCCAAAACATGCCTCGAGATCCATTACGAATAATTGTGATATCAATATTTCTTTTTTTTGCTGTAGCCGCAATTAAATCAGCAACGTCATCCGCTCCAAGTGACAAAGATGTTGAGTCTATTGGCACAAAAATTTTAACAGCCATTATTTATAATCCTTGATTAATTGATCAACTTTTTCTTCGGTTACCCGACCATACACCTCATCATTAATCATAATCGAGGGAGAGCAGGCACAATTTCCTAAACAGTACACGGGCTCTAATGAAAATTTTTGATCATCCGTCATTTCATGATAATCAATGCCCAGCTTATTTTTTATATATTGTTCTAAGTGTCTGACATTCATCGCCTGACAAGATTCAGCTCGACAAACTTGTATTATATTTTTTCCCGTTTTTTTGGTTCTAAAATGATGATAAAAAGATACAAATCCATGAATCTCTGCAACGGATAGATTCATGGATTGTGAAATTAAAGGATAGCTTTCTTCAGGAATATACCCAAAATCATCCTGGATAGAATGCATCAATGGAAGTAATCCCCCTGGGGTATCTTTAAACTTATCGATATGTGCTTGTATATTTATTTCATTCATAATTTATTGACCTAACTTATATGAGTATTATACTTGTTAATTAATTCCTTTTAATAAGAGAAATCATTATTCTTAATCCTGTTTGAATGTTAGTTGATCAATATCAAAGAAAAATATCTTATTTAAGATTATCAGTTACCGATCGTTGTGATTTTCGTTGTCAATACTGCATGAGTGAAGATATTGAATTTATGCCAAAACAACAAATGCTCACCATTGAGGAAATGACACGATTAAGTCAAATTTTTATTAATTTGGGTATTACTAAAATTCGATTAACGGGTGGAGAGCCCTTAGTGAGAAGAGGTATAGATGATTTAATTGTCTCGCTCGGAAAAAATAAAAAACTCAAAGAACTTACACTGACAACCAATGGATCTCAATTAGATAAAAAATATTCCATATTGAAAAAATCTGGCATCAAAAGAATAAATGTTAGTCTCGATAGTCTGAATGCAAAAAACTTCAAAGCTATCACCCGGGGGGGCGATCTTAACCAAGTGTTGTCAAATTTAGAGTTAATAAAAAATAATATACAAGTAAAGTTAAATGTCGTTTTAATGAAAAATATTAATGATCATGAAATCAATGATTTATTAAACTATGCTATTGAACGCCATTTCAATATTACTTTTATTGAACAGATGCCACTCGGTGAAATTGGTTTTGATCGATACAGTAGTTTTATCGACAGCGATCAAACAAAAGAATTAATTGAATCAAATTTTTCTTTAATAAAAATTCCTTTATCAACGGGTGGTCCTGCCAATTACTGGAAAATTAAGAATACCAACACTACAGTTGGATTAATATCCCCTCATACTCATAACTTTTGTGAAGCCTGTAATCGAATTCGAGTCAGTGCCGATGGTCACTTACATCTTTGTCTTGGTCAAGAAAACAAGATCAATTTAATAGATCCTTTGCGAGCAGCACAATCAGATCACGAGGTAGAAAAGCTTATTTTAGAGGCGCTACTCACGAAACCAAAATCTCATGACTTTGACTTACAATCAAAAACCCAAATTATTCGTTTTATGTCTCACACAGGGGGTTAAGTGAGGATTGCTGGATTAATCATTGCAGGCGGAAAGTCAACGCGCATGGGTCAAAATAAAGCATTAACTTACTTTAAACAAAAGCCATTAATAGAACATGTATATGATCGCCTTAAGGATCAGGTTGAAAAAGTTTTCATAAACATTAACCAAGCTTGTAACACGCTTAAATATAAAGAAAATATTATCCCCGATCAAAAACAAGATTATCAGGGGCCGTTAGCTGGGCTCGATGCTGGATTACAAATGATTCAAACTGAATGGCTACAAATCACGCCATGCGACAGCCCCTTTTTACCCTTAGATCTCACACAAATATTAATGAACACATCAAAACAATCCACGCATAAAATAATCATTCCGCAAACTCAAAATAATATTCATCCAACCTTGGGGCTATTTCATTCATCCATTGCGGACGATTTAAAATTATTTCTCAAAAATGATGATCGTGGATTCATTAACTTTATCGATTCAGTTGGTTTTGAAGCAGTTTCTTTTGAGGATGAGGATGCATTTGTTAATATCAACACGCCTGATGAATTAAAAAAATATGAAAAAAATGAAAATAAATGAATTTTTAAAAGATAAGGGCTGCTTGTCTGAATATGACCCAAATACTATGTCCTATGAAAAAGCGCTAATGCTGCTTGAACAATTTCTTACGGTTACCAAAAAAACTACGTATCTTTCAATCGACGAGGCTCAAGGATGTTTTTTAGCAGAGGATATCAAGTCTCCGGTAAATGTTCCAAATTATAATAATTCAGCGATGGATGGCTTTGTTTTTCGTCACAAATTTATTAAGCCAAAAAATAACAAATTTAAAATTGATGGAAAAATTTTAGCGGGTCATCCAATAAAAAATAAAATTTCATCGATGTCATGTTTGCAAATCATGACCGGGGGAATGATTCCAAGGACATTTGATACCGTCATTCCCCAAGAACTGGTTAACATTAATCATGAAACTGTTGAATTTGACTTCAAACCAAAAGTTGCTGCAAATATTCGTAAAATTGGTGAGGACATCAAAAAAAATCAAGTGGCTATCAAACAGGGAGTTTGTCTAAATGCTTGTAATATTGGTCTCCTTGCATCACTTGGTATTACAAAAGTAAAAGTTTTTCAATCTATTCGTATAGGATTTTTTAGCACCGGAGATGAGGTTGTTCAGCTTGGATCGAAAATTCAAGCAGGTCAAGTGTATGATAGCAATCGTTTTTTAATTAAAGCTTTTATTAAAAAAATGAATGCATGTTTAGTTGACTATGGAAATTTATCTGACAATAAAACTTTACTTGAAAACCAACTCAAGAAAGCGTCGACTGAATGCGATTTGATTATTACAACCGGAGGTGTGTCTGTTGGTGAGGCTGACTATATGAAAGAAATATTAACAAAAATTGGGCAAGTTCTTTTCTGGAAAATGGCGATTAAACCAGGACGGCCCATGGCTTTCGGTAAGGTAAAGAAAGCATTTTATTTTGGCTTACCCGGAAACCCTGTCTCTGCAGCCGTTACTTTTTTACAATTTGTAAAGCCCAGTATTCGCTTTATGATGGGCAGCGCAAAATTTGAAAAAATACCCTATGTTCAATTAAAAATTAATACAGAAGTCCAAAGAAAAAAAGGTCGTAAAGAATTTGTAAGGGGGATCATACAGGGTCAAGGAAAATCTTCTTCAGTGATGCCCCTTTTACAACAAGGTTCAGGAATGTTGAAGTCAATGTCTGACGCAAATTGCTTTATTGTTTTTGATGCTGACCAAGACTTAATTAGGAAAAATTCCTATGTCAATATACTTCCATTTGATGGGATAATTTAATCCTTAACTAAAATTAGTCTAAGTTTTTTATTTATGAGTCCAACTCTACAAAAATTTGAAGTTAAATTTTTTGAGACAATTGTTTTGTCTTTACTTCTGCATGCCTCCTTATTGATCATAATTCCTCGAATGAATCTGAATGATGTCGTGATTCCTGAATTATTAAATGTTGAAATTGAATTAAGTAAGCCGCAGCCACCGCCAAAAATAGAAGAAATACCCAAACCGATCGAGCCACCGAAGAAACAAGAAAAACCTGTTGAAAAAAAACAAGAAGTAAAGCCGGAGATTAAGCCGATACAAGAAACCGTTAAAGATGTTATCGAGCCGATTATTGAAGAGGTCACAGAGCCACTTAATGAACAACCCATTGAGGAGGCGATAAAACCTGTACCAGAAGTAGCGCCCTCACAACCTTCCCCCGAAGTTGTGAAACAAGTCACTGATAGTTACACAAATCAATTAACGAGAGCGATTGCGAAGCAAAAAAAATATCCCAAAATTGCCCAAATGCGACAATGGCAAGGAGAGGTTCTTTTAAATGTTGAGATTGATCCCCAAGGAAATTTAGTAAAAACTGAAATTTTGGAAGGATCGAGGTATAAAATCTTAAATAATGAAGCGGTCGATATGGTCAAACGTGCTGCTCCATTTCCAAACCCTCCCGAAGAATTACAAAAAAGAAATTTCACGGTTTTAGTACCAATATCTTTTAAACTTGAGTAAGATTTATTTGTCGCATATATTAATTAAACTTTAATAAAATATTAACAATGAAAATACAAAATTTCACCCTAGAAGGCACAAACAATCTACAGTTTGATCTTAAAAATTTTACCGGTAAAAAACTGATCATTTATTTCTATCCTAAAGATTCAACACCAGGTTGTACCAATGAAGGTATTGATTTTTCTGCAAATATCGAAGCATTCAAGAAATTGAATTGTGAAATATTTGGGATATCCAGAGACAGCATTAAGTCACATGAAAATTTCAAAGCAAAATACGATTTTAAGTTTGAATTATTATCAGACCCTGAAGAGGTTGCATGCAATATTTTTGATGTAATTAAAATGAAAAATATGTACGGCAAACAAGTGCGTGGAATCGAAAGAAGTACTTTTATCATCGATGAAACTGGTAACATCATAAAAGAATGGCGCGGTGTTAAAGTAAATGGACACGTTGACGCCGTTCTGGATTTCTTAAACTCATAAACGGTATATATGGTTAATACAAAAACAAAGCTGTTTGTTCTGGATACTAATGTTCTTCTTCATGACCCTAGCTGTCTGTATCGCTTTGAAGAGCATGATATTTATCTACCTATGGTGACCCTAGAAGAGCTGGATAATATCAAAAAAGGGAGTTCTGAGGTTGCGCGAAACGCTCGACAAACAAGCCGTTTTATTGAAGAAATTATTGCAGATACGGAAACAAATCTTGATCAAGGGTGTTTACTTGATAAGTTTAGTAAAAACTCAGGACGTTTGTTTTTACAAACACAACCCATTGATTATAACCTTCCGATGCTTGCCGGCATTAAGGCAGACAATCAAATTTTAGGTGTAGTCCATTTCTTAAAAACGGAATATTTTAAACGGGATGTAATCCTTGTTTCAAAAGATATTAATATTAGAATTAAAGCTCGCGCCCTATCCATACCAGCTGAGGACTACTTCAACGATAAAGTATTAGAAGATACTGAACTCTTGCACTCCGGTGTGAAAGAGCTTCCTGAGGATTTTTGGGAAAATCACAGCAAGGATATGGAGTCTTGGCAAGAAGAAGGGAAGATGTTTTACAAACTGACTGGACCCCAATGTAAAGATTTTATACAAAATGAATTTGTTTGTTACGATTTTGACAAACCTTTTCACGCGATTGTTCGCAAGATTGTAAAAAATACAGCCACACTAGAAATCGTTCAAGACTTCTCGAATACAAAATTTAATGTTTGGGGAATCAACGCACGCAATAAGGAACAAAACTTTGCTCTCAATTTACTGATGGATCCAAATATTGATTTTGTGACCTTATTGGGTCAAGCAGGAACAGGAAAAACGTTACTCACTTTAGCAGCAGCGCTCCAACAAACCTTAGACTTAAAAATTTATTCTGAAATTATTATGACCCGAGTGACGGTATCAGTGGGTGAGGATATTGGTTTTCTCCCTGGAACCGAAGAGGAGAAGATGAACCCATGGATGGGGGCACTTGAGGATAATTTAGATGTACTTAATAAGTCTGATGAAACAGCTGGCGACTGGGGAAGGGCGGCCACCACTGATTTAATTAAATCAAGAATTAAAGTGAAATCACTTAACTTTATGCGAGGAAGAACGTTTCTTAAAAAGTTTTTAATAATTGACGAAGCTCAAAATTTAACACCGAAACAAATGAAAACTTTAATTACCCGAGCTGGCCCTGGAACTAAAGTCGTTTGTCTAGGAAATATTGCGCAAATAGATACCCCATATTTAACTGAAGGTAGCTCAGGATTAACTTTTGTGGTTGATCGCTTTAAGGGTTGGCAGCACAATGGGCATGTTACTCTTCAGCGAGGTGAGCGTTCTCGATTAGCAGATTATGCAGCAGAAGCCCTCTAATAATTCTATTCACAGCAAAGGATTCTACTTTTTCCTAAGTGCTCAATTTTTGTCAGCTCTTGCTGATAATGCCCTTTTGTTTGCTGCAATTGCTTTACTCGCTAATATGCAGGCGCCTCAATGGCACCAACCCTTATTGCTTCAATTTTTTGTGGTTTCCTACATTGTGTTGGCCCCTTTTGTTGGAGCCATCGCTGATGCCTTTCCAAAAAGTAATGTGATGTTTTTTTCTAATGGGATTAAATTAATCGGAAGTTTAGCCATGTTAGCTGGAATTCCTCCACTCTATGCCTATGGGATTGTTGGTATTGGTGCTGCGTCTTATTCCCCAGCAAAGTACGGAATCTTAACGGAATTACTTCCATCAAAAGAACTGGTCGCGGCCAATGGTTGGGTTGAGGGGCTCACGGTTGCTGCGATTATTTTTGGTGCAATTATTGGGGGTATTTTTGCAAATTTTTCACCCCAAATTGCGATCATTATCATCTCTTTTTTATATCTGGCCGCAGCCATATGTAACCGATATATCCCCTTTGTTCCGATAGATCATAAATTAAATACAAAAAATCCAATGTATCTACTCAAAGATTTTTATATTTCTCTTAAAAAATTATGGTTAGATCCCCTCGGTCAACTTTCATTGGTTATTACTACCTTATTTTGGGGAGCTGGCGCTACTCTGCGTCTTGTTGTGATTGCTTGGGCGGCCTTTGCATTGTCGTTTGGTCTGGATAGAGCAACATTACTCACCGCGATGGTTGCACTTGGGGTTGCGATTGGATCAGTAATCGCTGCTCGTTTTATTAAAATGAAAGATGCCGTCAAAATACTATTGGTAGGGTTTTTTATGGGAATTTTAGTCTGCGTCATGGTATTTTTAAATACATGGCAGGCTGCCGCCATTAATTTATTACTCATTGGAATCTTTAGCGGTATTTTAATTGTCCCCATGAATGCTCTACTTCAATACAGGGGGCATAAATTAATTGGGGCTGGGCATTCCATCGCTGTTCAAAATTTCAGTGAGAATCTTGGGATTTTGATTTTAAGTGGCGCCTACACTTTTATGGTCAAACAATCATTGCCCATTAATGGGATTGTATTTATCTTTGGTTTTTTTGTTGCATTAACCATGATCATCGCTTTAATCTATTATGAAGATGCGAATAAATAACTAATGCAGCTTGACCCTAGCCTCGGTTCTTCGTGAAATAATTTTACCAATTAAACGGAACACAACACTGACAACACCATGTAATGCCGATAGGTGCATTTGATACAACATCAGGTACATTAATCGAGCAATCAATCCCTCAACAAACATACTTCCACCGAGCAACGATCCCATGAGGTTCCCTACGGTAGAATATCGGCCCAAGTTGACCAATGAACCATAATCTTTATACACATAATCAAGAGGGGTTTTATTAGGCCTCGTAACACGATTTTTAAGGGTTTTATAGAGCAGAGATGCCTGCTGATGAGCCGCCTGGGCACGAGGAGGAACTAACTCTTCAGCTCCAGGTTTAATCGGACACGCAGCACAATCGCCAAAAGCAAAAATATTTTTATCCGTCACAGTTTGTAGGGTAGAAAGTACTTTTACCTGATGAATTGCATTTGTTTCTATGCCCTCAATTTTTGATAAAAACTCAGGGGCTTTTATTCCTGCGGCCCACACCACTAACGATGAAATGATTTTTTTTCCTGAATGGGTTTCAACACCATGCTCGGTGACTCGGGTTACTTTTTCACCCAAAAATAATTTTACGTTTAATTTACGTAATTCCATCTCAACTGAAGTACTAATTTTAGGGGGGAGTGCTGGAAGCAATCTTGGGCTTGCTTCAACTAAATGAATACTAATATCCCGATCTGGATTAATGCGGTCTAATCCATAGGCCGCCATTTCCCTTGTCGCTTTATGCAGTTCAGCGGCTAATTCCACTCCTGTGGCGCCACCTCCCACTATCACCACTTCCAATTGTCCTGGTCTCACCGAACCTGCTTGGGTCTGCGCTCTTAAAATAGAATTGTGTAATTTTTGATGGAAGCGTTCAGCCTGGTATTGTGTATCCAGCGCAACAGCATGCTCTTTTGCTCCAGGAATATTAAAATCGTTCACTGTGCTTCCGACGGATAAGACTAAAGTGTCATATTTAATTTTTCTTTGTGGGATAATCTCAACCCCATCAATATCTGATGTCGGGCCAATGGTGATGGTTTGATTTTTAGCGTCAACATCATCGACACGGCCATAACGAAATTTGAAGTGATGCCAATGCGCTTGCGCTAAATATTCAAGCTCATCCTTATCTGGATTCAAGCTTCCTGCGGCAATTTCATGTAATAAAGGTTTCCAAACATGGGTCTTTTTGGCATCGACTAAAAAAATTTCTGCGAGATTTTTTTTACCCAAACTATTACCCAGTTTAGTGGCAAGCTCTAAGCCACCCGCACCGCCGCCAACAATCACTATTCGATGAAGCTGTTGTTCCATTCAGTCCCCTATTCGTTTCCGGTTAAGTCTTTATTATGGCTTCTTACGAAAGCAATAATTTTTAATAATTCATCCACTGTTACACCGTCATCAGCAGCCATAATACCGAAGCCTTTGCCGCCCATACCGCCGTTAGTGCCGCCCCAGATCGTTTCAAACATGCCTTTGTTTGTCGCGTCTTTTGCGTAGTTATATTTTGGGCCAATTAAACCTGGACCCACTTGGCCTTTTGCTGTTGGACCATGACACTGTGTACATGACCACATGTTATAACGTTTTTTACCAGCCGCTACGGCTTCCGCATTACCAACATAAATGTTCTTACCAGACTTGAGGAATTCTTTTTCAGCATCTGTGCCTACTAAAGCCTTTTCTGGAAATTTAATTTCACTACCGTCAGAGGTTTTAACCAGTTTGATGTTTGTGACTGGTTGTATGGATATGCTTTCTTCAGTCGATACCTGAGCTACTGTATCATTCTCAGCGCTAACAGGAATTGATGAATCATCTTTTGAGCAACTTTGAATAAAACATATAAAGATTAGAACTAGATATTTCATAATCCTCCCAGATTACAAATAAAAACGGCTGATGAAATCAGCCGTAATTATAACCTATGATGCAAAATACTTTTGAATTATAGACCTTCGTTTCCGGTTAAGTCTTTATTATGGCTTCTTACGAAAGCAATAATTTTTAATAATTCATCCACTGTTACACCGTCATCAGCAGCCATAATACCGAAGCCTTTGCCGCCCATACCGCCGTTAGTGCCGCCCCAGATCGTTTCAAACATGCCTTTGTTTGTCGCGTCTTTTGCGTAGTTATATTTTGGGCCAATTAAACCTGGACCCACTTGGCCTTTTGCTGTTGGACCATGACACTGTGTACATGACCACATGTTATAACGTTTTTTACCAGCCGCTACGGCTTCCGCATTACCAACATAAATGTTCTTACCAGACTTGAGGAATTCTTTTTCAGCATCTGTGCCTACTAAAGCCTTTTCTGGAAATTTAATTTCACTACCGTCAGAGGTTTTAACCAGTTTGATGTTTGCATAAGTCAAACTAGAGAGACCAACTAATGCTGCTAATAGTGATGACACAACTACTTTTTTTGAAAACATAATTTCTCCTATTTGTATTTTGAGAATCACAAGTTATATAAACTGTTTATATAACCTAGACCAGCAAAACTGTTTAATAGTTTAATAATTTATAACTATCAGGGTTATTTAAAAATTAGATTATGGGTAGTCAATCTTTGGACAACATTATATAAAAAAAGGGGTGAAAAATCACCCCTTTTTAAAACTTTTTTTACAAAATTTATTGCTTGTGACGCTTATAACCATCCAGATTACTTGAAAATTCTGGCTCTAAATATGGGATGCCATAATCATCAAGAATTTTTAAGATTTTATCTCTATTTTTCATAACAACCGCCTCAATTTCATCACGTCGTTCAACATCTCTTTTACGCACACCAACTGAGATGTTCCATAATGTTTTGCCTGTTTGTTTGACTTGCTCATATTCTGGAATTGGAACAATCATCATCTCAACACCCGACTGTTTCGCATAATAGCCTGCTAGAGGTCCCCATTCGACGGCGATATCAACTTCTCCAGAGACAACATCATCGATTAATTCGCCTGGAGATGCGGTCAAGTCTCTTTGAATTCGATACGGTTTAGCGTTACCCATTAAATCATTATCATCCAGGGCGACAGTAACAGGACTTTTATCCTTAATGCCAATGACGCTTTTTCTTAAATCTTCTGATTTCCAATCTTTAATATTTAAACCCCTATCTTTTCGATATACCCAGACATACCCGGCTCGATAATATGGCTTAGTGGTATCGACAGCATCATAAGTTGTAGTCGTTCCAATGAGGTAATCACATCGATAGGCATTCAACGTATTCCTTAAGAAACCAAAGCGATCAAACCAAAATTGATAGGATAATTCTTTGCCCATTTCCTTGGCTAACAATTCTGCAATTTTGTTTTCAAAACCTTCACCTTTGTCATTCGAATATGGAAGATTGTTTGAATCTGCGCACACCTTAAATTCATTGTCTTTTGGAACGCGTCTAGCCTCTCCGACCTTTCCATCACTATAAATATCGTCAGCATAAACTGTTTCCATAGTCACCAATGGTAACGACATTAATGCAATCAAAAATGTAATTAATCTTTTTTTAGCCATATCCGCATTTCCTTAATTTGTAAATTATTTTCCGTGATTATACACAAAAAAAAACACCCTACCGAAGTAGGGTGTTTGTAAGACTAACTAACGAGTAATTAGTTTCTTATAATTTAAAAATTATAAGCTAAATACTGTTAATGCACCGCCGCCAGGAGCAGCGTTGTATTTTGTTAGTTCTTTATAACCACCAGCAGCACCAAGTG
>JAURED010000009.1:0-26820 GCA_030827595.1 Burkholderiales bacterium
AGAATTTACAGACTTATGTAACCAAATTTCTTCTCAGGATTATGATTATGTAATTGATTTTCAGGGTTTATTAAGAACAAGTATTTTATGTAAATCAGAGAATGCATTTGGCTACAACTTAAAATCGATAAAAGAGCCACTTGGTACCTTATTTTATAAAAATAGAATCCAAGTAGAAAAAAATCTTCATGCAATTGATCGCAATCGCTTATTAGCAAGCAAAATATTTAACTTTAAGATCGATCTCGAAAAACCAAATTTTTCTTTTAATCTGAATAAAAACAATAATTTAGAAAATATTGTTTTTTTTATAACAGGAACCAGTAATATCAAAAAAAAATGGTCTGTTAGTAATTGGGTTAAATGTGCGAAGCGCCTAGAGCAACTAAATTACCAAGTTATGATGCCCTGGGGAAATCATTCTGAATACGAGGATTGCTTAAGCATTTATGATCAAACAAATAATACAAAAATTTTAAAAAAAATGTCCATAGACGCTCTTGCTCAGCAGCTTAGTAAAGCTAAATTTGTGATTGGAGTCGATAGTGGATTAACACACCTAGCATCAGCCCTTGATATACCGACCTTAGGATTATTTATGCATAGTCATCCAAATTTGACGGGAATAAAAAATCCTAACACCATCGCAGAAAATATTGGAAGCTATTCCCAAAATCCTCATATTGATGAGGTGATAAAAAAATTTGAAGATTTGGCTTGAAATTTAATCTTTTATCACAATATTTAATAATGTTATAAATAACTTTTAATCGTTATGGCCAAAAATAAATCAAACTCAAAAAAAAATGATACAGATGACATTCAAAATCAAGAAGAATTAAACCTGAATGAGGAATCTATATCTGAAAATCCATCATCAGCAAATCTTGATGAAAATCAGACAGATCAAACCAATGATTATGAACTACAAATTGAAGAGCTTAAAAACCAGGTTCTTTATGCAAAAGCAGAGACTGAAAATGTCAGACGAAGAGGATTTGAGGATGCTGAAAAAACTAGAAAATACGCTCTAGAATCATTTAGTCAAGAATTACTTACAGTTAAAGATAGTCTTGAAGCATCCCTCAACTCTGAAACTATTGATCTAACGACCCTGAAAGATGGTGTTGAATTAACTCTGAAGCAACTGAATTCAGTATTTGAAAAATTTAATATTGATGAAATAAACCCAATTGATGAAAAATTCAATCCTAACGAACATCAGGCAATATCGATGATTGAATCAGAGGATAAGGAAGCAAATACTATATTAAATGTACTTCAAAAGGGTTATAAATTAAATGAACGAGTTATTCGTCCAGCGATGGTCGTTGTTTCAAAATTAAAAGACTAACACTTGAAAAAAATAATTGAATCACCATATTAACAATAGAAAAATTTTAAGGACAACTAAATAATGGGAAAAATAATCGGAATTGATCTTGGTACTACTAACTCATGTGTCGCAGTTATGGAAAGTGGCAAACCAAAAGTCATAGAAAATTCAGAGGGTAATCGTACCACACCATCAATTATTGCTTATCAAGATGGTGGTGAGATCCTTACTGGCGCACCCGCAAAAAGACAAGCAGTCACTAATCCAAAAAATACATTATTTGCGGTAAAGCGACTTATTGGTCGGCGCTTTGAAGAAGATGAAGTTCAAAAAGATATTAAACTCATGCCTTATTCAATCACAAAAGCTGATAATGGTGACGCATGGGTAGAAGTGAATGGCGAGAAAGTTGCCCCACCACAAATATCTGCTGAAATTTTAAAGAAAATGAAAAGAACAGCGGAAGAATACCTTGGAGAAGAGGTCACTGAGGCCGTTATAACTGTTCCTGCTTATTTTAATGATAGTCAACGTCAAGCTACTAAAGATGCTGGGCGAATTGCTGGCCTAGAGGTGAAGAGAATTATTAATGAACCAACCGCTGCCGCACTCGCTTTTGGTTTAGATAAACAAGAAGGTGATCGAAAAATTGCTGTTTATGACCTTGGGGGCGGTACATTTGATGTCTCTATTATTGAAATTTCCAGTGTCGATGGAGAACATCAATTCGAAGTACTCTCAACAAATGGAGATACGTTTCTTGGAGGCGAAGACTTTGATAACCGAATTATTGATTATTTAGCAGAAGAATTCAAAAAAGAAAATGGTGTTGATTTAACTCAAGATATGCTTGCAAAACAGCGTTTAAAAGAAGCTGCTGAAAAAGCAAAAATTGAATTATCAAGCAGCACACAAACAGAAGTCAATCTTCCCTATATTACTGCTGATGCCTCTGGGCCAAAACACTTGGTTGTTAAAATAACACGTTCTAAGTTTGAATCTTTAGTTGAAGATTTAATTGAAAGAACTGCTGCACCTTGTATCCAAGCCCTTGAGGATGCTGGACTTTCAAATTCTGAAATATCAGATGTTATTTTAGTGGGCGGTCAGACCAGAATGCCTAAGGTTCAAGAAAAAGTAAAATCCATCTTTAATGTTGACCCAAGAAAAGACGTCAACCCAGATGAAGCAGTCGCAGTCGGTGCTGCTGTCCAAGGTGGTGTTCTTCAAGGTGACGTAAAAGATGTTCTTCTATTAGACGTGACCCCGCTCAGTTTAGGCATAGAAACCCTAGGCGGTATTTGTACAAAACTGATCAAAAAGAACACAACTATCCCCACAAAGGCATCCCAGGTCTTCTCAACCGCTGAAGATAATCAAAGTGCAGTTACCATTCATGTACTTCAGGGTGAGAGAGAAATGGCAAATGGAAATAAAAGCTTAGGTCAATTTAACTTAACTGATATTCCCCCAGCTGCAAGAGGTACGCCACAAATTGAAGTCACATTTGATATTGACGCAAACGGAATATTAAATGTTTCAGCAAAAGATAAAGCCACAGGGAAAGAAAATAAAATCACAATTAAAGCGAATAGTGGTTTAAGTGAGGAAGAAATCAAAAAAATGGAAGAGGATGCAGCCAAACATGCTGAAGAGGATAAGAAATTAAAAGAGCTTGTGGATGCAAAAAATTCTGCCGAAGCCCTTATCCATGGGACTAAAAAATCTTTAAAAGACCATGCAGATAAACTTGAAGGTGATGATAAAGAAAAAATTGAAGCCGCTATTAAAGATTTAGAAGAAGCCATTTCCTCTGATGATAAAACAAAGATTGAAGACAAATCCAAGTCATTAGCAGAAGCCGCACAAAAGTTTAGTGAAAAAATTTATGCAGCTCAACAAGGATCTACAAATGCCGGCTCATCAGCAAATAGTTCTGGAGAAACCTCTGAAAAAACTGTTGATGGCGATGTTGTCGATGCAGAGTTTGAAGAAGTAAAAGAAGACGAAAAAAAAGAAGAAGATAAATAATCTTCATGATTTCAATTAGGCCTGATTTATTCAGGCCTTATCAATTAATAGGTATATATGGCTTCTAAGAGAGACTACTACGAAGTATTAGGTTTAAACCGAGATGCATCCACAGATGAAATAAAAAAAGCTTTTAAAAAATTAGCTATGAAATATCATCCGGATCGTAATCCAGATAATCCAAAAGCTGAAGATAACTTTAAAGAAGTGAAAGAAGCTTATGAAATACTTACAGATCCGCAAAAAAAATCTGCGTACGATCAATTTGGACACGCTGGTGTAGATCAATCCATGGGCGGAGGTCCAGGAGGTGGATTTCAAGGGGGTTTCTCAGATTTTGGCGATGCATTTGGTGATATTTTTGGAGATATCTTTGGTGGCGGCAGATCTAATTCGGGTAGATCGAATGTTTACCGTGGTGCAGATCTTAGATATAACTTAGAAATATCCTTAGAGGAAGCTGCACATGGGACAGAGAAAAAAATTAGAATTCCCGTTCTCTCCCAATGTAAAACTTGCTCAGGATCGGGAGCCAAAAAAGGAACACAACCAACAACCTGTGGAACGTGTGGTGGACATGGTCAAGTTCGAATGCAACAAGGATTCTTTTCTGTGCAACAAACCTGTCCAAAATGTCAGGGGTCCGGCAAAGTAATCAACGATCCATGTAATGATTGCAGTGGGGCTGGAAGAGTTAAAGAGTCAAAAACTCTCTCAGTGAAAATTCCTGCTGGGGTTGATGAGGGTGATCGTATTCGCCTAAGCAATGAGGGAGAAGCGGGAGTCAATGGTGGCCCTTCAGGTGATCTCTACGTAGTTGTTGCTTTAAAAAAACATGCGATATTTGAGCGCGATGGTGCTGATCTTCATTGTGAGCTGCCTATAAGCTTTTCCGTCGCAGCTTTGGGGGGAGAGGTAGAAATTCCGACATTAGGTGGTAATGCGAAGATGAAAATACCTGCTGAAACCCAAACTGGAGCCACATTCCGCCTTAAGGGTAAAGGGGTTAAACCGGTTCGAGAAAACTTCACTGGAGACCTTTTATGTCATGTGGTCGTCGAAACTCCAGTTAAACTTACCGAAAGACAAAAACAAATTCTTAGTGAGCTTGAAGATCTAAACCAAGCTGACAGTGGAAAACATAGTCCAAGATCTAAAAGCTGGCTTGATAAAGTAAAAGACTTTTTTGATTAAAAAGTCCCCTTTTCAATTAGTTCGACTTTGTATCCATTAGGATCTTCAATAAAGGCTATGACCGTTGTTCCGTGCATCATAGGTCCAGCTTCACGAATAACTTTACCCCCCAAGGACTTTATCTTCTCACAAGTTTTATTCGCATCATCGACCTCTATGGCGATATGTCCATATGCATTTCCATGATCATATGCGCTTGTATCCCAATTATGAGTTAATTCAATGACTGTATTATTTTTTTCATCACCAAAGCCAATAAAAGCTAAAGAAAATTTTCCATCTGGAAAATCATGTTTTCGTAAAAGCTTCATTCCAAAAAACTTCTCATAGAAAGTGACAGACTCATCAAGGTTATTTACCCTTAACATGGTATGCAGTAATCTCAATTTTTTTCTCCTTCTTTATTTTGAGTAAGCTTTAAAAATTTTTTATAAAGCTGATCATGAGTTTCTTTAAATTCATCATCTTTAGGTATGCAATCGATAGGGCAAATTTCAACGCACTGAGGTTGTTCAAAATGCCCCACACATTCTGTACAGAGGTTAGGGTCAATTTCATAAATCTCTTTACCCATGTAAATCGCAGTATTTGGGCATACTGGCTCACACACATCACAATTAATACACTCTTCAGTAATTTTTAATGCCATGAGCTAATTAAATTAAAAATTTCTTTTGACACAAAAGGACTAAAGTCTTTTTTTAAGTGAATCAATTGACGAACTATTGTTGATGATATGCTTCTCAATGCCGGGTCTGATTGCATAAAAATTGTATGTATTTCTGGGCTTAATATTCGATTCATATCGTTAAGGTCTCTCTCATTGATATAATCAATTTCGTTTCTTAAGCCCCTCATCATATATTGAACATTTAATTTCTTGACTAAATCAATTGTCAATCCACTATAACTCAGCACCTCTAAATTTGGATAGTTCTTTTGAATTGCCTCTAGCATTAATACTCTTTGTTTACTGGTAAATAGCGAGGTTTTTTGATTGTCTTCAGCAACGGCAACGATTACCGTTGAAGCTAACCTGGTGGCTTGCCTGATGAGATCCTCATGCCCTAATGTAATCGGATCAAAAGAGCCCGGATAAAGAATTTTATCTAACTTGTTCATAAATACCATAGTAGAGCGATTTTGTCTTCTTATGTTTTATAGCTTTCAAAACGTTTGATTCCACTTGTTGACTTGATTCAAGATAGATTATACCTTGCGGTGCAAGTATATTTTTAGCAACATCATCAAGCCAGAGATAACAGCTCGAAGCAAACGGCGGATCAAAAAAAATTAAATCGAACTTATTTGTAGAACTGGATAAGAATTGATGAGCATCTTGGTGAATTACATCACAGTTTTTAACACCAAAGGTGTTGATATTTTGCTGAATATTATCTACATTTTTTTTGGATTGCTCAACAAAAGTACAATGTCTTGCGCCTCTTGAGATTGCTTCGAAGCCCAAACTGCCCGACCCCGCAAAAAGATCTAAACAATTCGCTGAATGAGTATGGTCGAATAACCAATTAAACAATGTCTCTCTGATGCGACCCAAGGTAGGTCTGAGTGAATCTGTACTATCAAATTTGACTACCCTACCCTTTAATGAGCCAGAGATAATTTTTACTGAATTTGCGATTTTAGTTTTTTCCAACAATGACTGTTGAAAATTTTGACATATCCATCCTTCTTTGGAAAGCCTCTTTGACTTCATTAACAGTCACGTTGTTAATATTTTTTGTGAATGTTTCAAGGTAATCAATGGGGTAATTATAAATAGCCATCATTGATAAATATTCTGATATTTTTTTATTACTGTCCAATCTGAGTGGAAAACCCCCAATCAAATTAAGTTTGGCGTCATTGAGTTCTTTTTCAGTGGGCCCATTTTTAATAAAATCTGAAACAACCTCTTTCACTAACTTAAACGCGTCATCAATTTGCTCTTTTTTTGTTTGTAAGCCTATTTGAAAAGGGCCCTTTTGGTGCATCGGCATAAAGTAAGAATATACACTGTAAACAAGGCCATTCTTTTCTCGAACTTCACCTGTGAGACGAGATACAAAACCGCCCCCACCTAAAATATAGTTACCTACATAAAGGGGATAGAAGTCTTCATCCAGTCTAACCATGGATGGCATCCCATAAAATAAATGGGCTTGCTGGGCTGGATTACTGATCATAACTTCCTGTGCTGATATCGTATCAACTGCGGGAATTGAGGGATGATTTTTTTTGGGTAAATTTTGAGTCAGCTGCGCTACGATTTTTTTAACTTCAGTTTTATTGACATCGCCCACAATGACAATTGAAGCATTTTGTGCAGAGTAATACTCATTATAAAAACTCACAAGGTCTTTGCGATCTAACTTTTGAATATTTTCGACTATTCCTTGTTCAGGAAATGCATAAGGGTGATTACCAAATAATGCTTTTTTAAAAGCATTCGTCCCGAGTGAATCAGGTTGAGTCATGGATTGTTCTAAAAAAGATATTGTACTTTTTTTCTCACGCTCAAAAGTCTCTTGATCAAACCTAGGCTCAGAAATGACTAATTTAAATGTCTCTATCGTCTGATTAAGGGCATCTTTTTTTGATAAAGTTCGGATATTTAACTTGGCATGATCGTGATCAATTCCGCCACCGAGAGTAGATCCAATATCAGAAAAAAGATTGCTAATTTGATTCTCATTGTACTGCCCTGCACCAAGCAACATTAAATAATTTGTTAAATTTGCTAAACCGGATTTTCCAACAGGATCTCTTGCGGCTCCAGCGTCAAAATTAATGTTGATATCTACAATGGGTAATTCATGAGACTCTACAAAATAGACCCTCACCCCATTGTCTGTTGTCCAAAAATCAATATCAATTTTTGCATGAGCAATAAACGTTGATATTAATCCAATCAGTAAAAAAATAAATTTCATATATTTCCTCAATATTATTTGTCTGCACTCTCAGGAACGAGATGAACAATCGTTAAACCCTCTTCACTAAAAAATGTTTGTGCCGCCTTTTTAACATTATCTGAAGTAATCTTTTCAATATTTGCGATATAACCATCTTTCATCTCATAGGGATATCCCATCGTTTCCAGCTGCCCTATGATCATTGCTTGATAAAACATAGAGTCCTTTTCATAAACGTCCCCTGCAATCACATTTGCTTTAACTCGATTTAACTCTTCTTGGGTGACACCCTCTTTCGCAATACTCTGAATTTCTTGTTTAATAATTTGTTCAATATCAGCTGGGTCAGAGCCTTGGTTTAAAGTCACCACAAATTCAAAAGTTCCAACATCCCCCCGGGAGAGCATCGGATAATTGGCATAAGCACTAAGTGCTTTTCCAGATTGAATCAGTTTTTTTTGAATTCTTGAAGTGGATGTTCCAGATAAAACGCCTGCCAAAACTTCTAAAGCGTATGCCTCGGTATTTGTTTTCATTGGGTCTTTATTCAGCAGCGGGACTTTGTATCCCATTTGAATCATTGGCAGCCTACCTTGAGCTTTCAATTCAGCACGGATGGTTCCTTTTTGAGATGGCTCAAGCTGAGGTTTACGATGGGGTAATTTTTTTTGTGGAATCGATCCAAAGTATTTTTGAGCTAATTGAAAAACCTCTTGTGGACTCACATCCCCCGAAACCACGATAATTGCATTATTCGGTGCATACCAATTTTGATACCATTCTAGGGCATCCTCATAGGTCATAGACTCGAGGTCATTCATCCAGCCAACAATAGGACGACTGTATGGATGAGCTTTAAAGGCCAGTGCATTAAACGTCTCATTAAGCATTCCTTCTGGCTTATCTTCTGTTCTCCAGCGTCTTTCTTCCATCACAACTTTTATTTCTTTTTCAAACTCTTCCTCAGTGATGACCAAGTTTTGCATGCGGTCCGACTCCATCTTAAAGGACAATTCAAGATTTGATTTTTCCATCGTTTGGAAATAGCAGGTGTAATCAGTTCCTGTAAAAGCATTCTCCCGCCCACCTGAGCGAGCAATAATTTCTGAAAATTCTCCTGGTTTTGATGTTTTTGTACCCTTAAACATCATGTGTTCGAGAACATGTGCTACCCCCGTTTTTCCGTTAACTTCATCAATGCTCCCTGCTTGGTACCACACTTGAGACACAACCACAGGGGCACGATGATCTTCATTAACAATCAAACGTAAGCCGTTATCCAGTTTATATTCATTGGTGGATGCAAGAATGGTAAAAGATAAAAAAATTCCGATAAATGTCGATAGTATTCTCATAATTTTTGAAATGATAATTGATTAATATTTGATATAATGTTCAGTAATGACTGTTAAACATAAACTTAGTTCGCTCGCAAAAGAAGATTCTTATGTTTGATTTCCTCAAAAAGATCTTTAAAGGTAGTGATTCAAAAAAAACCGAATCAAAACCACCTAAACAATCATCAGCTCCTTCAAAAAAAAGTTCTAAACCCATCGAAGAAGTTAAAAAAAAGACGGTCACTAAAAAAACGCCTGCCATTCAAAAAAATAAATCAAAACTTATTCCCGCTAAAACCAAACCAAAGTTAAAAAATGATAAAACAAGTGTTCAAGATCAAACCGTTGAATCGACTGAGCAAAAAACTCTTTCATTTTCTGAAAAAATTAAAGCTGGATTAAAAAAAACCAGGGATGCTATAAGCGTTAATTTATCAAGCCTGATTTCCATAAAAAAAATAGATCAAAATTTTTATGATGATCTTGAAATGACACTCATTGCAGCTGATGTTGGCTATGCAGCAAGTCAACAGATTATTGAAGAATTAAAAAAAAGAGTTAAACAAGAGGGAATAGATGATGGTGCGAAATTAAAACAGCTACTCAAAGTTATCTTAACTGAACTCCTTCAGGAGATTGAAAAACCATTAATTCATATTAAACAAACGCCATTTGTAATCTTAGTAGTTGGCGTCAATGGTGCAGGCAAAACAACGACCATCGGTAAATTAACTAAACTTCTTCTGGATGAAGGTAAGTCTGTTTTGATTGCTGCAGGGGATACTTTCCGCGCTGCTGCAAAAGAACAATTGCAAGTGTGGGGCGATCGGAATAATGTCACGGTGATTTCACAAGAAACGGGTGATCCAAGTGCAGTCATATACGACTCCATGCAATCTGCAAAAGCAAAAGGCATTGATATTGTGATTGCTGATACAGCTGGACGACTGCCCACTCAAAAACATTTGATCGATGAGTTAGCGAAGATAAAAAAGGTTATCAAGAAGTTTGATGAAAGCGCTCCACATGAAACTATTTTAGTGCTTGATGCCAATACTGGACAAAATGCAATCAATCAAATCAAAACATTTAATGAGGCGGTGACTCTCACGGGGCTTATTATGACCAAATTAGATGGAACTGCGAAAGGTGGCATTGTTGCTGCGATTGCTAAAGAAAATCCAATCCCCCTCCGCTTTATTGGAGTTGGTGAAAAAATTGATGATTTAAAAATTTTTAGCGCTGAAGATTATGCAGAAGGAATGTTGGAATGATAAGGTTCGACCAAGTGTATAAACGTTACCCTGGATATCAAGAAGCCCTGCAAAATGTGAGCTTTGAAATATCGCCCGGTGAATTGGTCTTTGTAACTGGGCCATCAGGTGCAGGAAAATCCACGCTTTTAAAATTGTTGTCATCAATAGAAAAACCTTCCTCGGGAACCGTGATGTTTGAAAATTTCAATTTGGGACAAGCGAAAGATAAAACGTTAAACCAAATTCGAAAAAAGTTTGGCATGGTATTTCAAGACCACAAACTCCTATATGACCGAAATTGTTTTGAAAATGTAGCTTTACCGCTCGCCGTAAATAATATTTTTGGGCAAGAGGCTGAAAAAAGAATTCGTGCAGCTTTAGATAAAGTCGGTTTATTAAATAAAGAGAGAATGATGCCCATAACCCTTTCTGGGGGAGAACAACAAAGATTAGCCATAGCCAGGGCTATTGTTTGCCGACCATCAGTCATTACAGCTGATGAGCCAACCGGCAACTTAGATAAAGCCTATGCTAATGAAATTATGAATATTTTTTTCAGCTTCCATCAGGTTGGTGTCACTGTAATTATTTCAACTCATGAACTGCCAAATATTCCAATGCGCTTTAAACATATTCGTCTCGAAAATGGTCAATTAAAAATAAATCAACAAACCTATGATCAATTACCTGCTTAACCAATTAGAATCTTTGCGCGTTGCCACCCGAAGATTATTTTATGCAAAAGGGGCAACCTTGATGATGTTTATCATCATTGGCATCACTATGTGTCTACCAATGTCTGCTTTGCTTTTATTAGAAAATATTAAACAAGCATCCTCACAAATTGAATATCAGGCTGAGGTAAGTGTTTTTTTAATTGATGAATATACTAAAGAGGAATTTACAGAATTTGAAAAATTTCTAAAAGAGCAACCGATTATTAATAAATCTAATTTTGAAAAAAAAGAAGAGGCATGGGTGAAACTTCAAAAAAAATTAGCCTTTGATGGAAAAGCCTTAATTGAAAAAAATCCACTTCCTGATAGCTTTTATCTTTCTTTATCTACCTTAGATCAGAATGAAATCAATTTTTTAACGAAAGAAATACAAAATTTCTCAATCATTCAAGATATTCTTATTGATTCAGCTTGGGTTAATAAGCTGAATTCCATACTCTCCTTAATTCAACTGGTTGTTAATTTTCTGGGTTTACTATTACTCATCGTTTTAGCGGTAATCATTGGCAATACAATTCGATTACAAACCCTCTCAAATAAAGATGAAATAGAGGTCAGTAAACTTATTGGAGCATCAAATGCTTTTATTCGACGCCCTTTTTTATATACTGGATTTTTTTATGGATTAGGTGGAGCACTGGTGAGCACAGCCATCATTAAGCTCATGGTCTATATATTTAATCTTTATGCCTATGCCATTGAGCGAATTCTTGGATTTAATGTCATTCTGAATGATTTACAATTGACTCATTACTTTTTTATGACGATTTCTTGTATCGCCATAGGCTGGATAGCCTCTTTCTTCTCATCAACTCGATCTTTACATAAACTCAAAAATAATAGTTAAAACATTGATTTTTAGAGAACTTTTTACTAAAATTAGCACTCTTATTAGTAGAGTGCTAAAATTAAACTATTATTAAGGATAATTTATGAACGCGTTAACTATTCCATTAAGCCCGTCTCTAGACAGTTTTGACCTGTATCAACGTCAGGTTCAGGCGATCCCTATGCTTACCGAGGAGGAAGAGATGGAATTAGCCACTAAACTTCATCATCATAATGACCTAAATGCAGCGCGTCAGCTTATTATGTCGCATTTAAGGCTGGTGATTAAAATTGCCCGTTCTTATTCTGGTTACGGATTAAACCAGGCTGACTTAGTTCAAGAGGGTAATATTGGGTTAATGAAGGCTGTTAAACGATTTGATCCTACACGAGGCGTGCGTCTTGTTTCCTTTGCCATGTATTGGATTAAAGCAGAAATTCAAGAATTTGTGGTAAGGAACTGGCGCTTAGTGAAAACGGCCACCACCAAAGCTCAAAGAAAACTATTCTTTAATTTACGCAGTATGAAGAAAACCTTGAAACCGCTAAAACCGTCAGAGATTACTGACATTGCTAAAGAATTGAATGTAAAAGAATCTGATGTTATTGAGATGGAATATCGTTTCAATGGTCATGAGATTGCCATAGATTATCAAGACAATGATTCCGAAGAGGATAATTATCGTCCCATATCTTATTTACAAGATGAAAATGCTGACCCAGCTTCACAGTTGATGCTTGAAGAAACAGAAACGAATAAGCTGGATGCCCTTTCAGAGGCCTTAAAAACAATAGATGAGAGAAGTCGCTATGTTCTAGAGACACGTTGGTTAAATGAAGCTAAAACAAAAACGCTGCATGAGCTAGCTGATGAACTGAATATATCAGCGGAAAGAGTTCGACAAATAGAGCAAAATGCTTTAAAAAAACTAAAAAGCCTAATGAGTTAGAGCTTGGCTAATCCAGTTCCTATTGAAATAAATTACCACCAAAAAAGTAAGCTCTTAAAAATTGTATTCAATAACCAGACTGAGTGTATGCTGTCTGCCGAATTTTTAAGAGTCTATTCGCCCTCTGCAGAAGTTCAAGGACATCATCCATCTGAAGCTGTTTTACAAATTGGAAAAGAAAATGTTGCTATTGCAAAAATTGAACCCGTTGGAAACTATGCCATTAAATTAGTTTTTGATGACCATCATGATACCGGTTTATTCACTTGGGACTATCTTTATGAATTAGCCAAGAATTATGATATTTTATGGCAAGACTATCAACTAAAACTTAAACAACATTTTGAAAAACAGTAAAACTCATTTTGGCTATAAAGAAGTAAATGTAGAAGATAAGCAACCATTAGTTGAAAATGTCTTCAGCTCTGTAGCCAGTAACTATGATCGGATGAATGATCTCATGTCGTTCGGTATTCACCGATTCTGGAAAAAATTTGTCAGCCTGGATAACCCGATCAAGGATCATGATCATATTTTAGATTTAGCGGGCGGATCTGGTGATCTCTCCATCCTCATTAAAAAGAAAAATGAAAAAGCGCATGTCATCCATAGCGACATTAATAAACAAATGCTCATAGAGGGGCAGAAGAAAATTATTAATCATGGACTGGTGATTCCATCGATGGTTATCAATGCTGAAGCGATTCCTTTCAAAAATAATACATTTAACCTAATAACCATTGGTTTTGGCTTAAGAAATATGACTGATCAAAAAAAAGTCTTAGCTGAAGTATTCAGGTGCCTTAAACCTGGGGGGAAAATTGTCATTCTTGAGTTTTCAAAAATACAGCCTGCCTTACAAAAAATATATGATTTTTTTTCCTTTAATATAATTCCTCGAATCGGAAAATTTATTGCCAAAGATAGTGAAAGTTATGAATATCTAGCTGAATCAATTCGCATGCACCCAGATCAAGCAACCTTGCTCGCGATGCTTGAGGCTCAGGGTTATTGCAATTGTCGCTATCAAAATTTAACTGCGGGTGTGGTCGCAATTCACTCTGGATTTAAGCCATGATTAAAACAAAAATATTTCAGGCCATCAATCATGTCTTAGACCAGAACGACTGGATGCAAGATGATCTTTTAGCACATAAAAATAAAACCATAACTCTTAGACTTGATGAAAATTTATTTGATATTCAATTATATATTTCTGAAAACGGGCAATTGAGGGTAACAGAGAAGATTTTTGAAAATAAAGCGAATCTAGTGATTAAGTTGAATACTGATTCTTTAGTCAAAATGATGTTTAAACAAGAACCAGAAGATATGGATATTCATGGGGATATGAAGCTCGCCAAAGTAATTAATGAAATATTAAAAAAAATTGAATGGGATATTTCTATTGAAGTTGAAAAATACTTTGGACTTACCATTGCCAGTTATTTCAAAAAAATCACCTCTTTATTATCAAAACGATTAAAACAGATATCAAAAAATATTGCCGAAACTGCAGTTGAATATTACCAAGAAGAAAATAAAATATTTGCTAAAGAATATCAAGTTAAACAATTTAATGATGAAGTTGATCAATTGAGTATTCGCCTTGAAAAGCTTAAAAGAAAGATGCAAGAGATTAACTAATGGTATTGTTAAAATTTTTAAGATTCATCGCTATTGCTCTTTTTTATAAGGTTGATCTTTTTTTTAATAAAAAGATTATCATCAAATGCATTTCTTTATTGCTTGGCCCATTTCGAATGTTTCAAACAGGGTCTCAGGCAGAAAACCTAAGAAAATCCCTTGAAGTGGCTGGCCCAATCTTTGTTAAATTTGGCCAAA
Source organism: Burkholderiales bacterium (assembly GCA_030827595.1). Taxonomy (GTDB): domain Bacteria; phylum Pseudomonadota; class Gammaproteobacteria; order Burkholderiales; family Methylophilaceae; genus BACL14. Next base: position 14,430 of record JAURED010000009.1, read on the forward strand.
TGCTTTCAACCCGAAGAGACTTGCTCCGATTAGATATCGCCGATGAGCTGGCTAAACTTCAAGACAAGGTCCCGCCGTTCTCATTTAAAGATACAGAGCGAATCTTAAACGAAGCCTATCCGGGTGGATACCATAAAATCTTTAAAAAAATTGCGGCCACCCCAATCGCAAGCGCCTCTGTTGCTCAAGTTTATCTGGGTGAGCTTCATGATGGAAAAAAAGTAGCTGTAAAAATTCTGCGTCCAAATATTGAAAAACAAGTTTCAGATAATATTCTGCTTTTAAAATGGGTAGCAACGCTATTAACCTTAATCTGGTCTGATGGAAAAAGACTGAAGCCTGTTGAGGTGGTCGAAGAATTTGAAAAACATACAAAATCTGAATTGAATTTACTTCTTGAAGCTGGCCATTGTGCACATCTCGGGGAAAATTTTAAAGATCAAAAATTGTTAATTGTTCCTGAAGTGTATTGGGACTTCTGTACTGAAAAAGTTATGGTGATGGAAGAAATGCAAGGTATTCCCATATCCAAGATCGAGGAACTTAAAAAAAATAATATAGATCTCAAACAGTTATCTGAACAAGGTGTTCAAATTTTTTTCACACAAGTATTCAGGGATGGTTTTTTTCATGCCGACATGCACCCGGGAAACATTCAAGTTTCCAAAGATGGTCGATACGTCGCCATGGATTTTGGAATCATGGGCACATTAAATGAACAAGATAAATACTATTTAGCTAAAAACTTTGTTTGTTTTTTTAATCGCGACTATAGGGGAGTGGCGCAGGCTCATCTTGACTCCAATTGGGTTCCAAAAGAGACATCCGTCGATGATTTTGAGAATGCAATTAGAGCAGTCTGTGAGCCAATTTTTAATAAACCCCTTAAAGAAATATCTTTTGGAAAATTATTAATACGTTTATTCCAGACCTCGCGTCAATTTAATATGCAAATACAACCCCAACTAACAATGCTCCAAAAAACACTTCTCAATGTTGAGGGTTTGGGAAGAGAGCTTAATCCGGATCTAGATTTATGGAAAACAGCTCGTCCTTTCCTAGAAAAATGGTTAAAGCAACAACTGGGCTTTAAACATTTTATTAAATCAATAAAAAAAGATATCCCCAAGTGGTTAAATATATTAAAAAATATACCGGACTACGAAATGATGAAAAAAAATCATACCGAGCTCTCGATTAAATTATCTGAACAACAGCTTCAAATCCATCAACAACAAAAAAATAATAAAATTCTTATAGGCATACTGGTTATTTTTTTTCTATTGCTGTGTATACAATTATTTATTATGATCATCAATAATTAAAAATCAATCTCAAGATTACCTATGCTTCCTGTTTTTGTTGCCTGTTATATCCTTGTTTCTGTAGGTATCGGTTTTTATGTATCTACCAAAGTAAAGAACACACGTGATTTTGCCATTGCGGGACGACATCTACCTTTACCGGTAGTGATTGCAACTGTGTTTGCAACATGGTTTGGGGCAGAGGCAATTTTTGGTGTTTCATCAACGTTTGTCAACGAAGGTTTAAACGGTCTAGTCGCTGACCCATTTGGTGCCAGTTTATGTCTAGTCTTGGCAGGTTTTTTATTCTCAAAGTACTTATATCACCAAAATTTTATAACCTTAGGTGATTTTTATCGAAAAAGATATGATCGAAAAATTGAGATCCTCACATCCATTGCCATACTAATATCTTATCTCGGTTGGGTTGCGGCACAAATCAAGGCACTTGGTCTTGTAATTCACATCCTCAGTGACAGTCAAATTGCAGAATCAACCGGTATGATTCTAGGAACCCTGATAGTTGTATCCTACACCGCTCTGGGGGGTATGTTGTCGGTCGCTATTCTTGATTTTATACAAATGATTGTAGTCATCAGCGGCTTATTATTTATCGGGTGGACAGTTTCTGACATGACTGGTGGAATTAGCGTGGTCATCGATCATGCACGGGTAAATAATAAACTGGATTTTTGGCCCAAAGGAGATATTTACACTTGGATCACCTTTTTTGGAGTCTGGATCACATTGATGCTTGGATCTATTCCACAGCAAGATGTCTTTCAAAGAATAACGTCTGCAAAATCAGCGAAGATTGCCTTTTGGGGGTCAGTGTTTGGTGCTTCAATTTATTTTGTATTTACTTTCGTACCCATGTTTATCGCCTACTCCGCAACGTTAATTGATCCTGAGCATTTTCAAAATATCATGGAATTTGATTCTCAATTTGTACTCCCTGAGTTTGTGATTAAATATACCCATCCATTTGCGCAAATTGTGTTTTTTGGTGCGGTAACTTCAGCGATCATGAGCTGTTCGTCAGCCACTCTTTTGGCTCCCTCAGTCACTTTTGCAGAAAATGTAATTCGCCCTTTAAGGCCAAATATGTCTGATAAAGAATTTTTGAAGGTGATGCGTATATGTTTAGTAATATTTTCTGCATGTGTTTTGTTATATGCGCTGTCATCCAATCTCACTATTTTTGGAATGGTTGAATCTGCATACAAAATTACCTTAGCAGGGGCATTCACGCCCTTGGTATTTGGAATATTCTGGAAAAAGGCGAATCATTATGGAGCACTAGCAGCGATCATTCTTGGCATTAGCTCATGGGCAGGGTTAGAAATTATCTATGGAGATCTTTTGCTTATTCCTGCACAACTTATTGGGCTAATGATCAGCATGCTCTCCATGATTGTAGTATCTCAATTAACTCAGCCCCTATCTCTGGCATTGGCGACAAAAAAAACTTGATCGCTGTGCGATCACAATTTTTTTGATGAAGCTACCACATCTTTTGCATGGCAGACCCTCTCTTCCATAAACCTGATGTTCAATTTGAAAATATCCTGCTTGTCCGCCGGTATTAAAAAAATCATTAATGGACGAGCCTCCTTTTTCTATGGCATGAGTTAATACTGTTTTAATGTTGTCAGTTAAATTACTCATAAGCTTTTTAGAAACCAGTTTTGATTTTTTTTGTGGGGGAATTCCTGTCATAAAAAGTGCTTCACTTGCATAAATATTTCCTACACCAACAACTATTGATTGATTCATGATAAAAGCTTTAATCGCTTGCTGACGGTTACGGGCTTTTTGAAATAGGTAATCGCCAGAAAACTCATTGCTCAATGGCTCAACACCTAAAGTTTTAATCAAGAAAAATTCCTCTAATTTACCTCGAACAAGATGGACTGATCCAAATCTTCTTGGGTCGTTATAACGCACTACCTGATTAAAATTAAAAAAACTGATTTCAATATGATCATGTTTTTTTCTACTTTCAGCAGGAGATGAAAACGTAAATTTTCCGGTCATGCCGAGATGAATAACCAAATGAAAGGATTGAAATTTTAAAATGATATATTTAGCCCTTCGATAAATCTTAAGGGCTATTTCATTTTTTAACAGTAAGGAAATCTCTGAATCAACAGGCCACCTGAGGTTTGGATTAAATACTGAAAACGCTTTTATTGTAAGTGACTGAATGGGTTGAAGGCCATTGACGGTTGTTTCAACCTCAGGTAATTCAGGCATACATTAATCTTGGCGAGTGACATTGGGATTTAACATGGTAAATCCACGGTCTTGGGGGAAACTATAAAGCAGTCCCTCATCCTTGCGATAGAGGAGTAATTCCGGTGACTCTTGTATTCGATAAAAAGTAATTTTGGCTTTATCATCGAGGTAAATGTCAAAACTCTTATAACCAATTCGCGCGTCAAACTTATAGGGCTCAACTTTCGTTGCTAAAGCTTTTAACCAATTATCTGAAAACCATTCCGCAAGTTGCTCACTCTTGTAATCAATTTTTTTACCGTCAGCAGTAAAATTTCCAGAATCATCAATTTCAATTCTCAAATAATTCTCTTGCCATTGTTCAAGTCTGGAGAAGTCAAACTTCATCACCTTCTCAAAAGGTGCCAAGGGTCTCTTGTCAATTAATTCAACAGGGAGATAACTTGCCATTTCAGAAAAAAATCCATCAAGGATGAACACATTATTTTCAAACAGGACATATTGTTGCTCAGTGACAGGATTGTAGGTGCCAAAGGCAAAAACTTTTTTTTCATTTTCCTTAGCAAAGGTCATTTTTAATTTTGGCTTATCTAGACCATATTTTTCAATTTGCAAAGAATCCAGCTTTTCTTTTGATCGAGCTGCGAGGATAGAAAGTAAGCGATAAACTATGTTTTGATCTGCTCTTGTTTGATAGGGTTTTGTTTGGTACCAAAAACCATTTATTTTTTTAAATGATGTCGCTGCTTTGGATGGAAAATCAATAAAAATTTCATCAAATTCAGATAATTTTAAGTTTGATACCTCATAAGTTGCCTCTTCAATTTTTTCATCTGAATGATAAAGTGAAAAAATTGCCAACGGGACAATACAAATAAATAACACCAAAATTGAGAGCCATCTTTTATTCATAGCATAATTATATTTTCCTGCGTCTTAGCCATAACCAAATTCCACCAATAAATAATCCGATTGGAATAAAGTATTGAACGCTATGAAAAATTGTCCAAGCCACTGCAAATGAAAATTTGGTTTCTGGGATAGTTACGTTCACATCTTTTAGCGGCATTGGTTGAATATTAATTAATTTGTCATCCCCGCTTAACCAGTTCACTAAATTTACACCTAAATCTAAATTTCCTCCAGATGTAATAAATGCATTCGACAAGAATTCAGAATTACCAATAACAACAACACGTTGTCCCGCCTCACCAAATTCGCGTTTTAGAGCAACTGCGATGTTAATAGGCCCTTCTTGGTCCTCATTGGCTTCAAAAGTAGGTTCTTTTTCATTGCCATTTTCAAGCCAACCTCCAGCCGCAACATCAATCAGCTCAGTTACTTCCCATCCATTTTCATACGTTCCAACAGCATTAAGAGCTTTTGGATTTGAGAATAACGTTCTCAGCATAAAGTTTCTGGTGATCGGATGGTCTCCATACCTCAGAGCAAAAGTTAAATCAGGAGTTGAACCATACTGCATGGCACTTGGATCATGAATCTTTCCAGGAGCCACTTGCAAACCGATATAATCAGCAACTTCTTTTAAACCTTTTAATTGTGAATCATCGAGAAGCCAAAGCAGATTCCCGCCAGATTCAAGATATTTAACAATTTTTTTTGCTTCCAACTCAGATACATTTTTTTTAGGGCTGGCAATCACCAGCATGGATCCTTCTTTGGGTACATCAGGCAAAACCGTTAAATCTGGATTAGAAAATTTGAATCCCTTATTTTCCAGCTGTTTACCAAATTCTCCAAGATCAGAATTTTTGAGTCCAACAAGATTTTTTTCTCCATGTCCATCCAGATACATAATGGGCTTCTCATTGGTTCTTGTTAGGCGAACTAACAGGTTAGTGAGGTCTTGTTCTGCGAAGGGTGGGGTAATATGCTCAGTCCGCTTGTTATATTCAACAACAACCTCCCCGTCAACGCGAATACCCATTTCTTGGGCTAATTTTGGCTCCTCAATAGGACTAACGAACTTAATATTGATATCGGGTTTAGTTCTTTGATATCGAGCGATAAAATTAATAATTCCTTGTCTAAATTTATCTCCCTTGTTCACATCGTCTTTTGTGGCAAATACAGTTAAATTTATTGGCCCGTTCATTTCTTTGAGAACTCCAACGCTTCCCTCAGTTAACGTATTTCGATTGGCTTGTGTGATGTCTTTAGAAAATTCATATTTATTCGCAATAAAGCCTAGTAAAAAAATAAGGATAATAAATAAGATTACAAAAATCCAGTTTTGTAAAAGCAGTTGAAGTTTGAGCTTAAAGCTTGTTTTATTTTTCATTATCCACGTAACCTATCTGCATCTAAACGACGAATTGTTAATACTAAAAATGTGCTTATAAATAACATAAAATATATGATATCTTTTGAGCTGATTACCCCGCGTGAAAAAGTTTGAAAATGTTTCATCAGTGAGATATATGAAAACCAATGATTTGGCTGGCTCGCAAAATATCTTTCTAAAATAAATAACGTGACAGCAAAAATGAAACTTAAAATAGCAGCAATTATGGGCTGACTGGTTAAGCTTGAGAAATAAATTCCAATCGCCGCAAAACTTCCGACCAATAAAAATAAACCAAAAGTATTCGCGATTAAGTATCCAAAATCGATGTCAGCCCAAATATTTAAGGTAGATAGCATGACAAAAATATACAGCACCATAATCGCAAGAAAAGCAAAAAGTCCAAAAAACTTACCTAAGACAATTTCAATGATTGAGATGGGGGCAGAAAATAGAAAAGGAAGTGTTTGTTGTCTTCTTTCCTCACTAATTAACCTCATCGATAAAAGTGGAACTGCAAACAACATCAGAAAAGAGGCCGATCCATATACAGTCTGTCCAACATATATTGTCACGCCGACCCTCTCAGCTGGCCTAATTGCCCCTGACATCACTTCAAAATAATTGTTTACCCCAATAAAATAATTCCATCCAAATGCAGCTGTGATAAGGGCAATAATAATCCACCCCATTGGAGTTACAAAAAAACTTTTAATTTCCTTCATTGCTATATTAAATATCATATTCATAATTAATTATTGGTTTGTTAATTGAACAAAGGTATCCTCGAGGCTGGTAATGTGCGGTGATATCTGAAATAAGCCCCATTTTTCTTTAATGCTTGCTTTTATAAAAGCTTCTACATCGATGTCATTAGATTTAAATTGTATGATTTGCAGTAAATCATCTTGCTTTTCTAATTTAACCACATCAAATAATGTTTGTAACTTTTTAAGGGTGGGTGGTTTTTTCATGCCCACTAACAATTTATTACCTCGTCTTTGCTGTTTCAAATCTTCGATTGATCCATGAAAAACAAGATTTCCTCGGTCAATTATCTGCACTCGATCGCAAACAATTTCAACTTCAGGAAGAATATGGGTTGACAGAATAACGCTGTGCTCTTTTCCAATATCTTTAATAAGCTTTCTTATTTCTCTAATCTGAATTGGATCAAGACCGACAGTAGGTTCATCTAAAATAACAATTTCTGGATTGTGAATGATGGCCTGAGCAATACCAACTCTTTGCTGATACCCATTTGATAAATTTTCAATCAGCCGATCACGCATGTGCGTCAATCCACACTTTTCCATCGCTGTGTCGATAGATTCATTTATTTTTTTATTCGGTACATTGTGAAGTTTGGCTGCGATTCTAAGAAATTCGTTGACCTTAAACTCTTTGTATAAGGGTCTCATCTCTGGTAAATAGCCAATTTTTGCTTTAGCTAATTTTGGATCCTCAATGATGTTAATTCCACAAATTTCAACCTGCCCTTCTGTCGGCGCTAAGTTACCCGTGAGCATTCTCATGGTTGTTGATTTACCAGCACCATTAGGACCAAGAAAGCCTAAGACCTCCCCCTTAGATAGATCAAATGAAACGTTATTAACCGCAGTATTAGGTCCAAAACGTCTAGTCAACTGTGTTGCTTTAAGAGTTTTTGTCATAAATGTGTTATAAATAAAAATATCTGTTTGTGGACCATCCACAAAACAAAAAAGTTTTAGATTTTTTAAAAATATGCTGAATTATATTCTAAATCTATAGTCATTTCTATTGATTGCTTATATTCATTCAAATAAACTAGGCTGTATATGAAATTTAATAAATTTTTACTTATTATTAGTACTCTTTTTGTCTTAACTAACTTGGTCGCTGAAGAGGAAGTCGAAGCATTTAATCCGAATTTACCTGCACAAATTTCAGAAGCTAATGCTGAATTTGTGTATAAATTTCTCTTAGCAGAAATTGCGCTTCAAAGAAATGATCCAAATGCAGCGGGTCATCTTTATTTGGATTTAGCAAAACTAACGAAGAATAGCTTTCTTGCTCAAAATGCAGCTCAACTTGGAAGTATGGTGAGAAATGGAAGACTTGCTCTAGATGCAGCTGATGTATGGAGCAAACTCGATCCAACATCAGCGGATGCGCAAAAAGTATTAGCCGAGATGTACATTGCCAGTGGTAATCTGGCCAAAGCACGGCCAATTGTTAAGAAAATTCTGGAAAGTGAAGAATCAAAAGGAGATGGGTTTTTATATCTGAATAATATATTGAGCCGAGTTGAAAATAAAACAAATGCGTTAAGATTTATTATTGATATTGCAAAACCTTATCCCAATATGGTTGAGGCTCACTTTGCAGTAGCACATACGGCTCATATGGCTGGAAATGACACAATTCGAGACCGAGAACTCAAAATTGTCGACTCATTAGATCCAAAATGGGAAACGAGTATTTTGTTTAAAGGCGCAATTCTTTTTCAACAGGACCCAAACCAGGCCATTGACGAGTACAAAAAATTTATAAAAACAAATCCTAAATCAAATTCTGTTCGCCTAGAACTTGCAAAAGCTTTGGTTCAAACGGAAAAATACACTGAAGCAAAGCAGCACTTTGAGAAACTTGTAAATAGCCCGCTGGCTTCCTCAGATTTAAGTTTAACAGTCGCCCTTCTTGCATTAGAGTCAGGTGATGATCTGGTAGCTGAAAAATACCTGAATCAAGCTTTAGAAAGAAAATACCCTAACCCTGATCAGATTTATATGTACCTCGCTAGAATTTATGCCCAAAGAGAAGATTTAGCTAATGTCCTCAATTGGGTTGAAAAAATAAGTGCGGGTCCCATGTTTGTCGATTCAAGAATTTTCGCAGCGCAATCCATCCGTGCAAAAAATGGTGTTTCTGATGCGATCAAATATTTAGAACAGTTTAAATCTCTTGACCGCCAAGAAAAGCTTAAATTTCTTCAGCTGAAAACCTCTTTTTTATATAACGATAATCAATACCAACAAGCGATTAATTTAATGCTCTCAGAAGAAGAAAAATACAATGATTCCGCTGAGTTTTATTTTGATTTTGGCCTTCTTTATGAAAAAAATAAAGATTTCGAGTCTATGGAAAAGCACCTGAAAAAAGCGATCTCATTAAAACCCGACTATGCAATAGCTTATAATGCACTAGGTTATTCTTATGCGGATAGAAACATCAAGCTTGATGATGCAAAAAAATATATAGAGATTGCCCTATCAATTGACTCACAAAATCATTACATTCTGGACAGCATGGGCTGGGTTCATTTCCGACTTGGTAATTATGATATTGCATACGAATTTATTACCAAAGCTTATACGATCCAAGAAGACCCAGAAATAGCTGCTCACCTTGGAGAAGTTTTATGGAAGCAAGGAAAACAAAATGAAGCTATCTCAATTTGGCAAAGCTCTTTAGAGAAATTTCCTGAAAACCTGATCCTCATTGAAACTAAAAATAGATTATTTCAATAAATTTTTATATTTATTTCCATTTTTATATTTGATAACGTTATCTAGCTGTCAAACGCTCAACTATTCTGAAAATAATGCCCTATCTTTTTCAGATTTCGTGTCGCAATATTCTCCTTCATCGCAGGATCATTCTTATTTTGGTAAATTTAAGTTGTACATACGGGAAAAGGGTTATTCGGGCTCGTTCAAATGGCACCCAAAAGCAGATGGTCATGAAATGATCTTATTGTCTCCATTCAATCAAATCATTTCCAAAATGGTCATAAATGACGACGTGATATTTGAAAACTTAAACCCCGAGAATCAAGAAATTAATAAAATCTTTGACAAAACAATTATTCAAGAGCTAAAACGCATTCTTTATAGTGAATACAGTCTCGAACCTCTTTCAATAAGAACAAAATGTTGTGATATTTTAATTAACGAATATTTTCAGTCAAAAGAAAATACTTTCTATACTCCAAAAAAAATTACCATCAAACAAGATCAATATCAGCTCACCTTAATATTAAATTCATAACTTCTTTTTATGGCTTACGTTAAATTTAAATCCCCTGCAAAATTAAATTTATTTCTCAATATAATTGATCGTAAACCGGATGGATATCACAACTTACAAAGCATCTTCACCTTTGTTGATTTGTGTGATGAATTATTTTTCAAAATTGAAAGATCTGACACTAGAAAAATTATGATTAACAATCCATCTGTTCAAACCAGTCTTTTTGATGATTTAATTTATAAAGCCTGTGAGCGTATTCTTCCAAAAGAGTATTCAGTAGATATTAAGGTTAACAAAATCATTCCACAAGGTGGAGGTTTGGGTGGTGGAAGCTCAAACGCAGCAACAACCCTGATAGCTATCAATCAGCTGTGTCATCTCAATCTGGGTCAGAAACAATTGGCTGATCTTGGTCTGAGTCTCGGGGCTGATATTCCCTTTTTTATTAATAATAAAAATGCATTTGTAGAGGGTATTGGTGAGAAAATCACACCGATAAATCTCAAGCCCATGCAATTTCTGATTTGTTACCCGTGTGTCAATATTTCTACAAAAGAGATTTTCAGTGCTTTTAAATTGACAAATAAATCAAAAGAGTTGAAAATTACGGCTCTCAGCAATTATGATGACATCATTAATACGCAGGGAAATGATTTAGAAGAATACATTCTAGATAAAAACATAAAAATAAAGCAACTGTTAAACTATTTAAGACAATTTGGTAATGCTAAAATTACAGGAACAGGATCAAGTTGTTTTCTAATTTTAAAAGAAGATATTGATGTTGAAGCAGTTATTAGAGAATTACCCGCAGATACTGTTTTTTTTAAATCAAGAAGTCTAGAACATAATGTTGCTTACGATAGTTCATTATAGGGGAGTCGCCAAGCTGGTTAAGGCACAGGGTTTTGATCCCTGCATGCGAAGGTTCGAATCCTTCCTCCCCTGCCAATTTTTAAGGAGGGTTTGTAATGGATAACCACAGTTTGATGGTTTTTACTGGTAACGCTAACCCTACACTTGCAAAAAAAGTTACTGATCATCTCAATATTAAGCTTGGCAAAGCCAATGTGGGTAAATTTAGCGATGGTGAAACCATGGTTGAACTCCTTGAAAATGTTCGTGGTAAAGACGTTTTTATACTGCAATCAACGAGCATGCCAACTAATGATCATTTAATGGAAATCATGGTCATGGTTGATGCCTTGAAACGCTCATCAGCGGGAAGAATAACTGCTGCTATTCCTTACCTAGGCTATTCAAGACAAGACCGACGTCCACGCTCAGCTCGAGTTGCGATCACAGCTAAAGTCGTCGCCAATATGCTCTCCAGTGCCGGAGTTGATCGACTACTTACCATGGACTTACATTCAGACCAGATTCAAGGATTTTTTGATATTCCTGTTGATAATATATACGCAACTCCTGTTTTATTGGATGACTTAGCCGTTAATAAACCTGAAAATCTAGTGATAGTATCACCGGATGTTGGAGGTGTAGTTAGGGCTCGTGCCTGGTCAAAAATACTTGGTTCTGATTTAGCCATTATTGACAAAAGACGTCCAAAGCCGAATGTTTCTGAAGTCATGAATATCATCGGTGATGTTGAAGGCAGGTCATGTGTCATTGTTGATGATATTGTTGATACGGCGGACACATTAACTAAAGCCGCATTGGCTCTTAAAAATAAAGGGGCTCTTGAAGTAAAAGCATTTATCACCCACCCAATTCTTTCAGGAAATGCCATTGAAAATATTAATGGATCAGAACTTGATGAAATTGTAGTAACTGATACAATTACGCTCTCTGAAAATTCACAAAAATGTGAAAAAGTCAGACAAATATCTGTAGCAAGTTTATTGGCTGAAACGATAAAACGTATTAGTCATGAGGATTCAGTAAGCTCATTGTTTATTGATTAATTTTATTTGGTAAATTTGGTCGCGAATTTACTATTAACCATTTGGAGTAAGTAAATGAAAATAACTGTAACAGCAGAAAAAAGAGATACGAAAGGAACGGGTGCGAGCCGCCGTCTTCGTAAAAATGGCAAAATCCCCGGAATACTTTATGGAAACCACAAGGAAGCTCAGTCCATTGTACTTGATAGCAAAACGCTTCATCTACAATTCAATAAAGAAGCATTCCACGCATCAATCCTTGAATTATCAACAGATGGAGAAAAAGAGTCTGTTTTATTAAGAGACTACCAACTAGAACCTGTAAAAGGCACTATCCTTCATATTGATTTTCAAAGAGTGAATCAAAACGAAAAAATTCATGTGAATGTGCCATTCCATTTTATTAATGAAGATATCGCTAAAGGCGTTAAGTTAGAAGGTGGAGTGATCTCTCATATCATGACTGAAGTAGATATTTCTTGTTTACCTAAAGACTTACCTCAATACATAGAGGTTGACTTAGAAAATCTAGAACTTGGTCATACTATTCATTTATCTGACCTTAAAGTGCCAGAAGGTGTTGAAATCACTGCATTGACTCATGAAAATGATGCAGCCGTCACTTCAAT
>JAURED010000009.1:26920-28522 GCA_030827595.1 Burkholderiales bacterium
ACAACCTTTATGAATGATTCAGGATTGTCAGTAGCTAAAATTTTAAATTTTTATAAAGTAAAGCCCGAAGAAATTTTAGTGATCCATGATGAATTAGATCTGCTTCCAGGTGACATTCGATTAAAAAATGGTGGTGGTCATGGAGGCCATAACGGACTTAAAAGCATAATTAACTCAATTGGAACAAATACTTTTTGGAGACTCAGAATTGGTATCGGGCACCCTGGGAATAAAAATCTTGTAAAAGCTTATGTCCTAAAAAGACCTTTAAAAAATGAAGAAGATGAAATTCATTCAGCAATTCTTAAAGGCTATCAAAACTTATCCTATTTGATCAACGGAAGTTTTGAAAAAGCCATGTTAAATCTACACACGAAGGAATAAATACAAATGAAATGTGGAATCGTGGGATTACCCAATGTTGGTAAATCAACCTTATTTAACGCCATTACTAAATCTGGCATTGAAGCTGAAAATTACCCTTTTTGCACGATTGAGCCCAATTCTGGAATTGTTGAAGTACCAGATCCAAGGCTAAATGAACTCGCAAAGATTGTTAACCCTGAAAAAATACAACCAGCTATCGTTGAATTTGTAGACATTGCAGGTTTAGTTGCTGGGGCCTCCAAAGGTGAAGGCTTAGGAAATAAATTTCTTGCTAATATTAGAGAAACAAACGCCATTCTTCATGTGGTGAGATGTTTTGAAGATGAAAATATTGTTCACGTTGACGGAAAAATCAATCCCATTTCTGATATTGAAACAATAAATACAGAACTTATTCTTGCAGACATTGAATCACTCTCAAAATCAATTGAAAAAGAAAAAAAGAAATCAAAATCAGGTGACAAAGAATCGATTAAAAAAGTAAGTTTGTTTGAATCTGTATTAAATCATTTAGATCAAGGAAAACTTCTGAGAGATATGTCTTTGAATCAAGATGACCTCAAAATACTATACCCTCTATTTCTTATTACCCTAAAACCGGTAATGTATGTTGCAAACGTCAATGAAGATGGTTTTGAAAATAATCATCATTTAGAAAATGTGATTGAATACGCAAAAAATCATGGATCTAAATGTATTCCCGTATGCGCCAAAATTGAATCAGAAATTGCAGACCTGACCGATGAAGAAAAACAGCTTTTTTTATCTGAATTAAATGTTGCCGAACCGGGACTAAATTTAATTATCAGAGAAACATATTCACTGTTGAATTTACAAACATATTTTACTGCAGGGGTAAAAGAAGTTCGGGCTTGGACAATTAAAACTGGATACACTGCCCCAGAATCAGCTGGAGTAATTCACACAGACTTTCAAAGAGGTTTTATTAAAGCTGAAGTCATCGCTTTTGAGGATTACATAAAATTTGGAGGTGAATTAAAATCTAAAGAAGCAGGAAAACAAAGGTTGGAAGGAAAAGACTACATTGTCAAAGATGGCGATGTCATACACTTTAAATTTAATGTTTAACCTTTACATAACTCATTGAAAAAAATATAATGCTTGATCTTTTGGTGATGTAGCTCAGCTGGTTAGAGCGCAGGATTCATAATCCTGAGGTCGAGAGTTCAAGTCTCTCCATCACCACCACTAATT